>DATCTJ010000026.1:0-74639 GCA_036568005.1 Lutibacter sp. | reverse complement strand
GATGCCGAATTATCAAATTGTCATCTTTGATAAAATCAAATAAACGCAAAGAAAAGCGCATAGGATGCGAGAAATTTTAAACCAATAAGCAACACATCGCGTGCTTTGCGAAAAAACTTTGCGAACTTTGCGGTTAAATCGCATAATTTATTGATGCCGAATTATCAAATTATCATCTTTGATAAAATCAAATAAACGTAAAGAAAAGCGCAATGGGCGCAAGAAATTTAAAAAAATGGCTAAACACAACGAATTAGGAGAATTAGGCGAAGATCTTGCCGTGGAAGAACTCGAAAAAAACGGTTATGAAATTGTTGAACGCAACTGGCGTTATAAAAAATCAGAAATTGACATCATCGCCAGAAAAAATGAAGTTTTGGCCATAATTGAAGTGAAAACGCGTTCATCGGATTATATAGGAAACCCGCAAGATTTTGTAAGTCCCAAAAAAATTAAAATGCTGGTAGAAGCCGTGAATGAATATGTGGTTTCAAAAGATTTGGATGTGGAAGTTAGATTTGACATTATTGCCATCATCATCAATCAAAACAAACTTACCCTTGAGCATCTTGAAGATGCCTTTTTCCACTTTTAATTTTCGATATAAACCTTTACATCTTCCAAATATTCTGGTTTTGCAATAATTTTTTTGTCCGTATCAAGTACAAAATAGGTGGGGGTCGAAATGATGTTATATTCTTTTGCGATGTTATTTTCCCATTTTTTCAATCCTAAAATATTCGTCCACTTTGTGAATTTTGAGGCATACTGCGAAAAGTCCAATTTATTATCTTCCAAAGCCACCGCAACCACGTGAGTTTTGGTCCCTCCATTTGTAAATTCATATAATTTCGGGATTTCCTGCAAACAATGTGAACAGGTGGTGCTCCAAAAAACCAACACATACCTTTCAGCGCCTTTTAATTCACTTAATTTCTTATCAACGCCTTTTTCTTCCCAAGTAATTTCGGGCGCCGTATTGCCAATAGCCAATTTTATTTTTGATTGCATTTCGTCAACAAGCGCTTTATCTATAAAATTTGCAGGCAATTTGCTGTAAAATTCATCAAGCAAATAACCTGCCATCACTAAATTTTCAAATTGCTCAAACGCGTAAATCAGGGAAATTAAAATATCGCTTTTTACCTCATTGTTTTCGCCAACCTTCTGCAATATTTCACCTATGGCATTTTTATATAAGGAATTTTGAACTTGAATATCATCAGAAGCATTTAGATAAAATACATATTCAATGGCCTTTTCACTAAAATATGTTGCATTTTTCAAGGCTTCTTCTTCAAAATTTATAAAATCAAAATAGTGCTTTTTTACGCTGTTTAAATATTCTTGCGGTGAAACAAAAAGCGTTGACGCAAAATATTTACGGGTTGCTTTTATAAAATGATTTGACAATTTACCTTCTGTTTTTTCCTCATATTGATTTTGGATAATGGTATAATCATTTAAGGTTTTTACATACAAATCAATTGTAAGTTCATCTTGCTTTTTGTCCTTCAAGCTAAAAAAGACAATTTGCAAAGAATCTAATTTGTGTTGTAACTTCATTGTTTCAATCAAATAATCGGCGTAGGTTTTATTTTCTTCAGAAGTTAAAAATTCTATGGGATTTGAAACGTTGAGCGGATTCAATTTCAGTGAAATATTTTCTTGGGTAAAAAGAAAATCAACAAAACCTAAAACTTCAGGATTAAACGATAATCGGTACATTCCTGTTTCAGCTCCCTGTGGAATTTCCAATTTAAACTGGTCAATGTCTATTTTCGAATTTGAGATATATATTTGCTTGGCTCCTTTTAACTGATATAAAATGACCCGGGTTAACAAATCGTTTTTCGGACTCATCGTTCCGGTAATTGTGTGCTGACTTTGAACACCCGCAGAAATAAATAAAAACGCAATCAATAATTTTTTAAACATCTTCTTTTTTTGATTTATTTATACCCATTGAATTTTTTTACCCTGAGCCTAGCCGAAGGGTAAATGTTGTATTAAAAATTTGAATTTTTTTAGTTCAGTTTAGAAATAAAGTTTAAGCATAGCCTTAGCTACAGTTTCATTTTATGACGACAAATGAGCTATAAAGAAACAAATTTTATGCGACATTTGAATGTTTAATTGGTATCGTTCATTAATCAAGCCAAAAGTAACTATTTTTATGATTTAATAAACTTAAACTCATGAATTTTGACCATAAAATAATTTGGATAACTGGTGCGTCATCGGGCATTGGAAAATCTCTGGCTATTACACTTTCAAAACAAAAACCAAAATTAATTCTTTCCTCGCGCAATGAAAAGGAATTACATGCCGTAAAAAATGCTTGTGAACATCCTGAAAATGTGATGGTTTTGCCTCTCGATTTGGAAAATCATACTAGTTTAGCAGCAAAAGTTGAGGAAGCTTTGTTATTATTTGGTGGTGTTGATATATTGTTCAATAACGGCGGTATTAGTCAGCGGTCGCTTGTAAAAGACACTTCAATGGCAGTAGATAAACGTATTATGGATGTGAATTATTTGGGAACTGTGGCCTTGACTAAGGCGCTTTTGCCTCATTTTATTGAAAAAAATAGCGGTTATTTTGTGGTTATTACCAGCATTGTTGGGAAAATTGGTACACCCTTGCGTTCTTCCTACGCCGCTTCAAAACACGCCTTGCATGGGTTTTTCGACAGTTTACGAGCTGAAGTTTACCAACACAATATTAAAGTAACGCTAGTTTGTCCGGGATTTGTGCAAACCAATGTGTCTTTAAATGCATTAACTGCCGATGGAACTCGTTATAATAAAATGGACAGTGCCACCAAAAAAGGATTGATGCCCGAAGTGTTTGCCGAAAAATTATTAAAAGCGGTTAGACAAGAGAAACAGGAAGTTTATATAGGCGGATTTAAAGAAAAATTAGCTGTTTATATAAAGCGGTTATTCCCTAAATTGCTGTCAAAAATAATTCGAAAATTGGCAGTAAACTAAATCAGTTCATTTTTTCTAAAATACAACACAATTGCCTCTTTCATAAGCACGGTTTGCTCCCCCGACTTTAATGGCGGCAATTCCTCCAAAATTTTATAATGTGGCCAGCCGTCATTGTCAAAAAAGTCAAATTCGTAGTATCCAAAAGGCTCTAGCAATCGACAAATTGCAATGTGCATTAAATTTAATTTTTCATCTTTTTTAAATTCTTTGGCACCTTGCCCCAATTCCTGAACGCCTATTAAATAAATAATGGCATCTAAATTTAGGACTTCCCCCTCGCTAAAAGTAGCTGACAATATGTTGAGGACTCGCTCCCAATCTTCTTTTAAATTTTTATCTCTTGACATTTCGATTCTTTAGTTAGTTTGCAAATATACAAATCGATTCATGTATATTTACAAAAATCATCCTATGAATACATTTGATATCATCATCACTGCGCTTTTGTTATTTGGTTTTATACGAGGCTTGTTTAAAGGTTTATTTCTTGAAATCGCTTCATTTATTGCCTTAATTGCAGGAATTTATGGCGCCATGCATTTCTCCCATTTTATCAAAGATTTGCTGATTCCAAGTGTCACATGGGAAGAAAAATACATTATATTAGTTTCATTCGCCATTACTTTTATTATTATCATATTGATAATTACATTGACAGCAAAATTGTTTACAAAGATGGCTGATTTTGCGAGTTTGGGCATCCTAAATAAATTGCTAGGTGGTATTTTCGGCGCCTTAAAAATTGGGCTTGGACTAAGTGTTATTTTACTAATATTTAGCAAGTTAAATGATAAGATTCCATTTTTATCCGCAGAACAACAAGAAAATACTGTTTTATATGAACCACTTAAAAATTTGGCGCCAAATATCTTTCCTGATGTTGTAAAAGTTGAAGAACTGAAAGAAGAAAGTGGCTTTTTTGACTAATTTTTTGTAAGAATTTTAATTTTATACGTCCACTTTTAAAATCTATTTCATTTATGTTGAATAATATCCGTCACTTTTTTATTTTATCCTTATTTACAATCCTATTTATTAGTTGCTCTTCGGAAAAAAAACCTTCTTTTACCATTGAAGGAAATGTATCAAATTTAAAGGAAAAATTCATTGTCCTTTCTGTAGTTGATGATATTCAGCAAAATATCCTAACAGTTGTTGACACAATAAAAGTGACTGCTTTAGGTGAATTTAAGTCGGATTTTTATTTAGAACCAGGTATTTACACCCTTACTTTTGACGGAATAAAAACAATTAACCTTGCCATTGATAAAGGCCAAGATATTAATGTAAAAGGAAATTCATTGGATGATTTAGAAATCAACGGTTCTGCTGATACCGATTTGTTAAATGCTTATGAAGCTTTTAGAATTGAATCTTTAGACCGATTGGTAACTTCCATTAGAAAAGAAATTAAAACCTTGCAAAACGATAGCGCAAACGAAGATAAAATTGCCGAATTAAGGGAGGTTGAAGTTGAAAACTATAAAAAGCATTTAAATGAATTAATGACTTTTGTGAAGGAAAAAATGGAAACTTCCATTGCTATTTACCCAACATCCATCAGATGGAATGGTGAAGGCAATCTGCCTTTTTTACAAAAACTGGTAGCTGAATTTGAAGAAAAAAATCCTGCCTTAAAAATTACCCAAAAGTTGAAAGAGAAATTATTCCTACTAGAAAAAACAAGTATTGGGGGAACTATTTCAGGAATCGAAATGCCTTCTTCATCAAATGAGTTGATATCTCTTAACAGCATTCGCGCAAAATACACTTTAGTTGATTTTTGGGCAAGTTGGTGTCCGCCGTGCAGAACGGAAAGTAAATTGCTTTATGCTTTATACAATACGTACCAAGCCAAGGGATTTGAAATTTATGGAATTTCTCTTGACTCCAAACGTGAAAATTGGTTAAATGCTATTGAAAAAGACAAAAGAATATGGACAAATGTTTCAACGGTTGAAGGTTTCAAAACGCCTGTTTCTATAGAATATGGAATTACATCTTTACCCACAAATTTTTTGATTGATGGTTCTGGAAAAATTATTGCCGTAAATATTCACGGACAACACTTGAAAGAAAAAATTGATGAATTGTTTCTTCTAAAATAGGTCTAGATCTCTTTGATATCTGCGGCATTTATCCAGCCAGTTTTACCGTCAGCAATCTTTATTTTTTTCCAGTTGGATAACTCATCCAAAACAGTCACTTTGGTTCCTTCATGAAGTTCAAAAACGACTTCGCCATCTAAAGACGGGGCGTTTTTTATCTCACTTTTTAAAGAAAAAATAATAGCATAACTACTTTTTTGGGTGGTTTCATAGTTGCTGTATGCGAAAATTACCGTAACTGTCATCGCAAAAACGGCAAAAATGGTGGTGTTAAAATAAAATATTTTTCTTTTTGGAGTCTCCGAAAAATAATAGAGCAAAAATAGAATAGCCGTTAAAAATGAAGCTGTAACTGCTATAATTGCCCAGGTATTGTAAGTTAATTTTTGAATCACATTTGAAGAAAATCGCTGTAAAAATGTTTTAGGCAAATCTTCAATAATATCAATGGTCATACGTTTTGCAAAAGCCAAGTTATTTGCAGCGTCTAGGTGCATTGGATTTAGTTTTAGGGTCTTTTCATAATAATAAATGGAAGGCGCCACTTTGTTCAATTTATAATAACTATTGCCTAAATTAAAAAATAATTCTTCCGATTCCAGGCCACTTTTTTCAATGTTTAAATACAGTTCAGTGGCTTTGGAATACTGTCCATTTTTGTAAAAAGTATTTGCCTTCGAAAATAATTCGCTTGAGGTTTGCGCAAAAGAAATGTACCCAAAAAATAACACTATTATAAAAGCAAATCTGTTCTTCATATTACAGCTGTTTATCAATTTCGGTTAATATTTTCACTGTTTTATCATACTCATTCTTCATCATAACATCTGTTGTAGGCGTGTACCTTGCAAAATCACAGTCGTTTAAAACTGTTATAAATTGTTTGATTGTATTATTATCTACCCCTTTTTCCTGTAACAATTCCGAAATTTTTTCTTTTGAAATTTCAGAGGTTTCTATCTGAAGTTTTGCTTTTAAAAAGTTGTGAAGCGCTTTTTCCAAAGCAATGTAGAAAGCTTCTTTTTTTCCCAATTGTTTTTTGGCTTCCGACAAATATTTACGGGCCAATCTGTTGGCATTTCGAATTTTATTTCCAAAGATATCCCCTGCGCGTTTTGCGCGTTTTTTACCTATAAGTATGCCAATTGGAATGGCTAAAAATGGAAGCAACAACAATAAATAAAATTCGGTTGAATGTAGGAAATCCTTTTTTATGGCTGGTTTTAGATTTGTTTCAAGGGCAATAAATTTAAAATTATTTCCACTAGACACTACATTTTTTTTGAGTGTTCCGGCACTGTCATTGCCAGTTGAAACCAATTCTTTACCATCGGTAACCTCCACAAAAACGGCTTTTGCCAATATGGTGTGGTATTTTTTATCTTTTGGATTGAAATAAGAAAATGTAACTTCCGGAATTTTATATTTCCCCTTAAACTGTGGTACAACCGTGTAAGTATCTGAAATAGCGCCCCGCAAACCACTTAAAGAAGTGATTACCTCTTCTTTGTGTTCTGGGGTATAAGCTTCCAATTCAACCGGAGTGATTATTTTAGGGATTTCAAATAATTTTAAATTACCGCTTCCTTTTACTTCAACTTTTATTTGTGCTGCATCATTGGCTTTTAATACATTTTTATCGGCCAAAACACTGAATTCAAATTCGCCTACCGCTCCAGAAAAATCATCTGGCTTTCCTTCTGTAGGTAAAGCTTTCACCCTTACATTTCGAATGGCTGATTCTGTGGAATAACTAATATTTCTGGTAATCATATTTCCAAAAAAATCGCCTCTTCCAGTTGGAATACCCACTGAAAAGTCCATTTTCATAGGTTCGATAATTAATTCTCCAGATCGTTGAGGAATTAGTACGGCTCTTTTAAGAACCAAAAACCGATAATCCTCGCCATTATATTTCCCATTTTGAACATTGATATCTGTAACTTCAATATCTTGGTTCCAAAAACCGTTGTACTGCGGAGATTCACTTACACGCCAATCGTTTACACTGATATTTTGACTTACAAATAGTTTATAAACCACATAAATACCTTCACCCACATACGGATTTAAATTAGACACTTCTGCCACCAAATGTATGTTTTGCTGTGCAACATATTCAGGGTTATTAGGGTCTTTAGGAACTTCTATGGATTTTGATACTGTTAATTTAACAGCGTTAGATTTCACAATTTCATTTTCATACTCTATAGAAGCGGGTTCAATAATAAATTCACCCTCATTTTTTGGCTCAAGTATATAGATATAAGTTTGAGAATAGCTTGCTTTTCCATTAATCCATGATTGGCTTACGGATGAACTTGGGCCGCCCACAACTTTAAAATCGGCAAATGAAGGTGGTTTAAAATTATCTGCTCCTTGTTTATCAACAGAAAACTCAATTCTAAAGCGCTGGTTCAAGCCCAAACTAGTTTTGCTCACAGAGGTTTTAAACTCCATCTGAGCCAAAATTGCTTGGGAAGCCAACATTAAAATGGTAACTATGTAAAACTTTGCACTTTTCATTTTTTTACCAATCCTTTTCTTGTTTAATTTTTCGCCCTCTTGCTTTTTGGGCATTTAATTTTTTTTGTGTTTTATTTTCTTCATTATTCATTGCCTCAAGCAATTGTTTCATTTGTTCAGGCGACAACTGATTAGGCCTAGGTTTCTGATTTTGATTTTGAGGGTCATCTTTGTCCTTTTTAGGGTCGCCTTTATCATCTTCTTTGTCTTTCCCCTTGTCCTGTTCTTTGTCCTTTTCGTCCTTTTTATCTTTGTCTCCGCCTTCTTTGTCCTTTTGGTCTTTGTTTTTATTGTCTTTGTTGTCGTCCTTATTATCTTTATTGTCTTGGTTTTGCTGATTTTTCAATAATTCTTGCGCCATGGCCAAATTATAGCGTGTTTCTTCATCTTTGGAATTATTGCGCATAGAATTTTTATAAGCAGCCACGGCTTTATCGTATTGTTTTTCTTTCATAAAGGAATTCCCCATATTATGAAATATCTCGGCTTTGCTCATTTTGTCCGGCGCTATTTTTTCAGCCAAATCATATTGAAAAACTGCTTCTTTATTTTTGTTTTGCTGGTAAATGGTGTTTCCCAAATTATAAGATGCTTTACCATAATTCGGATTTTTGTCCAAAGCCTTTTTATACGCAATTTCAGCCTCTTCAAATTTTAGCTGATTGTATAATACGTTTCCTTCTCTTACATCCTTTCTTGCTTCACGTTCCAAATCTTTTGAATCTTTTTGCTGGGAAAACACTAAAGATGTAACACTTAATAATAATATGAAAATGCTATTTTTCATCTCTTTATATTTTATTTTTTATTTATACAGATGCAGTCGCCATTTATCATTCTGCTGTGTATCAGAATTTGTTATGGCTCGTTTCATCTGTTTATATTTTATTTTTTTGTTGGTACAGCTGCTATTCGCCATTAGTCATTCCTTTTTGTATCATCAGCTGTGAGGCTCTTTTCATTAAATAAATTTAGTTTTTGAATCCATTTTGTTTTCTTTTCAAGTAATATTACGTCAATAATTAACAACAATAAACCAATGCCCACAAACCACTGAAACTGATCTTCATAATCTGAAAATTGTTTGGTCTCAAACTCGTTTTTTTCGGCTTTTTTCAAAACTTCTTTAATAATTTCAATGGTTTCCTGCGTTTTATTTCCATTTATGTATTTTCCTTTTCCAGCGATGGCAATATCCCTTAAAACTTGTTCATTCATTTGGGTGACAACCACCGCTCCTTTATTGTTCTTTTTATAAGCAACAACCCTTCCGTTCTCCCTAATTGGAATAGGGCCTCCTTTTGCAGTTCCAATGCCCACAGTATAAATTTTTATTCCTTTTTCCGCAGCTTCTTTAGCCAATTCCATGGTGTTTTCTTCGTGGTCTTCACCATCTGAAACTATCACAAGAAATCGGTTGGTTTGCTCATCATTGTCATAATAAGAAAGTGCGCGATCAATTGCGTCATTTATAGCTGTTCCTTGATTGGAAACCATCTCTGTGTTTGCATTTTGCAAAAACATCTTTGCCGCGGCATAATCCGTTGTGATTGGAAGCAGCGGATACGAACTTCCTGCATAAATAATAATTCCTATGCGGTCGCTTCCCAAGTTTTCTATCACTTTTGTGATAATTTGCTTGGCTTTTTCCAACCGGTTTGGCGCAATATCTTCGGCCTCCATACTTTTTGAAACATCCAAAGCAAAAACAATATCAACACCTTCGCGTTTAACTGTTTCTAATTTTGTTCCCATTTTAGGGTTTGCCAATGATATAATTAAAAAGAACAGGGCAAAACAAAAAACAAATAACTTTAAAAACGATTTAAAGGTTGATTTTTCCGGACTTAATTTTTTTATTAATTTGTGATCTGCAAATCGCTTTTGAATGCGTGATTTCCACCAAAGCACCAAAAGAAACAGCACAATTATTGCGGGGATAATTGCCAAATAATAAAAATATGTCGGTTCCTCTATTTGATACATTTTTTTTAATGTTTATTCGTTTAATTGTTTAATTGTGATTTTCTTAAAAGCGTTTAACATATTTGATATTTTATTAATGTCTTCTCTTACCTTATCATAATCTTTTTCAGCAATAAAATTAAGTTCCTTTGCTAGGATTAATTGATTTAAAACTTCCATTAATGAACTAAAAGCCATCGTTGTAAAATGTGCTTTATCTTTATTTGTGCTTCTTGATGTTCCTTCAGCTAAATTTGAAGAAATAGAAATTGTTGCTCTGCGCAATTGGCTAACCAAACCAAACTTCTCATTTTCAGGGAAATTATTTGTCAAAACATAAACCGTCTTAACCAATTTTATTGATTCCTTCCAAACTTCTAATTTTTCAAATGAGTATAAGTACATTTTTTAGGATTTAATTATTATTCTTTTATTTATTAGTTCGATTAATTTTACTTTATCAAGTTTCTTATAACGTTTACACGATTATACGGCTAAACAACTCAACAATTTATATAAAACTTCTAAAAACAGTATTCTTTAATGCAAATTCTATTAACAAAAGCAAGCCCGCCAATAAAACCAAGAATCTGTATTTTTCCTCATAATTGTAATACTTAAACTCTTCTACTTCTGTTTTTTCAAGCTTATTAATTTCGTTATAAATTGCTTTTAACTTTGTGTTGTCTGTTGCTCTAAAATAAATTCCTCCTGTTTGCTGCGCGATGTATTTCAATAATAACTCGTCAATTTCCACTACAGCAGTCCTAAATAATATCTCACCTGATGTTGGGTCTTTTGCATAAGGAAATGGCGCCATTCCATTTGTGCCAATACCAATTGTATAAACTTTTATGCCTTGGCCAACGGCCAATTCTGTGGCTGTTTTAGGATCAACAAATCCGGTATTGTTAACGCCATCGGTCAATAAAATAATTACTTTACTTATGGCTTTGCTTTCTTTTAATCGGTTTACCGCCGATCCCAATCCCATTCCAATGGCTGTTCCGCCATCAAGTTCTCCCCATTTAAGTTCAGAAAGCGTGCTCAAAACAATTCTTTTATCGCTGGTAATAGGCGTTTGGGTAAAACTTTCGCCTGCGTACACCACAATTCCTATTCTATCATTCGGACGTTGATTCACAAATTCCATGGCTACAGCCTTTAAGGCTTCCAATCGGTTTGGTTTTAAATCACGCGCCAACATACTTGCCGATACGTCAATGGCCATCACTATATCAATTCCTTTGTTTGTTTTGGTGTTCTTACTCATCTCAACTGTTCTGGGACGGGCCATTGCAATAATTAACAAAGCGATTGCCAACAGTCTTAGAACATAGAGCAAAGGTTTTAATTTCGACCAAATTGAAGATTTTGCTTCAAATCCTTTTGTGCTAGAAATAGTTAATGTTGCACTGTCGCCTTTTCTGATTAAAAAATACCAAATAGCCAACAATGGCAAAAGCACCAATAACCAAAAAAACTGCGGATGTAAAAATTCAAAATTATTCCACTTCATTTTTTGTTTCTTTTGCCGGTTTTAAATTTTGTAAAATGCGTTCAGATAAATTTCTGTGCGCTTTTATTTCTTCAACAATTGGTTTAGATTTTGCAAATTTTACCATATCGGCACTTTCCAAAACCTCTTTCAATTCTCGAATTGTTTCTTTTGATATTCCTAATTTGCTCGACTCATTAAAATCATTAATGGTATCTATCAATTCATTTGTGGTCGATTCCAAAGCAGGAATATAAATGTCTTTTTCTATATATGTTCTTACAATATCCGTAAGTTCTGTATAATATGTTTTTATCTTGTTTTGCTGAAGCAATTGTTTTTCGTCTAATTCCTTTAATCGCTGCAAA
Organism: Lutibacter sp.; assembly: GCA_036568005.1. Lineage (GTDB taxonomy): Bacteria > Bacteroidota > Bacteroidia > Flavobacteriales > Flavobacteriaceae > Lutibacter. The sequence goes on along the minus strand of DATCTJ010000026.1, from coordinate 63,178 downwards.
GCCTCCTGTATTGGCGCAACAATTATTATTGGCACTTCCTTTTTCTCTTTCTTTCTTAAGATGAAATACAAAGCTGTTGCAATTATTGCTAAAATCAGCAAAATCCACCAAAGCAATGGTTTATAATCATCAAATGTTTTAGGTTCGCTTTTAATGGCTTTTATGGGAAACATTTGCTGTTTTAAGGTGTCTACTTTAACCGTGGCCACACTCACTAACAATGAATCTGTAAAAAAAGCTTTGTTGTTTATAAGCACTTGTTGTTTTGGTATGATATAACTCCCGCTGTCGAAACTTGTTAGCACATATTTTTTTTCGTACGTGTCTTTTAAAGTGTCCACGGGCAACGATTCCACCAACTCCACTTTTCCCAAACTGTCTAACTGTAATTTTGGAAAAATTACCCTGCCGGTTTTATTTACCGATATTTTATATTGAATTTGCTCACCAATTCTTATGGCGGCAGTATCTATAAGTGCTGACACCGGATTTTCCTGTGCAAAACTTATAATACCAATAAAAAACAATATATAAACTATTCGTTTTTTCATCTGTTTAAATTTTATTTATTATTGGTAACAGATGCTGCCTGCCTGCCGCAGGTAGGTTCGCCATTAATCATCCCCTTGTGTATCAAAATTTGTAATGCTCGTTTCATTTATTATTCATTCAAATTCATTTGCTATTTAGCTCCTTTTCGCTTAAAATAACCCAATAATTTTTTAACATAACTTTCGTCAATTTGAGAACTGATGATTCCAGAACCGCTATGTGTAAAGGTTTTTTCAAAATAATCTACTGATGATAAATAATGTGTTTTATAGCCATTTCTAACGCTTTTTGAAGCGGTATTTACCAACATCGTTTTTCCTGTTTCGGCATCACGCATAGGCACCATTCCTAAATTTGGAATTGTGCTTTCGTGAATGTCATAAATCCGGATTCCGGTTACATCATGTTTTCTTCCAACTATTTTTAACGTATGTTCGTAATGGGTATCCATAAAATCTGACAGGATAAAAACAATGGCCTTTTTCTTCATCACACTTGAAAAAAACTTAAGCGCTTCATTCAGGTCTGTTTTTTTGCTTTTTGGCTTAAATTCAATCAGTTCCCTGATAATTCGCAATACGTGGCTTTTTCCTTTTTTTGCCGGAATGTACAATTCTACCTGGTCTGAAAACAAAAGCAATCCAACCTTGTCATTGTTTTGAATGGCCGAAAAAGCCAATGTTGCCGCAATTTCTGTAATGGTATCTCGTTTAAATTGTTGTGTGGTTCCAAAATATTCGGAGCCGCTGACATCAACTATTAACACCATCGTTAATTCTCTTTCCTCTTCAAAAACCTTTACAAAAGGCTCATTGTAGCGTGCAGTTACATTCCAGTCAATTGCCCTGATATCGTCGCCATATTGGTATTGTCGAACTTCAGAAAAAGTCATACCACGTCCTTTGAACGAACTGTGATATTCGCCAGAAAATATGTTATTAGACAAGCGACGTGTCTTAATCTCAATTTTACGAACTTTTTTAAGTAATTCTTTAGTATCCATATCTTTAAGTTGGTAGTATTCAGTAGCAGTTCTCAGGAGCAGTATTCAGTAGCCTGCGGTAATATTAAACACAAAGCAAGCTATAACTGCTAACTATTAAGGTACTTCAACTTCATTAACAATTTTATTGATAATATCTTCTGAAGTAATATTTTCTGCTTCAGCCTCATAAGTGATGCCTATTCTGTGACGTAAAACATCGTGCACTACAGCGCGAACATCTTCTGGGATTACATAACCTCTTCGCTTTATAAAAGCGTAGCATTTTGCGGCAAGCGCCAAGTTGATGCTTCCGCGGGGAGAAGCTCCAAAGCTTATCAAACCCTTTAGATCCGATAAATTATATTTTTCAGGGAAACGTGTCGCGAAAATAATATCAAGAATGTATTTTTCAATTTTCTCATCCATATATACTTCTCTCGCTGCTTTTCTTGCCCTGATAATTTGGTCAATAGAAGCCACTGCATTAACAGTTCCATATGTGTCATTTAAATGCTGGCGCATTATTAATTGCTCTTCATCTAATTTTGGATAGTGAATCACTGCTTTTAGCATAAAACGGTCAATTTGCGCTTCTGGTAAGGGATACGTTCCTTCTTGTTCAATTGGGTTTTGGGTTGCCATGACCAAAAATGGTTCTTCTAACTTAAAAGTTGTGTCTCCAATGGTAATTTGTCGTTCTTGCATGGCTTCCAACAAAGCGGACTGTACTTTTGCCGGAGCACGGTTAATCTCATCAGCCAACACAAAATTTGCAAAAATTGGCCCTTTTTTAATAGAAAAATCATTGACTTTAATGTTGTAGATCATCGTACCAATCACATCGGCAGGTAATAAATCAGGTGTGAACTGGATTCTACTGAACTTGCCCTGAACTGCTTTTGCTAAGGTATTTATCGCCAATGTTTTTGCCAATCCGGGAACACCTTCCAATAAAATATGTCCATTTCCAAGCAAACCGATAAGCAATCGTTCCACCATATGTTTTTGGCCAACAATCACTTTATTCATTTCCATCATTAACAAATCTACAAAGGCACTTTCTCTTTCTATTTTTTCATTTATAGCCCTAATATCTACTGAAACGTTATTATCTTCAATCATATTTTTTGTTTTTATTCGTGTGATTTTATTATACGCCCTTAGGCTATGCAAATAGCATAAATATTTTCTTAAAACTTGTTAAAAATTGGTTAAAAATATAGGCAAAATGTGAGGTTTAGTAAGATTTTAACATCATTTGGTCCCCATCAAATTCCCCATAGGTAAAATGGACAATCCAATCGCCTGTATTGATATATTTTGAATTTTCGGAAAGTGTTATTTCTAGCGGTAAATGGCGATGACCAAATACAAAATAATCGTAATGTTTTTCGATTAATTTTATTTTGGCATATTGAACGAGCCATTCGTTTTCTTCTCCCAAAAATTTCACATCTTCCTCTCCTGAAATTAGTTTGTTTTGTACCGACAAATAATGCCCTAACCGAATTCCTATATCAGGATGTAACCATCTATAAAACCATTTGGAAACGGGGTGGGTAAAAACCTTTTTCATTCTTTTATAGCCTTTATCTCCTGGCCCTAAGCCATCTCCATGACCTATAAAAAACGATTTGCCCTTAAGTAGAAATTCCTTTGGCTGGTGATAGGTGGAAATGTTTAGTTCTTTTTCAAAATAATTGTGTACCCAAAGGTCGTGGTTTCCCACAAAAAAATGAATTTTTATTCCCTGATCGCTTAATTCGGCTAATTTCCCCAAAACACGCACAAAACCTTTTGGAACAACTTGTGAGTATTCAAACCAAAAATCAAATAAATCGCCTAAAAGAAAGAGTGTTTCTGCATCTTTTTTGATAAAATCAAGCCAATTTACAAACTTTTGTTCACGTATTTTACTAGCTTCAACAGTAGGTGCGCCAAAATGTTGGTCGGAAGCAAAATATATTTTTTTATTGTTCATCAAAATTTAAACTCATTAGATGACTAAAATTCCAGTTCGTTGTAATTGATAAATAGCTACTGATTTTTACTATCCAATTCAATCACTTTTAAAATCATATTATCTTTTTTCTGGGTAATTATAAAATAGCCCGTTTCATCGAATAGATTTCTGGCCATAATTGCCTTAAAATAGCGTTTTAAATCTTCTTTAACTACTGGAGGAATTGGATAATTTATATCGAGTTCACTAATATATTGATTGAATATCTTGTCGTTTTTATCGAAATTATTAACAAAATCATATAATTCCCATTTATTCATTTCCTTCCTGTTGTTGTCGATGTATTTAAATATAAAAGGATTTAATTGGCTATACAACCGCGCACTAAAAGTGCCAGTAGTATCGATGGATACAAATACATCGGGAATTATCCCTCCACCACCGTAAACTATTTTTCCTTTTGGTGTTATATATTTTAATGAATCATTTACTTTAATGCTGTCTTTTGAAAGCAGTTCCCCATTGTGAATTCTTTCTAAATAATCATTGTTATAATTTGTTTGGTCAAAATGGTTGTAAGGTTTTTGTATGGACCTTCCTGTAGGCGTATAATACCTTGCGGTTGTAAGCCTTACCGCCGAGCCATCGCCCAGAGACATTTCCTGTTGCACCAATCCTTTCCCAAAAGAGCGACGGCCAACAATGGTACCCTTATCGTTATCCTGAAGTGCCCCTGCAACAATTTCACTTGCCGAGGCTGAATTTTGGTCGATTAACACAAATATTTTACCGTATTCAAAATCGCCTTTATCGGTTGAAAATGATTTGTCAACGGCTCCGTTTTTATTTTTAGTGAAAACTATTAATTTGCCATCTTCTAAAAATTCATCGATAATCATGTTTGCAATGTCCATATAGCCCCCCGGATTTCCGCGTAAATCTAGCGCCAATGAAGTCATTCCTTTTCCAATCAATTCGTCCAATGCTTTTTTAAATTCCTGATAAGTGGTTCTCGCAAAACGATCAACTTTAATATATCCTAAGGTATTGTTAATCATATAATGTGCTGAAACACTTGTGATTGAAACATCACCACGAGTAATTGGAAAGTTTAGTGTTTGATTTGTGGCGCGTCTGTAAACCACCACATTCACTTTGGTTTCTGGTTCACCTTTTAGGGTTCTCATCACTGCGTCACTCATTTTTCTGTTGCCTTCAAGCGTTCCGCGTTCAAATTCAGTGACACCTGCTTTTTTTAGTAGACTTTCTCCAAACAAAGTATCGTTATTCGAGATAATAATTCTGTCTCCCGACTTTATTCCTACTTTTTCGCTAGGCCCGCCTTTAATAACACCACTTACCGCAACAGAATCTTCATGCACAATAAAACTTACCCCAATACCTGCAAATTTTCCTTGCATGCTTTCCGTAACACGCTGCAATTCATCTTTTGGAATATAAACGGAATGCGGATCCAATTTTGCCAACATCGTAGTAATGGCATCATCAAGCAAACTGTCGGTATTTACTTTATCAACATAATCATAATTTATGTAGTTGATCAATCGCTTTATTTTTGCTTCATTTGAATTGGTGCTGAATAAAACCGATTTGTTTTTAAAGTTAAAAGTGCTGCCAATAAATATTCCAGCGGCTATGGCAATACCAATAATTAAGGGAAAATAAACTTTACTTTTTGTCATTATAAATTTTTAAGATGAGTAAGTTCAACGCCTGCTTTTTCTAAAAATTCCAAGCCTGTTTCATCTTTATAAGCATTGGCATAAACTACTCTTTTTATTCCAGATTGATGTATTAATTTACTGCATTCTTTGCACGGCGACATGGTAATAAATAAGGTAGAATCTTTGCAGGATTGAGTTGAAGCCGCCACTTTTAATATGGCATTTGCTTCGGCATGCAACACATACCACTTTGTATTTCCTTCTTTATCTTCGCAGGCATTTTCAAAACCAGTTGGTGTACCGTTAAAACCGTCTGAAATAATCATTCGGTCTTTAACAATTAATGCACCCACTTGTTTTCTTTCGCAATATGATAATTTCGACCATTCAAATGCCATTCGCATATAAGCTTGGTCGTATTTTAATTGTTTCTTGTTCATAAATTTTTTAGAAGTTTCAAAAGTACTAAGATTCTAATAAACACTACGTTAATTTTTTACCAAAATATGGCTGCCTTTAGGATTGGTAACACCAACCCAATCACTATGGATGAGATAATCAAAATCCAGTCACGCTTTGGAAATCGGAAAATGGTTTGAAAAACAAGTCCGATAATAAGAATTACAAACACAACTATCAGTTGTGCAAGTTCAATTCCCAGTGCAAACTCCAACAACGGAATTAATTTTTGTGTTGAACTACCAATCAATATTTTAAAATAACCCGAGAATCCGAGTCCGTGAATCAATCCAAAAAATAAGGCAAAAAATAAATTGGTATTTGTTTTGGCCAGTTTTGAAGCGTTTTTGGCAAAAAATATATTGACCACTGCGGTAATTAAAATAGTAACTGGAATTAAAAATTCAATCCAGTCTTGACTTATTGTCACTATTTTATAGGCTGCTAAAATAAGAGAAAGGGTATGCCCAATAGTAAACAGCGTAATGAGCCACAATATTTTTTTCCAATTTTTAAAATCATAAACCACCACCAAAGCTATCAAAAAAAGCACGTGATCATAGGCATTCCAATCCAGCACATGAAAAAGACCTTCTTTAAGAAAGAACATAAAATTATCCATCAATACAGTTAATTATTTAAGCCCAAATATAGAAAAATTTGTTGCCCAATAACAATTACTTGAACCAATTATTTACCAATTCATTTTCTATTGGTTGGGCTGTTTTATGCGTAAACTCGTTTTTAATGGCATCATATTGATAATCATTGCGCCATTCTTCAATATTTTCCGCAACTTGTTTGATACTATCGCAAACATAAAGTATTTCTTCATTTGTATTTGTTGGGTGAATGGACATGCGAATCCATCCCGGTCTTTCAGCCAAACATCCTTCACTAATTTTTTCTTCAATACTTCTTGAAGTTTGCTGATCAACATGCAACAAAAAATGTCCATATGTTCCTGCGCAAGAGCAACCTCCACGGGTTTGGACGCCAAATCGGTCATTCAACAATTTAACCACCAAATTAAAATGCTCATTTTCAATAAAAAAAGAAAAAACGCCCAATCGGTCTTTGTGCTGTCCGGCCAATAATTGAAGATTCGGAATTTTGGCCAGTTTTTCAAACACCAAATCAATAAGTTCATGTTCGCGCGCCAACATATTTTTAACGCCCATTTTTTCTTTCAGCTGAATGGCCAATGCAATTTTTATGGTTTGCAAAAAACCTGGCGTTCCGCCGTCTTCACGAGTTTCAATGTCATCAATATAATCATGGTCTCCCCAAGGATTGGTGTAATTAACGGTTCCGCCGCCTGGATTGTCAGGAACCATATTTTTGTATAATTTTTTGTTGAAAATCAACACGCCCAGAGATCCCGGACCTCCTAAAAATTTATGGGGAGAAAAGAAAATAGCATCTAAGTAGGCTTCTTCATCTTGCGGGTGCATATTTATTTCTACATACGGCGCCGAACAGGCAAAATCCACAAAACACAATCCGCCGTAATTATGAATCATTTTTGCAATTTTATGGTAATCGGTTGTGATGCCGGTTACATTGGAACAAGCTGTTACTGATGCTATTTTAATGGGTCTGTCTTTATGCTGAATCAGGAGTTTTTCAAAACTGTCAAAACACAGCAAACCCGATTCCTGGCAAGGAATAATTTCAACATCGGCAATGGTTTCCAGCCAAGAAGTTTGGTTGGAATGGTGTTCCATATGGGTTATGAATACGATGGGTTTAATGGCTGCAGGAATTGCTGCATATTTTTTTATATTTTCTGAAACCCGCAATCCCAAAATACGCTGAAACTTATTTACCACGCCCGTCATTCCTGTTCCAGAGGTAATTAAAACATCTTCTTTGGAGGCGTTTACATGGGCTTTAATTATAGACCGTGCTTTGTGGTACGCCATGGTCATAGCAGATCCTGTGATGGAAGTTTCTGTATGTGTATTGGCTACAAACGGGCCAAATTCATTCAGTAATTTTTCTTCTATGGGACGATACAGCCTTCCACTGGCAGTCCAATCAGTATAAATAATATTCTTTTCTCCGTAAGGTGACTCAAAAGTTTGGTCGATCCCCACAATATGTTTCCTGAATTGTTGAAAATAGGATTCTAATTCAGAAGGTTGGCTTTGATTTTCGATTGCTGATTTTGTTGACATCCCTATTTAAAAAATATTGGTTTATAAGTTTTTATTTGTTGTTTGAAAAATACCTATTTAAAATTTGCGATTCCGATTTTTAACCAATTGTGATATTCACCTACATCTGGCGTATAAGCAACCGGTTCATTTAAATTTGCTTCGTTATGATCCATCAAAACATAAAATGGCTGTGCGTTAGCACCAAACTTTATAATTTGGAATTCGCTCCATTTTTGTCCAATATATTTTAACTTTTTCCCCGGATATAATTTGGAATCAATTTCTTCTCCATCGGCAAGCTGTCTTTTATCGTCCACATATAATGAAATTAAGACCACATCGTTTTTAAGAATTGGAAGAATTTCATCTTTTGCCCAAACATTTTGTTCCATTTTTCGGCAATTTACGCAAGCATGACCGGTAAAATCAAGCATCACTGGCTTATTTACTTTTTTGGCATAAGCCAAACCTTTGTCGTAATCGTTAAAAGATAAAATATTGTGCGGTGGCATTAAATGTGCACCATCCGGTATCTCCATATTTTCGCCTGAAGGCATTCCGGTACTCATTCTAGAAAACCCAACTCCATAAGGTGATTCACTATAATGTTGTGCTGGTGGAAAAGCACTGATTAAATTTAAAGGGGCGCCCCACAAACCAGGAATCATATAAATAGCAAATGTCAAAGATAGCAATCCCAAACTTAATCTTCCAACCGAAATGTGGGTTAGCGGAGAATCGTGCGGCAATTGTATTTTTCCAAAAAGATAAAATGCCAAGGCCAAAAATATGGCAATCCAAATTGATAAGAAAACTTCTCTTTCCAACCAATGAAGCTGTAGCACCAAATCGGCATTCGATAAAAACTTAAAGGCCAAAGCCAATTCCAAAAATCCCAACACTACTTTCACGGTATTTAACCATCCGCCCGATTTTGGTAATGAATTTAACCAACCCGGAAAAGCGGCAAACAAAGCAAATGGAATGGCTAAAGCCAATGAAAAACCTAACATGCCCACAATTGGACCGACTTGATTTCCTCCTGCGGCAGCTTCAACCAGTAATGTTCCAACAATAGGTCCGGTACAAGAAAACGAAACAATGGCTAAGGCCAAGGCCATAAAAAATATGCCAATGATACCGCCTCTATCAGCTTGCGCATCTACCTTTGTGCCCCAAGAACTTGGCAACACAATTTCAAAGGCGCCTAAAAAGGAAACTGCAAAAACGATTAGCAATAAAAAGAATATAAGGTTAAACCAAACATTGGTAGAGAAGGCATTCAATGCGTCAGCACCAAAAATAGCACTAACCAACAAACCTAAAAGCAAATAGATAATCACAATGGAAAAGCCATAAATAACGGCATTTTTAATTCCTTCAGCCTTGCTTTTACTTTGCTTGGTAAAGAAACTCACTGTCATCGGAATCATCGGAAACACACAGGGCGTCAACAAGGCCGCAAATCCTGAAATGAACGCAATAATAAATATGGTTAACAGGCTTTTATTTGATGTTTTATTGCTGTTTCTTGCGGCGATTACCTTTGTGACTTCCTTGTTTTCAGCACCAATTACTGTAGAATCAGCTTCGTTTTTATCAACATTTATTGAAGAAACACTTGAGTCATCATTTGTTGTTGTAGGAATTTTTTTGTTATCATTAGTATTCACAATTACCGCAGTTCCCTTATTTGCTGGAATTAAAAATGTCAAATCTATCACAGTTGGAGGCAAGCAACTTGAATCGTCACATACCATAAACTCTACTTCTCCAATAATTTTAAAAGCTGCTGAATTGTTTGTTTTAATGCGTTGTTTAAAAACGGCCTTGTTTTCAAAATACTTAATTTTCATGTCAAAAACAGCGTCATGAACAGTATGGCCTTTTTCTTCTGAAGTCTTTCCAACTATTACAAAATCAGCACTTTTCTTATACAGAAAAGAAGTTGGTATTGGGCCATCGGCAGGAACATTTTGCGAATACAAATGCCATTTTGCTTCAATAGTTGCTGTGGTAATTAAATCGTATTCTGAATCTGAAATTTTTTCTACGGAAGTTGACCACTTAACCGGGTCGTGAATTTGGGCAAAATTTGAGTTTACTAGCGTGAAAAACGCTAAAAGGAAAAATATTTTTTTCATACTAAAAGCTTAGTTTCTTTATAAGAATTTTCAAAATTAAACAATATTAATTAGTATGTCGTTTTATAATCCTTTTTCCCTTATTTGAGAATGTTAAATTTTTCTTAATTAGTTCTTCTTTTATGTTTGTTATTCGCTTCAAAAATAATTATAGCCAATTCGCATTAAAAAATAAATACATGTTTTTAAGTAAAAGTGGTATAGTATTTTCTAACTAAAAGTTTTGTTTTACTAGATTAATTTAATTTTTCTTCTATATTTACCTAGCTTTGTTTACATTCACAATTATGCCGTTTAAAATTATTTATGAGGATCGCTAATCATACTAAATTTACCTTTTGTATTCTGCTTGCATTTTTGATATCTCAGTTTATTCATGCACAATATGCACATTATTTAAATAATTATACGCTTTATGAATACAAGGCAGGCAACCAAAATTGGGACATTGCAAAGGCTGAAGATGGAGAATTATATGTTGCTAATAATAATGGACTCCTTGAGTTTGATGGCATAAATTGGAACCTATGGGAAATGCCCAATAAAACCACCATTCGTTCTTTATTGGTTTATCAAAATAAAATATTCGTGGGGTCTTATGAGGAATTTGGTTATTTCTCAAGAAACAACAAAGGCGCTTTGGTATATACTTCTCTGCTTACCGCCTCCAAGAAAATAAATGTTTCTAAAGATGAAGAATATTGGCAAATAGTTTTGTTTGGTGATGCAGTTGTATTTCGGTCTTTTTTAAACATCCATATTTACAAAGATGGAAAAATTACCTCACACAATTTATCGGCTACCATTATGTCTTGTGATGTTATAAATGACAAATTATATATTGCTACTTTGGATAACGGAATTTTTGTGTTGGAAAATCAACAGCTGAAACCTTTCTTTTATTCTGAAAAATTAATAAATGCCAAGATTATTTCAGTATCCGCCAAAAACGAAAATCAATTTCTAATAAATACGGCACTTAGAGGCTCCTTTTTGTTGGATAATAATAATTTAATTCCTTGGGAAACCGAAATAAATCAGATTGCTAAAAAACACCAGCTCAATAAATTTACACAATTGCCCAATGGCAATATGCTTTTTGGAACGATAAAAAACGGAATTTATATCACAGATAATTTAGGCAATGTCCTTTTCAACATAAATAAAGAAATCGGACTCATAAACAACACCGTATTGGGACAATTTGTTTCCGAAAATAATGAACTTTGGTTGGGATTGGATAATGGAATTGCCTTTGTTGATTTAAATTCCCCCAACTATTTTTATAATGATATTTCAGGAAAACTTGGTGCAGTATATGACATCATCAATTATAAAAACACCATTTATATTGGTAGCAATACCGGTTTATATTTTATTGATACTTTAGGAAAATTACAATTTATTGAAGGATCCCAAGGACAGGTTTGGGATTTAAAAGAAATAGATGGCGATTTATTTTGTGGGCATAACAATGGCACTTATTTGGTTAATAACAATACCTTAAAACTCATTTCAGCCTACACAGGCGGCTGGGTTATCAATAAAGTTCCAGAGCAGAAAAACACGTATGTTCAAGGAACTTACGCTGGTTTGGTGAGCTTTAAAAAAGTAAAGGGCGACTGGCAGGTAAAGCACTTGGGTAAAACCACCATTCCAGCCCGATTTCTAGTTTTTGAAGATGAACATACCGCATGGATATCCCACGCAAACAAAGGATTGTACCGCGTTAAGTTTGCTAAAAATTATGAGAAAATTACGGAAATTAAAGACTATAATAAAAAGGGACTTTGGTCTGATTATTTTGTTCGAATTTATAAACTAAAAAACACCATTGCTTTTCATACCATAAAAGGCTGGCAAAATTATGAACCCTTAATAGACAGTATTGTACCCTATAAATTATTAAACAGCAAAATAGGCAAAGAAAGTTACATCATTTCCGAAGAAAATATTCCAGAAATAGCTTATAAAACTGAAAATTCCATAACTTTTGGTTCATTTTTAAGTGAAACTGAAAACATTTTAATCCCAAATAAATTCTTCAAAAGAAGGCTGATAACTGGCTACGAAAATATTTCAAAAATAAACGACTCAACTTTTGCGCTAAATTTATATGACGGATTTATGTTTATTGACGCCGCTAAATTTTCAGAAAAGGAAATCTTAAAAACACCAACACTTTCAAAAATAACCATTAATAACAAGGCGATAGCGCTTGATACAAGTGAAATTTCACTGCCATTTCGCAACAATTCTATGGCTATTTCCGTAAGTTCTCCATTTTCAAAAGATCATAATTTTGAATATAAACTTTCTAGTTTGCATTTAAATCCGCCCTGGACTGAATCTAAAAGCGGTACCTTGGAGTTTTCAAATCTTGCTGATGGAACCTATCATTTATCTATAAGAACAGTTGGTTACAACAAAGGAAAATCGCCTATTCTATCTTTAGAATTTACAGTTTTATCTCCTTGGTATAAAAGCACTTCAGGATTTATTATTTATCTATTTATACTTATTCTTACTGCCTTTATCATTTATTTTTTTCATAAAAGAAAGATTAAGAAGGAACAAAAATTACTTCAATTAATGTATGAAGAAACACAAAAAAAATTATTGGAAGAACGCAAACAAGAAAATGAAAAGGAAATTATAAGGCTAAAAAATGAATCCCTTAAGAATGAGATAAAACTTAAAAGTAAACAGTTGGCGAATACCGCTATGTCTTTGGTTAAAAAAAATGAAACATTGCTTCATTTAAAAGATGAGCTACTGCTGAATAAAAATAATTTTACCAATCAATATTCTTTTAAAAAATTAATAAAGCAAATAGATAAATCTATTGAACATGTTGATGGGTGGGAACTTTTTGAATACAATTTCAATCAGGTACATGAAGAATTTTTTAACAAATTAAAAGTCAGCTTTCCAAGCTTAACCCATAAAGATTTAAAAATTTGTGCCTTTTTAAGAATGAACATGAGCAGCAAAGAAATTGCACCATTGCTCAATATATCTATTAGGGGTGTAGAAACAAACCGATATAGGCTAAAAATCAAACTTGGCATCACAAAAGAAGACAGTCTTCGAGGATTTTTACAAAATTTTAATTAATACCACGGCATTTTCTTGTTGTTTTAGTATTAAATACTACGTCATTACTACTTCATTTAAATATTTATATAGCTATTTACTGATAAAATAACCTGCTTAGTAATACGTCTTTCAGAAAAAACCTCTTTTTAAATTAATGTGGCGTAACTAAAGTGTATGTATATTTTTTTTAAAAAAGCATAAACCCTTTAACTTTAACAATTACTTAACATTAAATTAATTTAAATGAAAACAAAGATAATTTATGCCTTATTATTCCTTCCTTTCTTAATTTTTGCTCAGGAAAGAACTGTTTCAGGTAAAGTTACTTCATCAGATGGAGTACCTATTCCTTCGGTAAATGTTTTAATAAAAAATACAACCAAAGGAGTTATAACTGATTTTGATGGAAATTATGCCATTAATGCTGCTAATAATGACATATTGGTTTTTAGCTATATTGGAATGAAACCAAAAGAAATTGTGGTTGGAACGGCTAACATTATTAATGTTTTGCTTGAAGACAGCGCCGAGAATTTAGAGGAAGTTGTTGTGATTGGATATGGCTCTGTTCAAAAAAGAGATTTAACCGGTTCAATTACCAGCATTAAATCTGAAGATCTTTTGAAACAGCCATCTTTAACGGCCGCCCAATCTTTGCAAGGAAAAGCTTCGGGTGTTCAAATTATTAGCTCTGGTGCTCCTGGAAGTTCTCCTGTGGTGCGGATTAGAGGAACTGGGACTGTAATGGCAGGTCGAGACCCTATTTATGTTGTGGATGGTATAATTACAGATAGAATAGACAATATAAATAGTGAAGACATTGTTTCTATGGATATTTTAAAAGATGCTTCTTCATTGGCCATTTATGGTAGCAGAGGAGCCAATGGTGTTGTCATGGTCACCACAAAATCAGGTAAAGAAGGTAAAATAAAAGTGGATGTTTCCTCTTATTATGGGGCTAAAACAGTATTAAGTAAAGTAAATATGGCCGATGCATCATCATATACAAACTTTTCTAACACCGCTTTCGGATACAATCGTTTTTCTGCAAATCCACAATACAACACCGATTGGTTTGATGAAATTACCAGAACAGGTAGTGTTATGAATCATAATATTTCCGTAAGTGGCGGAAATGAAAAAACAATGGCTTTTTTTAGTGCAAATTTTTATGAAGAAGAAGGAATTTTAATTGGCAACGATTACAGAAGGTTAAATTTAAGAAATAAGGTTGATTATAATATTTCTTCTAAATTAAAATTCGGGCATAATATTTCGTTGTCTTTAAATCGCTCAACACCTAAGCCATACAGCGCATTCACAAACGCCTACAAACAATCCCCATTGGTTCCAGTTCGTTATGCTGATGGTGTATTTGCGGGAAGATATGGGGTTCCATTTGATGATTTAGGCGCCCAATATAACAACGTTGGGAATCCGGTTTCTCAGCTTGATTTAAGTAATGAGTTGATTAAAAATTTAATTATTCAGGGAAATATTACTGCTGAATATAAAATTATGGATAATTTAAAATTCAACACCAGTTTTGGTATTGAAAGCGGGTATGGAAAATCCTATAATTTTGTCAATAATCTTGATGCCTTTTTGGCTGGTGATCCTAGCAGGGAAGTTATAGATTATGATTCAACCAACCTAAATACTTTAACATCAAGTAAAAGTGATTATTACCATTGGGTATATGACGCATTTTTTACCTATGATAAAACTTTTGACGATGCCCATAATTTTAAAATTGTGTTAGGCACGACTTCTGAAGAAAAACAAGATGATCAGATTAAAATTAGCAGGAATAATGTTCCAGAGGATTCAGACCTATTTTCTCTACAAAACGGTGATGTAGGTTCTGAAGAACTAAATAATGATGATAGCAAATTATCGGATAAAGAGCGATTACGTTCATATTTTGCTAGGATGAGTTATGATTATATGCATAAATATTTAGTAACTGCCACTATTAGAAGAGATGGTTCAAGCGTATTTGCAAATAAAGATAAAAATTGGGGTAATTTTCCCTCTGTTGGTTTAGGATGGGTTATTTCAAAAGAAAGCTTTTTAGAAAATGTTGAATTTTTGGACAATTTAAAATTAAGAGCAAGTTGGGGCGAATTGGGGAACCAAAATATACCGCTAAATGTACTAACTTTTAATAATGATCTTAGTTATGTATTAGGTCCAAATCAGGAGATTGTACAAGGTTCAACCATTACTGCTATTATTGATGAAGATGTAAGCTGGGAAGTAACCCAAGAAATTGATTTTGGTATTGAGTTTGGTTTTCTTAACAACCGTCTTACCGGAGAAATAGATTATTACAACCGCCTAAACAGAAATGCAATATTACCGATTAGCTTACCCCAAGCTTTTGGTGCAAGTGGCACAACGCTTACCCATGCAGGTAAAATTAGAAATAAGGGGTTTGAATTCGCTTTAAACTGGAAAGATAAAATTAATGATAAGTTCAATTATAATATTGGTGGTAATTTAACCACAAATAAAAATGAATTGGAAAAAATAACCAATGAATTTGCCTTTGAACAAAAAGGGGGAAATATTGGTAATGGAGAATACACAAAATTATTGAGAGAAGGGGAACCAGTTGGTAGTTTTTATCTTCTAGAAGTATTAGGAATAGATGAACGCGGTGAATTTATTTATAATGACTTTAATAAGGACAATCAAATTACCGATCAGGATCGCCAATTTTTTGGCTCTTCACAACCAGATATTTTCTATGGTATAAATATTGGATTAAACTACAATAAATGGGATTTAAACATTGATGGCTATGGAAGTGCCGGTGGTATGGTATATAATGGTAAAAAAGCACAGCGCTTTGGAGGTGAAAATATTGAGCAACGTGTTGCTGATAATTCGTTTTCTCTTTCAAATACCTCTAGTCAAAATCCGAAACCATCCAATGCAGTTCCCCCTTCTTCCACCTACTTTTTAGAAAGTGGCGACTTTTTTAGAATAAATAATATTTCCCTAGGCTATACCTTACCTAAAATATTAGAGGAAATTCAGAAAATAAGAATCTATGCATTGGCGCAAAATCCTTTCATCATCAAAAGTTTTACGGGATTTACACCTGAATTACCGGGTAATGGAGATCCTATGGGAAGTTCTGGAATTGAGTTAGATGCTTACCCTTCAGTATCATCTTATATGTTAGGCGTTAATATAAATTTTTAAATTTTTGGCTTTATGAAAAAAAATATAAACATATTAATTACAAGTTTGATGCTTTTGGCTTTCTTATCTTGTAATGACAACGATTTTCTTGACGTAAATCCGTCAACAGAAACTCCCGAACAAGCTTTATCAAGCCCAACGGCTGCAACAGAATTGGTAAATGCAACCTATAATAAATTGTTAGATTGGAATATCAGCTCATTTTCATGGATTGGAGTAAGTAGCATTACTACTGATGATGCAGATAAAGGAAGTGATCCCGGTGATACTGGAGGTGATAAAGATTTATTGGATAATTTAAATTTTTCTGGTACAACAATCTCTTTTAATGAAGTTTGGGAAGGAAATTATCAAGGTATTGCCAGGGCAAATGAAGCGCTTAAATATCTACCCGATTTAGATATTGATGAAACCCTTAAAAGTAGATTGATTGGGGAAAGTAAATTTCTAAGAGGCTTATTCTATTTCAGATTGGCAAGAATGTTTGGAGGGGTTCCTTTAATTAATAGTGTGCCTGATATCCAAAACGAAGATGATATCAATGCCGCAAACATAAGAGTTACCAGAAAGGAAATTTATGAATTTATTATAGCAGATCTAACAGATGCTGCTGCCGACTTACCAACACAATATGGTGCTGCAGATCTTGGTAGGGCTACCAAAGGAGCTGCTTTGGCCTTATTGGCAAAAGTACATATGTATAATTTGGAAGACCCAGATCGTTGGCAAAAAGTAAAAGATTTAACCACCCAGGTAATGGGTATGGGCTATGATTTAACAACCAATTATGAGGATATTTGGAAAGAAATCAGTGAAAACAACATAGAATCTATATTTGAAATTCAGGCAAGAGGCGAAACGCCCAACAAAGGTGTTCAAGGCTATTTTGTGAGTCAGGGCGCCCGTGGTGCCGGTGGCTGGGGCTGGGGTTTTAATACACCAAGCCAAGATTTGGCGAATGCCTATGAAGCTGGTGATACCAGAAGGGATGCCACCATTATTTTTAGAGGGGAAACCTTATGGGATGGGCTTTTGGTAGCGAATACAGTTTCAAACCCAATGTACAACCAAAAAGCTTATGTGAGCAAAACTGCAGAAACTTTTAATGGAAACGACTGGGAATCAAATAAAAACGTCCGTATCTTAAGATATGCCGAAGTGCTTTTAATGAATGCTGAAGCTTCAATAGAAGTTGGTGGTGATGCTGCTACTCCGTTAAATAGAGTTAGGCATAGAGCTGGTTTAGGAGACGCTCCTGTAGTAGATAGAATGGCTATCTGGAAAGAACGCAGGTTAGAACTTGCCTTTGAACACGATCGTTATTTCGATTTGGTGCGTCAAGGAAGGGCAGGCGCAGTGCTTAGAGCTCACGGCAAAAATTTTGTGGATGGAAAACACGAACTATTTCCAATACCACAAGCCCAAATTGATTTAAGTAAAGGATTATTGGTACAAAATCCAGGTTACTAAAAAATTAATCAAAAGACTTTTTGCACTGTTGCACACAGCATTATTTTAATGTTGACAACCAAATTTTAGGTAAAAAGTCTTTTGGTTATAGAAATTTAATTTTAAAAAGGTTCATTCCTTTTATTATTGACTTTAATAAGTTAGGAAACAAGCATGGTAAAAGGTGTATTACCCAACGAAATGACTGACAGCGAACCTGCCTGCGGAAGGCAGCATGTTTGTGCTGGGCACAGTCGAAAGATGACCTTTAAAAAAAATGATATAGACACATGAAACTTACATCCCGCATATTTACATTAATAGCTTTTTGTCTGTTTTACACCTCCTTACAATCTTGTTCCGGAAGTGAAAACAACACAAATCCAACTGATCCACTGCCGCAACAACTTACTGATACCGAGTTGATGGATTTGGTACAAAAAAACACGTTTAAGTATTTTTGGGATTTTGCACATCCTGTAAGTGGTTTGGCCTTAGAGCGATCAAACGTAGAAGCTTACGGAGGGGAAGCTTCTAACATTGTTACCACAGGCGGAAGCGGTTTTGGCGTAATGGCCATTGTTGTAGGCGTTGAAAGAAATTATATTACAAGAGATCAAGCCATAGAACGTTTGCATAAAATAACCGATTTTTTATTAAAAGCTGATCGTTTTCACGGGGCTTTTCCACATTGGTATTATGGAGATACGGGAAAAGTGAGACCTTTTTTCTCAACAGATGATGGTGGCGATATTGTTGAAACCTCCTTTTTGATTCAGGGTTTATTAACAGTTCGCCAATATTTTAACAAGGACAACACGCTAGAAAATTCACTTCGGACTAAAATTAACCAATTGTGGAATGAAGTAGAATGGGATTGGTACACCAATAATAAAGATGTCTTGATTTGGCATTGGTCTCCAAATTATGGCTGGGCCATAAATCATGAAATAACAGGCTATGATGAAGCCCTTATAACCTATGTGCTGGCTGCATCATCAACAAACCATGCGATAAACAAAACTGCTTATCAAAATGGCTGGACAAAAGGAAATGAATTTACAAATGGCACGGTGTATTATCAAAAATGGAAGTTGCCATTGGGACCAAGTTATGGCGGACCTCTATTTTTTGCGCATTATTCTTTTTTAGGATTAGATCCGAGAAATTTGGCTGATAAATACGCAAATTATTGGGATCAAAACGTAAGTCATACACTTATAAATCGAGAATATTGTGTTAGTAATCCGAAACAATTTGTTGGATATGGCGCGGAAAATTGGGGGCTCACAGCAAGCGACGACCACCAAGGTTATTCGGCCCACAGTCCAACAAATGATTTAGGTGTTATTTCCCCAACAGCAGCATTGTCATCATTTCCCTATACGCCAGAATATTCTATGCAAGCAATGCGAAATTTCTATTATAATTTCGATGGAAAACTATGGGGAGATTACGGATTTTATGATGCTTTTAACCAGACAGAAAATTGGTATGCCACAAATTATTTGGCTATTGACCAAGGGCCAATAATTATTATGATTGAAAATCACCGAACCGGATTGCTTTGGGATTTATTTATGTCGAGTCCGGAAGTGCAGGCAGGATTAAAAAAATTAGAATTTACAAGTCCGCATTTTTAATAGAAAATCTGTTTGCGATTTACTTGTGCTTAAAAATTTAAAATAAAATGAAAATTAAATACATCATCATTCCATTTTTTGCCATACTGCTTGGATTTATAAGCTGTACAGAAAAGACGGTCGTTGCTAAACAAGATTTAAGCAGCACTCCTGAAACTAAATCTGATGCAAAAATGGAATCTTTTTTAGACAGTTTGACCAAAATGATGACACTTGATGAAAAAATTGGGCAACTGGTTCTTTTGTCAACCGACTGGGAAAAAACGGGGCCAACCATTAACGATAATTATAAAAATTTAATTAAAGCAGGAAAAGTTGGCAATATTTTTAATGCTTACACGGTTGATTTTACCAGAGAATTACAACAGCTCGCTGTTGAAAATACCCGACTTGGTATTCCGCTATTGTTCGGTTATGACGTGATTCACGGACATCGTACAATTTTTCCTATTTCCTTGGGAGAATCTTCAAGCTGGGATTTAAAAGCCATTGAAAATAGTGCGCGTATTGCAGCTACAGAAGCTTCCGCAGAAGGAATTCATTGGACTTTTGCCCCTATGGTTGACATCTCAAGAGATGCGCGTTGGGGAAGGGTTTCAGAAGGATCGGGAGAAGATGTTTATTTGGGTTCAGAAATAGCCAAAGCAAGAGTGAAAGCTTTTCAGGGAGACGATTTATTTGCAACAAATACCATTTTGGCTTGTGCAAAACATTATGCAGCCTATGGTGCCGCCATTGCTGGTAGAGATTACAATACAGTTGATATGTCTGACAGGGAATTAAGAACCACTTATTTACCTCCTTTTAAAGCGACTGTTGATGCTGGGGTTTCCACTTTTATGACTGCTTTTAATGATGTAAATGGCGTACCCGCAAGCGGAAATAAATACTTGCTGACAGATATTTTAAGAAATGAATGGGGGTTTGAAGGATTTGTGGTCACCGATTACACCTCCATAAATGAATTAGTCCCTCACGGCGTGGCAAAAGACAATAAGGAAGCAGCTGATATCGCCATAAATGCGGGTGTGGATATGGATATGCAAGGTGGTGCTTATATGGACTATTTAAAAGAGCTAATTGCTGATGGGAAAGTGACAGAACAACAGGTTACAACCGCAGCGAGAAGAATTTTAGCCTTAAAATATAAATTGGGCTTGTTTTCAGATCCTTACCGATACTGTGATGAAACAAGAGAAAAGGAATTGCTAATGACGCCCGAACACCTTGAGGCGGCAAGAGATATGGCAAGAAAATCGAGCGTGCTTTTGAAAAATAGCAAGCAAACACTTCCTATTTCCAAAGATAAAAAAGTTGCCTTAATTGGTCCATTGGCAAATGACAAATACAATATTATTGGATCCTGGTCTGCAGCTGGTGACCGATATACAAAACCGGTAACTGTCTTGGAAGGTTTCAAAGGAAAAATTACAAATCAGGCAAATCTTTTGTTTGCGCAGGGATGTGAAATAAATTCAGAAGATACTGCCGATTTTCAAAATGCGATAAACATCGCTAAAAAAGCAGATGTGGTAGTGATGGTTATGGGAGAATCCGAAGGAATGTCAGGCGAAGCAGCAAGCAGAACAAATCTTGACTTACCAGGAAATCAAAAAGAATTGTTAATGGCTATTAAAAAATTAGGCAAACCGATGGTGTTGGTATTAATGAACGGAAGACCTTTAACACTGGAATGGGAAAACGAAAATATGGATGCTATTTTAGAAGCCTGGTTCCCTGGAACAATGGGCGGTTATGCCATTGCAGATTTAATTTTTGGAGATGCAAATCCTTCAGGGAAATTAACTATGACCTTCCCAAGAAATGTTGGCCAAATCCCTATTTATTATAATGTAAAAAATACTGGAAGACCATATGAATTGAATGGCCCTGAACAAAAATTCCGTTCAAGATACCTCGACGTTTCCAATTCACCACTTTATCCGTTTGGCTATGGATTGAGTTACACTACATTTAAATACACAGATTTCGCTGTAGATAAAAAAACGTATGCATTTAAAGAAACTATAAACATTAGCGTAAAGGTTACAAACACCGGAACTGTTAAAGGTGAAGAAGTTGTGCAACTTTATATGAGGGATATGGTAGCGAGTGTTACCCTGCCTTTAAAAGAACTTAAACGCTTTGAAAAAATAATGCTGATGCCAAAAGAATCTAAAAAAGTGACTTTCACCCTAACTTCTGATGACCTAGCGTTTTATACGAAAGATATGAGTTTTAAAGCTGAGGCTGGTGAATTTAAACTTTTTGTGGGGACAAATAGTGAATCGTTGCTTGAAACAACCTTTACGCTGAAATAAAAAATTATAAATACATAAATCAAATCCAAAATAGCAGTTTTAACGATAACAAAAACAGAACTTTATGAAAACTTTCAAATTTAAACCAACTAATTTATTGCTTGTTATGCTGTTGATAATAAGTATGGCATCATGCAACGAAGACACTTATTATCCAATAATTGAATCTGTACCATGTGAAACTCCGGAAACTGCCGATCCTTCCATTATCAACGATTTTGAATGTCAGGATAATATGATTCTTCCAGATGTTGAAGCTGTTTATAATCCAGATTGGTCAGGTCTCAACACGAGTAGATTTGTTGGAAAATACATAGATCCTTCAGGTGCTTGGGATGCATTAATTATAGATTATGGTGCTCCTATAAATCTTTCAACAAAAAACACTTTTAAAATCAAGGTGCAAACAAATGTTGCAGGTACTTTAAAAGCAAAACTGGAAGGTGGTACTTCTGGAGGAATAGAGGTTGATGCCACCATTTCAAACACAACCAATTGGGTGGAATATTCTTTCGATTTCAGTAGTCAGTTCAATCAAAATCATCAAAAATTGGTGTTATTTTTTAATGCTGGTGCTGATACAAGTGGTGCTGATGTATATTATATTGATGATTTAAGATGGGATACTTCAATAGATCCTTGTGCTGGTGTTGCAGAGGATTTAAATATCATAAATGATTTTGACTGTCAGCAAAATCAGGATGTACCTGAAGTAGAACTTACCGCAACACCTAACAAAAATAACATAAACGGTAGTAAATTCTCAGGAAAATATGTTGATGAAACAGGGGCATGGGATGCTGTAATTATTGATTTTGGTGCGCCAATAAATTTAACCACGCACAATACCTTCAAAATAAAAGTGCTTGCACCAGTTGAAGGTGTTTTAAAAGCAAAACTGGAAGGCGGCACATCAGCCGGAATTGAAAAAGATGTCAATATTACAACTACTGGAGAATGGAAAGAATATTCATTTGATTTCAGCAGTGAGGCCAATGCAAATCATCAAAAATTAGTGCTTTTCTTTAATGCAGGAGTTGACACAAATGGCGAAGATGTTTATTATATAGATGACTTAAAATTTGGGGAAGTTACAGATCCTTGTAATGGTGTAATTAAAGACCCAAGTATTATAAACGATTTTAATTGTCAGCAAAATTCAACCATTCCAGGATATATAACCAATTCAATTGTTGAAAATCCAGATCCAAGTGGCATAAATACAAGTGATTCAGTACTAAAAGTAACAGATAATGGCACCGATGCCTGGGATGCTTTGGTATTTGATTTTGGCGGATCAATAGATTTGTCAACAAAAAACTACCTGAGAATTAAAATATTATCAACGAGGGCAGTACCTTTATTGGCTAAATTAGAAGGAGGAACTTCAGGAGCTAAAGAAGTTTGGGGCGCAATTACTGAAACGGGAATCTGGACAGAGTACGTCTTTGATTTTAGTGATCAGGCTACTGCAAACCATCAAAAAATAGTGCTATTTTTCAACGGTGGACAAAATGACGGAACCGCATCAGATGTTTATTATATTGATGACATCAGGTTTGCGGCATATGATCCTTGTGCTGGTGTGATTCCAGATTTAAGCATTGTAAATAATTTTGAATGTCAACAAAATTATGCGGTGGTATGCTGTATCACAACAGAAATTGTTACGAATCCTTCAAAAACAGGTATTAATACAAGTAATGCTGTTTTAAAAGTAATTGATAATGGCACAGATGCCTGGGATGCTTTAGTGTTTGATCTTGGAGCCGCAATTAATTTGTCGACAAAAAATAAACTGAAAATTAAGATATGGTCTTCAAAAGCAGTGCCTTTATTGGCCAAATTAGAAGGAGGAACTTCTGGTGCCAAAGAAGTTTGGGGAGCTATTACTACCTCAAATGCCTGGACGGAATATACCTTCGATTTTAGTGACCAAGCTGCGGCAAATCATAAAAAAATAGTCTTATTTTTCAATGGAGGAGCATCAGACGGAACGGCAAGTGACATTTATTATATTGATGATTTGAAGTGGGAATAACAAATTCGAAATAAATAAATTTTCATCTTAGAAAAAAACCGTAAAACTAAATTTAGTTTTTACGGTTTTTTTATGTTTTTTACCGTTCAAATTATTTTCGAGCTCTTTTTTCAAATCACTATTTGTTATTAATTACTCATTATATGATAAATATCATAATAATATCAACACTCAAAAGTGGATTTTCTTGATAATATCATAATTTAATGTGTTATTATAGCTATTTGTTTCAGTTATTTTTAATAAATTTGCATTAGAAATAGTGCATTAAAATTACTTATTAATTATTGCACATTTCTTCTTAAAATCATAACAATTTTAAAATAGATTATGTTTAAAATTATCGAAAAAAAATTTCTCTCAGAAAATGTGGCAAGATTGGTTATTGAAGCCCCTTATATTGCCAAAAGCAGAAGAGCCGGACACTTTATCATCTTAAGAATCGATAAAAATGGCGAAAGAATCCCCCTAACAATTTCAGATGCCGATGTAGAAAAAGGCACAATTTCCTTAATTGTACAAAGGGTTGGCGTTTCATCGCATAAACTTTGCGACATGAATGCCGGTGATTTTATATTGGATGTAGTGGGACCGCTTGGAAAAGCAACGCATATTTCTAATGTAGGAACCGTTTTATGTGCTGGTGGCGGTGTTGGTGTCGCTCCTCTTTTCCCAATCGTTCAAGCGATGAAGTTGGCTGGCAACAGGGTTATTACCATTATTGCTGCCAGAAATAAAGATCTGGTTATTCTTGAAGATGAAATGAGTGAGTACTCAGATGAACTTATTGTGATGACCGATGATGGCTCAAAAGGAACAAAAGGTTTGGTAACTCAGGGAATGGAAGAAGTCATTTTAAGAGAAAAAGTAAATCAAGCCATAATAATTGGCCCGGCCGTAATGATGAAATTCGCCGCTTTAACCACAAAAAAATACGACATTCCTACCATGGCAAGTTTAAACACCATTATGGTTGATGGCACTGGAATGTGTGGCGCATGCAGAGTTTCTGTAGGTGGGAAAACAGAATTTGTTTGTGTTGACGGACCGGAATTTGACGCCCATAAAGTTAATTTTGATGAAATGCTAAGCAGGTTAGGTGCTTACAAAGAAAAAGAATCAGAAAACTATATCGAGTACGTAAAATCTTGTGAAGCTACAGCACTAAACTAACTGAAAATTTATATCTCATAAAATATTCGTAAAATGGAAGAAGTATTAAACGAAGAATATTATAAAGCCGAGCGAAAAACTGAGTGGCGCGATAAGTTACGCAAAGAAATTAAAGCCAAAGAGCGAACTGGTATTAACAGGGTTCATATGCCCGAAGCTGATCCAAACGTAAGAAATAAAAGCAATCTTGAAGTAAATGAAGGCTTAACCTTGGAGATGGCGCTTGCTGAATCTCATCGTTGTCTGGATTGTGCTGTACCAACTTGTATTATTGGTTGCCCAGTAGGCACCAACATTCCGAAATTTATAAAATACCTTGAAGCTGGAGACGTACTAGGTGCCGCAGAAGTTCTCAAAGAAAACAATTCCTTACCGGCAATTTGCGGTAGGGTTTGCCCACAGGAAATTCAATGCGAAGCACAGTGTTTTTATGTTAAAAAACTAAATAAAGAAGGCGCTGCAATTGGCTATCTTGAAAGATTTGTTGCTGATTATGCACGTGAACATGGGCCTTCAACTATTCCAGCTATGGCTGAGCCAAACGGAATTAAAATGGGAGTAATAGGTTCAGGTCCAGCAGGATTGACTGTAGCTGGTGAATTGGCAAAGTTTGGTTATGACGTTACTGTTTTTGAAGCCTTGCATGATCTTGGCGGTGTTTTAAAATATGGAATACCTGAATTTCGTCTTCCAAAATCAATTGTTGATTATGAAATTAACAGCATCAAAGATATGGGCGTAAAATTTATCACCAATTTTATTGTGGGAAAAACCGCTTCTATTGCTGATCTAAAGGAAGAAGGATATGTTGCCTTTTTTATTGCGAGTGGTGCCGGATTGCCTAATTTTATGAACATTCCAGGTGAAAATTTTAGCGGAATTCAAAGTGCCAACGAATTTTTGACTCGTGTAAATTTAATGAGTGGAGCTGACGCTAATTTTGACACGCCAGTTCATACCGGAAAAAATGTGGTAATTATTGGTGGTGGAAATACGGCGATGGACTCTGTAAGAACCGCTAAACGTATGGGTGCAGAAAGAGCCATTATTATGTACAGACGCTCTATGGAAGAAATGCCAGCAAGAGCCGAAGAAATAAAACATGCCATCGAAGAAGGGATTGAATTTATAAACCTTGCCTCGCCAATTGAATATTTTGCCGATGAAAAAGGTAAAGTAAATAAAATGAGGGTGCAAAAAATGGAGTTGGGAGAACCTGATGCATCTGGCAGAAGACGACCAGTTGCTATTGAAGGTTCTGAATACGATATCGATGTTGACAGTGTGGTTATAGCAGTTGGTGTTTCTCCAAATCCAATTATACAACAAAGCATGCCCGAACTTGAAACAACCAAATGGAATACTATTAAAGTTGATGAGAATATGATGACTTCAATTCCTGGTCTTTTTGCCGGAGGCGATATTGTAAGAGGTGGCGCAACAGTTATTCTTGCTATGGGCGATGGAAGAAAAGCTGGACAAGGAATGCATAAATATGCGCAAGCAACCGTTTTGGCTGAAATTTAATTATATTTCAAACTTTTTTATTGGTTAGATAAAAAAATAACATAATTTAAAATTAAAACCCTGTTAGTCAGTTGACTAACAGGGTTTTTTAGTACCTCGAGTGGGAATCGAACCCACACTTCCTTGCGAAAACTGGATTTTGAATCCAGCGCGTCTACCAATTCCGCCATCGAGGCCTATTTTAAAGAATTCCTTAAAATTCTTAACTTTTCTTTTCCTATGCTAGATTTCCAATACTTTTCACGAAATCGAGCTTCAATTCTTGTTTCACAAACCTCTGAAAAAATTAATTCAAAAGGTTTATAAAATTTTGTAGTTCTTTCTCTACCGCCATTATGTCTTTTTATCCTTTCATCAACGTCTTGTGTCAATCCTACATAAATATAATTATGTGATAAACTTGATATTGCATATACATAAAACATACTTTTTCATTCCAGCGCGCCTGCCTGTCGGCAGACAGGTCTACCAATTCCGCCATCGAGGCAAATGTATCGGAGTGCAAATTTAAAAATATTTTTCAACTAAAACACAAAAACTTCACTTAGTTATAGTATTACCACTTAAATAATTTTAAATTTGCATCTAAATCCAACAACACAAATAAAACACCGCTTAAAAATGGACATCCCTAATCTCGAACCTAAAATTTTCGCCTGTACTCAAAGCAAAGAATTGGCTAAAAACATTGCCAAACATTACGGAACTCCCCTAGGAAACGTTGTGGTAACAAGGTTTAGCGATGGAGAATTTCAGCCTGCATTTGTTGAATCGGTTAGAGGAAGGCGAATTTTTATTGTGGGTTCAACTTTTCCGAATTCCGATAATTTAATGGAAATGCTTTTAATGCTCGACGCTGCAAAACGAGCGTCAGCACGTCACGTCACAGCCGTTATTCCTTATTTTGGGTGGGCGCGACAAGACAGAAAAGATCAGCCTCGTGTTGCAATTGGCGCAAAATTAGTGGCGAACCTTTTGCAAACAGCAGGTGCAACAAGAATTATAACCATGGATTTGCATGCAGATCAAATTCAGGGATTCTTTGAAAAACCCGTAGACCATTTGTTTGCTTCAACCATATTTTTACCTTATATCCATTCATTAAACCTACAAAACTTAACCATTGCCTCACCTGATATGGGCGGGTCTAAACGCGCTTATGCCTACTCTAAATTTTTACAAAGTGATGTTGTCATTTGCTATAAACAACGTATAAAAGCAAATGAAATTGATTCCATGGAATTAATTGGCGAAGTAAAAGACCGCCACGTGATTATTGTGGATGATATGGTTGACACAGGCGGAACCCTAGCCAAAGCAGCCGATGTAATGATGGAAAAAGGCGCCTTAAGCGTACGTGCAATTTGCACACATCCTATTTTATCAGGAAACGCATATGAACGAATTGAAAACTCTAAATTAACAGAGTTAATTGTTTCAGATACAATTCCTTTAAAAAGAGAAAGTTCTAAAATAAAAGTTGTATCTTGCGCCCCTTTATTCGCGGATGTTATGCACAAAGTACAGAACAACACATCCATAAGCGGACAATTTTTAATGTAAATAATAATTAAATATAAATAAATGAAATCAATTACAATCAAAGGATCTAAAAGAGAAAGCGTAGGCAAAGTAGCTACTAAAGCCTTACGTAATGCTGGAAAGGTTCCTTGCGTATTATACGGAGGAGACAAAGCATTACACTTTTCAGCAGATGAAACAGCATTCAAAAACTTAGTGTATACTCCAAACGTTTATACTGCTAAGATTGAATTTGATGGGAACAAATACAATGCAATTTTGCAAGACATTCAGTTTCACCCGGTATCTGACAAAATTTTACACATCGATTTTTATCAGTTATTTGACGATAAAATGGTAACATTGGCAATTCCTGTACAGTTACTAGGTACAGCACCTGGTATTATTAAAGGTGGTTCATTGCGATTTGCCCAACGAAAATTAAACGTTAGAGCTTTACCTAAAGATTTGCCAGACTTTATTGATGCCGACATCTCAAAATTAGACATCGGAGATAAATTATACGTTACAGAATTGTCTAATAAAAACTACAGTATATTACACCCTGAAAATACCGTAGTTGCCCAAGTTAGAACTTCGCGTAATGTTGCTAAAACTGCTACTGCAGAAGAAGCTGCTAAAGTTAAAAAATAAACTTTTTATTAAGTGGAAAAGCGTTGCAATAGCAGCGCTTTTTTCATTTAAATTAACCGCATTCTTTTTATTACTTTTGTAGGATGCCTTTAAAAAGATTCATAAAATTATTGTTTGGTACAAAAAAGGAAGCCACAGCACAACATCCTATGAAAAAATATTTAATTGTTGGTTTGGGAAATATTGGAGAAAAATATGCGGCGACCCGTCATAATATAGGTTTTAAAATTTTAGATGAAATTGCATCAAAAGAAGCTGTTTCTTTTAAAAGTGAAAAACTGGGTGCCATAGCCACCTTTAAATTTAAAGGAAGAACTTTTATCCTGCTAAAACCATCAACTTATATGAATTTAAGCGGTAAAGCCATTAAATATTGGCTCGCCAAAGAAAACATTGCCATAGAAAATTTATTGGTTATCTGCGACGATTTAAACCTGGATTTTGGCGTTATTCGCTTAAAAGCAAAGGGAAGCGACGGTGGGCATAATGGTTTAAAAGACATTACTGCCGTCCTACAAACTAAGGAATATGCGCGATTTAGGTTTGGTGTAGGTTCCGAATTTTTAAAAGGCCGTCAGGTAGATTTTGTTTTGGGCGAGTGGGATAAAAATGAGTTGAAATCCCTCCCAGAACGTTTAGATAAATCCGCAGAGCTTATTAAATCCTTCGGAACTGCAGGAATAAACAACACCATGAACACCTTTAACGGCACCTAAAAACAATTCAATTTTATTTTGAGTCTTCTCACACCTTTTTGTTGGGCGTTTCCCCCCGCCGAAAAGGCGGGGGGTCAGGCAATCGCTACTCGCATTTTTTATCGGTAAAAAAACCGTAAAAAAGTGCTCAAACATGCCGCTCTTTCCTTAACGCAACTTAAATTCATCATTGCAAATTTCAAGAATTAAAGAAAAATATTTTTTAAACATCCAGCAAAAAAGTCTTCCCTTTGGGAAGATTTAGATGGAATTTTGGTCCGAAGCATACCACTCAGCATGTGAAGTGTCGGTTTCTTGCAATTTTAAGGAATGTAACCGGATGTTTTTTGGTAATCTGTTTTTAATTCTATCAGCAAAATCCACCAACATCATTTCACTGGTTGGCTGATAATCGACCAAAATAACGCTGTGATCTCTTTTTTCCAATTCCCTAGCCAGCTCAATATGCGGTGTATTCTTGTTAAATACAGTAGCATGGTCAAATTTGTTCACTATTTCCGACAATACAATTTTTTTTAAATCCCCAAAATCAATGACCATTCCGCATTTTACATTTGATGTATCCTCTATTGGAGTTCCAATTACAGTAACAGAAAGTTTATAACTGTGGCCATGTACATTTTTACATTTCCCATCATAGCCATATAAGGCATGTCCTGTCTCAAAATTGAATTGCTTTGTGATTCTGATTGTACTCGTTTTCATAATAAATATTAATATTTAATCTTCCAGGTCTTTTCTGTTTTTAGCTTTATAATACATAAAATAAGCCAGTGCGGCCAAAAGTATAAAAGGCAAATAAGTGCCAATAACTACACCAATTTCATAATTTTTGTCCGGTGCGTTTTTAATTTTCTCTTCAATGTTAATCTGTTGAAGAAATCCGATGAAATTCAACAACATTTTATTACTTTTTAAATTTTTGTAGGGCGCTTTTTGTAGTTTCAGACAACACTAATTTACCGCTGATATTAGCCCTTTCTTCCAATAATATATCCCAATTTTCGGTACCTTCCCACAATACTTTTTTCATCTCATTTAGTGCTTCAGGGTTGTATTTCGACAGCTTAAAAGTAAAGTTATCAATTTCTTTATCCATTTCAATAACAGATTCAAAAACCCTAGCAAATAGCCCCCTTTCTTTTGCCCAATAAGCATTTTGCCAATTGGTTGCATCCAAAGTCAGTTCACTTAAAGCCGCCAATCCCATTTTTCGGGAAACCGCAGGCGCAATTACAAACGGACCAATACCAATAGTAAATTCCGATAGTTTTATGGAAGCCTGTTCCGTGGCAAAGCAATAATCACAAGCCGCTGCCAAACCTACACCACCACCCACAGCTTTTCCTTGAACGCGACCAATAATTAATTTCGAGCATTTACGCATCGCATTAATTACATTGGCAAAGCCTAAAAAAAATTGTCGTCCTTCTTCAATTGTTGAAATTGCCATCAATTCATCAAAAGAAGCGCCTGCACAAAAAGTGTTTTTTCCTTCACTTTTTAATAAGATAACATTCACCTCTTTATTAGTGCTTAGTTCATTTAAAGATGTTGTAAGCCTGTTTAACAACTCGCTTGGAAACGAATTGCTTGCCGGATGCCCAAATTCTATGGTGGCAATATTATTTTGAATATGTGTATATAAACTTCCGTTGCTCATAATGTTCAAAGTTACGCGTTTTTATATAAATATTTTCGCCTAAATTTAAACACCAAAATTCCAGCTCTCATAATCATCCATACCGTAAATGCCATCCATATTGCATAAAGTTTCAAATTGAAATAATCCCCAATTAATAGCACAGGAATAAACCCCAAAAAGGTGGCAAACAACAATAAATTTCTTAGTGTTGCTGCTTCTCCAAGTCCTTTAAATATGCCATCAAAAACAAAAGCTATCGCATTAATTGGCTGCATAATGAGCACTATCCAAAAAATGCTGTAAAAAGATTGTAATACGAGCGGGTCTTTTGAAAAAAGCCGACCTACCGGGAAGTAAAAAACAGCACATAACAAGGCGAGCATCATAGAAACCACAATAGAATACCTGCTCAATTTAATGCTGAGCCTCCACAATTTCTTATAATTTTTCTCACCCAATAATTTTCCTGAAACAATATCGCCCACGCTAGAGTAGCCATCAATAAAAAAGGCAAAAAATAACCAAATTTGAAAAGCGATGGTTTGCGCCGCTATATAATTATTTCCATATTTTGTGGCGTACGCATTTGCAAGATATAAGGCAATGTTTAATGCCAATGCCCTTCCCATTAAATTTATACTTAATCCTAATAAATTTTTAATTTCTTTATTCAAGGTAAACGACAGTTTTAAACTAAACGGCGTTTTTTTCAACAGCAAAATCAAGGATAAAATGGCCATTACGACTTGCGCAATCACGCTTGCCCAAGCGGCGCCTTTTACATTCATTGGCGCAATGAAACCGTCAATCCCAAAAACCAGAACGAAATCCAGTCCAATATTTAACACCGCTCCAATAATACTGATTACCATAGGCCAATAGGTATTTTGCAAGCCTCTGAAAACACCAAATATCGAAAATACAAAAAGGGTTAAGGGAAAACCGATGGCACGAATTTTATAATAATCTATAGAATACTTTAATATAAGTCCGTCGGCATTGTAAAGCCGAAAAATTTCATCGACAAAAAATAAGGTAATAAAACAAATAATTAGGCTCAAAATAAAATTAATGGCAATAATTTGCGCTGGCAATGAAGCTATCTCGTCCAGTTTTTTAGCACCCAAATATTTTGAAATGGTGGCCGATATGGCCGAACGCGTTTGGGCCAAAATCCAAATCATCGCCGAGATAAAGGACCCGGCTATTCCAACTGCAGCAAGCGCTTCTGTTGGGTTTTCTGTTAAATTTCCAACAATAGCAGTATCCGTAATTGAAAGCAATGGCTCTGCGATACCCGCAATAATAGCGGGAATTGCCAATTTATTGATTCCTTTAAACGTGATGTTCGATCTTTTATACATTTAGTACTTTTTCTTCAGTCATTTATTGCTTTTCACTGGAGAGATATTACCCAATTATTTATTTTTAAAAATATCAACATTATTTATACGCTTTTCGTAACAGTAAAACGGAAACTCGCTTTGATTGGGAAAATAGATACTTTCCAATTTTACATAATTGCGCTGTTCATAAAAATGCTGGTTTCTTTTATTTTGACTAAAAGTGTCTAGCCTGATGGAATTGTAACCTTTTTCCTTGGCATATTTCTCGGAAAAATCCATGAGTTTTTGTGCATACCCCTTTCCCTGAAATTTAGGGTCAACCGCCAAACGATGAATGTAAATATTTCTGTCACTTTCAGTAAGCCATTTTACTTGCTGGTATGCGGATTCCTCAAATTCTGTGAGGACAATTAATCCAACAATGGTGTTTTCAGTTTCTAATTTCCATAGCTGTTGAAGTTTAATATCTTCGAGCAAAACTTCTTTGGAAGGATATTTTTCATTCCATTGAAAAATACCTTGTTCTATTAAGTGTTTTCCGCAACTTTTTACAACAGAAAACAATTGTTCTAAGTCAGAGTTTGATGCTTTTTTAATAACCATCTTTATTATAAATCTATGATTATGCGCTTATTTATTAAGTGCAAAATTGATACTTTTATTCACTACTTCCTCTAGGTGAAAAGGCATCATCGGACTTCCCCATGGTTGTGTACATCCCAATGAATGGTTCATCTTCTCAATAATAATAAGCTTGCTATTTGGATTCCACAAATGTAAGTTTTTGGCTTCTTCTAGAGGTACTGTTTCATCATTTTCGCCATGAATAATTAAATGTGGAATCTTCAATATTTCAACTGCATTTTTGATGGTCAATCGCGCTTCATTTTCTTTAAAATTTTGATAAAACTCATACAAATGTGGCATTTTTTGATGGGTACGGGAGTTTAAAACATGGGAAACGCCCAACTTTTTCCATCTTTGTAACTGTTCCCCTTCAGGAAAACGTGCTCCAAAATCGGAAACGCCTGCCCAAGTAATCAATTTGGTTATTTTTTTGTTTTCTGAAGCCTTTATCGAAACAATTCCACTGCCTCTTGAATGCCCTATTAATGTGATGTTTTCAACATCAATTTCATTTTTAAACTCTGGATTGGCAATTACCCAATCTATAATGTTTTCTAAATCGTCTAATTCTTTTATAAAATTATTGTTTCCAAAAGCCTCTAAGTCGGGAAAATCTATTGGATTTTCTAATGTCCCGCCGTTGTGTGAAAAATTGAATTTCACAAAAAACAGATCACTATTGGCAAATGTTTCTGCCACCAAATTCCATGCGCCCCAATCTTTATATCCTTTGTAGCCGTGACAAAAAATCACTATAGCTTTTTTGATGTTGTTATTTAGGTAAATAACATCTGTTACAATGGGTTTGTTGTGCTGCGAACTTTTTACGGGTATGTTAAGTGTTTTTTGCATCGATATTTTTTTTAAAAGGTAAATTTTGATTTTGAATAATTGGGATTTCCGGATTTAAAATTTCAGCAATAATTCTTTTTAATTCCATTAAAAACGGATCAATATTCTCTTGGGAAATAATACTTTCACTTGCACCCTTTTTTTCTGAAAAATTCATTTTCAGAAAACCACTATTAAGATTTTTAAATGAAATGATTCCGGCTTCAACAGGTTTTGAAAAATTACCGCCATTTTCTTCTGAAAACAAAAAACTATAAAGCATTACTTGCAGGGGTTTTGTATATTTATAATCGCTGCCCAAAACACTAAAATCGGTTATTTTAAGGTCTTTGGCTTCCACATTTCCTGTTTTATAGTCTATAATTCGGGTTACGCCGTCCAATTCATCAATTCTATCCACAATTCCTTTCAATCTTATAGGGAAATTGACACCCTCAATATTTATTTCGGTGGATAAGTCCTTTTCTAAAGCAATAATTTTTAGTTGTTTATTTTGATTTAGCAGTTGTAATTCTTGGTTTAAAAATCGTTTGATATGATTTTTGCACACTTCAAAAATGAGCTTGTTTTTGCCTGTTTCTATATTCCCTTTTTCATAATATTTCTCAAAATATTTCACAAGCAAATCGTGCTTGTTTTTTTGCATTTCGGCAATATTTTCCTTGCTTAAATATTTTTCTATAAATGGTTTATACAAATCCTCAAGCACTTCATGAATTACAGAACCCATCGTATTGGCAGCAATTGTTTCCTCTACTTCATCTTCTTCATAAACTTCTAATATGCGTTGCTCATAAAATTTCACCGGATCGTAAATATAGCTTGCCAGTGCCGACGGCGAAATACCTTTGGTAAAGACCATCTGCAGTTTTTGCATTATTTCAGGCGTTTTTTCAATTTGCAATATTGGAAAAGTTGTATGTTGCACTTTTGGGCTAATAATTGTTTTCGTAATTTCGGGATTGTTTATTTCAAGTTGCGTTAAAAAACGACTTTTTTCACCCGAACCGTAACCATCAGATTCCGTATTGTATATTAAATAAATATTTTCTGCCCTATAAAGCAAACGCTGAAAATGATAAGAAAAAATCGCGTCTTTTTCCTGATAAGTGGGCAATCCAAAATATTTTTTTACATCATAAGGAATAAAGGAAAAATCATTTTTTCCGCCAGGTAAAATCCCTTCGTTTACGGAAGTAATTATCACGGTTTCAAAATCCAAAGCCCTGGTCTCCAGCATTCCCATCAACTGTAAACCCCGCAATGGCTCGCCTTGAAATGATAATTTTTCGGTTCTCAAAATTTGGGTGTAAAACAAGTTTAAGGATTTTAAATCGCTGATGTGGTTATAGGTTAAATTTAAGGTTTGCAACTGTTGAAAAATCGTAAAAAACCGATACAAATATTCTGTTTCAACACCTTCCGTATAGTTTTTTAGAACATTTATTAAATCAATACATTGTTTTATGACTTCATTTACGGAGGTTGAAAAATTAAATAGTGAAAAAATATCAGAAATTTGCGCAGCCTCTGCTGATGAAATATACTTTTTTAGCATATCAACCGATAAAAAGATGCTGTTTTTACTTTTAATTTCAGCTATTAACTTTTGAAGAACTTTCCCGTTTAATTTATTTAAAAAAGAGTTGTTTAAAACGTTTAAAACGTCTTTGTAGTAAAATAGATGTTCTGCCTCCTTATTAAATTTATACTGGTTTAAATGCAATTTAAACAGCGCGTCAAACAAGCTTGCCAAAGGAATATCTTTTAATGGATAGCCCATGGTAATGTTAATGTTTTTCACATTGTTTGGTAATGAATTTAGCGTTAAAGTCAACAAATTTTCATCGGCCAGCACCAATGCGGTTTTGCTGAAATTTTCGATATTTGATAAAAGCTCTCCTGCGTATTTTATTTGGGTGGTGTTTTTGGGTGCGCCAATTAAATTGATGTTTTTAGGAGTTGGCAAAGCCTTATCTTCCCATAAAAATGGATTTTTTTGATAATAAGCCCATTCTTTTTTATATTTTCTTAAAAACACGCCTGCTTCATTTGAATTATTTAAAAATGATTCATTAGAGTCCCAATAAACAGTTGCCAAATTGTTGTTCAACAATTCCTGAAATATCGTTTCTTCAGCTTTGTTTAGCGCATTAAATCCGACAAAAATAAAATGTTTGTTTTTGTTGTTATCCAAGTAAAACTCCAAATTATTTATAGCTTCTTTGTAAATTAATCCTTGATAACCAAATTTATTGCTTTTCAATTTTTCATAAAGCGCCTCATATAATGCGGCCAAATATTCAAAGAACTGAAGATAGTTTACTGCTAATTGGCTCGGCTTTTTGTCTTGAAACCATTCATCTAGCTTTTTTACATCATTCAAATTTGAAAAAAACTGACTTGTATTCACCAAATAACTATCAATTTCATTAAAATCGTGCAAGGCGATGGTAGCCCATTGCGAAAATGCATCAAAAGACTCCCTATTTTCTTTGGGAATATTTTGCTGATAAATGGTGTAAAATTCGAATAATAGTTGGGTAGCATCTATGAGGCTGATATCGGCCAATTCCTGTATATAATTTTCAATGTTTGTTATTTTTGGGAGAAAACCAGAACCCTGTGCTTTTTCTATAATTTCTTCTTTTAAAAACACGCACGACCTTTGGCTAGGCATTATAAATATTAAATTATTGAAACTTTGGTGTTTGTTTAGTACATCTTCAATAACGCGTGAGATAAATGATTTCATATCGATTTTTTTATTGATTTTTATAGGTCATATGTAATTCATATATTCCTATAAGCCAGCTAGGTTCATTGGTACTTGAATCAGGTTCAAAAATGTCCATCTTAACTGATTTTTTTATTTCCTATAAAAATATAAAAGCCATTTCAATTGAAATGGCTTTTACTTAACTATTTTAAATTATAATTTCAACCTTTCTCTTTTGGATTTGAATTAAAAAACGGAAATAATCTATCAAAAAAAATCACCTAAAAAATTAATTTTAGGTGATTTAATTAATTAGTTATAATCCTTACTTTTTTAAAGTAACCTCTGTACGTCTGTTATTTTGACGGCCTGCGGCTGTATTATTAGTGTCAACTGGTTTGCTTTCTCCAAAACCTACAGTTGTCAATCTATCAGCATTGATACCATTTGAGATTAAATAATCTCTAACTGCAGCAGCTCTTCTTTCAGACAATAATTGGTTTGATCTATCAGAACCAACGCTGTCAGTATGACCAGCAATTACAAAATCAGCTTGTGGATATTCCTTGAAAATTGTTGTCATTGCTTTTAATACATCCACAGCTTGTTTTTTGAAAGTTGCTTTTCCTGTATCAAATAAAATAGTTTTTGCATATTCATTCAATGTTGCCATAACCTCAACAGTTGGTTCTACAGGACATCCATCATTTGAAGCTGGACCAGCAACAGTTGGGCATTTGTCTATATTATCTGTAACACCATCTCCGTCAGTATCTGGCCAAGGGCAACCTTTATTTGCGGCTGGACCGGCTACGGTTGGACAAGCATCATCTTTATCAACAACTCCATCTCCGTCAGTATCTGGACAACCTTTGTTTGCTTTAGTTCCTTTCTCATTTGGACAAGCGTCATCTTTATCTGCAATTCCATCACCATCAGCATCTGGACAACCATTTAAAGCTGCTAAACCTGCTACAGTAGGGCAATCGTCTTTTGAATCAATAACGCCATCACCATCAGTATCAGGACAACCATTATATGCCGCCAATCCGAATACATCTGGACAAGCATCATCTTTATCGTAAACACCATCACCATCTGTGTCTGTTCCTCCAAATTTTAATACAATCCCAACAGAATGTTGAAAGTGTCTTAAAACATTATCGCTGTTAAATGAATGTTTGTATTTAGACTCAACATTTAAACCAATATTATCACTAAACCAAAAATTAATTCCACCACCACCATTTACAGTAGCTGTTCCGAATTTATCTATCCAAGTGTAACCTCCACCAACTAAAACATAAGGATCAAACCATCCTGTTTCTCCTATGACATAGTTTAGGTCGTACTTTAAAGCGCCATCTAAACCAACATACATTAAATCACTAACGCTTTTGTCTCCAATTTTGGAAATTTGGTTCAAAGAACCTGTTCCTTCAATAGTAAAGCCATCCTCCAAATATTTACCGACAGTTATTCTTGATATGGCAGGAAGTATATTATAATGGTCTCCTATGTTAAAAAACTCATCACCCCAACTGCCAAGAGCATTTGTAGGGTAAAAATCTACTGCGTTTACGCCAATACCAATAGCCCAGGGGTTATTTTTGTCTTGTGCGTTTAGATTACTTAAACCAGTAATTAGAAATAAAGCCAGCATGGCAATTTTTAAATGTTTCATTTTTATAAAAATTAATTAATATTCTTTTTTTTACTTATTAGCAAAGTTATGCTATTCTTATCATTTATTCAAAAAATATAACTTTCAGATTTTAATTTTCTGTATTTCTTATTTAAAATTAGATTATTAATATGTTTTACGCAAAAAAAATCGCCTAAATGTTAAACTTTTAGGCGATTAGAATGTTATATATAAATTTACAACCTGTTATTCTGCTAATTTAACTTCAGTACGTCTGTTGTTTGCTCTACCTGCAGGCGTGTCATTAGTGTCAATAGGTTTACTTTCTCCAAAAGCTTTTGTTGTTAATCTGTCTACACTGATGCCATTTGCGATGAAATAGTCTTTAACTGCATTTGCTCTTCTTTCAGATAATAACTGATTAGATTGATCTGAACCAACACTGTCAGTATGACCTTCAATTACAAAATCAGCGTCTGGGTATTCTTTTAATATTGTTGTCATCGGCTGTAAAACAGAATAAGACTCTTGTTTGAAAGTCCATTTAGCGGTATCAAACAAAATAGTTCTTCCATACTCATTCAATTGAGTCATAATCTCTTGACCTGGTATCACTGGACAACCATAATTTGAAGCTGGACCTTTTACAGTTACACATCTGTCAATTAAGTCAATTACACCATCTCCATCAGTATCTTTAAATGGACAACCTGCATTTGTTTTTGGACCAGGAACATCTGGACAAGCATCGTCTATATCTGGAGTACCGTCTCCATCTCTATCTGGGCAACCTTGTAATAGTTTTGAACCCGCAACTTCTGGGCATCTATCTTTACTGTCTTCAATCCCGTCTCCATCTGTATCAGGGCAACCGTAAAATTTAGCTAAACCAGGTACATTTGGACATCTATCTCTACAATCTTCAACGCCGTCATTATCGGCATCGTGTATATTCTGGGCATTACTGGTGTCTTTAGTAGTACGACAGGATACAATTAATAACAAAGCCAAAAAGGCAATTTTTACATGTTTCATTTTTAGTAAGTTTAGATTTAATATTCTTTTTTGTAATAACGAAAGTCCTTATAACTCCACTATTACAAACAAAAATACAAAAATATATTGAAAAAGATACTGTTTTGCTAATTTTCTATATTACCTTAAGTGTTTTTCCTACTTTAATAAATGCTGCTATTGCTTTTTCTAAATGTTCTATGTTATGGGCAGCGGATAATTGTACTCTAATTCTAGCTTTCCCTTTTGGGACAACTGGATAAAAAAATCCAATTACATAAATACCTTCTTCTAACAACATATTTGCCATGTCTTGTGAAAGTTTTGCGTCATAAAGCATCACAGGAACAATTGCCGAATCTCCTTTTACAATATCAAACCCCGCTTTAGCCATTCCTTCTTTAAAATAGTTGGTGTTCCATTCCAATTTATCTCTTAAAGTCGTGTCTTCTGAAATCATTTCAAATACTTTAAGCGATGCGCCCACAATTGTCGGGGCTAAAGAATTTGAGAATAAATAAGGTCTTGAACGTTGACGTAGTAAATCAATAATTTCTTTTTTACCGGTTGTATAACCGCCCATAGCCCCACCCAAAGCTTTACCAAGCGTACCAGTAATAATGTCAACCCTGCCAGTTACATTTTTTAACTCTAAGGTTCCTCGGCCTGTTTTTCCTATAAAACCTGTAGCGTGACATTCATCAACCATTACCAGAGCATCATATTTATCGGCTAAATCACAAATTTTATCAAGTTTTGCAACAACACCATCCATTGAAAAAACACCATCAGTTACTATTATTTTAAATCGATGATTCTTTTTATTGGCTTCAATAAGTTGTTCTTCCAAAGAGTCCATGTCATTATTTTCATAGCGATATCTTCCAGCTTTACACAAACGCACTCCATCAATAATAGAAGCATGGTTCAAAGAATCTGAAATTATGGCATCTTCTTCCGAAAAAAGTGGTTCAAAAACACCTCCGTTTGCATCAAAAGCGGCAGCATATAAGATGGTGTCATCTGTCTTATAAAATTCGGCAATTTTTTGCTCAAGTTGTTTATGAATATCTTGTGTTCCGCAGATAAAACGCACAGATGACATTCCGAATCCATGACTGTCTAAAGTTTCTTTTGCCGCTTGAATTACTTCAGGATTGTTTGACAATCCCAAATAATTATTTGCACAAAAATTAATAACCTCCTGTCCTGTGTTAATTTTTATCACCGCATCCTGTGACGATGTGATAATACGCTCAGACTTATATAAACCTGCTGCTTTAATTTCCTGCAATTCTTTCTGTAAGTGTTGTTGTATTTTACCGTACATAATGTTTATTTTTTTACAAATTTAGACTTCTTCTATTAAAATTTCATCAGTTATATAAACTAATAGTTTTTTTTCAATACTATAATTTAAATTTTCCAGCGCCAGAGCATAAGCCTTAATTTGATGGCGGTGTTTTTCTTCTGATTTTCCAGTTTTATAATCGATAATAGTTACATTGTTTTCGTTAAAAATCAGTCGATCGGGAATTAATATTTGTTTGTCGGCAGTAAGGATCTCTTGCTCTGTAAAAACAAGATTATTCTGCTCAAAATAAAGAGAAAGCTGTTGGTGATTAATGATTTTCTTTAAAATAACACTAATTTCAATTTGTTCTTGATGTGTAATTTCACCTTTAAACAAATACATATCTACCACTTCATCAATATCGTTAGTCGTTTTAATTTTAGACAACATTTCGTGCAGTAAATTCCCGTAAATGATTGCTTTCCCCTGTTCCGTGTCCCAAAGCAAGGACGAATTAGCAACAATAGAAATTTGGTGATTTTTCCAGGAATTGCCAATAAAATTTTGTTGAATTGTGGTGATACTTTCTTCTTTTTTTGTAAAAGGTAGTCGCTTTGGATCTCCAAAACTATATTCCTTTTTTTCAGAATTCCACAATGCGTTTTTCTTTAAAAATTGGATAAACAAATCCGAAGTGTTTTTGATGGTATCCACATCTTTACCGCCCGTTTTGTCTTCGGTAATCACATATAATTGTTCAACGGCCCTTGTTAACGTTACATACAGTAAATTAAAATTATCTAACTCTAATTCTTCCTTTCGTTGGTCAAATAATTGTTTCCCTTGTTCCCCAATGTAGTTTAACCTAGCGCCATAATTTAAAAAAAATTGTTTAATATCTCCCAACTGCTCTTCTAAATACCAAACTTTCGGATTTATTTGACGGTAAATTTCAATATCATAAGGAAAAATAACCACTGGAAATTCAAGCCCTTTTGCTTTGTGGATGGTCATAATCCTTACTGCGTTTTCGGCTTCGGGAGCAACAATACTAAGCTTGTTTTTTTTCAATTCCCAGAATTCCAAAAAATTGCCCACAGACACGTTTTTTTTCTGCTGAAACTCAAAAATAACATCCAAAAAGAATTGAATATTTGAATCGGAATCTGGAGCCAATTTGAAGCTCCTAACTATATATTCTATGCTTTCATAAAACGGGCTTTGGTTAAATTCTTCCAAATTAAAATGCAGTCCGTATTTTTTCAAGCTTGTAAAAAATTCAGCAGTTGGCAAACTAATAAACTTGTTTAAAAAATAGTGCTTATCAACTTCCAATTTAAAATATTCATACAAAAAATACAGTAATTTAATTTTATATTCTTTGTTTGAAGGATTTTCCGCCACATACAATAAATTGATTATGAAGTTTACTTTTTCATTGTTTTTCAGCAACAAGGTTTCAGAAGAAATAATCTCAATGCCGTTTTCCGATAAATATTTTGCAACGGCTATTCCCTGATCCTTTTTACGAACCAAAACACAAATGTCATTCTTTTTAAAAGATGGATCCAAATTTTGAATGATTTTAGCCACTTTTTTTGGATAAACCAACGTTTTATCCTCTTCTTCCTCATTTTTTTCAACGAAGGAAAGTTGCACATAACCGCCTGTTTTACTGTTAAATTTTTGGCTATTGCCTTCAAAAAATAAATTACGATAACTTTGGTTGGATAAATATTGTGAGCTGTGCTTAAAAAAAGAATTGTTAAAATCTATGATTTCCGAATAACTTCTGAAATTTGTTTCCAAACTACACAATCCCTTTTCAACGTAAAACGGATTGTTGTTTTGGTTTTTTTCTTCGGAAGAGAGCGCTATAAACTGCTCAGATTTTCCACCCCGCCATCTGTAAATTGATTGTTTTGCGTCGCCTACCAACAATAACTTTCCTTGCTCTCCTAATTCGTTTTCCGAAGAAATGGCATGGTCTATCAGCGGTATTAAATTTTGCCATTGCAATTGAGAAGTATCTTGCATTTCATCGATAAAATAATAGCGAAATTTCTCACCTATCCGTTCATAAATAAATGGTGCTGGTTCATTTCTAATGGTATCTCCAATAAGTTGGTTAAACTCGGCATTTAACAAAATATTATTTTCGGATTTTATTTCCTGAAGGGCATTATTTATATAATTTAAAACCGCCAAAGGAATTAAGCCTTCTGCAATTAGATTATTCAAAATATAACGAGGATACTTTTCAGCATATAATCTTTTGGATTCATAATACAAATCCTTTAAAACTGGTGCAATATGCTCAATAATTTGTTTCGAATTTATGCTGCATTTAGCTGCGCATAAATTTTTATCTTCTTCAATAGTGGTGTTTAGCCTTCCTTCAAATTTTAAATCGTCTGCTTTTAAATATTTTAGTTTGGTGAGTTTTATAAAATGTTTTGGAAATTCACCAGTATAACCAAAATCGCTATGTTGAAGTCCGTTTTCTTTAATAATTTGCAGCCCCTTTTCACCGATACCTAAAAATTCATCTTCAATTTGTTTGTTTTCTTTTTGAAGATTTTCCTTCAATAGCGTAAATTCCTCTATAGAAATTTTACTGAGCGATTTTAAATTGGTTGCATCGGTTTCGTTCAATATAATTTTGGCAAAGGATTTTAACTCCAATGATATATCCCAAGCTTTATCATCTTCCAGTTTTTGAAGTGAATAACTAAGCAGTAAATCGGTTAATTTTTTATCACTTCCAATTTTGGAAATCACTATGTCAACAGCTTCATTTAAAAAACTTTCAGCATCCATTTCCACTTCAAAATTTAAAGGAAGGTGTAAATCATAAGCAAAAGTTCGGATTAATCTATGTGTAAAACTATCGATGGTCATAATGCCAAATGCGGAATAGTTTTGCAATATGGCGTTTAAAATGGCTTGTGATCTGCTATAAATAAGGACTTCCGTTAAATTTGTTTCCCGACAAATTACCTGAAGCATATCGTTTTTTTCTGCTTTTGAAAACCTGTTTAAATTCTCAATAACACGTGCTTTCATTTCACTGGCGGCTTTATTGGTAAAGGTTACCGCTAAAATTTGCTGAAATTTGTAGGCATTATGGCTTGTTAAAAGAATTTTTAAATATTCTTTAACCAAAGTGAATGTTTTTCCGCTGCCCGCAGAGGCACTATAAACCTGAAAGGAAGTTACTTTTGGCATTCAAAAAAATTATGATGCAAGTTAATGAATTATAAACTTACTAATTAACTATTAATTTTTATCCCTCCAATTAAACCTCGGATTATTGTTTAATTTAAAAATGAATCCTGCGCTATGTTGAAAAAAATCTGTTCCAAAGGATTTGATACCATGATTGTAGTCCGATTGAAAATTTAAACCAATGAAATCTGTTATCCAAGTATTAAAACCAAAGCCTGAAGCAACACTTCCATTTGAATTATCGCCTATTGTAACATAGCCTAGGCCAATGAGCAAAAATGGATCAAACCATTTTGTTTCTCCCAATAAATAATTTAAATCATATTTCAATTTTGCATTAAATGCAGTAAAATTATCATCAGTTAAGGGGTTTCCCTTAAGATAATTATACCCCTTTTCAATTTTATTTCCTGAAAAAGACAACTGCAAAGAAAAGCCTTTATCTATATCTCTTTCTGCCGAAATTTTAATAAAGGCACCCGACATATTTAAGTCATTAAGTCCTTTGTTAAAATAATCTTCAATAGTTGTAGAAATGGTGCTTGAGTTTCTTATATCAACAATATTCACTCCAACACCTATAGCCCATTT
Organism: Lutibacter sp.; assembly: GCA_036568005.1. Classification (GTDB taxonomy): domain Bacteria; phylum Bacteroidota; class Bacteroidia; order Flavobacteriales; family Flavobacteriaceae; genus Lutibacter. The sequence continues at coordinate 18,910 of DATCTJ010000026.1, read as the reverse complement.
ATTATTAGCATCTTGAGAAAAAACAGCATTATTAATTGATAAAATAAAGAAAAATGGTAATATTATTTTGTTTAGTAAAATAGGTTTCATAACTTTTTATTGTATTAAGGCAGTGCCTATTAGCTACCAAAGATATGAATATCATTTTTTTAATTTCCCATTTATAATCAAATAGACTAAAAAAATAGATGATTTTATATTCTATTAACCCTTTTTATGGCTTTTGAAAAATCATCCAAATCATTGTTGTTTAAAATTAAATGAATGGCTTCGTTGGTTACTTTTTCGGCATTGTTCAAGGGAAAACCAAGTCCGACAACAAGTTTTTTTAACACGCCTGCTTCTTCCTTAGAAGCTTCTCCATCTGCAAAAACCATAGTAGCCAAATCGTATAAATGCTCGATTCGCTCATCATAACCATGTGGTGTTACTTGAGAATAGTCATTAGGATTTTCAAGTACTTCCTTATACTTTTCATCTAAAATATGAAATCTTCTGGCCAATTTTTTCAATAATTTTTCTTCACCTACAGTAATTATATCATCGGCCAAAGCCAATCTTACAATACTTGCAAAATGCGCAATGTTTCTTTTTTGTTCCCCGCTTAAATTATAATCAGATAATGCCATACTTTTAATTTTAACCGCAAATATAATTAAACCCTTAAAATATATCCATCTAAAAAAATTAAAAATTCTATCTAATGTTTAATGGGATTGGCTTGTTTTATTACTTTTTTAAAATCTTCCACATCAGGTTCTTTTAAAAAGAATTTCATAGCTTCCTTTACAATAGCTCTTGCATTTTCGGCAGGAAACCCAAGACCCACAGCAATTCTGTCCAATGTTGAGGTTTTATCAATGGTTGGGTTTTTATCCAAGAATAGCATTTTAGTTAAATCATATAAACGCTCTAAACGTTCCTCATAACTCACTGGTGAGTCTATTGGATAATTCTCTGGTGCTTTTAATATAGTGTCAAACTCACTTTTGCTTATATCCAATCTTACGGCCAATCTCTCTAATAATATTTGCTCTTCGGCACTAATCTTATTGTCGAGTAAAGCTAGCCTAGCAATTGATGCAAAATGCCCAATATTTTGTTCATGCAGTCCGGTTGGGTATAAATCTGAAATTGGCATAAGATTTTTTTATTTAGTTCCTATAAATTTAATAATTTTTGCTGAATTTTTCCTCATTTTTTTTAAAATGCTACCTTTGGCAAAATTTGCAAATTTGAGCAAACAAGCTATTGTTAAAATTTACGGACAAATTGTTGAGCAAAAACAGTTGGTTCCACTATTACGAAAGGATAATCACCATTTTCAAATTTCGAATTTGGTTGGATCGTCATTGTCTTTTGTTATTTCTGAAAGTTTTAAAAAAGTTGACAAACCATTTTTGTTAATCTTTGATGATAAAGAAGAAGCTGCCTATTATTTAAATGATTTGGAGCTACTTTTAAACGATAAGGATGTGCTTTTCTATCCGGGTTCCTACCGAAGGCCTTATCAAATAGAAGAAACCGACAACGCCAATGTTTTGTTACGTTCAGAAGTTTTAAACCGAATTAATTCTCGTAAAAAACCGGCAATTATTGTCACTTATCCTGAAGCGCTTTTTGAACAGGTTGTCACTAAGGCAGAGTTAAACCGAAACACTTTAAAAATTAGTGTCAATGATAAACTGAGTTTAGATTTTGTGAATGAGGTTTTGTTTGAATACCAATTTAACCGAGTGGATTTTGTAAGTGAGCCAGGAGAATTTTCTACTAGAGGCGGTATTATTGATGTCTTTTCTTTTTCGAATGATGAACCTTATCGTATTGAGTTTTTTGATGATGAAGTGGAAAGCATCCGTACTTTTGATGTTGAAACGCAACTTTCGACAGAAAAAATAAATAAAATTGGCATAATGCCCAATGTTGAAAATAAAGCACTAACTGAAAAAAGAGACAGTTTTTTAAAATACATTTCTGATAAAACCATTGTTTTTGCTAAAGATTTAAACCTGCTTTATAATACCCTGGACAACCTTTTTGGCAAGGCAGAAATCGCTTTTAAAGATTTGTCTTCGGCTTTAAATCACGCAAAACCAAATGAACTTTTTTGTGATGGCGACCTCATAAAAAAAGAATTACAGACTTTTTCTTTGGTTGAAATTGTGAATGCAAGGCTTTCTCAAGACGATTCAAAATCAAATGAAAAGATGTTGAAACAAGCCTGCCTGCCGGCAAGGCAGGTTCAGCATGACCTTGTGATCTTCAACACAAAACCACAACCATCATTCAATAAACAATTCAATTTACTTGTTGAAAATTTTCATCAAAATAGCGAAAATGGCTATAAAAATTATCTGTTTTGCGATTCACAAAAACAAGCCGATCGTTTTCACGATATTTTTAGCGACCTCGACAAGGAATTGGAATATACAACCCTCGTTTTTCCATTGTTTCAAGGATTTATTGATGAAGAAAATAAATTGGTTTGTTATACCGATCATCAAATTTTTGAGCGTTATCATAAGTTCCGCTTAAAAAACGGCTATGCCAAAAAACAAACCATCACCTTAAAAGAATTGACCAATCTTGAAATTGGCGATTATGTGACGCATATTGACCACGGCATCGGGAAATTTGGCGGACTTCAAAAAATTGATGTCGAAGGCAAACAGCAAGAAGCCATTAAATTGATTTATGGTGATCGGGATATTTTATACATCAGCATTCATTCACTTCATAAAATTGCCAAATATAACGGCAAAGACGGCACTGCACCTAAATTGCATAAGTTGGGTTCCGGCGCCTGGAAAGCATTAAAACAAAAAACAAAATCGCGCATTAGACATATTGCCTTCAATTTGATTGAATTGTACGCGAAACGCAAAATGCAAAAAGGTTTTCAATACCGTCCAGACAGTTATTTGCAGCATGAACTGGAAGCCAGCTTTTTGTACGAAGACACACCAGATCAATCTTCATCAACCCAAGATGTGAAAAGTGACATGGAAAATGAACGCCCAATGGATCGTTTGGTTTGTGGAGATGTAGGTTTCGGAAAAACAGAAGTTGCCATCAGGGCCGCTTTTAAAGCTGTTGATAATGGGAAACAAGTTGCTATTTTGGTACCAACCACTATTTTAGCTTTTCAGCATTTTAAAACCTTTACAGAACGATTAAAGGATTTTCCGGTTACCGTAGAATATTTAAACCGATTTAGGACCGCCAATCAAAGAAAAGCTGTGCTGAAAGGATTGGAAGATGGGTCAGTTGACATTGTGATAGGAACACATCAACTTACCAATCCGGTAATAAAATACAAAGATCTAGGCTTGTTAATTGTTGATGAAGAACAAAAATTTGGCGTGGCCGTTAAAGATAAATTGAAAACTTTAAAAGAAAATATTGATACCTTAACGCTTACAGCAACGCCAATCCCGAGAACCTTGCAGTTTTCATTAATGGCGGCGCGCGATTTATCGGTCATCAACACACCGCCACCAAATCGTGTTCCCATTGAAAGCAATGTGATCCGTTTTAGTGAAGAAGTGATTCGAGATGCTATTCGCTATGAAATTCAGCGGGGCGGACAAGTATTTTTTATTCATAACCGCATCGAAAACATTAAAGAAGTTGCCGGAATGTTGCAGCGATTGGTTCCCGATGCAAAAATTGGAATTGGCCACGGACAAATGGATGGCAAAAAGCTGGAAGGCTTGATGCTTGGTTTTATCAACAATGAATTTGACGTGTTGGTTTCCACAACCATTGTTGAAAGCGGTTTGGATGTGCCAAACGCAAACACCATTTTTATCAACAACGCCAACAATTTTGGCTTGTCCGATTTGCACCAAATGCGCGGACGCGTTGGGCGATCAAACAAAAAAGCGTTTTGTTATTTTATTACCCCTCCGTACCATATGATGACTGATGATGCCCGAAAACGCATTCAGGCCATTGAATTGTTTACCGAATTGGGTAGCGGGATTCAAATTGCCATGAAAGATTTGGAAATTCGCGGTGCAGGCGATTTATTGGGTGGGGAACAAAGCGGATTTATCAATGATATCGGTTTTGAAACCTATCAGAAAATATTGAATGAAACCATTGAGGAACTGAAGGAAAATGAGTTTAAAGAATTGTATAAAGAACAGGATGAAAAGCCGAAAGATTATGTAAAAGACATTCAGATTGACACCGATTTTGAAATTCTTTTTCCAGATGATTATATCAATGTGATATCCGAACGCCTAAATTTATACACCAAATTAAGTGAACTTAAAACCGAAGATGAATTGCAAAAATTTGAACTGGAATTGATTGATCGATTTGGAGAACTTCCTGTTCAAGTGGTGGATCTGTTAAACAGTGTTCGCATAAAATGGATTGCCAAATCATTAGGTTTAGAACGTATTGTTCTGAAAAAAAATAAAATGATTGGTTATTTTGTTTCCAATCAACAAAGTTCTTTTTACCAAACACCTGTTTTTACAAAAGTTTTACAATTTGTTCAGCAAAATCCGCTCGGGTGCAGCATAAAAGAAAAAGAAACGAAAAATGGGTTACGACTTTTGTTAACGTTTGATAAAATTACTTCCATAAATAAAGCTTTGGCAACGCTTCAAAAAATATAATCCTTGAAAAAGCAACAACATCTAAAACACATTTTAGAGCTAAATATTGCGGTGCTGCTAATTAGCACTTCAGGTGTTTTGGGTCGTTTTATATCAATGCCACCACCTGTATCCATTTGGTTTCGCTGTGTTTTTGCCGCCGTTATTTTAGGGTTGTTTTGTTGGTACAAAAAAATTGATTTAAAAATTTCTGGTAAAAACGACTTTAAAGCTATTATACTGAGTTCCCTGTTTCTTGGTGCACATTGGATTACTTATTTCTATGCGCTCCACCTTTCAAATGTAGCCATTGGGATGCTTAGTTTATTTACTTATCCTGTAATTACCGCTTTGCTGGAACCTTTATTTTTTAAGACGAAATTGAACAAAACTCATGTGCTTTTGGGTATTATTGCATTGGTCGGTATTTATTTTTTAGCACCCGAATTTAATTTGGAAAATAATCTTACAAAAGGGGTTCTTTTCGGATTGCTTTCTTCTGTGTTTTATGCCCTTAGAAATATTATGATGAAACAAAAAATAGCCCAATATTCTGGCTCAATGCTTATGTTTTATCAACTAGTTATTGTTTCATTGGTTTTATGGCCAGTACTTTTTATCTTTGAAGCAAAACCAACATCAGAAGATTGGATGGCTTTAGTTACTTTAGCTTTGTTTACCACAGCTGTTGGTCATACGCTTTTTGTGATGAGCTTTAAGAATTTTTCCATTAGCACCGCGAGTATTATGAGCAGTATTCAACCGGTTTATGGGGTTTTATTCGGACTGTTTTTGTTGCATGAAATTCCTTCGGAAAATACATTAATTGGCGGATTTTTGATTCTTTCGACCGTAGTTATTGAAAGTGTCCAATCACATAAAAAAATATAATATGGAGTTTTTTAGAATTATTGATAAACAAACTACTGAAGCCCAGCTTCAAACCAAGATACACCCAAAAAGCATAGAAGAGTTTACGGAGTCTATACTATTTCTTGAAAGTGCTGAAAATAATTTTATTGGATTGACACTTTGGGGCGAATTCAACATCAGTTATGATAAAATTAATGGCGGAGTCCGCTTTACTTTATTGGATTGTCCAAATGCATTATCATGGACAATAACTACTGGTTTTCCACCGGAAAAAGACAAAATAATTTTGCATTGCACCATCAACCGAACCGAAATAACCATCGAATTTATTGAAGAAATTGAGGAATTTTTAAAGGAATGGGAAGTAGGTTTAAAGCGAGAATTTCAAAATCCTAAACTTCAAAATCAATTTTAAAATAATCGTTTACGTCAATCACCATCATTCCGGCTTCTTCGGCCGCATTCATTCCCAATATGCCATCTTCAAAAACAACGCAATCTTGTGGTTTAACACCCATTAGTTCCGCGCATTTTAAAAATGTTTCGGGATGTGGTTTGTGATTTATAATATCATCAGCAGTGATAACAATGTCAAAATAGTTTTCAAACCCAATAATTTCCAGCGTTTTTTTAGCACCATTTTTTGTGCTTCCCGTTCCAATGGACATCGGCAAAATGGTATGGTATTTTTTAATAACATCGGTAACCACCTCAATCTCTTCGGTTAAGTTGACCAATGTTTTAAAATGGTCTTCCTTCACTTTTCCAACAATATCGGGATTCATTTTAGTGCTGAACATTTCATTTAGTTTTTCAATAGTAGCCGTTCTCGGCATACCTGTCAACTGCATAAATAAAGCTGCGTCAAAGTTGATTCCATAAGGCAAAACTGCCTTTCTCCAAGATAAAAAATGATTTGGCATGGTGTTGGCAATGGTGCCATCTAAATCGAAAATAAGTGCTTTTGCTTGTTGGGGTATTTTAATCATAATTAAATTTAAGGTGCAAAAATACTGCTTTTAGCACAAATGGACCTTTTCTTTTATGATTTTAAAGTTATTTTAACCTTACTAAAAACTAAATAGCTTCATATAACTTTCCTGGCAATGGTTTTATCATGCCTTTCATCTCTAGATTAAATAATAATGATGTAGTTTGATGTATAGGCAATTTGCAGTTTAGGGAAATTAAATCGATAAGTTCTTTGCCGTTTTGGGTCAAAAAATCATAAATCAGCTGTTCGTTTTCGGACAATTCAACAAAAAGCTGTTTTTGAATTGATTTCTTTACATTTCTCGGGCTTTCCCAATTCAGCATGTCGATTAAATCTTTTGCAGAAGTTAAAATGGCCGCTTTGTTGTCTTTTATCAAATCGTTGCAGCCTTTGCTATATATATCAGTGCTTCTTCCAGGAACTGCAAAAACATCCCTGCTGTAAGAATTTGCAATATCGGCAGTGACCAAAGAACCGCCCCTTTCGGCAGATTCAATAATGATGGTGGCTTCGGACATTCCTGCAACAATTCGATTTCGTTTTAAAAAATTTTCACGCAAAGGTTGGTCATTTTGCCAAAATTCGGTTAGAAATCCGCCGTTTTTATGCATCTCGGAAATGTACCTTTTATGGATTTTCGGATAAACTTCTTCAAATCCGTGCGCCAAAACGCCAATGGTTTGCAAATTGTTTTTAAGAGCTGCTTTGTGGGCACAAATATCGACACCATAGGCAAAACCGCTCACTATAATTGGATTGTATGCTGTTAAATCTGATATCAACTTTTCACAAAAATCCCTGCCATAACCCGTAATTTGACGTGTACCAACAATGCTGATGATTGGGCCTAAATTTAAATCAATATTCCCTTCCTTAAAAAGTAGTATGGGTCCGTCTATACAATGTTTTAATCGTTCTGGGTAATTATTATCGGTAAAATAAAGTGTTTCTATAGCGTTTTCCCGAATATATTTTAACGCTACTTCGGCTTCTTTTAAATTGTTGGAATCAAATAAATATTGCACCGAAATTTTACCGAAGCCAAATATTTTTTCAATATTCCGACGTTTCTCTTTGAACACTTCTTTGGCGCTTCCACAGTGCGCCAGCAACTTTTTAGCGTTAATATCGCCAATACCTTTTGCGCGCTGCAACGCCAAAACGTACAGCAAATCTTCTTCAAGCATATTTTAACAATTTGAGTGTCAATATATAAAATTATTGTTAATAAAAATTGTGTATAAACAATATTTTAGCAGGGGTTTTTTATATATTTGTTTCAATGACAACAGCAAACTACATAAGCGATTTATTATACCGATATGAATGTGTGATTGTGCCAAATTTTGGTGGTTTTGTAACCAACGAAATTTCGGCAAAGGTGAATCATTTTACACATACTTTTTATCCGCCTACAAATCAGTTAACCTTCAATTCCCATTTGCAAAATAATGATGGATTGTTGGCAAATTATGTTGCTACAGCTAGAAAAATTTCGTATTCAGAAGCCATGAAAGTCATTGAAAAAGATGTGGCTGAATGGAAACTGCTGCTGAATGTTGAAGTGCTTGAATTAGAAAATATTGGGTCGTTTAAGTTAAATAAAGAACGTAAACTCATTTTTGAACCTAAGAATTCTCTTAATTATTTAACCACATCTTTTGGATTGGACTCTTTTGTTTCACCTGCTATAAAACGCGTTGTTTACAAAGAAAAAATTAAGCAGCTGGAAACATTTTCAACAGAGGAAACAAAACGTAAAACGCCTGTATTTATTAAATATGCGGCAACAGCGGCTATCCTTTTTGCCTTGGGGACAGTAGGCTGGAACGAATACCAAAAAATTGAATATAAAAATTTAGTTACCCAAGCCGAACAACAACAAAAGAAAGTCGAAAAAACCATACAGGAAGCAACGTTTGTAATTTCCAATCCCTTACCTGCAATTACCTTAAACATCACTAAAGAAGCCTATAATTACCACATTATCGCCGGTGCTTTTAGAACTCCTGAAAACGCAGTGAAAAAATTGCAGCAATTACTTGAAAAAGGGTATAATGCCAAAATTCTGGGCGTTAATAAATGGCATTTGACTGAGGTTGCCTTCGAAAGTTTTGCCACCGAGGATGAGGCGATAAACAAAATGCGCATCATTCATAAAACAGAGTCGGAAGACGCTTGGTTATTGGTTAAAGAATACTAATATTTAGATTTTACTGAAGCTTTTTCTTAAATAATACAGCTATCTTTCTCCGAAAAAAATTTAATCAATCATGGTAAAAACACCAAAAGAATCCTTAACCATATTTACCGATATCGTTTTACCGGGAGAAAGCAATCCGTTGGGAAATTTGTTTGGAGGCGAATTGCTGGCGCGAATGGACAGGGCTTGCAGCATTGCGGCGCGTCGTCATTCGCATGAAATTGTGGTGACTGCATCTGTAAATCATGTGGCATTTAACAATGCTGTTCCTGTAGGGAGCGTTATGACTATTGAAGCCAAAGTTTCAAGAGCATTTAAATCATCTATGGAAATATATGTGGATGTTTGGGTTGAAGACCGGGAATCTCAAGTGCGTTCAAAAGTAAATGAGGGTATTTACACTTTTGTTGCTGTTGATAAATCTGGAAAACCCGTAACTGTTCCTCAATTACAACCTGAAACAAGGCTTGAAAAAGAACGCTACGAAGGTGCTTTACGCCGAAAACAATTAAGCTTGATTCTTTCTGGAAGATTGAAGCCAAGTGAGGCAGAGGAATTGCGAAAATTATTTATTGGTTAACTTTTACATCCTATAAATCCAAGATGCTGGATTTTCTGTGGTTACGTTTCGCGATAATACAAATCCTAAAATTGTTTTACCAGTAATTTTATCGGTAAAAATAGTTCCAATTTCTTCTTTAGTTTTAACTTTTTGGCCCACATGCACAAATACGATTTCTAAATTTTTATAGACTGAAATGTAATCTCCATGCTGAATTAATACGGCTTTTAAATTACCGCCCAAAACTTGGACAGACAAAACAGTTCCTTCAAAAACAGCACGCGCCTTGCTTCCAACATCTGTGGTAATTCTAACGCCATTGCTTTGTATTGTGGCTGTTTTTACAACAGGATGCGGTTGTTTTCCATAATAGGTAGAAACAAATCCTTTTTCAACCGGCCAAGGCAATTGCCCCTTATTTGCCGTAAATTTTGAAGCCAATTCCTTAGCTTCAGCTGTAAGGGTGAAAGTTGCTGATGTGGTGTTTGATGTGTTTTTATTGGAAGCCGCAATCGCATCTCTAATTATTTTATCTATTTGGGCATCAATCCTTCTTTCTTCTTTTTGAAATTGTGAAATTTGCCTTTTGTATTTATTTTCCTTTTCCTTTACCTGGCTCAATAAATTTTCCTGTTCCTTTTTTTCTTTTTGGATAACAATTTGCTCCTGTTTTTTCTCAGTTAAAAGGTCTTGCTTTTGCTTCTTTTTTAGAATTAAGGTGTCTGTTAAAGCCTGAATTTCAATTGTTTTTCGTTGTATCTCTTCCCCTTGATTTTTTCTAAAACTGGAATATTGCTTCATATACTGAAAGCGTTTATAGCCCTGATAAAAATTTTCGGAAGAAAGCAAAAACATGATTCTGCTGTTTTGTGACTTGCTTTTGTACGATTTAAAAATCATTTCAGCATAGTCTTTCTTTAACGCTTCTAAATTGCGTTGGTTTTTATTTATTTCAAGCTGATTTAAGTAAATTTCATTCCCAAGTTCAGCAGATTCGTTTGAAATAACGGTAATTAATTCTTCTCTTTTATCTATTTTATCCTTTAAATCTTTAACCTCAACCAATAAATTTTTTTCCGTTTTTTTTGTGGTGGAAAGTAAGTTATTGATATAAATAATATCTTTTTGAATTTGAGCCCTGCGCGCCTCCAAGTTTTCGCGCTTTGTGTTTTGGGCAGCAACAGCCACATTTATGAACAGAGCTAAAGAAAGAAAAATGTACTTAAATTTAAACTGCATTATTTTAAACTAATTACTTTGTAACCAGATGGAATTTCAAATGGAAAGGTTAATTTTTCATTGAATTCAACCCACTTATATTCTATATTGATGGTGGTTAAATTATTGTGATCTGTGGCCCTTATATTGATATTCTCGGGGAATTGTTCTCCCTTAATGTTTTTATAGTTCGCGTAAGATACAGAAAGCATTTGTTGTTTTTCAGTATTGGTAATTTCTTGTCGGTTTAATTTGAAATTATCCGGATTCAAAAAAAACAAAATACCAAACAATTCATTTCGCTTTATTGGCGATAATTGGTACAATCGATCGTCTATTTTAGAATCATATTTATCTTTTTTTAAGTTTAAAACTGCTTGTCCCAATAAAATATTTTGAACTTTTTGATAATCCAATTCTGTCCCCAGCCATTTACTTAACATAGAAAAATCACCATCATAATAAGTGCCTTTTAATTTTTCGTAATAACTTACCCGATCTGGTGTAATTTTAACTTTCGCCAAAGGAAATCCCAACTTTGTGGCGCTCATCCAAATTGTTTTATCCATTTCTATGCGCAGTTTTATATTGACAGAGGTCGACATTTTATTGTCGGAATATTTGGCGTTTAAATTGGCATTCACCGTTTTCTGGTTGAAATTATTGTCGTAGTGGTTGCTGATGATTTTTTTTGTGGAAATATCTTCAATACCTTCCATATTGGTCAAACTTTTTTTGCTTTTGCACGAAGAAACTGCAAGCAACATCAATATCGCTATTTTAAAATAATATTTCATCTGTTTATTTTTTATTTTCTATTGGTACAGATGCGACCTGCCTGCGGTAGGCGGGTTCGCCATTAATCATTCTGCAGTGTATCAAAATTTGTTATGGCTCGTTTCATCTTTTAATTTTCTTTTCTTAATACAATGGCTCTTTGTTTATATTTTAGTGCTTCGCTTTTGTTTCCAATATTTTCATGGCTTATCGCAAGTTGCTCATAAAAATCGGCTTCCATTGTGCTGTTATCAGTAACAAAATCAATGCCAATACTTAAAACGGCAATTGCTTCATTATATTTTCCCAGCTTATTTAGTGCCAAACCATTCATTTTATATAAAAAAGGCTGTTCTGGAAACAGTTCCAAAGCTTCTTTACTGTTGGCATAAACTGCTTCAAAAAGCGCCTCTTTTTCTTCTTGCATCAAAATTTTCTGCACTGTTTTATATTCCTTATTCTTGGCGTATAATTTTTTTAATGTTTCAATATCCACATTTTCAGTTGTAATTTCAATAGGTTTATCTGTCTTTTCCTGAATCCCTTTTCTATTTTCCAAAAATTTTTTAAACGATTTTATGCGCAATGTTGTCATCGCATTTTCTTCAATTTTAGAAATCAGCGCTTCCGCCTCTTTAAAATTCTGATTTTGGATGTAAAGAAACACCAATTCTTCGAAATCTTTTGGCTGAATTTTCAGTATTTTATTTTGAACTTCAATAGCTTTATTAAAATTTCGTTGTGCTTTTAAAATAGCCACTTTATGTAGTAACAAATACCTGTTTTCTGGTTCTTGTTGCAGGGCTTTATCAACAAATAATTCGGCTTCAAAATAATTGTTTAACTCCAAATGGTTTTTTGAAAATTCAAATAAAACAGATACGTTCAAAGAATCAATTTCATTACACAATTCTAAATTTTCAATGGCTTTGCTATAGTTTTTTATGGCTTTTTGCTTTAAAGCTTCAAAAAAATGGCTTTGAAATTTTAAGCTGTTTTCCTCTTCTATATTTGTTTTTTGGGCATATAAAAAACTTGAAATGAATATCATTCCAATAACTATTATACTGTTCAGATAATTAGCTTTCATATAAGTCGCAATATACAATTTATTCAAGTGAAAAAAATGTTAATTAGGTGATTAGTAAAGAGAGAATAGCGTAAAGAAAAGAGACAAATTTTACTTGACATCATTAACCAGTGGCATTCCAATTCTTATCTTTAGCAACTCGTTTTTTTAACTTTTAACTTTTTTATGCCCAACACACCGTTTGGCCCTATCGCTAAAAATGTCCACTGGACATTTTATTAACGCTCTGTCCCCCTTCGGGGGTTAGGGGGCTATATTCCCTTAGGAATGGCATCTATTAATTTTTGGGCATAAGCTGTTTCTGGCGATTGATAAATGGCATCGGCATCGCCCATTTCCTCAATTTTACCGTTGTTCATCACCACCAGCTGATCGGCCATGTATTTCACAACCGCCAAATCGTGGGAAATAAAAATATAGGTAAAACCAAAATCGACCTTCAATTCATTCAGCAAATTTAGTACTTGCGCCTGCACGGAAACATCGAGTGCCGATACCGATTCGTCGCAAATAATCAATTTTGGTTTTAGGACAATCGTACGCGCAATGCCAATGCGTTGCCTTTGTCCGCCCGAAAACTCATGCGGATATCTATAAAAATGTTCTGCTTGCAAACCCACGCGTTCCAACAATTCAAAAACATATTTTTTTCTTTCTTCGGATGAATTTAATATTTCGTGCACTTTCATTGGTTCCATCAATGCTTCACCAATGGGAATTCTCGGATTCAGCGATGAAAACGGATCTTGAAAAATAATTTGGACTTCTTTTCTGAAATCCTTCAACTCCTTATTTGATAGATTGGTAACGTCTTTTTGTTTGTAAAAAATTTGGCCTTTTGTGGCTTTTTCTAAGTGCAGAATGGTACGGCCCAACGTGGTTTTCCCGCAACCCGATTCGCCAACCAGCCCTAAGGTTTCCCCTTCAAAAAGCTGAAAAGACACCTTGTCAACCGCCTTTACGGGATTTACTTTTCCGAAGAAAAAAGGTTTTTCGGTGTTGAAATAAGTCGCCAAATTTTTTACTTCCAGCAAGGGTATTGATGCATAAATTTTGTCGTGAAAATCGTTGCGTTGTGCGGTTGTGTACACCTCATTGTCGACCGTGTTTTCTATAAAATCTTTTACGGTGGGCAACTTTTTTAGGCGTTCTTTTAAGTTGGGTTTCGAATTTATGAGCGCTTTGGTATAATTGTGGACAGGATTTTTAAAAACCTGAGTTACATTTCCCTGCTCCACAATTTCTCCTTGGTACATCACCAAAACGGTATTGGCAATTTCTGAAACCAAGGCCAAATCGTGCGTGATAAAAATAATGCTCATTTCAGTTTCTTGCTGAAGTGCTTTCAACAATTCAATAATTTCTTTTTGGATGGTAACATCAAGCGCCGTGGTGGGTTCGTCGGCAATTAAAATTTGCGGTTTGCAGGCGATTGCCATCGCAATCATCACCCGCTGTTTTTGTCCGCCCGAAAGTTGGTGCGGATATTGGCTGTACATCATTTCTGCCCTTGGCAATTTCACCTTATGAAAAAGCGCAATCACCTGATTTTTAGCTTCTTTTTTTGACAGTTTTTTGTGCTGCAATAAAATTTCCTGAACCTGATAACCACAAGTTAAACTCGGATTTAAGGAACTCATGGGCTCTTGAAAAATCATGGAGATTTTATTTCCCCTGATTTTTTGAAAATCTTTTTCTGAAGTCGATTGTAAATTGGCGTTGTTGAATAAAATACTGCCGGTGATGGTCGCATTTTTTGGGAGCAATCCTAAAATCGCTAAGGCAGTAACCGATTTACCGCTACCAGATTCACCTACAATTCCTAAAATCTGTTGTGAGTTCAGTTCAAATGAAACCTCATTAACCACCTTATTTTGGTCAAATGAAATGGATAAATTCTGTACTTTTAAGATAGGTTCCATAGGTTAATGTTGGTGTTGCCACAAAAAAGAGAAACAAATTTCTTTTGGTTACGAATATAGCCAAATTTGAACAAAATATGCACATAGTTTATTTGTTGATTCATTAATAAATACCCGTAAAAAACTACTTTTTTTGAAAGCTTTCCTCGTAAGCTTTAATCCATTCTTTTACGGTTACTTTTTTCGTAAGTTCTGCAATTAAATCGAAGGGGATTTGATCCATTTTTTTAAATCTGACACAACTTTTTCCCATATCCAATTTTGTGTTGCAATGTTTTGGATATTCCTGAACAAACCAATCCAAGAGATTTTGGTTTGCATACAAGCCCATATGGTAAACAGCAATAAAATTTTTCTGGGAAGCGATATTCATAAATGGAAGCGGTAATTTTGGATTGCAATGATAACCGTTCGGATAAATGGAATGAGGTACAACATAGCCTATCATCCCATAACTTAAAGTTTCCTCAAATCCTTTTGGCAAGTTGTCAAGTATCGTTTTTCTCAATTTATTCATTACTTGCTTTCGGTCATCGGGTAGCTTGTTTATATATTCCTGCGGCGTATTGGCTTCAATTTTCATATACTCATTTTTTACTATCAATTGGCTTAAAACTCAATTATATTATTGCTAATTTAACAAAGTTATTTGATAAGCCTCTATTTGTTTTTAACAGCGCTAGGGATTGAACGGCCTGTTTGAGCTCTCCCGTTTTTTTACGGGAAGCGAGGAGTGAAAGCCCGACCCCGCCTTTTCGGCGGGGGAGCGCCCTTATAAATGGCTAGCAAGTCTGAAATGGAATTAATTATTAAACTTATGCTAAAAAAAGAATTCCAGTTGTTTTATGTGAGATATTTTGATTATCTTGATTAAATAATTAAAAACTTGATTTATGCGACCTTTAATTCATAAATTTAAAAATATAGTATTTCTTTTTATAACTGGGTTTATTTACGGACAAAAGCCGACACATTCGCAAAATCCGCAAGATAACACCCCTATAGACCTCAATAATTTGTTTGATGTTATTGTATTTATTATTTTGCCTATTGTGGTGGTTATCATTTATTTTTTATGGCGAAAACAGGTTAAAAATGATAGAGAGCATAAGAATTAAAGGCAAATAAAACAAAAAACTCTTTTAATTTGCGACTTCTGATAAGCGGACAGCTCGCGAGTTGTCCCTACATTATATTTAGTTTATTTTAACAAATAAACATTCTGTTTAGCATAAGCCAATTCAAATCTTTTGATAATTTTGTGCTACAATTTGTTAGGATGCAATTTATAGGAAAACGTTACCTCGATTATAGCTCATTTATTAAGTCAACTTTTGGTGAAAGGGTTCAAAAAATATCATTGGATATCGGTTTTTCTTGTCCGAATCGTGACGGCTCAAAAGGTTATGGTGGTTGTACCTATTGCAACAACGATACTTTTAATCCGTCTTATTGTGAATCAACAAAAAGCATTACCCAGCAGTTAGAAGAAGGGCTTGCGTTTTTTGATAAAAAATACAAATCACAAAAGTATTTTGCTTATTTTCAGGCATATACAAATACTTATTCCGATGTTGAAAGTCTTAAAAAAATGTATGATGAGGCCTTGAGATTTCCTAAAGTTATCGGCTTGGTAATTGGAACACGACCCGATTGTATTTCAGAAGAAGTGATTGATTACTTGTCATTCTTATCAAAAGAACACTTCATTTCTTTAGAATTTGGCGTTGAAAGCACTTTAAATAAAACCTTGCTGAAAGTAAATAGATGCCACACTTTTGAAGAAACCCAAATTGCTTTTGAACGTTGTGCCAACAAAGGAATTCATTTGGGTGCTCATTTAATCATAGGTTTGCCAGGAGAAACCAAAGAAGAATTGCTGAATCATGCCACTGAAATCTCTAAACTTCCCATTCAGGCATTAAAAATGCACCATTTACAAATTGTAAAAAATTCTATTATGGCTTATCAATACAGAAAAAATCCGGAAGATTTTAATTTGTTTAGTTCAGAAAGTTATATTGATTTTATTACAGATTTCATTGGCTATTTGCGACCAGATATCAGCATTGAACGTTTTACAAACGAAGCGCCTCAAGATTTATTGATTGCGCCGAAATGGCACGGTCTCAAAAACTTTGAGATGGTGGCTAAAATCGACAAAAAACTTATTGAAAAAAACACCTGGCAAGGTGAGTTTTATATAAATAATTAGTTCGAACATTTATTTTCCGCCATTTGCCCTTAAATCATTAATGCAATTGGAATCTAGTTGTGGTATTTGCTCCTTTCTCATCCAAGGAGGCATATATCCGCTCTCTATTAAATAGTACATTAAACAGTCTTCATTAGCGCAATGTGCGCTATGTGCGGTATCTTCATGTTTTGTAACCATATTGGTTCCGAGATTCACCAAGCCTAATAGATGGCAAAATTCATGCAATATTACGGTAGACTCTAATGTAACTTTGTTTGGCTTAAAAACTTCATTTGATGTGGCCTTAATGGTTTCTTCAAAAATAACAAATGAAGTATTTCTATAGGCTGTTCCCAAAACAGTTGCTGTTTCGGAATCACTTGAAGATTTTCCGTTTAAAAACAATGCTGAAATTGACAGTTGATTTTCAAATGTAAAAATGCTTCGATTTGCATCTTCAATACTTTTAACGTCATCTATTGAATAAATTGATTTTGAGGCAATATTAATTAATCTTTCTTCAATTACAATATTGGTTTTATAAGTTCTCGATTCAATAAAATTTTTAAGGTTTGTTATAGCTTCTGCACTGGGTTTAAATCCTTCAACATACATCACTTCAATATAAATATCCGTAAAATTTATGTTGGACAAAATGTCGTTCGCCGAATAGCCTACTTGCTTTTTATAAGAATAATTGCTGTTCTTTAAGTCATTTCCTAAATTGTCGTCATCATTACAACTTATCGTTAAAAAGAAAATCAGCAATACGCTTTTAAATATATTCTTCATTTATGGTATTTTTATATAAATAACAGTAAAATAGCCTCTTTATTTTATTTACATGGATAAACTTCATAATCCTGTAAATAATGCCACTTTGCTAATTCATGCAATCGTTTATTATTGTTTTTAATTGACTGTCACTATTAATTGTGATATTAACATTGCCTATTTTTACCGCATTTATTGGGTACTGAATGCTGTACACTTCATTTACGGACAAATTAGCCATAAAATTGTATAAATCCTGGTCTTTAATCACTGAAATAATTGTAGTTTGTTCGGTGTTTGTATTGTACAGAGATATTTTGATTGGGTAAACAATATCTACACAAGTAATGGCACTTAAATTATTATTAATTGCTTGGTCGCAAACAGCAGATAAATTATCGAACTGCGCTTGACTTGTTATAGATGTTTGGCTATAATCTTGGTTTATGATTGTGATGGGAAAATTAAAAACAATGGTGTCCACATCAATAGGTGATTGGTTAAAAATACTTAAAACCAACTGGTAATCTGCTGTTTTGGTTATTGTTAAAGGAATATTGTTAGCTGATAATGAAACCGGCAATTTAACTGATGTACAGGCATTATTGTCGATTAAATCATCAAAAGAGCCGTCATACATCCCAATTCTTTTGTAGTGATTTGTAGTTTCAGAATTGCTGGTGTTTGTATTCGGATTTTCACCTTCGGTAACGTCAATTTCTTCTATGCAACCAAGTATTGCTATTAGCAAAAGAATTAATGACGCAATTTTTTTAAGAGAGAAATTCATCTGTAAATATTGAATTATAAAAAACAAATTTAATTATTAATTGATTGATTTATGGGTATCACCCTCAACTTATTTGAAAATTTGATTTTTTTCAAACATTGGAATGAGGGTGAACTCCATATATTTATAGTGTTAAAATGCAATTATTAAAATTCAAATCCTAATGACAATTGCAATACATTGTTATATTCATTGGTTTCTTCATAAATTTTTCCCAAACCATAATGATATCTTGCGCCTAAAATAATACCTGTTTCCGATTTAAAACCAAGGCCAAAATTTACGCCCCAATCAATTGAATTAGGCTCGTAGGTATTGTTGTTATTTATAACAAATGTTTCAATTTCTTCTTTATGTGAAATTGCATACCCAATTTGCGGTCCGGCTTCCAAATAAAAAACTTTAGTTGGATACAGTTTTAACATTAAAGGCAAATTGATATAATCAATTTTTTGCGTTAACCTATAATTGCTGTTTTCAATTTTATAACCCTGCTGTGAATATGTTAACTCCGTTTGAATAGCCAAAAAGTTAGTTAAGTGTGACTCTCCAAAAACACCAATATGAAATCCTTGTCTTTGGTCTGTTTCATCTCCATCAGAATTTCTGACCGAAGCCAGATTATAGCCTCCTTTTAAACCAAATGACGAATTCTTATCTTCCTTTTGAGTGCTTTGTGCATTTATATTATATGATAATACAAAGGCCATAATTATAATTAATTTTTTCATTTTTATAATTTTTATAATTTTTTATTTATTTTGTATGTCCGTAATTGGTCATAAAGAAATAAAATCGTTCAATTAAAACCCGAATAAGCCTTACTCCAGCCCTAAAGGGTGGCTTATTCTCAGTACTAAAGAATTTTTGCACCCTTTAGGGCTGGGGCAAACAAAAATT
>DATCTJ010000025.1:0-5336 GCA_036568005.1 Lutibacter sp. | reverse complement strand
CTCAATTTATTCCATAATTGTTCCCCTCTATGCTCAAGGCGAACATCATTCATTAGGTTAGAATAATTTGCAATAAAATTTAAATGATTCATGTTTTTTTATTTCAAAGATAAAAATATATTTGTGTCCACACGGTAGCTGCCGGTAGGCAGGCCTACCGATAGGTAGGTAAATTCGCCATTAATCATTCTGCTGTGTATCAAAATTTGTTATGCTCGTTTTATCATGTTTTGTTCAAATAAAAAAGGACTTACCGCGAGATAAGTCCTTTTGTTATATATTTTAAATATAAATACAGTAGTGTCGGCTCGCTTATAAATTAAGAGAGTTCCACCACCAATTAGTATTTGTATTTTTCAGTACCATTATTTGGCAAATTTAGCATAGATTTTTAAATACGCAAATTAAATATAAAATTTATTTTGTGTATTTTTGTTAAAAACCTTTCAATGAAAACAGTTAAAACAATCCTATTCATTTCTATTTTACTAATTTTTTCTATAATAAATGCACAGGAAAAATTAATAGGAAATAAAGAGGTTACCACTGAAGATCGAAATCTTTCCGCATTTACCAAAATTGAAGTTATAGATGACGTGACCGTTTTATTGGTTTATAATGATGAACAATCCGTCTCGGTTGAAGCCGATTCTAATGTTATACATGCTGTAACTACAGAGATAAACAATGGGTCGCTGATTATAAAAACGACTGCCAAAATAGTGCGCGCAAAGGAATTAACGGTTCACGTAAGGGTAAATAACCTTTTAACTGAAATCTACGCTTATAACAACGCAAGCGTAAAATCAAACAATTCCCTCAGAATTGATGCACTTAACATAAATGCCTTTGATGATTCGGACTTCAAATTAAAGTTAAGCTCAAAAACTATTCAAATAAATGCCAAAAAATCAAGTAAATTGGATTTCGAAATATTATGTGAAGATGCCATTATTGTTTCCGAAGAGTCCAGTAATTTTAAAGGAATAATTGACACCAAAAATATGCTTATTCGCACTTTGGACAAGGCTAGTGTTAATTTAAGCGGAAACACTGCCAGTTTCCAATTAGAAACTTTGCACAACAGCACTTTTAAAGGTAAAGATTTTAAAGCTTCAACTGCCACATTAAACACTTCAAATAATTCAAGTGCCTACGTAAATGCTACAGAAACTATAGATTTGTCAATAAATAACTCAGGCGAGGTTTATTTGTATTCCAATCCAAAAATCACTATGACCGAATTTTTTGACAAAGCCAGTCTTTTTAAAAAGCAATAACTAAACAATTACAAAAATAATATTTTGGGAGTTCCCCCCGCCGAAAAGGCGGGGGGTCGGGTTTTACGCTACAATCTTTTTTTTTCGCCTTTCGGCGAATCAAAAAAGGATTTTCACTTCAACCCCTAACTCAAAATAGGATATTAAATATTAGAAGTTCAATATTAAAAATCATTGTTGTCCGATAAAAATTCATAAAAAATGATTTATCTCAATGAAAATGGGGCTTGATAAACAGTTCGCCCCACTGGGGCTTGTTTTTGGGAAAAATCTATTTTTCTACAAATAGGCCGTCCCTCTGGGACTGAAACAGCTCCGTAGGAGCTAAATGTTTGTAGAAAAATGAAAAGTTTCGATTGTTTAAGCCCCATCGGGGCGGTCTGTTTGTTTTTAAAAATTTAACCGGACAATAATGATTAAAAGTAAAAAGTTTTCTCTACCAAACCTTTACCTTTACTTCCATCTTCGGTCTTCAAACTTTTTATTATTTAATTAAATCAAACTCAAAATCTGGACTACAATAATCAACAAAACCATGGCAATTGGGTACACTGTTGCATAAGCAATCGCAGGCGCGTCTGATTCAACCATGGTGTCGATTGCGGCCAATCCGGGTGTGCTGGTCATACTTCCTGTGATGGTTCCAAGCAAAACGAGCAAGTTTATTTTATAGAAATATTGGGCAGCTATTGTTGTAATGATCATAGGAATTAGGGTAATTACGGCTCCGTAAACAAATAACTCGATGCCATATTCCTGAAAGGTGCTTTCAAGCCTCGAGCCTGCGCTGGTGCCAACTGCAGCCAAAAAGAACAACAACCCAAACTGTCTCAAAATCTGATTTGCCTCGCCGGTCATTGTCCACATAATTGGTCCAGTTTTCCCTGTTCTTCCCAAAACAAGAGCTACAAGTAAAATACCGCCTGTCAGTCCGAGACCTAAAGAAAAATCTCCAAAGTTAATACTCATTTTTCCTACCAAGATACCCAAAATAATTCCCAAAGCAATCGGCAAAAAATCTGTGCTGGAAAGTTTGTCATCACCAAAAATACGGCTTACTTCTACCATATTTTCTTTGGCGCAAATCACAATCAACTTGTCCCCAAACTGTAATTTTAAGGAGGGACTTGGGGAAATATCTATCCCTGATCGCCTAACTCTTGTAATTGTCGCATTATAAGCTTCCTGAATATGAAGCTGACCCAATGTTTTTTTAACAACTTCTTTATTGGTGACCAAAATAGAGCGAACATCATATTTGGTATCCAGTTGAATTTCTTCAATTGTTTCTGGCCCCACCAACAATTTAACTCTTTCCAATGCTTCGTTTGAACCTACGGCTCTTACGATATTACCCTTTCCCAGAATAACTTCGGCATTTGGAATAATCACCGTATTGTCGTGCTTAATCCTTGAAATAACCGCTTTGGTCATAAAACGAATGTTTAAATCTTTAAGACTTTTTCCAATTACATTTTCATTTTCAACCACAAAATGTTTGGCTATTATTTCGGGATATTCGGCCAGCATAATGTCTTTATAAATTTTTTCCTGTTCTTTTAAATTTATTCGCAGCATTCGGGGCAATAAATTAACAAAAAGAATAACTCCAATAACGCCAAACGGGTAACCAATACCATAACCGATAGATGCTAAAGGAGAACCCGTAATATCAATAGCTGTCGCCAAACCGGGTGTGCTTGTTAATGCCCCATTCAATAAGCCAATAGCCAGATTTTTATCGATGTCTAAAAAGTAAGAAATCAGATAAGTGATTAAACCTGCACTAAGAATAAGCATGGTCGCTAAAATAGCCAATTCGCGTCCGTTTCTTTTAAACGACACAAAAAAACTGGGTCCGGCCTGAATTCCTATGGTAAAAATAAATAGCACCAAACCGATATATTGAAAATCTATGGGAACAACCACGCCATAATGGCCAAAAAATAAGGCCACAAAAATTACGGCGGAAACGTCTAAAGAAATCCCTTTTATTTTAATTCGACCAATAATAAATCCAATTAATATAATCAGAAATAATACAAAATAGCTATTTGAAAGCAAATTCATAACCTCAATTTATTTGGCAAAATTAAATACTTATTAGGTTCAACTCCTATTATCGGCATTACTATTTACGAAATCGATTGCAACAATCTATACATAGAACTTTTCTTGATTCTTTCCAATTGGCTAAAAAAAATTGTCCTTTCACTTCAATAAAAAAAATCAAAATGAGTTCGTAAAAAAAGCCTAATTTAATATATTTAGGCTTTTCTCATCAATTCCTGATTCTTAATCCAACGACCCCAGATAACGCTCGGCATCTAAAGCGGCCATACAGCCTGTTCCGGCGGCAGTAACTGCCTGACGGTATTCTTTATCCTGCACATCTCCGGCAGCAAAAACACCTGGTAAATTTGTTTTGGTCGATTTTCCTTTGGTGATTAAATAACCTGTTTCATCCATTTCCAAAACGCCTTTAAAAATAGTTGTATTTGGTACGTGTCCTATTGCTATAAAAATCCCGGTTATATCAATTACTTCTTTTTTACCTGTTTGGTTATTCACAACGCGAACGCCTTCAACAACTTTTTCACCCAAAACCTCTTCAATTTCAGTATTGTATTTTACTTCAATATTTGCTGTTTTATCAACCCTGTGCTGCATAGCTTTTGATGCCCGCATATAATCTTTACGCACTAAAATAGTCACTTTTTTACAAAGGTTGGCCAAGTATGTTGCTTCCTCTGCAGCGGTGTCACCAGCACCAACCACAACCACTTCCTGACCTCTATAAAAGAAACCGTCACAAGTGGCACAAGCAGAAACACCTCCGCCAATTAAGCGTTGCTCACTCTCTAATCCTAAATATTTAGCGGTTGCTCCTGTTGAAATAATGATGGTATTCGCTTCAATTTGAATAGACTCATCTACCGTAACTTTATGAATTCCCCCAACTTTTTTACTAAAATCTACACTGGTTACCACCCCAAATCTTACTTCAGTTCCAAAGCGTTCGGCTTGTTTTTTTAAATCTTCCATCATCGCAGTTCCATCAGTTCCTTCTGGATATCCGGGAAAATTATCAACTTCCGTTGTGGTTGTTAATTGGCCGCCCATTTGCATTCCGGTATACATCACCGGTCTTAAATCGGCTCTAGCAGCATAAATTGCAGCGGTATACCCAGCAGGTCCAGACCCAATTATCAAACATTTAATTCTTTCAATTTTATCAGACATGATTAGCTTTTTATTTTAATAAGCTACAAATTTATGCCAATTTATTATAAGTTTACCCCCTTTGTCTATTATTTTTTATGAGGTAATTATAACCAGAAATCATTTGAAACATTCCTTGCTTTACAGGTTGAAAATTGTGGTAAATTTGGCTTTCATAATTTATATAAAATGAACGAAATCAACACCATCAATTCATTGGCGCATCTTGAAAGCATATTGCACGATACATCTGCCGTTTTGGTTTATTTTTCAACTAATTCATGCAATGTTGGGGAAGCTTTAGAGCCTAAAGTGCATACCTTGCTGAAAACGGATTTCCCTAAAATCGCTTTTTATAAAGTCGATATGAATTTTTCTCCTGAAATAGCGGCAAAATACAGCGCTTTTGTTGAGCCCACCATTTTAGTGTTTTTTGAGGGCAAAGAAACCATTAGAAAAAGCAGAAATATTGGCATTCATGAACTGCAATCTGCCATTTTGAGACCCTACAAACTTATTTTCGAATAATTGCTTGCAAAACTTATTTTTAGCTTTATATTTGCACACCGAAATTATTCGGGGTGTAGTACCGTGGCAAGCACGGCATAAACTACGCCCAGATAAATAGAAATAAAAACACCTTCGGGGTGTAGCGTAGCCCGGTTATCGCGCCTGCTTTGGGAGCAGGAGGTCGCAGGTTCGAATCCTGCCACCCCGACCAAAACCTTTCAATAATTTATTGGGAGGTTTTTTCAATTAAACAAGTTTAATATGTTTGTGTATATTCTGCAAAGTGAATTATCTGGTAAGTATTATTGTGGACAAACACAAAAT
>DATCTJ010000024.1:0-14687 GCA_036568005.1 Lutibacter sp. | reverse complement strand
ATTAATTTCGTCAATGATGGAAAGTTTGAGGTCAAAACTAATTTTTTGATACGCAGCTTTTCGACAGGTTGAATTTTCTTGTGTATTCATAAGTTACTAAAAGTGTTTAATTTTTAGTCAACCTATTTTAGGACGAGAGGCAATTGACTCAAACGAACCCCTGTGTGCAATTGGGTCGTTATAAACCTCCACAAATCCGTTGATATAGTCGATATCGCCTTCGGTACTTGTTGCCCAGGCAACATTGTAAGCATCCCAAGTTTTTAAATCGCCCGTTTTGTAATAGTCAATCAGTAATTTTAGCGCGTCAGCTTGCTTCACATTTTCTGCAACTTCCACCGCTTTTTCTAACCAACTTACTATTTTTTCAATAGATGCACTATACATGCCGCCAACTTTCCAAACTTTTTCTTCCAAAGAACCATTGGCATTTTTAACCAATTTCGAATTCAAACCTAGCTCTATAGGCATTTTATCATTTTTATTAATTTTTAAAGCATAAAAGGTCTCTGCATCTTTCGATGTTACATTTGGCGCATAAAAGTTTGTGGCTGAACCTTCTAACAAACCTTTGGTTTCGTCAAGATTTACTTTTTTTGCATCTTTATCATTAAAAATTACCTCGTAAGCTTCACCTGTAAGATTGGTATTGGTTTCTTTTAACAAGGTATCAAAATAGGCGTTTGAAAATTCGGGCTTAAATTTATCATTTGAATAATGATGGTGAATACCGTTAGAAAACCAAATTCTTTTTAAATAAGTTTCAAAATTTTTCCAGTCATCAGTGGTTTTATCCCCGGTATAATTTTGGTAAATGTTTTCCAAAGCACGTTTGATGGTTAAATTATGGCGATAGTTTTGGTCGTAAATAATATCACGTCCTTCCATACCGGCTTGCGATAAAAAATACACCAATTTTTTTTGATTTAATGTTAGGTTTTCAAAACCCGGAATTTGATAACGCAGAATTTTTACATCTGCAAATTGTTCCACTTCATAATTAAATTCGGTTGCAACTTCTGTTTTTGGATTTTCTTCCTTTTTTTGATCGGCACAAGAAAACAAGATTGATGCCGTAAACAGCATCGGTAAAAAATATTTAATTTTCATTTGATGGATAATTTAAAATTTATTAACAAATTTACTATTTTAAACAGAATAAATCCTTAAATTAGTGATTAGTAATTCTAAATTTCCTCTTTTGAAATATCTAAAATACTTCGTTTTTTTTCTTTTAGCGGCAGCAATTGGAATTGCCATTTACGTTGCTGTTCTTAAAAGTGATTATGACCTACAATCTTCCAGAATTATAAAAGCACCATCGGAAGTAATTTTTGAGCATGTTAATGACTTTAAAACTTGGGAAAATTGGATTCCATGGCTCGAAAAAGATCCAACAATGGTAACTTCATACAAAGACACCACATCTGGTGTTGGCGCAACTTACAGCTGGGAAGGAAAAGACGGAAAAGGCAATTTAAAAACCATTTCTGCTATGCCAAACAATGAAATTACACAACAAATTGATTTTGGTAAAGGGTCTATTGCTGAAGTGTATTGGAATTTTATTGAAGTTGATGAAGGCACCGAAGTTAAATGGGGAATGCGAGGTAAATTTTCATTTGGTGATAAGTTTTACTGGCTTTTTAAAGGAGGTATTGAAAAAAATCTGATTCCAATTTATGATAGAGGTTTGGAATTGCTAGAACAATATACCTTAACAGAATTAGAAAGACATTCTTTTGAAGCAATAGGTGCAGTTGATTATGGCGGAGGTTATTATTTATACCAAACAGTTTCCTGCCAAATTAAAGAAATTGAACAAAAAATGAATGAAATGTTTCCTGTTATTGTTACCTATATGGCCGAAAATAATATTGAAGCCTCAGGAAAACCATTTACACTCAACCATAAATGGGATGAACAAAATAATACGGCTATGTTTTCTGCTTGTATTCCAGTGAAAGAAAGGGTAATTACCACAGGAGAGGTTTTAACAGGGTATTTAAAACCCCAAAAAACATTTAAAACTATTTTTAAGGGCGATTATAAATTTGCAAATGAAGCGTGGGAAACAGCCTATAACGGATTGGTTGCTCAAGGGTTTTCCGAAATTGTTGGCGCGGAACCCTTTGAAATTTATACGGTTGGGCCAAATAATACAAAAAATCCGGCAAAATGGATTACGGAAATTTATATACCCATCAATTAGTTAAATGTTATTGGTTATATGTTATTTGATAAAAATTAAAAATCTGTCACCCTAAGCGGAGCCGAAGGGCGTAAATCCAAATTACACTTCATGATATCTAAAACATTCGGTTAGGTGGTCATTGATCATTCCGGTGGCTTGCATATGTGCGTAAATGACGGTTGAACCAACAAATTTGAATCCGCGTTTTTTTAAATCTTTAGAAACACTATCCGACAATTCGGTTGTTGCAGGGATTTCACTTAGGGTTTTCCATTTATTTTTGATGGGTTTTCCATTGGTGAAATTCCAAATATAGTTTGAAAACGAGCCAAATTCTTGTTGAACATCCATAAAGGCCACAGCGTTGGAAATGGTGGCTTTTATCTTTAATTTGTTTCTGATAATTCCTGCATCAAGTAATAGTTCTTCATATTTAGCTTCAGAATAATTAGCGATTTTTTTATAATTAAAATCATCAAAAGCATTTCTAAAATTTTCTCTTTTCCGAAGAATCGTAATCCAGCTCAAACCTGCCTGAAAAGTTTCTAAAATTAAGAATTCAAATAATTTATCATCGTCATATATTGGAATTCCCCACTCTGTATCGTGATATGCCATGTAAAGCGAATCGTTTTTGCACCAGCCACATCTTGTTTTGTTCATTTCATTTCGATTTAAAGAAAGTACTAAATTAGAAATTTTAACATATAAATTGACATAATTTACGTAATTTTAAGCAACCTAAAAACCAGCTGATTATGAAAACGCTATTATATTATGTGACTTTAGGCTTATTTATTGTCGCTTGTACCTCAACAACCAAAACAACCGAAACCAACTCTTCAGATAAAGTGGTTAGAATTGCAAATGATAGTTTGGAATATGAAATTCTTATTATAGATATTGGATTTGAGACTTATTTAAATACCATCGCCAAACCGATGAATTTTTATTCGAAGGAGTTTTATGAAACAAAAAACAAATTTTATGTAACAGAATGGAACATCCGAGCTGGAAATCCACTAAGATATCGTAGCGATATTTATGAAAACAAAATAGATTACGATTTCTATGTTGATTATGGTTTAGAGGTAAACTATAAGCTTTACAATTATTTTAAATTTGTAGAGCACAAATACAAACAGCGTTTTTTTTAGTGCTTTAGTTCTTTGGTTTTAATTGCATTCTTAATACCATATAACCTAAAATTCCGGCAACAAGTGAACCTAAAATAACGCCCATTTTTGCAGCTACAATAAAAGCCTCATTATCATAAGCCAAATTAGTGATAAATAAAGACATGGTAAATCCGAGTCCGCCCAAAATACTCACACCCAATAAATTTTTAAATTTTACACCTTTAGGCAAATCGGCAAACTTAAATTTAATGGCTAAATAAGAAAGCAGCATTATACCAATTATATTTCCAAAAACCAATGCCAAAGCAATATTTATAGTAATATGGCCTGTATTTGCCAATCCGCTAAAACTTAATACCACACCTGCATTGGCCAGTGCAAAAATCGGCATAATCACGTAAGAAACCCAGCCGTGAAGGGAATTTTCCAAATGTTGCAAGGGAGATTGTACTTGGCTACTAATATTTTCAATCTCATCAACAATCTCTAATTGGCTTTTGTTAAGCAATTGAGGGTTTTTGAATTTGCGTCTTTTAAAATTCTCTAATTGGGCTGATAATGCCTTTTCGTATTCACTTAAATTAATTTTCCGATACATTGGTATTGTTAAGGCCAATAAAATTCCTGCAATTGTTGGGTGAACTCCAGGTTTTAAAAATAATACCCAAACTGCAAATCCCATGACGAAAAAAAAGTATTTTGAATACAAATGCTTATAGCTTAAAAGTCCTAACCCCGAAACAATTAGTATGGCATAGCTTATTAAATCCCATTGAATATTTGCGCTGTAAAAAACGGCAATTACCAATACGGCACCAATATCATCAACAATGGCAAAGACTGTTAAAAATATTTTCAATCCCAACGGAACCCTATTTCCCAATAATTTTAAAATTCCCAAGGTAAAAGCAATATCCGTTGCCATCGGAATTCCCCAACCTTCAGCGCCAACTTTTCCTTGATTGAAGAAAATAAATATAAATACCGGAAAAGCCATACCGCCCACCGCAGCAAAAATAGGCAATGATGCTTTCCTTAAAGTGGTTAGTTCACCTGATAAAACTTCTCGTTTAACTTCTAGGCCAATCACAAAGAAAAAGATGGCCATTAAACCGTCATTGATCCACAAAATCAATGATTTTTCCAAATAAAAATCTGTATTTACAAATCCTATAGCTATTTTATAGCGCCAAAACTGCTCATAATAATTTCCAAGAGGAGAATTTGCCAAAATCACGGCCAAAATAGAAAATGCAAAAAGCAGCAAGCTTCCCGTTGTTTCCAGGTTAATAAATTGGTTTAAGGATCCGCTAATCGCTTTTATTTTTTTCTTCATAATTGAGCTTGCAAGATAATAACTTTTGAAATAAAAAAAAGCCTTCTAATTAGAAGACTTTAATATTTTTATCGATTTTTATTTTGCTTAAAGCTGTGGACCTGCAGCCACCAAGGCTTTTCCTTCCTCGGTGTTGGTATATTTCTCAAAATTTTTAATATACAATTTAGCCAATTTTATCGCTTTTTCTTCCCATTCAACAACATTGGAGTACGTTTTTCTAGGGTCTAAAATATCACTAACTTTCTCTAAAGATTTGGGTGCTTTCAAATTTAAGTAAGGAATATCCACTGTTTCGGCTTTGTCGATTGATCCATCAATAATGGCATCAATAATAGCGCGTGTGTCTTTTAATGATATTCTATTACCTGTTCCGTTCCAGCCTGTATTTACAAGATATGCCTTGGCATTGTGTTCTTTCATTTTTGAAACCAATGTTTTAGAATACATTGTTGGGTGCAAGGTTAAAAATGCTTCACCAAATGCAGGAGAAAAAGATGGTAAGGGCTCTGTAATTCCTCGTTCCGTACCAGCTAATTTAGAGGTAAATCCGCATAAAAAATGGTATTGCGCTTGGGCATCATCCAATACTGAAACTGGAGGTAAAACACCAAAAGCATCGGCAGAAAGATAAATTATTTTACTTGCATGGCCAGCTTTCGAAGGCAACACAATTTTATTTATATGATAAATTGGATAAGAAACCCTTGAATTTTCAGTTATTGTGTGATCATAAAAATCGACTTCACCATATTCATTAACGGCTACATTTTCCAATAAAGCATCTCTTTTGATGGCTCTCCAAATATCCGGTTCATTTTTTTCGCTTAAATCTATTACCTTGGCATAGCATCCACCTTCAAAATTGAATACACCATTGTGATCCCAGCCGTGTTCGTCATCACCAATTAAATAACGTTTTGGATCGGCAGAAAGCGTGGTTTTTCCTGTTCCCGACAATCCGAAGAATACAGCAACATCCCCTTTTTCACCAACGTTGGCAGAGCAGTGCATAGAAGCAATTCCGCGAAGTGGCAGGTAATAGTTCATAATAGAAAACATTCCCTTTTTCATTTCACCACCATACCAGCTACCACCAATCAATTGTACTTTTTCGGTAAGGTTAAACACCACAAAATTCTCTGAATTCAAATTATGTTCTTTCCATTTCGGATTTACAGCTTTAGAAGCATTCATTACAATAAAATCTGGTTCACCAAAGTGTTCCAATTCATAAGTTGAAGGTCTGATAAACATATTGGTAACAAAATGAGCCTGCCAAGCAACTTCCATAACAAAACGAACTTTTAATCGCGTATCAGGATTTGTTCCACAAAATGCGTCAACAACATATATTTTTTTTGAAGTGGAAAGTTGGTTAAGCACCAAAGTTTTCAAGTCCTTGTAAACTTCCAAGGTGGTTGGAAAATTCACTTTGTCATCCCAATAAATGGTGTCTTTAGTAACATCATCCTTTACAATAAATCTATCTTTAGGGGAACGTCCAGTAAAAATACCTGTTTTTACGGCCACCGCACCACTCTTGGTCAAAGCGCCTTTCTCAAATCCAACACATTGTTGAGAAACTTCTGCCTGGTATAGTTCTTCGAAAGTAGGATTGAAAGAAACTTCATGATATCCTGTAATTCCAAGATTGTGTAACTCCTGAATAACTTTACTATTTTTCATCTTTTCAGTATTATTTATGTTTTTTGTTGGTAATCTTATTGTATTTATATTACAAATTTCGAACTATCTGAAGGTTACCCTAATGATATTTATCAGTAAAACGAACTATCTACGATAACGTTTTCATTTTCATAAATCACAACCAATCTGCAATTTAACTATTTTTTCACAAGGTTCATTTTCCGCGAAATCGTTTTCGTAATTTATCAAAAAAAAATCGTTTCTTTTTTTTCCCCTATTAAAAAATATTTGTCAAAAGTAGATTTATTTGTTTAGTACTACAAAAAAAATTGAAGATTATAAATTAATTATTAAATCTTCGGTTTATTCTTTCATAAAATAGGAAATTCCCATTTTTAACCATCCTAAAATAAAAAATAAACCACCTAATGGCGTTATAAACCAAATATTTTTAGGATTTATCCCTAGAGTAATGGCATAGATAGACCCTGAAAAAAACAAAATCCCCGCAAAAAATAAATAGCTGACATAGTTTTTCGTTTTTAAAGAAAATTCTGAATATGAATTTACAAACAGCAATACTATAATATGGTACATTTGATAACGCACCGCTGTTTCAAAACTTTTCAGAGCATTTTCAGTTAAAGTTTCTTCCAAGGCATGCGCCCCAAAAGCACCCAACACTATTGTTATCGCACCCAACAAAGCTGTAATTCCCAAAGTTTTTTTCATTTTTAGATACTTTTAAAGCGTAAAGATAAAATTTATCACGATTTCAAATGCTAATTTCGTATATTTAGGTAAAATTTGATAATTATGAAAGGCAATTCAGACTCCTTAGTTACCATTTTAGTCTCCAGTTTAATCCACGAAATTCATATCGCTAAAACTTTATTGTCCAGTTATGAAATTCAAAGTTTTGTTTTTGATGAAAATTTAAATTCCATTATAGGTACCGCTTATGTTGAAGGTTATAGACTTAAAGTGAACAGTGCCGATTTCGAAAAAGCAAAAGAGATTTTATCATCGATTGACGATCACGATATTTAAATTTATAATGCAACAAATTTTGCTAAAAATTTGTATTTTCGTATTCTTACAAAAATCTATAAAAATATAAGAATGAGAAATATTCTGGTTATTGGTTCGGGCCAATCATCTTCTTCATTAATAACTTATTTATTAAAGAAATCATTTAGCGAAAATCTTCATATCACCGTTGCCGATGTTTCTTTGGAACTTGCCAAAAGTAAAGTTAATAACCATGAAAATGGCACTGCGAGAACCCTTAACATTTTAAATGAAGCCGAAAGAAAAGAAGCCATAAAAAATACCGACATTGTAATCTCTATGCTTCCAGCACATTTGCATATTAATGTAGCAAAAGATTGTTTGGAATTTGGAAAAAATATGGTAACGGCCTCTTATATTTCAAATGAAATGAATGCACTTCACGAAGAAGCCGTGAAAAAGAACCTGATTTTTATGAATGAAATCGGATTAGACCCTGGAGTTGACCATATGAGCGCTATGCAAATAATAGACCGCATTCGCGAAAAAGGCGGTAAAATGTTGCTTTTTGAATCATTTACCGGTGGCTTGGTGGCTCCTGAAAGTGATGATAATTTGTGGAATTATAAATTCACCTGGAATCCAAGAAATGTGGTTTTGGCCGGACAAGGTGGCGCCGCAAAATTTTTACAGGAAGGGACCTACAAATACATCCCTTATCATAAATTATTTAGACGCACAGAAATTTTAAATATTGACGGTTATGGCAAATTTGAAGGCTACGCCAACCGAGATTCCCTAAAATATAAAAGTGTTTATGGATTGGACGATATTCTAACGCTATACCGTGGAACCATTAGGCGCGTGGGTTTTTCCAGGGCCTGGAATGTTTTTATACAATTGGGAATGACCGACGATAGTTATACCATCGAGAACTCAGAGCATATGACTTACCGTGAGTTTACAAACTCTTTTTTGGCTTACAATCCGTTTGATTCTGTTGAACTAAAATTACGCTATTACCTAAAAATTGACCAGGATGATATTGTTTGGGATAAATTGGTCGAATTAGATATTTTTAGTTCCACGAAAATAGTTGGACTGAAAAATGCAACGCCTGCACAAATTCTTGAAAAAATATTAAGAGACAGCTGGACCTTGAAAGAAAATGACAAAGATATGATTGTGATGCAGCATCTTTTTGGTTACGAATTAAATGGCAAAAAAGAGCAAATTGAAAGCAGCATGGTTTGCATTGGCGATAACCAAACATACACTTCTATGGCAAAAACTGTTGGATTGCCTGTAGCCATAGCTACTCTGAAAATACTAAATGGAGAAATTAAAACGCCTGGTGTTCAAATGCCAATTCTGAAGGAAGTTTACGAACCAATTTTGAAAGAACTGGAAGAAAATGGCATTGTATTTCACAAAAAAATAGTGCCTTATTTGGGTTATAATCCGGAACGCGTAACGGGATAATTGCACTATATTTTGGGCGTTTCCCTCCGCCGAAAAGGCGGAGGGTCGTGCTGTTCGCTGCAAGTCCTCGCCACGCCCAAAAGCGTGTCTGTGGGTTTTCCACTGCCATCACTTACGCAAATTGATTTACGATTTAGGAATTACGATTTAACAATTTTGTCTGGCGCAATCAAATGTTAACCAAAACAAAATTGCCATTTGCGGTTAAAATAGAGATTAGCCATTAATTGATTTATTGCGATTTAAAACTTTGTGAACCTTTGCGTTTAGTTAGCGGTTAAATACAAAATTTAATTGAATTGTTTTTTATGATTTTTTATTTAGTTTTTATCATAGAACACGCGACTGAAGTGCTGTAATTTTTAAAATATAATCAATAATTGTTACAATTTCAAGTAAAAATCCCGGACCAAGTTTTTATATTCCTCAGAATAATTATGCCTTGATATTTCAAGGATTAATTCCTCGGAAGCTGTTTCAGTTTTCACAAAAGAAAATTGAAGCAGGCTTCTTTTCACCGATGTGTTTATTGCTCCTTTTACTCTTGTTATTCTGTTTGGATAAAGTTTGTTCGCTGAAGCAATTTTTAGAAAATTTTCTTCTTCCTCAAAAGGAATTATAAACGCACAATTTCCTTTCTCCGACAATAATTTTGAAGTTGACTCCAATAAATCAGTATAAGATAAACTTTCCGAATGCCGCGCCATTGCCCGTGCTTCCGAAAGTTCTTTGTAGGTGGAGGTGTAAAAAGGCGGATTTGAAATGATAAAATCATATTTATCTTCAATTTCAGCTACAAATTCTTGCAAAGAGGCGTGGTAACAAAACAACCGATCGGCCCAAGCGCTATTTTCAAAATTTTCAACCGTTTGCTCATAAGCAGCCTCATTTAATTCAATGGCATCAATGATTTCCGCATCACTGCGCTGTGCCATCATTAATGCAATTAAACCTGTGCCGGCGCCAATGTCTAAAATACTGTTTGGATAAAAATTTAAATCCACCCAAGCGCCCAACAAAACACCATCGGTACCTACTTTCATCGCTGTTTTATCTTGTAGAATGGTAAATTGCTTGAATTGAAAAGGTTTCATTTAATTGGAAGCAGATGGTTTGAAAGCTGATAGTTACTGTATAATTTTTAATCGCAGGAGAAGAAACCAAATTAATCCCACCTCCTATTTTAAAAAGAATACAAATATACACTTTTTTACTGACCCCGAATCGCTCCCTTTTTATTTGGTATTTAATGGTTATATATGATATTTGCAGAAATGAAAAAACCCTATAAACATAGCGTTTATAGGGTTTTGTTGTTTTTTGTTAGTGTTTTCGCAGAGAGGAAGGGATTCGAACCCTCGACGAAAACCCTGTGTTTAATGCGGGTTTCCTACTCCTTGTTGTTTTTGTTGACCGATTTGTTGACCTAATCTTTGATTTACTTTGATTAGATTTGACTTTCTGTCTAACTGTAAAAATACTAATTTTAAATCATTAAATTGAATTAAAATCAATCAAATGCTATGATACTTTTTGTAAATAGTCATTTATAACTTCTATGTTGATTCCTGAATATTCTGAAAATTCCTCTGAAGTTACAAATTGATGAGAGCCTTTGCCAAAGTAAGTTTTAATTTCATGTAAAAGTCTGCGCCCAGAGCGTTCGCTTCTTCCAGTGATGCACTGAATGTCTTTTGGGAATATGCAACTTCTATATATCTTCATTTGATGCTTTATCTATACTTTATCTATGCTTTATCTATGGAGTATCTATGTTGCCAATTCGGACAAAAAAGTCTATATCGGTCAATATGACCACCTGATTTTTATTTTAATTATAAAGATAAGTTCATTTGTTGAGAATTAAAAATTTTTTCAATTATGGCTAGACAAACTGGTATTATTAAATTAAAGGGAACTATCGGGGATATTTCTTTTTACAAAACTTCGGATGGACATCTTGCACGCGAAAAAGGCGGCATTGACAAGTCCAGAATTGCGAATGATCCTGCGTTTCAAAGAACGCGTGAAAATGGATCTGAATTCGGCAGGGCCGGAAAAGGCGGAAAATTGGTGCGAAGCGCCATCAGGATTCTTTTGCTGAATGCAAAAGATAAAAGAGTGGTGAGCAGACTGACCACTGATCTTTTGAAGGTCGTGAAAACAGATGCTGTTAACGAGCGAGGAATGCGGACCATCGAAGATGGCTCCATGGGGCTTATTAGCGGCTTTGATTTCAATACCAAAGGGAAATTGGGATCTACGTTGTTTGCTGCTTACAGCAACGATTTTGATCGTGTAACGGGTGAGGCGACTGTGAATATTCCTTCGTTTTCACCATCGGCACGGATTGCAGCTCCTGCTGGAACCACCCATTTCAAATTGGTAACTGGCGCCTCAGAATTGGATTTCGTGAACGAAACCTCCACTTTTGAAAGTGATGAAACCGCTATTTTGCCTTATGATAGCGCAGACACCGGCATTGTTAATTTTGTTACCGCACTTACTCCAAACTCTGTGCTTCCTGTGATTCAGGTGTTGGGCGTTGAGTTTTACCAGGAAGTGAACGGACAAATGTATCCGTTGAAAAATGGCGTTTACAATGCTTTGGGGATTGTTTATGTAGACACTATCTAGTGGAACTGCATTTACATAGAACCTATTTTAAAGAGGGTACCAACGGTGCCCTCTTTAATCATCACGGGTTTTTGGGTTTTACCATAGAACTTCCCTGGCTTGAAAATCAGAAAATGAAGTCTTGTATTCCCGAAGGTGTTTACACCTTAAAAGCGCGTTATTCTGAAAAGTTTAACCATCATTTGATTCTGGAAAATGTTCCGGGAAGAAGTTTAATTCTGATCCATTCGGCGAATGATGCCAAAACAGAATTGTTGGGCTGCATTGCTCCAGTTACTTTTTTATCGGGAATCGGAAAAGGAACGACTTCAAAACAATTGCTGCAAAAATTAGTGTCCTTGTGCTACCAAGCATTTGACCGAAAAGAAATTGTCACATTAACCATAAAATCTTAACCAATGAAACTACTAGATCGTTATAAAAAATCCACTCCCTCATTTTTCAGAAAACTTCGGAATATTGGCATTGCAATGGCCGCCACTGGTGGCGCCATTATAGCAGCTCCAATTGTATTGCCGGCATTGATCATTACCATTGCCACTTATTTAACTGTTGTTGGAACTGTGGTGACTACTGTAAGTCAGGCCGTGGTTTCGGATGATGAAATTGAAATTGAAAAATAATGTTTAACGATATTCAAATAAGGTCGGGGGTTATTGGAGGCACGTTGTTGTCAACCGCTTTGAATATCGGTGTGAATGATTTGCTGTTCACAGCGATTATGTCGGTGATTGGCGCGGTAGTCAGTTTTTTTGTTTCCTATATTTTAAGGAAATTATTTTCGGATTCTGAGGCTCCTAAAAAGAATTAAAAAAATGCCTAGCTAATTTTTTAGCCAGGCATTTTTTGATTTAGATTATAAGGTTTTTTAAACGTTTAGGTATCTGATTAATCCCCTTTCTTATGCTTGTGTTCCTTTAGCGATGGCGTATTTTCGGGAGTTTTCTTATTATCTCGTTGACGTCTATCTGGTTTTCCGGTTGATTCGGCAGTTCTTTTTGGTCCTGGTTTAATTCCCATAATTTTCTTTTTTTTATTAAAATTTATACTACAAGTTAATTAATTTTTTTTTAAATTTTATTCTAAACTTCAGCAAAGTTTCTTAACATTTCAATTGCTTAAGACATAACTAGTACAAGTTATTTTATTAAAATATTTTAATAATTCCACTTATTCTAATAATAGGCATTTTTTCATAATGTCCTGTGACGACGATTTTTTATAAGATTTGTGAATGTTTGTCGGTTTGTATTAAATCCGATTTGAGCATAAATTTTATAAGGTGTTGGCAATATTTATATTATTTTTCCGTGAGTTAATTTAATATCTTTAATTTCATAAACATTGGTTTTAAAGCATTCCAATTTTTCTGGATTAAAAATAGCGATGTTATAACCTTCCGCATTTAAAGAGCTTTGATATTCCACACCATCAAATCCCAATGATTTAATAAATTCCGATATATATTGAGTAGGAATATAATCTAGAAGTTGGTCTCTCTTTCTAATAGGCAAAGACAGTTCTTTTTGAAGTGTTTGGATGAAAGGAATATAAATTAAATAATTTTCTATTTCTTCGATTTCAGACCAGTAAATTGGGTCGTCTTTCGGATTTCGAAGGTTCAATATTTTAATATCTTCTGTTAGTTTAAAATCTCCAACAGTCACATAGTCAAAAAGCGAAACTCTGGTTTCATACATAGACGTTTCAAGGCTGTCAGCAACATATAAATACGAAATTCCTTTTGGGTTTGCTCTTCCACTTGAAGCTAATTCAATTGGTGGGTTTCCCATTTTTTCACAAGGGAAACCACTTTTATCTGAAACTCTACACCTGAAAAAAATTCTACCTTTTTTTATATTTCTATAAAAGCTCTCGTGTAGAAAGAACGTTTCTAATTTTTTTAAGTCAATTGTATTTTGAATATGGTAACGATTGACAAATTTTATTTCTTCTTTAAAATCGTTCCAAATATTATGAATATTATCAGCTTGAGTTTCCAGAAAAGGCTTAAGTTTTAAGGAAACATTGTTATTAAAAATCGATTCGAAAACTTCAAGTTCATCAGTAAAAATAGCTTTCAATAAATCAGTCGGATTTAATACAATTTCACTTATCACATTAAAATCCTCCTTTAATGATTCGGATATTTGAGAACTAGAATGCTCATCAGGAACATAAAGTGATAATATGTTTCTAAAAAATGGAGACAATTCTCGTGCCGAATAAATTGAGGTATTTTCAGTTTTACAGAAATCACATTTTCCTGTTCTATCATCACCATTAATAATACTAATTAGATAAGAACTAGTAAAACAATTAACACAACAGTTCATAATTAAATGTTATTAATTATTAACTCAATGTGATTCATTATTGATAATTTTTTTAAAGTACCGAGTCCTGGGAAATGTCCTCTTTCCTGTAAATCTCTAAATTCATTTATTGCAGCAGTATTTAGATTGTTTTCGTTGCACCAAATGACCAATTTGTTTATTGCTTCTGAAAATTTACCACCGATATCTGCAACATCCTCATTAGAGTCAGAAACGAAATGTTTTACTTTAATTTGGTCATTGTCCAAATAACTCAAATGGATTGCTACTGCTCTTGGCAAAAAACCTGATTCGGAATAATTATCGCCAATGGTTAAGAAGTCAGAAAAGCCAACAAAACCGTCTTGAATATAAAACCTATATTCTTTTGAAAAATCACTTTCTTGGTTCAAATAGTCTGCATTCCTAGATTGTTCCTCGAAATAATCATCTAGACTGACAAGAGTATGAGCCTCAAATTCACGATAATATCTACGACTAGTTTTTGAAAAATATATTACGTTGTAAACAATGTTCAATTGATTATTTAATAACTCTATATTTTGACTGTTTATTTCTGTTTTGTGTATTAATGTAATTCCGTTATAATTTAAATTCAATGCATTTAAAAACTCAATTAATGCCGCAATACTTCTTTCAGTTTTAGAGTCGATTATAACAGCTAGTTGGTAGTTATTGTACTCTGCTGGAATTGAAGAAGTAATTATTTCAATAATTCTTGCATATTGACCTTCTAAATCTCCAACTCTTGGATTTATAATTAATTTAACTTTCGCAAGCTTCATTTACCCAGCCTGCAATAGGTTTTTATAATTGATAACTTTTTCAAGTTGCTCATTATCAGACAATAATTTTTCCATTAACAATTCTGTGTCAATTTCCAGTAATTCAGCTAAAGATGC
>DATCTJ010000023.1:0-17630 GCA_036568005.1 Lutibacter sp. | reverse complement strand
CGCAGCTGCATTTAACTTCAAAAGAATGATGAATAAATGGAAATTATCTTATTGTCAATTTTTTCAAGAACTATATTCCTTACTTGAATTTATGATTTATAAAATATTTTTGTTAAAAAGAGCTTTTTAAGGCTCGACTATATAGGTTAAAAGTATTAAGCTCTTTTCTCCTATCCTAAGCCTTTCCTATATGCAGAAAGTCCAGTAATGAGAATTTGAATTCAGTTTTATAAATTTCTATTTTCCCTCTTCCGAGGTTAAGGCTTCCTTTTTAACCCTTTTCAAGTTCAATAAGTTAATAGGGTTAATTCTCAGGCCTTTCACGTTTTTTTGTGAGAACCTGACAATTTCATCATAATATAATGGAACTACAACCGCAGCCGCCATAATTAAACTATCCATTTTTTGGTACATAAGATAGCGTTTAGGATTGTTGGTTGTTTGTATTGCCTTTTCATATAGCGCATCAAATTCTTTTGAGCTGTAATGGGTGTAATTAGGGCCGTTTGGCGAAAAATATTTACTATGAAATATAAAAAGGTAATTTTCAGCATCCGGATAATCCGCCACCCAACTACCTCTAAA
The DNA here is from genome assembly GCA_036568005.1 of Lutibacter sp. Classification (GTDB taxonomy): domain Bacteria; phylum Bacteroidota; class Bacteroidia; order Flavobacteriales; family Flavobacteriaceae; genus Lutibacter. The sequence goes on along the minus strand of DATCTJ010000023.1, from coordinate 17,045 downwards.
TATACTCAACTTTCCGATTACCTTTGTTTGCCTTAATGTTGATGGCGGCAGAACGTCAATATTCACCTGTAGCCCAATACGCGCTAATTCGCGTTGAATATATTCACACATATCTAAATGTTGACTGTTTGTACTTATGGTAATGGTTGGGTTTATATTTCCGGTTTCTTTTATATATGATTGTACCAATTCCTTCGCAGTTTCAGGCTGATAGCTATAGCCTTCCATATTATTGAATGAGGGTAAACCTTTAGGGATAAAACCGTTTATTGCAGGGGTTCCAATACCATTTCGCAAGTATTTAATCATTTTCACACGGTCAAATCCATAATTAATTGCTTTTCGTATTTTTATGGAATTCACTTCTTTTTCAGCCGCTTGTATATAAATCCCAAAATACTCTGTATTTAAATAAGGGCCCGAAACCATATCAATCTGGTTTTTGTAATGCTCCTTAAGTTTCCCATCTGAAGATAATAAGTCATCTTTATAAGAAGCGTCGATACTGCTCATAAAATCGATATTCCCCTGAATAAATTGCAAAAACTCGCTTTGTTTGTCGGGTAAAAAAGTGATGGAAATGGCCTCCAAATAAGGCAGGCGATCTCCGTTTTCATCTTTTTCATGATAATCCGTGTTTTTACGAAAAACCAATTTGGTGTTTTCAACCCACAATTTAAATTGGAATGGTCCTGTTCCTATCGGATTGGCTCTAAATATATCTCCAAAATATGTCACTGCTTCAAAAGGGACCACCGAACAATATTTCATGCTCAACAAACTTAAAAATGGCGGAAAAGGCTGCTTTAACCGGATGACAAAAATACTGTCGTTATTTGCTTTAAATTTTTCAACAAAATCAAGCACCCATTTTCCGGGAGATGAAACTTTAGGGTCGAGCAATCGGTTAAAGCTGTATTCAAAATCACTTGCTACAACAGTTCTTGTGGAATCTTTGCCGAACAAAATATGTTTGTGAAATTTTATGCCTTTTTTTAAATTGAATAAATATATTTTCCCATCCTCAGAAATGGTCCAGGAATGCGCAATATCCGGTTGCACATTTAAACTGTCATCCAGTTGCACCAAGCCATTAAATAATTGATTGGTCACCCAAATGGTTCGTAAATCTTTTGAAAATGCAGGATCTAATGTGGTAATATTTGCGTGCTCATTGTACCTAAAAACCGAATTCTCCTCATGTTTTTTGTTTTTTGTAGAGCACGAAGCCAGTAACAAGCAACAAATAACCAACAACCAAAAACTATTTCTCAAAACCATATTCGTGTTCCACTTTACAAATTCTTACCTTAAACGCTTTATACCAAATACTTCTCCCTTTTTCTCTTGCTTCGGTATGCTGTGCATGCAATTTCCATTTTTTTATGGCCTCCAAACTTTTCCAATAACTCACTGTAATGCCTAATTCACTTCTAGCCGATTCAAGGCCCAAAAAACCTTCTTGCTTTTTAGCCAGTTCGAGCATTTTATCTGCCATTTCATTGTATTTTAAATCGCCTTCGGTTCTAATTGAAGTAAAAACTACTGCGTAATAGGGTGGTTTTGGCGTCTTCGAAATTCTTGTCATAAAAATAAATTTCATTACTTTTGCACCCGATAAATGTACAAGAATGAGCGCACAAAAAAAAGTCGCATTTTACACATTGGGGTGTAAACTTAATTTTTCTGAAACTTCCACCATTGCCAGAAGTTTTCAGGATGAAGGATTTGAACGTGTTGCGTTCGAAGAAGTGGCTGATATATACGTAATTAATACCTGTTCCGTAACTGACAATGCTGATAAACGGTTTAAAACCATTGTAAAATCAGCTTTAAAATTAAACAAAAAAGCTTTCTTAATTGCCATTGGCTGTTATGCCCAATTAAAACCAGAAGAATTAGCTGCCGTTGATGGCGTGGATTTGGTTTTGGGTGCTACCGAAAAATTTAAAGTAACCGACTATATCAACGATCTTTCTAAAAATGACATGGGTGAAGTCCACTCTTGTGAAATTGAAGACGCCAATTTTTATGTGGGTTCCTACTCCTTTGGCGACAGAACACGGGCTTTTTTAAAAGTTCAGGACGGATGCGATTATAAATGTACCTATTGCACCATTCCGCTGGCAAGAGGCATTTCACGAAGCGACACCTTGGAAAACGTATTGGAAAATGCCAGAGAAATTTCAGAAAAAGGCATAAAAGAAATTGTGTTAACAGGCGTAAATATTGGAGATTATGGCAAAGGGGAATTTGGAAACAAAAAACATGAACATACTTTTCTTGACTTGGTGAAAGCCTTAGACAATGTTGAAGGTATCCACCGTTTCAGAATTTCTTCCATAGAACCCAATTTACTTCAAAAAGAAACCATCGATTTTGTGGCAGAATCCAGAAGTTTTGTGCCGCACTTTCATATTCCGCTTCAAAGCGGCAGCGATGCTTTACTTAAATTAATGAAACGCCGTTATTTAAGGGATACTTACACCAACCGCGTTGAAGCCATCAAAAATAAAATGCCGAATGCATGTATTGGTGTTGATGTAATTATCGGTTTTCCTGGAGAAACAGATGAATTATTTTTGGAAACCTATAACTATTTAAACGCATTGGATATTTCCTACTTGCATGTATTTACCTATTCTGAAAGGCCAAATACAGAAGCTATAGAGATGGAAGGTGTTGTACCGCAAAATGTTCGAAACAAACGCAGCAAAATGCTCAGAGGCTTGTCTGTTAAAAAACGTAGGGCCTTTTATGAGAGCCAGTTAGGGAAAAATTTAACCGTGTTGTTTGAAAGTGAAAACAAAGACGGCTTTATTCACGGATTTACCGAAAATTACGTAAAAGTGAAAACACCCTGGAATCCGGAATTGGTGAACACACTTCATAAAATAGAATTGACTAAGATTGATGAAGATGGCATTGTGCGTTTTAATTACCTCTAAATCTTTAAAATCAAAAAAGATTACTTAGAATGATTATAAATTATTAAATTTTCATATATTAGCTTCATTGGTTCTAGAGTACGTTTATTAAGGGATCAGAAAAGTATATATACTAAACTTTGATTTTTTATCCTTCTCACATCAAGGACGCCCCTAATTGAATTAATTATGAAGAATAAAAAAAAATGGTTGTCATGGTTATCTTTGTTAGTAGGTTTGCTTGTTACGCTTTTTTTAGCATGGCAAATTAAATCGAATATTGATAAAATAGCGGAAACCGAATTTAAGTTTGAAACCAAAAAACTAAGTAAAAAAGTAGTTACTAGACTTCATGCCCACGCGCAAATACTTCAAAGTAGCGCTGCTTTTTTGACTGTTTCAGACACCATAACTCGAAAGCAATGGAAAGATTTTATTGAAAACTCCAAGATACTCGATAATTTACCTGGCATTCAGGGTATCGGATTTGCTTTAATAATTCCTGAAAACAACTTAAAAGAACATATTCTTAAAATAAAGGGAGAAGGTTTTTCTGATTATACAGTAAAGCCCAACTATGAACGGGAGAATTACACTGCTGTTATTTATCTCGAACCGCTTTCTGACAGAGTTATTCATGTATTTGGCTATGATATGATGACCGAACCGGTACGCCGAGAGGCCATGGAACGGGCACGTGATATGAATGAAGTAGCACTTTCAGGAAAAGTAAGTTTATTAGAGGGAGCGTCTCCAAATGCAAAAGTAGATTATTTAATATACACTCCTGTATACCAGAAAGATGCAGTAATAAATTCTATTGAAGAACGCAGAGCATCAATTGTTGGTTGGGTTTTCAGCCCCTACCGCATGAATGATTTTATGGCGGGGATTATGAATGAATGGGATTCTCGTTCCGACAAAAGATTGTTTCTCCATATTTATGAAGGAGCTGAAAATTCACATCAGACCAAATTGTTTGAATCACATAAGCATAGCGCTTCAGAAAATATTCGGCTTTCAAATCAAATTCCGATTTCATTTAATGAACACCAATGGTTGCTTAAATTTCACCGACCTGGGAACATTATTATAGATTATATCCCTGTTTGGATTATGCTTTTAGGTGGTATAATAATCAGCATATTACTATTTTTCTTTATCAGATCATTGATAAATACCAATGATAAAGCGAGGCTCATTGCTAATCGGTTAACAACAAAGTTAAAAGAGAAAGAAAAATATCTTACTGAATTACAAGAAATCGCAGGCTTAGGCAGTTATTCCTATGATTTAGCCACAGGTGTTTGGGAAAGTTCTGAAATACTAGAGAAAATTTGCGGGGTAAACAAAGGTTATATCAGGTCTATTGAAGGATGGAGAACTCTTACACATCCTGATTATATAGAACAGATTGCAAGTTACTTAAATGATATAATACTAAATAAAAAGCAATTTTTTAGTATCGAATATAAAATAATTAAGCATAAATCTAAAGAAGAACGTTGGATACATAGTTTTGGAAAACTCGTATTTGACAACCTTAATAATCCTATCAAAATAATTGGAACTATAAGTGACATTACTGAAAGCAAACTGGCAGCGGAAAAATTGTATTTAAGCCGTGAACAATATAAAAATTTATTTGAGAATTCCCCATTGGGAATTTACCAAACAAAACCCGATGGCACTATTTTAAAAGCCAATCCTGCCTTATTAAAAATGCTTGAATATGGATCATTAAGTGAGTTGCAAAAACGCAATTTGAAAAAAGAAGGCTATAGTGACCAATCTTCTGTCTCACGTCAACAGTTTGTGAAAATGATTGAAAAAGATGGCTTTGTAAATGGCTTGGAAGAAATTTGGGAAACACAAACCGGAAAAAATATTCCTGTTCGGGAATATGCACGGGTAATGTATGGAAAAAATGGAGAAATATTATTTTATGAAGGAACTGTTGAGGACATCACTGAACGTAAAAAAGCTGAAGATAAAATTTTAAATTTAAATAAAAATTTAGAAGTTAAAGTTCATGAAAGAACTTTAGAGCTCCAACAAACAAAAAACAGACTTGAATACCTGCTAACTTCTTCACCTGTTGTAATTTATACTTCATCGGCAGAACCTCCGTTTAAAGCAACTTTTATTGGTGATAACGTCAAACAAATGGTGGGCTACGAGGCCAAACAATTCTTGGAAGACCCCAATTTTTGGGCCAGTAAAATTCATCCTGATGACGTTAAGCAAGTATTCTCCGAATTTCCTCATTTGTATGAAGCAGGAAAATACACCAATGAATATCGATTTTTATTAAATGACGGAACCTATGCCTGGATGCATAATGAATTTTTAATAGTTAAAGATAGAAATGGCAATCCTACCGAGCTTTTGGGTTATTGGAAAGACATTACGAAACGTAAAGAGAATGAAGATAAATTACATGAAACCCTAAAAGAAGTTACCGATTATAAAATTGCATTGAATGAATCCAGCATCGTTGCAATTACCGATCATAGCGGAATCATCATTTATGCAAATGATAATTTTTGTAAAATTTCACAATACGAACGTAGTGAATTAATTGGTCAAGATCATCGAATTGTAAATTCGGGATTCCACCCAAAAGAATTTTTTCAAGATTTATGGCTTACGATAGGCAAAGGAAAAACATGGAAAGGAGAGATTAGGAATAAAGCAAAAGACGGTTCCTTTTATTGGGTAGCCACTACCATAGTGCCTTTTTTAGATTCAAAGGGGAAACCATATCAATATGTTGTAATTAGGACCGACATTACCAATAGAATCCTTATTGAAGAAGCCCTTATAAAGTCCAAAGAAGAAGCTGATTCCGCAAACCGCGCCAAAAGCGAATTCTTGGCCAATATGAGCCATGAAATACGCACGCCTATGAATGCTGTTATTGGATTTTCGGAACTCTTATACAATTCAGTTGAAGGAGAGAAACAACGCTCCCAAATAAAGTCTATCCGCAATAGTGGCAAAACCTTGCTTAAAATTATTAATGATATTCTAGATCTTTCAAAAATAGAATCTGGAAAACTGACCCTTCAAAAAGAAGTCGTAAATATTCATAGGCTGGCCAAAGACATGAAAATGGTATTTGAGCATAAAACCACAGAAAAGAATATCTCATTTTATATTGAAACGGAAAGCCAGATTCCTGCTGGGCTTATGCTTGATGAAACCCGCATCCGGCAAATATTGTTCAACTTGCTGGGGAATGCAGTCAAGTTCACAGAAAATGGTCAAGTAATTCTTATCTTAGATAAAAAAGATAAAGCAAGCAATACTATTGACTTGATCATAAAAGTAGAAGATACCGGTATTGGAATATCGAAAGTACATCAAGCAGAAATATTTGACGCTTTTAACCAACCGGAAAGTCAAATGAACAGTAAATATGGTGGTACTGGTCTTGGACTCCCGATTACAAAGAGGTTGACGGAAATAATGGGAGGAAAAATAAGCGTAAGCAGCAAACCCGGTAAAGGAAGTGTTTTTACGGTTTACCTGCCCGATGTTGAAATAGTGGCTCTTGAAAATAGTAATAGTGACAAAATTACTTTTGATCCTACATCCGTTATTTTTAAGGAAGCAAAAGTTTTAATTGTGGACAACAATAAGGATAATCGGAATTTAATTATTGACACCTTTGAAAATTCTCCGCTAACAATATTTGAAGCTGAAAATGGAGAAGAAGCCGTTAAAATCGCCACTAAAAACCTGCCTGATTTAATATTGATGGACATAAGAATGCCTGTAATGGACGGTTATGAAGCAATAAATATTTTAAAAAACCAAAAAAGTACAAAGTCCATACCAATTATTGCCATTTCGGCATCCATTAAAATACATTCAAAAACCAGTGAGTTAAAAAAAATCTTTGATGATTTACTTATGAAGCCTATTGATTTGGGCGATTTGACGCAATTGCTAAAAAAATATCTAGCCTATCAAAATGCTACAAACAAAGCTGTCATAAATAAAAAAGAGTTTAAAGAAATCTCATTTGAATTAACTGAAGCACAGAAAAAACGATTACCTGAACTAATTCAAACACTTGAAAATGAATTTATACCAGTTTACAACATGGTAGTAAAAACTCAAATGATTGATCATATTGAGAAATTTGGAAATGATTTGGCCGTGTGGGCAGAAAAAAATGATTTTAAAATAATCCTTGATTACGGAAATAAAATTAGCAAATTGGCTGATAACTTTGAAATAGATAAATTGGTTAAATTACTTAGTAAATTTCCTAAAATAATTGAGCAACACAAATCATTAATTAATAATAATTAATATCCTATGAAGACAACAAAGAAACAATGTAAGATTCTGGTAGTGGATGACAACTCAAAAAACATCCAGATAGTAGGAAATATTTTACGAGAATCAGGATACTCGGTTGGGTTTGCTCTTGAAGGATCCCAAGCATTAACAATGCTACATGACAATATTGATTATCACCTTGTGCTTTTAGATGTTAATATGCCAGGACTAAATGGCTTTGAAACCTGTAAAGCCCTCAGAAAAATTAAAAAACTGAAGGAGATTCCTGTTTTATTTCTCACAGCGCTTAATGAAACTAGTGATATCGTTAAGGGATTTGAAGCCGGAGGGCAGGATTTTATAAGCAAACCTTTTAATTCAAAAGAATTGTTGTCACGCGTAAAAACACACTTGGAGTTGAAATACAGCAAAGACAGATTAGCTGATGCAAACCTACATCTGGAAAGAAAAGTGATTGAACGAACCAAAGAATTAAATAAAGCAAAACTAAAGGCAGAGGAATCGGATAGGTTAAAATCTACTTTTCTGGCATTGATGAACCATGAAATTAGAACGCCTTTAAATGCCATAGTTGGTTTTTCATCTATTATCGCTGAAAATAACAAGGATGCCGATTTATTGCATTTTTCAAAAATAATTCAAAAACAAACTGATTTATTGTTAAAATTGGTGGATGATATTATTGACTCCGCCCAAATTGAATCAGGTGCCGTAAATATTTCCAATGAAATATTTGACCTTAACGAACTCTTAAATCATCTCCTCGTTAAATTTGAAACAAAATCTCCTTCAGGGGTTTCTCTAATTCCCAATACGCCTCTTGAAGAAATATTTGTTAATAACGATAAGTCAAGAATTAAACAAATTTTCATCAATTTGATTCTAAATGCCATCAAATTTACGTCAGAAGGGACCGTTACATTTGGTTATGACGTTAATAAAGAATCTGAAGAACTTGAATTAATTTGTTTTGTAAAAGACACAGGAATCGGGATTTCATCTGAGAATCATCGTACAATTTTTGAACGTTTTACCAAATTAGACTCCTTTTCACAGGGAACCGGACTTGGATTATCTATTGTTAAAAATATCGTTGATTTATTGGAAGGTAAGATTTGGATTGAATCTGAACTTAACAAAGGCGCCACTTTTTATTTCAAATTGCCATTTACTATTGTAAAATCAGCAAACCAAAAACCTGTTGCCAAAAATGTAATTCACGATAGCACTAAAAAATTTACCATATTAATAGCTGAAGATGAGGAAAGTAACTTCATTTATTTAAATGAATTGTTAGACGCACATAACTTTAATGTTATTCATGCAATAAATGGTAAGGAGGCTGTAGACCTGTGCGCTAGAAATAAAGAAATTGGTTTGGTGTTGATGGATATTAATATGCCGGTTCTTAATGGTTATGAAGCCACAAAACAAATAAAAAAAATAAACCCTGAACTTCCTGTTGTTGCCCAAACTGCCTATACCATGCCCGAGAACAAAGAAGCTGCCAAAAAAGCTGGCTTTGACGGTTTTCTTTCCAAACCCATCAGAAAAAGCGATTTATTTGAATGGATTAGAATATTTTCATAAATTTAAAACATTGCTTTAATTAACAACTGTCCTTTTGCTAAAAAAAGGTTACGTTAAAATAAATCCCCTTATTAACTATTTTTAATAAATAACAAATAACAAATTTCCAAAATAATGAGAACTGAAATTCTTATTTTTGATTGAATAAAAGTTCCTACTTTTGTACGAAATTTGTAATTGAAAAAATAAAAAGCCTTGATTGATTTATATACTTTTGGTTTATTGGTATTTACCTCGTTTTTTACCCTTATAAACCCTTTAGGCACTATGCCTATTTTTATGTCGATGACCACCACTCTTAGTAAACAACGACGCAAACAGACTGCAAAAAAAGCAACATTGGTTGCTTTTTTTACCATTATTGCCTTCGCTTTTTCGGGACAGATTTTATTTAAATTCTTCGGAATTTCAGTAAACAGTTTCAGAATTGTTGGAGGTGTTATTTTCTTTACAATGGGCTGGGATATGCTGCAGGCAAGATTGGGTAGTTTTAAACATACGGATGATGAGGAGAAAATTGACGCCTATGTGGATGATATTTCCATTACGCCACTGGCAATCCCAATGATTTGTGGCCCCGGAGCCATCACCAATGCCATTATTTTAATGGAAGACGCCAATAATATTTCACTCAAAATAGTTTTAATTACAACTGTAGCGCTTATCTTATTTTTAACCTATTTGATACTTGTTGGTGCTAGTAAAATCACAGAAAAAATTGGCAAAACAGGAAATAAGGTCATGATGCGTTTAATGGGGTTGATTGTGATGGTTATTGCCGTTGAGTTTTTCTTCAGTGGCTTAAAACCAATCGTTTTAAGTATCTTAAACAGTTAATGGAAATTAAAAAAACACATATTTATTTTGTTCCGGGATTGGCGGCAAGTCCTGAAATTTTCGAATTTTTACAATTCCCAGAGGATGAATTTGAACTGCATTTTTTAGAATGGTTTATTCCATTGACCGCTCATGAATCTCTTGAAGCTTATGCTAAACGAATGAGCGATTTAGTACTTGAAGAAAATCCGGTAATAGTTGGGGTTTCTTTCGGCGGTATTATGGTGCAGGAAATGAGCAAACACCTTCATCCTAAAAAAATCGTCATTATTTCAAGCGTAAAAACTCGCAATGAATTATCGAAAGCATTAAAATTCATTCAAAAATTAAAAATCTATAAATTATTTCCTTCAAAAATGATTGAAAATATTGAAATGTTTTCTTTTTTAGCAGTTGGGCAAACTTCAAAAACCAGATTAAAATTATATAAAAAATACTTTACAGTCAGAGACAGGGTGTACTTAAACTGGTCTATTTATAATGTTTTGCATTGGCAACAAACCAAACCTTTAAAAAATATTCTTCATATACACGGTACTGAAGATGCTATTTTTTCGTTTAAATATGTAAACGACTGTATTCCGATTGAAAGAGGTTCACATATCATGATTATCAACAGGGCAAAAACAATCAGTAAGATTATTATAGATGCCCTTAAATAAAATGTTAAAATAAACATGGGTAAAGTGTTCCGATCAAATTAATTTGTATTTTACCATTTTAATACCTTAAAACATAAATAATATGGACAAATCAATTAAAATTTTAGGATTAATTGCGGTGATAATGATAAGTTCCTTATTAATTTTTGCAGCGAATAAATCAGACTCAAAAGCTGACAATTACCATAATGAAGGTGATAAAAACACCAGTGAAACCTACCAAATCAAGGCGCTGAAAATTCCTGAGAATCTTGATTTTGCTGGAGAACGTGTACCTACTGAAAATAATGATATTAAGGAGCGAATAGACCGAGAATTACTGACAAATACCTATTGGCAATCCAACACCTTATTGATGTTTAAAAGAGCACATAAGTTTTTTCCAATGATTGAACCGATATTAAAGGAAAACGGTATTCCAAATGATTTCAAATATTTAGCCCTTATTGAAAGCGGTTTGTTAAACGTAACTTCTCCGGCCGGCGCCAAAGGTTTTTGGCAAATAATGGATGCCACTGCCAAAGAAAACGGATTAGAAGTCAATTCAAATGTTGATGAACGTTATCATATAGAGAAATCAACACAGGCAGCCTGCAATTACTTAAAAGCAGCCAAAGAACGTTTTGGCAACTGGACATTGGCAGCTGCTGCATACAATGCAGGAAACAGAGGTGTTTCCAGTAAAATGGAAACCCAAAAAGTGAGTAGTTATTATGATTTGCTTCTTGGTGATGAAACAGAACGCTATATTCTAAGAATCGTTGCCGTTAAAGAAATATTATCAAATCCTGAAAAATATGGATTTATTTTCGATAAGGAAGATTTATATACTGCAACTCCCACTAAAATTGTTGAAGTAAGCACGCCAATTACAGATATTGCCCAATATTCTAAGGACTTAGGCATCAATTATAAAATTATGAAATTACACAATCCTTGGTTGCGCGAAAATACTTTGGAGAATAAATCGGGAAAAACTTACCAATTAAAAATTCCATCTGAAATCAAATGAAACGAGCCTTACAAATCTTGATGTATAAATGGGTGATTAATAGCGAAGTTTTACCTGCCTGTGGCAGGCAGCTTGTGTTACCGCAAAAAAATAAATAGATGAAACCAGCCATAACAAATTTTGATACACAGCAGAATGATTAATGGCGAACCTGCCTACCGGCAGGCAGATTTACCTACCGACAGGCAGGTTTACCTACCGATAGGTAGGTAGCATCTGTACCAATAAAAAATAAAATATAAACAGATGAAACGAGCATATCAAATTTTGATACACAGGGGAATGTTTAATGGCGAACTGCATCTGTTACCGCTAAAAAATAAAATTTAAACAGATGAAAATGACAGTGACAACAATTATTATCTTAATTATTATTGGATTGTCTGCCGGAATTTTAAGCGGACTGGTGGGTGTTGGAGGCGGCATCATTATGGTTCCTTTATTTGTGCTTTTTTTAGGTTTAACGCAGCACAATGCCCAGGGTTTAAGTTTAGCTGTTATGCTTCCTCCGGTTACATTTCTGGCAGTTTATAACTATCATACCGCAGGAAATGGAGGGAATATTGATTGGCGAGTGGCAATTACGGTGTCCATTTTATTTATTATTGGCGGATTTTTAGGTTCAAAAATTGCCTTGCAAATAGACCAGCGAATGCTTAGAAAAATATTTGGTGTTTTTATGTTAATCGTTGCTATTAGGCTCATTTTTACGAAATAGCTGATTTTTAAAAATCATTCTGAAAAAATATTTCCATATAATCCGAAATAAAAGGAAAATCACTTCTTTATTTTTATTCAAAAACAAGTACCTTTGTAGCTATGGGACTAAATAATAATGACATTTTTAAAAAACTTCGCGTAGCGCATAAATTACGTGATGAGGATATTGTAAAAATATGCGCCTTGGTCGATTTTGAAATTACAAAAAGTGAATTGGGGGCCTTTTTCAGAAATGAAACCCATGAAAAATACAAAGAAGTTGGCGATCAAATTTTGCGTAATTTTTTAAACGGACTGATTATTCATTTAAGAGGACCGATGCCAAAAAAAGAGCCAGGAACGAGTCCTAAAAAGAAATACGATTAAGTAATACTGTTAGAGATTAATATTTGACAGATGCTGATGCTGAAATTGAAAATTCAAGATATCCATAAAACAATACAAATAGTAAGTAACTAGTTAAGCAAATCTTATAAGGTGTTTTTAACAAAATGATTTCTTTACCTCATTAAATTCCGCTACAATTTCTTTTACAATTTCAGCAGCTGATTTAATTTCGTGAATCAATCCGGCAATTTGACCAATTTCCAATTCTCCTTCCTCTAAATCACCTTCAAACATACCTTGTTTGGCTCTTGCCCTACCCAGTTTTTCTTTTAACTGTTCGGCAGTTGGACATTGTTTATAAAGGTCTTGCAAATCATTAAAAAATTTATTTTTTATCAACCTTACCGGTGCCAATTCTTTTAGGGTTAACAAAGTATCGCCATCTTGCGTATTCACCACTTTTTCCTTAAAATTTATATGGGCAGATGATTCTTGGCTCGCTACAAAACGGCTTCCAATTTGAACGCCATCGGCTCCCAAAACCATTGCTGCCAACATTCCTCTTCCAGTTGCAATGCCACCTGCGGCAATTAAAGGAATTTTCAATTTTTCTTTTACCATTGGAATCAAGGTAAAAGTAGTTGTTTCTTCTCGCCCGTTATGTCCGCCCGCCTCAAAACCTTCAGCAACCACAGCATCTACACCAGCCAATTCCGATTTTAACGCAAAAGCCACACTGCTTACCACATGCACCACGGTAATCCCCTTTTCATGTAAAAAGGAAGTCCACGTTTTTGGGTTTCCAGCGGAAGTAAAAACAATCTTCACCCCTTCCTCCACAATTATTTGCATAATTTCATCGATGTTTGGATACAACATTGGCACATTGACCCCAAAAGGTTTTTGGGTGGCCTTTTTACATTTTTGAATGTGTTCTCGTAAAACATCAGGGTACATAGATCCTGCACCAATTAATCCCAATCCGCCAGCATTGCTCACTGCAGAAGCCAACCTCCAGCCACTGTTCCAAACCATTCCAGCCTGAATTATGGGATATTGTATGTTGAATAATTTGGTAATGCTATTTTTCATATGTGTTTTATTCAATATTTTTTTGTTGGTACAAATGCTGCCTACCTATCGGTAGGTAAAACTGCCTGCTGCCGCCAAGTTCGTCATTAATCATTCCTTCGTGTATCCAAATTTGTGAGGCTCGAGTCATTTAATTTTTTATGATTTTAATCGTTTTTGATTTGTTGTCGAATTTCAGTTGAACAAAATACAAACCTTGGGATAAATTTGAAATATCCGATGTTGGATTCAATTTATTAATTTTTTCCGAACTTAACCTTTTTCCCAATACATTATAAACAACCAGTTCCATTTCTGACACCTGATTCGGAAATTTAAATTTTATTTCATTTTCTGATGGATTTGGATAAACCACAACTTCTAAAATATCTTCCGTTTCTTCAATATTCAGCAGGTTAAAAACAGATTCAAAATTGGGAATTCCATAACCTTCCTGTGCTGTTGGGCTGGCGTATAAATGTGCAGACTCTTTTACCATTTTAATTATTTCTGCATTGGTTTTAGTTGGAAAAGCCTGCCATAAACAGGCAACAACACCAGCCAATATAGGTGATGAAAATGAAGTTCCGTTTGATGTAGCAATGCTTCCTGAGGAATTAATAATATAGACTCCGGCACCTTGTGCACACACATCAGGTTTTACGCGGTTATCGGATGTGGGACCGTATGAGCTGAAACTGGCAATAACACCCGTTGCATTTACGGCGCCAATACTTAGCACAGATACTGCATCTGCAGGCGAATTGATATAATGCCAAGAAGCGTTACCTTCATTTCCGGCAGAATTTACAACAATCATCCCGCGGGAAAAAGCAATTTCTGCACCCCTTGAAATAAAGGTTGTTTTTCCGTCCATATCAGCATAAACATAATTGTATTTTTGATTATCAAAAGTGGTATAGCCTAATGAAGTGTTGATTATATCAACTCCCAAACTGTCAGCTTTTTCAGCAGCTTCCACCCACAAACTTTCTTCTAAAGGCGTTTCATTTGCGGTATCTTCAGAAATAAATAAATAAAATTTGGCATCCGGTGCCGTGCCAATAAATTGATTGTCGATATAGCCTGCAATGGTTGATAATACTGCCATTCCGTGATAACTTCCTGTGTAAAAATTTTCATTTCTGTTCACAAAATCGTAGCCCCCTAAAATTTGATTGTTATCTCTAATACGCTTAAAAGCAGTAAACTTATCTACATTGGGAAACCCGGCATCAATTATGGCAATTTGCATGTCTTGACCTGTAAAATTATTTTGATGCAGCACATTTCCTTTTAACATTTGAATTTGATTCGTAGCATTACCATAATTAAAGTCCGTTGTAAAATCCAGTTTATTTGTTTTTTGCGCCTCTTTTTGCTGTTTTGTGTTTTTACCGGAAGGATTTAAGGATTTATTGGCATATTCAACTTTAGCCACAAAAGTTAGACTCAGCAATTTATTGATGTCTGTTTGCGTTCCTTGAATATGTAGTGCATTTAACCATTTTGATTTGGCTTTAACCGTAATTCCGGTTGAATTTTTAATTTGGGTGATATAAGAAGCTTCTGTAGGAACATCCTTTAAATCGAGGGCAATATTGTATCTCGCTCTTCTGTCTAAAGCGCGTTGAGACAACATCGTTAAAGGAGCGGCGATAAAAGCAGTCTGACTGGGCTTATCCTTGAAAAATACCCAGGCATCTTCCACTTGCGCCAATGCAACATTCAGTGAAAATAAAAATAGAAGTGTAAAAAGTAGTTTTGTTCTCACAATATATTTTCGTAATTGATGTTCCGAAAGTACTCATTTTTATTGAAAAATAAGATGCAACTATTATTTTTAACAGCCACATTTACCAATATAATTTTTTTCTTTGTGAAACTTCGTGGCTCTTTGTGCAATTTTTGAAATACCTGTAATACTCAACTGCATAAAGAAAATAGGCTAAGACTCTCAAAGTTAAAAGTCTCTTTAAATTTGAGGCGATACCAAAAAAAGATTAAATGCTATGATATTACTCCAGAACCTAACAATTCCTCATTGCTGTACCACGCAACAAATTGTCCTTCTGTAATGGCAGATTGCCTTTTCTTGAATGCTACATACAAACCTTTTTCCACTTTATAAAGCGTCGCTTCATCCAAAGTCTGGCGATAGCGAATACGCGCCAATACAGCCATGTTTTCTCCGTTTTTTAAAGCTAAATCTGGTCGAATCCAATGCAATTCTTCGTTGGAAACAAACAATACATTGCGGTACAAGCCCGGATGTTCCTTGCCTTCGCCCGTGTAAATTACATTTTCATTTACGTCGGTATCAACCACAAACAAAGGTTCAATAGTTCCTCCAACAGCCAAACCTTTACGTTGTCCCTTGGTAAAATAATGAGCGCCTTGATGCTTGGCTACTATTTTTCCGTCTGAAATTTGATAGCTATATTTCTTGGAGAAAAATGCCAGTTCTTCCTCTTTTGTTTTAAATGAAGGGATTTCTCTCTTGTATATTTCCGAATTTTCAGGTATCTGAACAATAACACCTTCTTTGAGTTTTAATTTCTGTTGTAAAAACTCTGGCAATCGCACTTTTCCGATAAAACACAAGCCTTGAGAATCCTTCTTTTCCGCAGTGATTAAATCCTGCTCGGCGGCTATTTTACGGACTTCCAATTTTGTCAATTCACCGATTGGAAATAGGGATTTCGACAATTGTTCTTGTGATAACTGGCATAAAAAATAGGATTGATCCTTATTTTTATCTTTACCAGCCAAGAGTTTATATATAGTTTCTCCATTAATGAGTTCCTCACCTTTTCGGCAATAATGACCGGTTGCCACATAATCCGCACCCAATTCCAAGGCAATTTTTAAAAAAGCATCAAATTTGATTTCCCGGTTGCATAACACATCGGGATTTGGCGTGCGCCCCAATTCATATTCTTTGAACATATAATCCACAATACGTTCCTTATACTCCTCACTTAAATCCACCACCTGAAACGGAATGCCCAATTTATCGGCCACCAACATGGCATCGTTGCTGTCCTCTAACCAAGGACATTCATTGGAAATGGTTACAGAATCATCGTGCCAGTTTTTCATAAACAAGCCAATCACCTCATAGCCCTGCTCCTTTAACAAATAGGCTGCCACACTGCTATCCACCCCGCCTGAAAGTCCAACAATTACGCGTTTCATCTGTTTAAATTTTATTTTTTAGCGGTAACCGCTGCTGCCTGCCGGTAGGCCTGCCTGCCGATAGGCAGGTAAATTCGCCATTAATCATTCCTTCTTGTATCAAAATTAGTTATGCTCGTTTCATTTTGAATTCATTTTAGTTTGCAAAGATATGGATAACTTTTTTTATCAAAAAGTTATTGTTTAAAAGTTTAAAGTTGAAAAGTTCAAAGGTTAAGGTGAATCGTGAAAGGATAAAGTGTAATTATGTACGTCCCTGATATAGGTTGACCACAAAAGTCAATTTATATGAGAGCAAATATTCGATTAATCAACAAACATCGTCACTACACAAAGGAATTTAAAGAATCGCTTGTTAAAGAATTTGAAAACGGACAATTAAGTGTT
>DATCTJ010000022.1:0-10204 GCA_036568005.1 Lutibacter sp. | reverse complement strand
GTAATAAATTGATTTAAAATCAATCCCCAGTTTCTAATAGGCAAAGTCCATTTTTTCGTAACTTCATTTAAAGCTAAATACACGGATTTTTTAACGGCCTCGTCAGTTGGAAAAGAGAGCTTATTTTTGGTGTATTTTCTTTTTTTTCCGTTGAGATTTTCGATAAGGTTTGTGGTATAAATTATCGTTCTGATTTCAACAGGAAAATCCAGAAACATAGTTAGTTCTTCCCAGTTTTTATACCAAGAATCAACTGCATAGGAATATTTAGCGTTCCATTTAAATTTAAAATCTTCAAGGGCAGCCCTGGCAGCTTCTCTGTTTGGAGCGGTATAAATGTATTTCATGTCATTGGTAAACTCCCTTTTATCTTTCCACACCACATATCTTGCAGAGTTTCTAATTTGATGTACTACGCAAATTTGTCTGTCAGAGTTTGGAAAAACGTTGCTGATAGTATCTGTAAAACCATTTAGGTTGTCGGTTACTGTTATTAAAATATCAGCAACACCTCTGGTTTTTAAATCCGTTAAAACAGACATCCAAAATGCGGACGATTCGTTCTTGCCAAGCCACATTCCTAAAACTTCTTTTAAACCATCTTTTCGTAAACCAACTGCCAGATAAATAGCCTTATTCACTACCCTTGAATTTTCTCTGACTTTAAAAACAATGGCGTCCATCCAAACTACTAAATAAGTGGATTCCAAGGGCCTGTTTTGCCAGGCTATTATGTCATTGGATATTTTGTCTGTAACAATGGATATTGTTGAGGTGGATACGTTAAATCCGTACAATTCATCAAGTTGTTCCTCTATATCTGAGTTGCTCATTCCTTTTGCGTAAAGTGATATAATCAAACTCTCTATTCCTTCAGACAACCGACTTCGTTTTGGTACTATTTGCGGTTCAAAATCTGATTTCCGATCTCTGGGAACGTTTAATTCTATTTCACCATGTTTTGTTTTCAGCTTCTTTTTACCAAAGCCATTTCTGGCATTTGACTTATCTGTCCTGGGTTCGTTTTTTGAATAACCCAAATGGGCTTCAAGTTCGCCTTCAAGCATTGTTTCTACTCCTCGCTTGTAAAGGTCATCCATAAAGTTTCCAAAATCTTTTGAATCTTTGAATTGCTTTAAAAAATCACTGTTTAATAATTCGTCTTTGTTCATAATAAATTGTGTTTAAATATGATAATCTAAAATTAAAAAAAAACGTGGCATTGTTGAAATGGAATAACTCTCCTAGGTCGAGTTATTTCCAGTTCAACAAGCTAAATATCAGCATTCTTTTTCAAATTTAAATAATCACGTTAATAATTAAATAAAAAATCTCAAGGTTCTTCAACCCCGAGATTTTTTATGTTTACACAGTTTATTGGATACTACCTCAAAATGATTGAATTGCGCTTTTTTTATTGTTTGTTTTTTTACAAGACTTGTTTCGGTTATCCTTTCGGTTTGTCTCTATTCATTTCAAGCATGTCAACATTACTCGCTTCAACACCCAATAAATGCTTGCTGAAATGGTCGGCTGTCAGCCAAAAGAAATATTCTGTCATATCGCCAAAGGAATGACGTTGGCCAGGCATTATCATATAATCGAATCGTTTGTTAGCTTTTATTAAGGCATTTGCCATTCTAATTGTGGCTCCAGGATGCACATTATTATCTACATCACCGGTTACCAAAAGTAACTTTCCTTTTAAATTTGAGGCTAGAGATTGATTTTTATCAATATCATATTTGTAAGAAATTTTTCCATCGGCATCCATTTCTTCTTTTACGCCGTGATGCGTTTCGCTCCACCAGCTATTATACATAGAATTATCGTGATTTCCTGCAGATGAGACTGCGGCCTTAAAGAAATCTGGATAAACCAACATGGCTGCAGTTGACATAAATCCGCCGCCTGAATGTCCAAAAATCCCCACCTTTTCAATATCGATAAACGAGTATTTGTCTGCCATTTGTTCTGCTACATATTTTTTATCGGCCAAACCGTAATCTCTCAGGTTTCCATAGCCATAATTATGATACCATTTGGAACGATCTGGATGTCCGCCTCGATTCCCCAAAGTGATTACTACAAATCCAACTTGTGCTATGCGATCTGTTCTGTTCATTCTGATGGAAAAGGATTTGTCAACAGCTTCGGTTTGTGGTCCAGGATACACGTATTCTATCAACGGATATACTTTTGTGGAATCAAAATCATATGGTTTGTACATTACGCCGTAAAGATCAGTAATTCCATCATCAGCCTTCATTTTAAACGGTTCTGGAAATTTATAGCCTGTAGCGAATAGTTGTGACAAATCTGCTTCTTCCAAAGTCATGATCACATTTCCTGTATTGCTTCTTAATTCCGATTTCGGTATGGTATTTACCCTTGAGTAATTGCTCACAAAGTAAGCATTGGAATCGCTCATGCTTACAGCTGTGTTAAATTCTCCCGGGTTGATGTTTTTTAAACCAGAACCGTCCAGATTAATGCGATACAAATTTGAAAAATATGGGTCTTGATTAGCATCGACACCGTTTGCCGTAAAGTAAATTACACGTTCCTTTTCATTGATGTTTTCAAAATCATCAACGTGATAAGAACCTTTGGTCACTTGATGTTTTAAATTTCCTTTGGCATCATATAAATAATAATGTGCCCAACCATCGCGTTCCGACCAATACAGGATTTCCTGCTCATTGTTAAACAATACCAATGGTTTTGATTCAATATAGGTGTTAAATCTTTCTTCAATTAAAACAGTCACTTCGCCTGTTGTAATATCCGCAACGCAAATATCCAATTTTTTTCGATCTCTGCTGATAGTGCTAAAATAAATTTTCCCCTTTTTTGACAATAAAACAGAAGGCTTAAACTCATCATCGGCATTTGATTTTTTTTGAGGCTCTCGGTAAACCGACAGGCTTTGTTGTTTTACCGTGTCTAATTTTACCTTGGTCACACTTTTTGATGGAATATTAAAAATCAACAGTTCATCTTTTGAAAATTCATCTTCACCAGGCATATGGTATTTATAGGTTTCCAATGTTGGTCTTTTTTTGGAAACAGAATTGATTACCCACAAATCTTTTAGAGCCCTGTCATCAGATTTTTGAAAAATGAAATTTTTGGAATCATGAGACCAAGTTCCCCATATTCCTTTTCTTTCATCCTTTTTTTCTTCTTTTGTTTCGTTATTTTCGTCCCTGCTACCGCCACCATAGCCGTAATTTTCGACGCCATCTGTTGTCCATTTATTTTCAACAATGGTAGAGTCTTTCTCATTTTTAACAGCTTTTAAAAAGTTTTCTTTATCCATCCAATATAAATTGAAATTCTTAGAAAACAACACAATGGAGCTGTCTGGCGCGATATTTGGCCAGCGTTTTAATTTTTCATCTTCCTTTTTATTATCGATAATGGTCAATTTGTTATCACCCAATTTATACTCAAGATGATATACTTTTTTCTCCATTTTAGGTTTCTTCTTTTTATCCTTTTTAACTGTTATTGAATCCTTCTCTACCTCATCTTTTTTCTTGTCGGCTTTTACATCCTTTTCAACAACTTCAACTTCTTCAGTTGAAGTAATTCTAAAACGAATGGCCGTTTCATTTTTAACAAATTTAAAATCGAATTTCGGCAAATGTTGAGCATCGTATGGATCTTTGGTAATTTCAGTTAGCCATTTCGCCATTTTAGCATTGTCAAATAATTTTGTTTTGGTTCTTTGGTCGGCATTAACCAAATAATAATTGGAACCTGAGGTTGTTTTGTACTGATACCAAAAACGATTTCCGTTTTTCAACCAGTGTGGCTCTACTGTAGTTGAATGAACCAACTTGGCCAAATTATCTGGCGAAAACTTAGCTGCCAATCTGTAATTTGGTGATGGTGTAGGGTTGTTTTTAACTGAGTTCGATTTAATTTGCGCAAAAATAAAATTGGTGCTTATTAAAAATAATAAGAGTAATTTATAAAACTTCATAAGGTAGTAGATTAATTAAATATTTGAGCTAAAGTTCTTTAAAACAAACCATTTATCAAAGCTATAATTCAATTTTTTACACAAAAAAAAGTCCTCGTTCATTGAACGAGAACTTTTTTAAAATTATTGTTTTTTTTGATTTTAATCGGCAAGCACAATAACGTAATTTTCTTTCATTTCAATGGTGCCGCTTTTAATTTGCAACGAATATTCACCTTTTACATTGATAAACTTACTTTCAAATTGTTCATCAATTGTGATGTTTGCGCCCTTAAATTTAACCTCACCTTCAATAAGTAACGAAACTATTGGTGCATGATGATTTAACAGCTGAAATTTGCCGTCACTTCCGGGAAGCGTCACTACATCTACTTGTGTGCGTAATATAGTTGCTTCCGGTGTTACTATTTCTAAAATCATTTTTTTAGTATTGAATATTGAATATTGCGTACTGAATACAGCAGCTGACAACTATTTTACGCTTCCGCTAACATTTTTTCTCCTGCGTCAATAGCTTCTTGAATAGATCCCCTTAGGTTAAATGCAGCCTCAGGATATTTGTCAAGTTCGCCGTCCAAAATCATATTAAATCCTTTAATGGTGTCTTTAATATCAACCAAAACACCAGGAATTCCTGTAAATTGCTCTGCAACGTGGAATGGTTGCGATAAGAAACGTTGTGCCCTTCTCGCTCTGTAAACCACTAATTTATCTTCTTCAGATAGTTCTTCCATCCCTAAAATGGCGATAATATCTTGTAATTCTTTATAGCGTTGCAATAATTCTTTTACACGTTGTGCACAATCGTAATGTTCGTGACCTAAAATGTCGGCAGTTAAAATTCTTGAAGTGGAATCCAATGGATCCACAGCAGGATAAATACCCAATTCAGCAATTTTACGCGACAATACAGTTGTGGCATCTAAATGCGCAAAAGTTGTTGCTGGAGCTGGATCAGTTAAATCATCCGCAGGCACATAAACTGCCTGAACGGACGTAATTGAACCATTTTTTGTTGAAGTGATACGTTCTTGCATGGCTCCCATCTCTGTGGCCAAAGTTGGTTGATAACCTACTGCTGAAGGCATACGGCCTAATAAAGCTGAAACTTCTGAACCTGCTTGCGTAAATCGGAAAATATTGTCTACGAAAAATAACACGTCTTTTCCTTGTCCCTCGCCTGCACCTGCACCGTCACGAAAATATTCCGCAATGGTTAATCCTGATAAAGCAACACGAGCACGAGCTCCTGGAGGTTCATTCATTTGTCCAAAAACAAAGGTCGCTTTTGATTCTCTTAATCCTACTTTGTCAACTTTAGACAAATCCCATCCGCCTTCTTCTAGAGAATGCATAAAAGCATCACCATATTTTATAATACCTGATTCCAACATTTCTCTTAAAAGGTCATTTCCTTCACGTGTTCTTTCACCAACACCTGCAAATACAGACAAACCACCGTGACCTTTTGCAATATTGTTAATTAATTCCATCAGCAATACTGTTTTACCTACACCGGCACCACCAAATAATCCAATTTTTCCTCCTTTTGCGTAAGGCTCAATTAAATCAATTACTTTTATACCTGTATATAAAACTTCTGTTGAAGTTGATAAGTCTTCAAATTTTGGCGCCTGACGGTGAATTGGCAACCCGTTTTCACCTTCCTTAGGTAAATTCCCCAATCCGTCAATAGCATCGCCAATTACGTTAAATAAACGTCCGTAAATATCTTTTCCAACAGGCATTTGAATTGCTTTACCTGTGGCTACTACTTCGGATCCTCTACTTAAACCGTCTGTTGAATCCATAGAAATGGTTCTAACAGTATCTTCACCAATATGAGATTGCACTTCTAACACTAATAATGAACCATCTTTTCGAGTGATTTCCAAGGAATCATATATTCTAGGAAGTTCAACGCCAGTTTCAAACTCAACGTCTATAACCGGTCCAATAATTTGTGCAACTCTACCTGTAACTTTTGCCATTACTTTAACTATTTATTTTTTAGATATTTACTCTTTTTGGCCTAGCCTTTATTTTCAAGGTGCAAAGATAGTTTTTTGATTTTATTTTAAAAAAGAAATATGTGTTTTTTATAAAAAAGAAACGCCCTAAAATTTTAGGGCGTTTCTCAATTAAAATAGATTTGTTATTTATGGGTTAACCGTCCAAGACATAAAATATTGTGAACCTATTTTTCCTGAACCAGGTACACTATAATATTCTTTTCCTCCAATGTTGGCGCCTCCAATTTTAAATATCGACTTCCATTTTGGAACGCTATAATTAATTTGGGCATCAACTACTGAACGAGAATCAATCATTCCATTTACAAATGTTGCTTCATACAAGTATTTGTCACTCCATCTAAAATTAACATTGAATCCCAAATTTTCAATAAGATTTGTATTTCCAAAAGAAATTTTAACTTTATGTTCTGGGGTGTTAAAACTAGCTTCATAATCAGGGTCTGTTGCTTGGTCAAACTCAAACTTCGCAAAAGTATAATTTATGCCAAAATTGTAATCTCCCATTATTTTGGTATCAATACCTATTGTTCCACCATAAGAAGAAATATCAGCAGGTGAATTGGTATAAACTTGGAATGGTTTGTAGTCTCCATTTTGAAGTGCCAATAATGACAATGTATTGTCCCCTACTGTTCCATAATATGGAACCAAAACAGTTTTAACTCCAATAAAATCTTGATAATCATTATAATAAGCGCTTGCATCTAAAGATAATTTTCCGAAACCGGCCCTATAACCAACTTCATAAGCACTTACTTTTTCAGGTTTCACAAGAGAAATATCAGCTTTTGCAGGAGTTCCTGCCATAACAGATGTTAACGTAAATGAATTATCATAAGCCCTTCTTCCCGAAAGCTCAACAGTGCTACTGCCCGCATATGGTTGACCACTAGCACTAATTGATAAAGGATTTGTAGTATATCTATCCAAATTATCAGGTGCAGAACCCACTAAAATAGCCCTTCCTGCATCTAAGCCAATATATTGGTCTTGTGTGGTTGGGTTTCTGAAACCTGTTTGAAAGGATGCTCTTAAATTACGTGTTTTGCCTTCTCCCAAAGAGTAGGAAAACGAAACTCTTGGAGAGTAATTTCCATCGAAATTTTGGGCTTTATCATAACGTAGAGATCCGGTAAATTTCAATCGATCATCGACAAATTTCTTTTGTAATTGCATATAAGCACCATATTCTTCATAATCGATTGGTCCATCATAATCAGTAAAAATTGTTCCGAAAGAGTTTAATGAATATTGTCTCCATGAACCCCCAACTTGAACATCAGCAAAATCAATTAGGTTCATAAAATTATAATTGGCATCTGTATGATAAATTTTTGTATTGTCTTGGAATTTTGCTCCTGTAGCCAAATTTGGATCAGATGTCACTTTGTCAAAAGCGGTTTTGAAACCTGCTGAACCTGGAGCATATCTTGCATTGTCGGTTCTATTCCAAGAAGGTAATCCCAATGCCGGTGCAATTCCAGCATTTAAAGCTCCCAATTGATATGGATTTAAGCTTGCATTATTTAAATAATTTCCATCAGCAAAAGCTCTTGCCGCAGCATGATTTCCTGGAGCTGGGGCAATTGAACTAAATACACCGCCAAATGCAGGATTGTGTAAAGCTCCTGCCATTGCTAAATAATAATCAGTAAACCAATCTTTGTCTGATTTTGCATCTCGGTTTATATTAATCGCGGCAAAACGACTGTCATATGAATCCCCTGCATCTTCGTCTGTAATATATCCTCTTATAAAAAAGTTATCGGCTTTAATTTCTAGTTTATGCTGTTGCATAAAGAAATTATTAAGATTATATCTGTTTGCGCCTTGATAAATTGTATTTCCTTGTCCAAACTTTGCGTTATAAATAACTTCTACATCATCGGCAAATGGCCTGTAATGAAAAGCAAAATCGGCTTTGGCACTTATGGCTTTATAATCACCCATTAAATCCGGTTCATTATATCCAGTTCTTGATACTGTACCTATAGTGCCCGCAGGTGTTTTAAATGTGGCATCCATATTAATTGAAACCTCATCACCATATACGTTTAATCCATCATAGGCTGGATTACTTCTGTCATATCCCGGATTTTCAAAATCTCTATAATCTGTGGCATACCATTCAGTTCCTTTTAAGTAGGAGAAAGATGCTTTTGCAGCAAACTTATCGCTGAATTTATAGGCCATTCTAATCCCAACATCTGCAAACTGGTTGTCACCCGCTGCTTTTTGTGAAGTAATTCCTGTTTTTCCATAAGCACTAACTCCTGGATATTCAAATGGGCTTTTACTTGTCATAAATAAAATACCGTTGAAGGCATTGGCTCCATATAAAGCAGAAGAAGCTCCTGGAAGTAACTCAACTGTGTTAATATCTAGTTCAGACATTCCCAACAAGTTTCCAAGATTAAAGTTTAATGCAGGAGATGAGTTGTCCATACCATCAACCAATTGCATAAAACGAGTATTGGCAATTGTTGCAAAACCTCTTGTATTGATAGATTTAAATGTTAAACTGCTTACGTTAACATCAACGCCTTTTAAATTTTCCAATCCGTCATAAAAAGTCGGGGAAGAAGTGTTTTTAATATCTCTGATATCCATTCTTTCAATGGTTACCGGAGACTCCAAAATACGTTCAGGCGTCCTTGAAGCCGAAACAACAACTTCATCTAAGGCGGTAGCAGATTCGTCGAGCACTATGTTAACTTTTTGCTCGCTTTGTGTAATTTCAACTTTTGTTGATGCGTATCCAATAAGTGAAATTTCTAAAGTAAAAGGTGGGTTTTGAGCAATTTTAAAAGAAAAATTTCCGTCAAAATCACTTGTAGTCCCAATAGATTTCCCTATAACTTTTATATTGGCTCCCGGGATGGGTTCACCAGTTTTTGCTTCTTTTACAGAACCTGTAATAGAAGTTTGGGCAAACATAACTGAGCCCATAAAAAGTACAAAAATAATACTTAGTAGTTTTTTCATAATATCCTTAATAATATTGGTTAATGTGAATGCAAAATACAATTTTTTTCCTATTATAATAAAAAACGAGCTAAAAAAAATATAAAAAGTTAATTTAATCTTTTATTGTGATTAATCTATTTATTATCAGGGTGTTATAAAATTCGAAATTTGCCAATACCTGCTGGCAACTACCCTGTTTCCTGTGCTCTTTTTTAAAAGCTGCTGATTAAGTCTGATTCGTTTTCAGTTAATCAACAGTACTTTTGCTAATTAAAACTAAAACGTTTTCTGGATTACTGATTAGAAAAACCTCAATATTCTATTGTTAATTCCTTGTACCCATTTAATTTATATTCCATTTTCAAATCATTTTATAAATATGGCTTGATTTTTAAAGCGATTTATAATTCACTTATATACTTTTCTTTGAATATTTAATTTAATTTAATTTACCTATTTTTGCCTCTAACTAAAAAACATATTTACTATGACTAAAATGATTCATTCTTATTGGGCTTACCTGGTATTACTAATCTTAATAATTGCCGTAATAAACGCCATCAATGGGGTAATTTCAAAAAAAGAATTCAAAGCGAAAGATTTACGTATTTCGTTATTTGCCCTAATCACTTCTCACATCCAATTGATTTTTGGGTTTATTGCCTATTATACTTCTCTTTATTATGAAACAATGAGAAATGTTGGTATGGGTGAAGTGATGAAAAACAGCGAGCTAAGAAAACCTTTAATCGAGCATCCTTTACTAATTTTTATTGCCATTGCTTTAATTACAATTGGGTTTTCAAAACATAAAAAGAAGACAACCGATACTGCAAAATTTAAAACCATAGCGGTTTATTATGCAATTGCCTTAATCCTTATTCTTGCGGCAATTCCTTGGAGTTTGTGGTTCTCTAAATAATAAAATTCATTTCCGAAGCCTATTGGCTTCGGATTTTTTTTTAAATTGTGAAACGAGCTTAATAAATTATGATAAACAAAAGAATAATTAATGGTGAACCTGCCTGCCGATAGGTAGGCTGCATTTGTACCAACAAAAAAACATAATTTAAACAGATGAAACATCCATGACTACATTTTAGACACACAGGGGAATGATTATCTTTGTTGGATAATTAAACTTAAATAAAATGGACACAAAAAATGAAGTAGTATTTGAACAAGTTATTGAACGAGGCTGTGGCATTGA
>DATCTJ010000021.1:0-51292 GCA_036568005.1 Lutibacter sp. | reverse complement strand
TTTAATGGCTTTAGGACACAATTTAAGAAAGAAAATTGCTTCTTAATGGCAATTTTTTATTCTTTTTTTAAAAATAAAAGTAATACCCAAAATTGAATGGAAATAAAAAACCGCCTCAAAATTTAATATTGAGACGGCTTCATAAATTTGAAAATTGGATTGATGTTGGCTATTGGGAATTGATAATTCACAAAAACAGCATTTAAAACACCTTATAAATAGGCAATTTTAAATGTGCCGATTCATAGTAAGGAGAATTTTTGTACACAAAATCCAACTGCGCTTCAGCACTTTCGGCAAAATATTTTTCTGTTAACATTTTCTGATGCAGCAATGCTTTTAAGGCCGGATTTTCCTGCAGCAACTTCTCTGCAATATCTTCAAAAACATAAGCTGAAAAGTGTTCTTTTTGCTCTAAAACGGTATCGAAAAAATTCCAGTTAAAGAAAGAATCTGTTGCTTCAGCCTCTAAGGTTTCCAAAATATAGCGAACGCCGTTCTGTTGTGTGGGAATATAAATATCTCCTTTTTGAAACAACACTTTTTTTGTTATTGAAGAAACTTCCGTTTTTGAATGGAAATAATGTCCTTCAAAAGGTCTAGTGCTTGTTTTATAATCTTTAATATGCTGTTCTTCAGCGGTTATAGTGGTGTCGTTTTTGAAAACAAGGTATTCAATATTGTTATCTTTCAATCGTTCCAAAACTTTCCACCAGCCTTGTTTTAAAATATATGCTTTAGGGAGTTGTATTTCTTTTGAAGGAATATAATTGTTGAAATATTTTACAGATTTTGTGTAGGGTTTTGTACGGTCGTAATACAAACGCTTGCCATTGGTGACTTTACTGTCGATATAACTTCCTTCGTAGCCTTTAAACTGTAAGGTTGAATAGGTATTTTTATCAAGTTCAAACGAAAGAGGATAGGTTTTTTTTGCTAGAATATTTGCAACAGCATTTTGGCGAAGTTCTTTAATTTCAATACCTTTTTCCAGGGTAAAATCGATCATAGATTCCAGTAAACTATAGGTTGCTGAAACACGTTGTTTGTAGGGTTTCAGCATATGGGTTTCCACCATCATCCCTAAAGTATTGAACATTGTGGCATAACCTGTTGAATATCTCGGACTGTCGAAAAACTGACTAAAACCAGCTTCTGGTGTAGTTCCCCAAACATTGACATAAGGCGTAATAATGATATTTTTTTTCAACAACGATGCTTCGATGTTGGGCCTCATTTCATTTTCAATAAAATTACCGAGATCATTTCCCAAGCTATTGTGTTGTGTAAATAAATGGGTAATACCGTATTGATAATCGGCGCCATTGCTCACGTGATTGTCAATAAAAACATCGGGTTGCACCAAATGAAAAATTTCGGCAAAAGCTTTTGCATTTTTTGTGTCGGCTTTGACAAAATCCCTGTTTAGATCATAATTTTGGGCATTTCCTCTAAATCCATATTCCATCGGGCCGTTTTGGTTTGCGCGGGAATAACTGTTTCTGTTTAAGGCGCCGCCAATATTGTATATTGGGATGACAGCAATGATGATATTTTCTAATTTTTTGATTTTGCTTTTATCCTGAACTAAATCTCTCAACAACATCATACTTGCATCCACACCATCTGGCTCTCCCGGATGAATGGCATTGTTGATTAAAATACTGTTTTTTTTGCTGCCGTGAGTTTTATTGAAATCGAATTCTTTTGAAGCGCTAAACACAACCAGATGCAGGGGAAATCCGCTGTCTGTTTCACCCATTTCCATTATAGAAATTTCTGGATACGTGGCTGCCAATTCTTTGTAAAATGCGATGGTTTCTTGATAGGTGGAAGTTTCCGTGCCTTTAGATCTTTCGAAAATAGTTGTGAAATCATTCAGTATTTTTTGCGCTGAAATTGAACCGGAAAGTAAAGCGATTATCGCTAAAAAAAGTAATTTTTTAAAGTACATCTTTATAAATTTTTTGGAACACTTTCAGGGACAAAGCCAGAAATATCACCGCCATTTCTCAAAACATCGCGCACAATACTTGAACTTATAAATGAAGTATCGGCCGAGGTTAATAAAAACACTGTTTCAACGGTTGATAATTTTCTGTTTGTTTGGGCAATCGCCTTTTCAAATTCAAAATCTGCCGGATTTCTTAAACCTCTCAAAATAAAATCTATACCCAATTTTTGACAAAAATCAATGGTCAAACCCGAATAAGTTTCCACTTTTACCTTAGGTTCATTGGCATAATGTTCTTTGATAAAATTAAGACGTTCTTCGAGTGAAAATAGGTAGGTTTTATCGGTATTTATGCCAACAGCAATAATAATTTCAGCAAATAAGGGCAATGCTCTGTTAACTACATCAACGTGGCCTAAAGTAATTGGATCAAATGATCCCGGAAAAATTGCTTTTTTCATCTGTTTACATTTTAATTTTTAGTTGTAACAAAGCTATCTGCCTATCGGTAGGTAAATTCGCCATTAATCATTCTTTGTATATGTCTAAATTTAGAATATTTGTTCATGAGTTTTTTCTTAAAGCCATATCAATAGCATTATGAAAAAGTGCCTCTAAACTAATGCCTGCTGCTGCGGCTTGTTGCGGAATTATACTTGCCGTTGTTATGCCGGGCACAGTATTCATTTCGAGAAAATACGGTTCATTATTAACTAAAATATACTCAGACCGTGAAAATCCGCTCATATCTAAAATTTTATATACTTGAGAGGCTATTTTTTCTAATTTTTCATGAACTTCCTCTGAAACTTTGGCGGGCGTAATTTCTTGAGATTTTCCTAAATACTTCGCTTCATAATCAAAAAACTCATTACCACTTACAATTTCTGTCATTGGTAACACTTTAATTTTTCCTTTGTAGTTAAAAACGCCAATGGTAATTTCCGTACCGTCTAAAAATTCTTCTATTAAAATTTGTGAATCTTCTTTAAAAGCTTTTTCTATGGATGGAATTATTTCTGAAGCGGTTTTTGCTTTAGAAATCCCAAAACTTGAACCGGCATTGTTGGGTTTTACAAAACAAGGCAAACCTACTCTGGCAATTATTTCTTCCACATTAATTTTATCGCCCTTATTTAAGAAGTAAGATTTTG
Source organism: Lutibacter sp. (assembly GCA_036568005.1). Lineage (GTDB taxonomy): Bacteria > Bacteroidota > Bacteroidia > Flavobacteriales > Flavobacteriaceae > Lutibacter. Next base: position 48,184 of record DATCTJ010000021.1, on the reverse strand, counting down.
CGGTTTTTATGCCATATTGTTTCAGAACACTTAAACAATCACGCTTATTAAATGTTAATGCCATTTGATAAAAAGGCGCTGAGGTGTGTTTCAACCCAATCAATTCAAAGTAAGCCAAAATGGTTCCGTCTTCACCCGGATGTCCGTGGATGGCATTAAAAACGCAATCAAAATTGATTTTTTTACCATTGATTTCTGTTGAAAAATCGTGTTTATTTATGGGGAATTCGTTTCCAAAATCATCAACAAGCACCCATTTTTCTTTAAGAATATGAACTTTATAGGTATTGTATTTCTCTTTTGAAATATTTTGATAGACAACTTGGCCACTTTGTAAAGAGATTTCAACTTCCGAAGAGTATCCACCCATAATTATGGCAATATTTTTTTTCATTATAAGTTTAATAAGTTGAAATACAAACTTACAGTTTAAAAGTTAAATATTAAAAGGTAAATATTAGAAGTTTTTGTTGTAAATAACTATTTATTTCAAATCAAACTCCCTTACTCCCAGCTATCGGGACGGAAAGGGTTGGGGATAGGATTAAAAGTTAAATGTAGAAAGTTTAAGCCATCCAAGGCAACAACTAAAAATTAAACAGAAAAAAAATAAACAATAAAAAAGTATCTTTGCATAAAATCTAAAAACGGGAATATGAGTTTTTTTAAATTTATTAAATCTAAAGTATTTGTAAAACAGTTGCTGATGGCATTTGTTTTTTTAGTGGTATTGATTGTTTTTAGTGGGTTTTGGTTAAATTTTTCAACCAATCACAATCAGAAAATTGAGGTTCCAAATTTGTCTAAAATGAGTTTGGAAGAAGTTGAGGAAGCGCTGAACGATCTGGATTTAAGCTGGGAGGTAATAGACTCTGCAAGTTTTAATGCTGAGTATCCGAGCAAGTCTGTCATTGAACAAAGTCCGGAAGCAGGAGATTTTGTAAAAGTAAACAGAAAAATATATCTGACTTTGAATCCATCAGGATATTCGGATATTGAAATACCCGATTTTTATGGCAAAACAAAAAGACAAGCAGTTGCACAACTAACAGCAATTGGATTTAGAATAAGTGCACAGGAAATTTATGTGAATGATATTGCGAAAGATGTGGTGAGGGGCTTAATTTACAAAGGAAAAGATTTAAAAAACGGTGATAAAATTCCACAAAACTCTGAAATCATCTTAAAATTAGGCGATGGAAATGAAGGAGGTGTGCAAATAGATAGTTTAGAAACCGCCGAAGTACTGATTATAGAATGAAAATAGACAATATAGAAGAATTAGATAAAGAAGAATTTTACGAACATTATAGGTTTGTTGCCAGTGAAGGTCAGGAGCCTTTGCGCGTTGATAAATATCTGATGAATTTTATAGAATATTCTACCCGAAATAAAATTCAACAAGCAGCAAAAGCAGGAAATATATTGGTGAATGACATTGCCGTAAAATCAAATTACAAGGTTAAAGCAAAAGATGTTGTTCGTGTTGTTTTGGCACATCCTCCACACGAGAATTTGTTGGTTGCGGAGGACATTCCTTTGGATATTTTGTTTGAAGATGATGAGGTAATTGTTGTAAATAAACCTGCCGGTATGGTAGTGCATCCCGGTCACGGAAATTATAGCGGCACTTTGGTAAACGGATTGATTTATCATATTGAAAATTTACCGACAAACTCCAATGAACGTCCTGGTTTGGTGCACAGAATAGATAAAGATACCAGTGGGTTGCTGGTGGTGGCAAAAACCGAATATGCGATGGCACATTTGTCCAAACAATTTTTTGACAGAACCACCGAACGTTTATATTATGCCTTGGTTTGGGGAAATATTGATGAAGAAGAAGGAATTATTGAAGGAAATATTGGTAGAAGTTTAAAAAATAGATTGCAAATGGATGTTTTTCCAACCGGCGAATTTGGCAAACCTGCAATTACCCATTATAAAGTGCTGGAGCGCTTTAGTTATGTAACCTTAATTCAATGCAAACTTGAAACCGGAAGAACGCATCAAATTAGGGCACATATGAAACACATCGGCCATACGCTTTTTAATGATGAACGCTACGGGGGAGATGCCATCTTAAAAGGCACAACATTTACCAAATACAAGCAATTTGTCGAAAATTGTTTTAAAGTATTGCCAAGGCAAGCGCTTCACGCAAAAACATTGGGTTTTCAGCATCCAATTACCAAAGAATTTTTACAATTTAATTCAGAAATGCCTCAAGACATGCAGTTGTGTTTAGAGAAATGGCGAAGCTATACCATCAATCAAAAGGAATAAAAAGAATATAATGAAAGAATTTGATATTGAAAACTGGAGCAGAAAAGCACAATACCAATTTTTTAAAACTTATGAAGATCCTTTTTTTAATATTACGGCCAATTTAGAAGTCACCAATCTTTATAAGTACTGTAAGAAACATCGTTTGTCGTTTTCTTTAGCCTGTATGTATGTTGCCTTAAAATGTGCCAATGAAATTACCGAATTTAAATTGCGTTTTAAAAACGACAAAGTTTACTTATTTGATCAAGTAAATATTGGTTCCACAGTTTTAAATGATGACAAAACCTTTTCATTTTGCGATTTTAAATATTATGCAACTTTGTCAGCATTTAATGCAAATGGTACAATAGTGCTCGAAAATCATAAAAAAGGCATAGGGTTCAATACGCAGGAAGACCAATTGGGAATTATCCATTGTTCCACAATTCCTTGGGTTTCTTTTACCGGATTTAAACATGCAAGAAATGGAAACGAGAGTTTGAGGGGGATTCCGAAAGTGGTTTTTGGTAAAATATTTAAGGAAAACGAAATTCAAAAAGTCCCATTTTCTGTGGAAGTTCATCATGCATTAATGGATGGCTATCACGTGGGATTGCTCTATGAAAAAATGCAAAAATTTATAAATGAACTTGTTTAAATTAGAATTATTTCAATAATAATTCAAAAAAAGCAACTATTTGGATATTAATTTTTAATTTTAAGAAATCATTTAAAAATATTTAATTATAATATGGCGAAGTTGGATAAATTTCAAAAAAAAGGACAAAGAAATAAGAAATGACACGAGCATTACAAATTTTGATATACAGCAGAATAATTAATAGCGAACCTACCTATCGGTAGGCCTGCCTACCGATAGGTAGGCTGCAGCTGTACCAACAAAAAAACATAATTTAAACAGATGAAAATTATTATATCACCGGCTAAATCTCTGGATTATAAAACGTCAATTCCTACAAAGCAGTTTACACAAGGAGTTTTTTTGGAGGAAGCCGCAAAATTAAATTCCGTTTTAAAGAAGAAATCTCCGAAACAACTTTCAGCATTAATGAATATTTCCCCAGACTTGGGCGAATTAAATTGGCAGCGTAATCAGGAATGGACATTACCTTTTACGTTAAATAATGCACGTCAGGCTATTTTTGCTTTTAAAGGTGATGTTTATATTGGGCTAGATGCTTATTCCTTATCAAATGATAAATTGGATCAGCTTCAAAATAAATTAAGAATCCTATCAGGGCAATATGGTTTGTTGAAACCTTTAGATTTAATTCAGCCCTATCGCTTAGAAATGGGAACCAAATTAAAAGTGACAAAAAAGGAGAATTTATATCAGTTTTGGGGAAGCAAAATTACAGAAAAAATAAATGATGAACTCGTTGATAATGAATTGTTTGTTAATTTGGCGAGCGCTGAGTATTTTAAAGCGGTAAAACCAGCATTATTAAAAGTTCCTATAATCACGCCAGTTTTTAAGGATTTAAAAGACGGGAAATTAAAAGTAATTGCATTTTTTGCAAAAAAAGCAAGAGGCTTAATGGTACGTTTCATCATTGATCATCAGGTTGAAACAAAGGAAGGTTTGAAAAATTTTAATTATGATGGTTATGCATTTGATGCAAACTTATCCTCAGCAAATGAGTTGGTTTTTACAAGATAAAATTCGATTTTTTTTAATTTGTATTGATTTTTTATATAAGTTTGCGCCAACGTTTAAAGGAGTCATAAAAGGAGAGCGCTTTTTAGCCGTTAACTTGTATGTTTGCAGATCTTTAAAACAAATAATTATTAAAAAACATATCGAAGAATTAAGTATATTAATGACTTCATTTAACCACATTTTAAAGTTATTCAATCCATTGAAAATTGTACGGCTTGAAAAAAACTATTTAGTATTAAGAGTATAGCTATAAAATCCTTTTTTTGAATTTAATACGAGTCTAAAATGACTGCCTTATTAATTGTAAAATTAAAATACTAAATGAACACTAAATATATCGATTTAATTAACCAAACATTTGATTTTCCACAAGAAGAATTTTTTGTTGATACCAATAAAAACTTACATTTTCATGAAATTGATACCATGAAATTGGTTGAGGAATTTGGAACGCCTTTAAAATTCACCTATTTACCTAAAATTAGCGACAATATCCAAAAAGCTAAAGCAATGTTTGTAAAAGCAATGCATAACCATAAGTATAAAGCTAAATATCATTATTGTTATTGTACCAAAAGTTCTCATTTCAAACACGTGTTGGATGAAGCTTTAAAAAATGACATTCATATAGAAACTTCTTCAGCCATTGATATTGATATTGTTGAGAATCTAAAAACGGAAGGTAAAATAACAGATAAAACCTATATTCTTTGCAATGGCTTTAAACGTGATGAATACATTACAAATATTCAGCGATTGATTAATAACGGCCATAAAAATTGTATCCCGATTATCGACAATTATGAAGAAATTGGCTTGCTTACTGAAGGGACAAAAAAGAAGATTAATATAGGAATTAGGATTGCTTCTGAAGAAGAACCAAAGTTTGAATTTTATACCTCACGATTGGGAATCGGCTACAAAAACATTGTCGATTTTTACCGACGTGAAGTTAAAGATAATAATAAGGTAAATCTAAAAATGTTGCATTTCTTTATCAATACAGGTATAAAAGACAATGCCTATTATTGGAACGAATTAAGCAAATGTTTAAAGGTTTATATCAGTTTAAAAAGAATTTGCCCAAGTTTGGATAGCTTAAACATTGGCGGCGGATTTCCAATAAAAAACTCATTGGCTTTTAATTATGATTATGACTATATGGTTGATGAAATCATCAGCCAAATAAAAGAAGCCTGCGATGATGCCGAGGTTCAGGTTCCACACATATTTACTGAATTTGGTAGCTATACAGTAGGTGAGAGCGGTGGCGCTATTTATAAGGTGTTATACCAAAAAAAGCAAAACGACAGAGAAAGATGGAATATGATAAACTCTTCATTTATTACTACCTTACCAGACAGTTGGGCCATAAATAAACGATTTATTTTATTACCTTTAAATCGTTGGAATGATGTTTATGAACGGGTATTGTTAGGGGGTTTAACCTGTGATAGTGATGATTATTATAATTCAGAACAACATATAAACGCTATTTATTTGCCAGTTTATAAAGAAGAAAAGCCATTGTATTTAGGATTTTTTAATACAGGCGCTTACCAGGAATCAATAGGTGGTTATGGAGGCTTGCAACACTGCTTGATTCCACAGCCAAAACATATTATTATATCAAAAAATAACGAAGATAAATTAGAATTTAAAGTGTTTAAAGAAAAACAAACAGCAAGCGATTTTTTAAAAATATTAGGTTATGAATAAAAGAACTTACGCGGGGATACCTGAACAATATGCCAAAATAGAAACTTCAAAAATTGTCTTGATTCCTGTCCCTTATGACGGAACAAGCACTTGGCAAAAAGGTGCGGACAAAGGACCTGAAGCTTTTTTGAATGCTTCAGAAAACATGGAACTTTATGATATTGAAACTGATTCTGAAGTTTACAAAAACGGTATTTATTTAGCAGATGCCGTTACAGAAAACTCCTCTCCTGAAAAAATGGTAGCTGCAGTACATGCAGTAACAAAAACATTTATAAGAAAAAATAAATTTGTTACTGTTTTTGGCGGTGAACACTCAGTTTCTATTGGAACTATCAGAGCTTTTAACGAATGTTTCAATGATTTAACGGTTGTACAAATTGATGCGCATGCCGATTTAAGAAAAGAATATGATGGCTCAAAATGTAATCATGCTTGCGCTGTTTATGAAGCTAGCCAAAACGCCAACTTGGTTCAGGTAGGTATCCGTAGTATGGATATTTTAGAGAAAACTGTAATGGATCCTGATAAAGTGTTTTTTGCTCATGAAATGGCCATCGACGATTATTGGATGGAAAATGCCATTGATGCCATGGGTAAAAATGTTTTTATAACGTTTGATTTAGATGCCTTTGATCCTTCACTTATGCCTTCTACAGGAACTCCGGAACCGGGCGGATTGCTTTGGTACGAAACCCTAGATTTTCTGAAAAAGATATTCAAAGAAAAAAATGTGGTAGGTTTCGATATTATGGAACTTTGTCCAAATGAAAAGGAAAAATCATCCGATTTTTTAGCAGCCAAATTGTATTATAAAATGCTTAGTTACAAATTTGACAATACTGAAGAAGAAGATTACGGAAATGAAAGCGGTTTTAAAGAACCAAGTAACAAAACCTCAAAATTCGAAGACGAAGATTATGACTAATAAAGGAGCGATTTCCCAATTTATTGAAAAATATTACCTGCATTTTAATGCTGCAGCACTAGTTGATGCGGCAAAAGGCTACGAAGATCAGTTAGCTGCTGGTTCAAAAATGTTGGTTTCTATGGCGGGTGCCATGAGCACTGCGGAAATAGGCAAAGTTTTTGCTGAAATAATCAGACAGGATAAAGTGCAAATTATATCTTGTACAGGTGCTAACTTGGAAGAAGATGTGATGAATTTAGTAGCACACTCTCATTACAAAAGAGTTCCGAATTATAGAGATCTAACACCTCAAGATGAATGGGATTTAATGGAAAAAGGTTTGAACAGGGTTACTGACACTTGTATTCCTGAAGAAGAAGCATTCAGAAGATTGCAAAAGCACATTTTCAAAATTTGGAAAGATGCAGAAGATAAAGGAGAAAGATACTTTCCCCATGAATTTATGTATAAATTGATTCTTTCTGGTGTATTGGAACAATATTATGAAATTGACCCAAAAAATAGTTGGATGATTGCAGCAGCAAAAGCCAATTTGCCTATGGTTGTTCCAGGCTGGGAAGACAGCACAATGGGGAATATTTTTGCTTCCTATGTATTAAAAGGAGAACTTAAATCATGTACCGTGAAATCTGGAATAGAATATATGACTTTCTTAGCCGATTGGTATACAGCAAATTCAGAAAGCGGTATTGGATTTTTTCAGATAGGTGGAGGAATTGCAGGTGATTTTCCAATTTGTGTAGTTCCAATGCTGTACCAAGATTTAGAACGTACTGATACGCCTTTTTGGAGTTATTTTTGTCAGGTTTCAGATTCAACCACAAGCTATGGATCGTATTCAGGTGCGGTTCCAAATGAGAAAATTACTTGGGGAAAATTAGATATCAATACACCAAAATTTATAATAGAATCTGATGCAACCATTGTTGTGCCGTTAATATTTGCGTATTTATTAAACATGTAAAAGAATTTATGAAAAGAGTAATAGTCGATTATAGTAAATTAACCAGCGATATTTTAGATTTATTGGTAGCGAAATTCCCTAACGGTTATGGCTACAAAGACATCATTACCTTCAAAAATGCTCAGGGCGAAACCGTTAGAGCAGTGGAGGTAAGTTTTGAAGACACTATATATCTTGTTAAAATTAGTTTGAAACTGGAAGAAACCATGGAGGATTATGATGCAGATGAAGACAATTTTGAGGATGTATACGACAGTGATATAGAAGATATTGCAGATGAAGAAAGTGACGAAGATTTAGACTAATAAAATTATTTGAAAATATTTCAGCTTATAAAATATCTGATAATATAAAAGAAAAACCCACAAATGCGGGTTTTTCTTTTTAAAAATTAGTACTTAGATTCTTGACCCAATTCTTTTACCAATAGGTAATAAACAATAGCCCTGTATTTATTTCTGTTTGATTTTCCAACCTTTTCGATAACTTTTTCAATTGCATTGTCTAGTTTCGGACTGTCGGCCAATCCTAGTTTTTTTAGTAAAAAGTTCTTTTTTACTGTTTCAAGTTCTTTTTTGTCGGAGCCAGACACAGTTTCTGCATCAGCTTTGTAAATTGAAGGTCCTAAGCCTTTAGTGACTTTCGTTAATAAATCGGCATCAAATTTAAGACCCAATTTTTTCATTTCACTTTGATAAAGTGTAATTTTTTCATCGAATTTACTCATTATAGTAGTTTTTTAGATTAAAATAGAATTCTAATTCTAAAGTTAAAAAAAAATATTGAAAAAAAATAAATTTAGGCTAACAATCTGAAATATTTACACTCACCGCCAAACCACCTTCTGAAGTTTCTTTGTATTTAGAATTCATGTCTTTTGCAGTTTCCCACATAGTTGCAATAACTTTGTCTAACGGCACTTTAGCATTTGCTGCGTCAGATTCCAGTGCCAACTCAGCAGCATGAATTGCTTTTATGGCACCCATAGCATTGCGTTCAATACAAGGAATTTGCACCAAACCGCCAATTGGGTCACATGTCAATCCCAAATGGTGTTCCATAGCAATTTCGCTGGCCATGAGCACTTGTTCCGGACTTCCGCCGAGCAATTCAGTCAGTGCGCCTGCAGCCATTGCCGATGACACACCAATTTCTGCCTGACAACCGCCCATTGCAGCAGAAATGGTAGCGCCTTTTTTAAAGATGCTTCCAATTTCTCCCGCCACCAATAAAAATTGTTTCACCTGTTCAAAATTTGCCTGGTGGTTTTCAATTACCATATAATACATTAAAACGGCAGGAATAACACCTGCGCTTCCATTTGTTGGCGCCGTAACAACTCGACCTAATGAAGCATTTACTTCATTAACGCTTAAAGCCAAACAACTTACCCATTTTAATATTTCCCTAAATTTCACTTCTGTTTTCCGGATGCTTTGCATCCATTCCGAAGGAGAATTATAGACAAAGTCAACGTGTAATTTTTCGTGAATATCAAAGGCTCGTCGCCTCACCTTCAATCCGCCAGGCAGCGTTCCTGAAGTGTGGCAGCCAATATACATACATTCGAGCATTGTGTCCCAAATCCGTTTAATTTGGTAATCAATTTCTTGATCACTTCTTAGTGATCTTTCATTTTCCAAAACAATTTCCGATATTTTCAGTTTTTCATTTATACAATAAAGCTCTAACTCTTTAGCTAGTTGTATTGGATATGGAAAGGTTTTATGAATTTTGATGTTTTCTTTAGCGTGAATCAGCTCTTCTCTTACAACAAACCCGCCGCCGATAGAATAATAGGTGTCAGAAGAAATCTCAACCGCATTTTCAAAGGCCCTGAATTTTATTCCGTTTGCGTGAAATGGCAAAAATTCCCGGTTAAAAATAATGTCTTCAGTTGGGTCAAAAGCTATTAAATTTTTACCTCCAAAACGTATTTTATTGTTGGTTTGAATGTCATTTGTTATGGGAATGATTTCTTCAGTAGGAATAGTTTCAGGATCTTCCCCAGCCAAGCCCAATAATATGGCTAAATCTGATGCATGGCCTTTTCCTGTTAAGGAAAGTGAACCGTATAAATCCACTTTTATGGAAGTAACTTTAGTGAAATTATCCTCTTTTTTAAGATGGTTAATCCATCTTTCTGCAGCCCGCCACGGACCTAATGTATGAGAACTGGAAGGACCTATACCTATTTTTAACATATCAAAAACTGAAATACACTCCATTTTACCGTTTATTTTTAAAAGTATGTAAAGATATAGTATTGTAAAATATCCTTATCATTTTTCTGAAATATATCATGTTGATAAGTCGATTTCAGTGACATTATGAATAAGGTTTGTGTATAATTATGACAATTTGACATAATTTTCGCAATGGCATAATCATTGAATATCGTAATTCAGAGTTTAAAAAATATAAAAATATAAAATTAAATATATCGTCATGGGAAAAATTATTGGAATAGATTTAGGAACAACCAATTCATGTGTTTCCGTAATGGAAGGGAATGAACCAGTGGTAATTCCTAATGCAGAAGGAAAAAGAACTACCCCTTCTATTGTGGCATTTATTGAAGGTGGAGAAAGAAAAGTGGGTGATCCTGCTAAACGTCAGGCTGTTACAAATCCTTTAAAAACAGTTTATTCGATTAAACGTTTTATGGGAAATAAATATTCTGAATCCAAAATGGAAGCAGAGCGCGTACCTTATAAAGTTGTAAAAGGTGACAACGATACGCCTCGTGTTGATATCGACGGAAGATTGTACACGCCACAAGAAATATCGGCTATGATTCTTCAAAAAATGAAGAAAACTGCTGAAGATTATTTAGGAACAGAAGTAACGGAAGCCGTTGTAACTGTGCCGGCATATTTTAACGATGCACAACGTCAGGCCACCAAAGAAGCCGGAGAAATTGCAGGATTAAAAGTGAGCCGTATTATTAACGAGCCTACTGCTGCGGCATTGGCTTATGGTTTGGATAAAAAAGGTATCGACCAAAAAATTGCTGTTTTCGATTTTGGTGGTGGAACACATGACGTTTCCATCTTGGAATTGGGTGATGGTGTATTTGAAGTATTGTCAACTGACGGTGATACACATTTAGGTGGTGATGACGTTGACCAAAAAATTATAGACTGGTTGGCTGAAGAGTTTAATGCTGAAGAAGGCATTGATTTGCGTAAAGATCCAATGGCTTTGCAACGTTTAAAAGAAGCTTCTGAAAAAGCCAAAATTGAATTATCATCGGCTTCAACAACTGAAATTAATTTACCTTATGTTACCGCTACCGCAAGTGGCCCAAAACATTTGGTTCGCAGTTTAACCAGGGCAAAGTTTGAACAATTGATCGATGATTTAATTAAAAGAACGATGGAGCCTTGTAAAAAAGCGCTTAAAGATGCAGGTTTAAAAACCAGTGATATCAATGAAATTATTTTGGTAGGTGGTTCAACCCGTATTCCTGCAGTTGTGGAAGCGGTAGAAAAATTCTTCGGAAAAGCACCATCAAAAGGAGTGAATCCTGATGAGGTTGTTGCCATTGGTGCAGCCATTCAAGGAGGTGTATTATCGGGTGATGTGAAAGACGTATTGTTGTTAGACGTTACGCCACTTTCTTTGGGTATTGAAACTATGGGAAATGTAATGACCAAGTTAATTGAAGCCAATACAACCATTCCGACTAAGAAATCACAAATATTTTCAACAGCAGCTGACAATCAGCCATCTGTAGAAATTCACGTGTTGCAAGGTGAACGTGCAATGGCAGCTGATAATAAAACAATTGGTCGTTTCCATTTGGATGGCATTCCGCCAGCACAAAGAGGAACGCCTCAAATTGAAGTAACTTTTGATATTGATGCCAATGGTATTATTCACGTAACAGCCGGCGATAAAGCTACTGGAAAAACACGGGATATCAGAATTGAAGCTTCTTCTGGATTGACAGACGACGAAATCAAAAAAATGAAAGCTGATGCAGAAGCAAATGCTGAGGTTGATAAAAAAGCCAAAGAAACTGCCGAAAAAATTAATGCTGCAGATTCTATGATTTTCCAAACTGAAAAACAATTGAAAGAGTTTGGAGAAAAATTATCGGCTGATAAAAAAGGACCAATTGAAACTGCGCTTGCTGAATTGAAAAAAGCTCATGAAACAAAAGATATTGCACTAATTGACGCCGCAATGGAAAAAATTAATGAAGCTTGGAAAGTAGCCAGCGAAGAAATGTACAAAGCAGAACAAGATACACAAAGCGCTCCAACAGGTGATGCAGGAAACGGACAACCGAAAGGTGAAGGTGACCACGTGGAAGATGTTGACTTTGAAGAAGTGAAAGAAGAGTAAGCTTCTGTTGAAATAAATTAAGAAACGCTTCCAATTTTGGAGGCGTTTTTTGCTTATAAATGCTTCTTTATGCTACTTGTTGTCATTAATTATCAAGTGCCTTATTTATATTTGGATACTTAAATTTAAATCCCGTCGCCATAATTTTTTCTGAAGAAACCCGACTTCCTTCCAAGATGATTACGGCCATTTCACCCAAGATCAATTTCATCACAAAAGCAGGAATGTTTGGCAGCCATAATGGTTTTTTAAGCCTTTTGGCAATAATTTTAGTGAGTGCTTTATTGGTGATGTGCTCTGGGGCAGCGGAATTGTAAACTCCTTTAAGTTCACTGTTTTCAATGGCTTCAAGATACATATTGCACAAGTCGTCGATGTGAATCCAGGGAATATATTGTGCTCCGCTTCCAAGTACAGCGCCAAGACCCAATTTTATGGGTTGGCTTAATTTTTCCAATGCGCCGCCTTCTTTAGCAAGCACCACACCGGTTCTAAAAATAACAGTGCGAATATTGATGGCGTCAAATTGTAAAGATGCTTTTTCCCAAACTTTGCATATTTTACTGGTAAAATCCTCCCCTGAGGCATCATTTTCTTCATAAATTTTTTCAGAAGTTGTGGCACCGTAATAGCCAATTCCCGATGCTGCAATAAAGCCTTTTAAGTTGGGATTTAATTCTTTTACTTTTTCAAATAAAAGATTGGCGGTTTCAACCCTGCTGTTAATTAAATCCTTTTTTCTATGCTTGGTCCAGCGTTTGTCTGCAATGCCTTCACCGGCCAAATGAATGATAAAATCGGCTTTAATAATGGCTTCAGGATCTATATAATACTCCTCCAAATTCCAGTAAAAGGTGTTGGGGTTGTCAGTTTTTGTCCTGCTTAAAATCAAAACGGAGTGACCTTTCTCTCGTAATAAATTACAAAGTGCAGTTCCAATAAATCCGTTGCCACCTGTCACTAAAATTGAAGCCATAAAAAATTCGGTTATTTTGTATAATATTACACAAAATAACCGAATTTTGAAACAAAGAACTATTAAAATTAATTTTGTAACACGGTTGTTTCCACTTTATAAGGAACGATATTATTCATTCCCATGGTAATCGCTTCCACATTTAAAGGAATTAAATTATGGTAACGTTCAGAGATTGATTTTTTCAAACCTTCAATCACATTTTCTAATTGTACAATAGGTTTTACTTTTAAATAGCCACCCAAAATAATCATATTAAAAATTTTCTTATTTCCCATTTCTGAAGCCAGTTTAGTGCCTTCAATTTGGTAAACTTTAATGTCTGTTCTTGATGGATGCGCTGTAATACCGTTGGGATCGTAAATTAAAACGCCTCCCGGTTTTACGGATTCCTCAAATTTATCCATGGATTGCTGGTTTAAAATGATGGCGGTATCCACTATTTTTAAGTAAGGAGAACTAATTCTTTCATCACTTAAAATTACGGTAACGTTGGCAGTTCCTCCGCGCATTTCAGGCCCATAAGAAGGCATCCAACTCACTTCCTGATTTTGCATGATGGCAGAATAGGCCAATATTTTCCCCATTGATAGCACTCCTTGTCCACCAAAACCTGCGATAATAATTTCTTCTGTCATTGTTTTATTTTTTTAAGATACCATCAACTTTTATATCACCAAGTGGAAAGTATGGAAGCATGTTTTCTTCCAACCAAATATTTGACTCATTTGGTGTCATTTTCCAACCGGAGTTGCAGTTAGACACGATTTCAACAAATGAAAGCCCTTTTCCCAATCGGGTATTTTCAAACGCTTTCTGAATTGCTTTTTTAGCTTTACGCGCATGTTTGTGCGTATGAACTGCGTGACGTGTTACGTAATAAACTCCTGGCAAATTAGCGATTAACTCTGTTATTTTTAAGGGAGAACCCATAGTTTCAATGTCTCTTCCATAAGGTGAAGTGGATGATTTCATTCCTGCCAAAGTGGTTGGCGCCATTTGCCCTCCTGTCATTCCATAAATTCCATTATTCACAAAAACAATGACAATGTTTTCACCTCTGTTACAAGCATGAATGGTTTCTGCAGTTCCAATGGCGGCCAAATCACCGTCACCTTGGTACGTGAACACATATTTTTCCGGCCAAAGTCGTGAAATTGCTGTTGCCAATGCCGGTGCGCGTCCGTGAGCAGCTTGTGTCATATCTATATTCATAAAATCATAGGCTAAAACAGAGCAGCCAACCGGTGCAACACCGATAACATCTTCTGAAATACCCATTTCATCAATGACTTCCATAGTTAAATTGTGCGCAGTGCCATGACCACATCCCGGACAATAAGACAGGGCGTTGTCGGTCATTAATTTTGTTTTACAGAATACTTGATTCTCTGGTTTTATGATGTCTGATACTTCCATTTTTAATAATTTTTTGTTCTAAAGCTTCTAAAATTTCTTCTGGAGTGTGTATAATTCCTCCGGTTCTTCCAAAATGTTCAACGGGTACTTTGAATTCAACAGAAAGTCGAACATCTTCCACCATTTGACCTGCATTTAATTCAACGCTTAAAATTCCTTTAACCTGATCGGCTAAATCGAACAGTGCTTTTTTGGGATAAGGAAATAAAGTGATTGGTCTTAATAATCCAACTTTTATTCCTTTTGCTCTTCCCAAGGCAACGGCTTTTTGTGAAATTCTTGCACTTGAACCGTAAGCAACAATTAAATATTCAGCATCGTCGCAGTTTATTTTTTCAAAGCGCAAGTCTTCTTTTTCCATTTGTTCATACTTTTTTTGTAATCTATGAACTCTGGCTTCCATTTTTTCAGATTTTAAATCTAGCGATGTAATAATATTTCGCTCTCTTCCTTTTTTGCCAGTAACTGCCCAATCACCATATTTTTCAATTAATTCTTCATTGGTCATTCTGGGCTTTTGTGGTTTAAGAATTACCTTCTCCATCATTTGGCCAATTAAACCATCAGAAAGAATTAATACTGGGGCGAGATATTTAAAAGCAATATCAAAAGCATCTTCAACAAAATCTGACATTTCCTGAACCGATGCTGGTGCTAAAACATATAATTTATAATCTCCGTGTCCGCCTCCTTTTACCGATTGAAAATAGTCGGCTTGGGAAGGTTGGATTGTTCCCAATCCTGGTCCGCCACGAACAACATTTACAATTACGGCAGGCAATTCTGCGCCTGCTAAATAGGAAATTCCTTCCAATTTTAAAGAAATTCCCGGACTTGATGAAGAAGTCATTGCTTTTTTTCCTGTACTCGCTGCACCATAAACCATGTTTATAGCCGCTACTTCACTTTCAGCTTGTAAAACAACCATTCCAGTTCTTAATTCTGGACGTTCGGTCATTAAATATTCAATAATTTCTGTTTGTGGTGTGATAGGGTAACCAAAATAACCGTCAACTCCAGCTCTAATTGCAGCTTCAGCCAATGCTTCGTTACCTTTCATTAATTTTAATTCTGACATTCTTCGCAGTTTTAAATGGGTTATTCTGAAACTTTTATTCTATAAACGGAGATTGCTCTGTCTGGGCAAACCACGCCGCAATTTGTGCAGCCTGTGCAAGCTTCTGGGTTTTTCATGTAAGCATAGTGATAGCCTTTCCTGTTCACCTCAGCCGACATAGCAATCACGTCATCTAAACAAACAGGAATACAAACTTCGCAACCTTTGCAAATTTGAGTGTCAACAACTATAGCTCCTTTTACTTTTGCCATATCAATAAATTTATATGTGATTACTATATTGTAATTTTATTATTCTCAAAGATATGGGTTAAATATTATAAAAAGAATGACAAATATCAATAGATGACCGTTGTCATAATCTTTTTTGATATTTTATATATAGTATCAATAAAAAAACACCAGAGATGGTGTTTTTGTTGGATTTTTATAAAATGTAATTTGTGTTACATTAATAAAGTGGCTTGTATTTTGTTGGATTTGCCTCATTCATGATGCTGTAAATTGCCTCAAAAATATCTTCTTCATTTGGTTTTGAGAAATAATCGCCGTCTGTTCCGTATGCTGCTCTATGTTGTTTTGCAGTTAAAGTAACCGGTTTGCTGTCTAAATATTGATAAGCATTTTGGTTTTCTAGAATTTCATTCAACAAATAGGCGGAAGCGCCTCCAGGAACATCTTCATCAATAATAATAAGCCTGTTTGTTTTTTGTATGCTTTTCAACACATCTTTATTGATGTCAAACGGAAGAAGACTTTGAACATCAATTAATTCAATATCAATATCCACTTGTTTTAAATTATTTACAACATCTTCTACCAATTTTAAGGTGGAGCCGTACGAAACTACGGTAATATCAGTTCCGGTTTTAATGGTTTCAACCACACCGATAGGAGTTCTAAATTCTCCTAAATTGTTAGGAAATTTTTCTTTAAGTCGATAGCCGTTTAAATTTTCCACAATTAAAGCTGGTTCATCACATTCTAATAAGGTATTGTAGAATCCGGCGGCTTTTGTCATATTTCTGGGAACTAATATATTCATTCCTCTTAGCAAATGCACAATAGCGCCCATTGGCGATCCAGAATGCCAAATTCCTTCTAAACGGTGGCCACGGGTTCTTACTATTAAGGGTGCTTTTTGTTTACCTACGGTTCTGTAATGCAGCGTAGCCAAATCGTCACTCAATATTTGAATAGCGTATAATAAATAATCTAAATATTGAATTTCGGCAATGGGACGTAATCCTCTTAGGGCCATTCCAATTCCTTGTCCAATAATAGTGGCTTCTCTAATTCCTGTATCGGCAACACGGAGTTTACCGTATTTTTCCTGAAGCCCAACAAGCCCCTGATTCACATCGCCAATATTTCCTGAGTCTTCTCCGAAAATGAACAAATCGTTGTATTTTGAAAATAGTATGTCAAAATTGTCTTTTATGATAATTCGTCCATCAACCATTTCGGCATTTGAATCATAAGTTGGCAAAACTTCTTTTACGTGGCTTACTTTTTTATCGCTTTGGCTGTATAAATAGGAGCTATAATTTTGTTGTTCCTTTTTTAAATAATTGACAATCCACTGTTGCAGTTGGGCTTTTTCGGCAGATTTCTCCTCTCTAACGTAAACAATAGCTTTTCTGGCAGCAACTAAAATATCTTTTCTTGATGTATCAATAATGGCAGCCAAATCATTTTTTAATTTAAGGATAAAAGATTTGTTATGGCTTTTGTTGGCCATATTCTCTAACAATTGCAAAACTTTGGCTTTTTCTTCTTTTACCGGATTTAAAAATGCGTTCCAAGCATCTCTTCTTGCTTGGTTCACCACTTTTTTCGCTTCTTTTTCAATGATAATCAATTCTTCTTCAGTTTCAACAAAGCGAAGCAAGTTATTGTTATTGTCTTTAAGTTCGAATTCAATAATCCAGTCGCGCATTTTTACCAAACAATCATTTTGTTTTTCCCAAATTAGGCGTTCTTTGGTTTTATAGCGTTCATGTGAGCCTGAAGTTGAATGGCCTTGAGGCTGTGTTAAGTCTTTTACATGAATTAAAACGGGCACATGTTCTTCACGGGCAATTTTTGCCGCTTTATTGTAAACGGAAATCAATTGCGGATAATCCCAGCCATTTACAACAAAAATTTCAAATCCATCTGCAGTGTCATCACGCTGAAATCCTTTTAAAATCTCTGAAATACTTTCTTTGGTAGTTTGATATTTTGCAGGCACAGAAATCCCATAATCATCATCCCAAACACTAATAATCATAGGAACCTGCAAAACCCCTGCGGCATTTATGGTTTCAAAAAACAGGCCTTCTGAGGTGCTTGCATTTCCGATTGTTCCCCAGGAAATTTCATCCCCATTGTTAGAAAATTTTGGTTTTTTTAATTCAGGAAGATTACGAAACATTTTTGAAGCTTTGGCAATTCCAAGCATTCTTGGCATTTGGCCAGCAGTTGGTGAAATATCTCCAGATGAATTGTATTGTTCCGTTAAATTTTTAAAATGGCCGCTTTCATCCAAACTATGTGTTGCAAAATGGCCTCCCATTTGTCGCCCACCCGACATTGGGTCGGCGTTAATGTCAGGATGCGCATATAATCCGGCAAAAAATTGTTGGGGAGTTAATTCTCCAATGGCCATCATAAAAGTTTGGTCGCGATAATAACCTGATCTGAAATCACCCTTTTTAAAAGCTTTTGCCATGGCCAGTTGCGGCACTTCTTTTCCATCACCAAAAATCCCAAATTTTGCCTTTCCAGTTAATACTTCTCTACGGCCCAAATAACTGCATTCTCTGCTTATTACCGCAATTTGGTAATCGCGTAAGACTTCTTTTTTAAATTGATTGAATGACAACTGTTCTTGGTTTGTTGAAGAAGATTTTACCTGCATATTTGGATTTTTTTAGTATGGCAAAGTTACAAATTTAAATGGTATTTAAAATTGAGACAAAAAATTGAATGAAAATTCGGTTTAAAAGTTAACAGTAAAATATTAAAGCTTAAAAGTTAATCAATTAAAAATAATTACGCAATTAATATAAAACTGAAATTTGAAACAAAAAAATTAAGAACTTAAATTCTCAACTTAATAAAAGCCCCTTTTTGCGAAATTATATATTTTTTTAGGGTTTAAAGTAAGTACAAACCTAATTTTGGAAGGATAACTTGACTGGCTCAATTCCCAGCCTAAATTAGAATAAAACGGAAAATATACTTCTAAAATATCGTGTATAAAATTTAATCGAACACCGTTTTCGTGGGCAAAATAAACATTTTCGTTTTTATTTTTCACAAAACCAATATCGTTATATACTTCAAACCATCGCCACAGGCCAACGCTTGTGTTTATGGTTGTAAGCCATTGATTTGCATAGGCAACTGGAAGTTTTGACTTGAAGCCACCTTCATTAATAATAATTTGTTGACTTAAAATTCCTGAAGTTTCTGATCTTCCCAAATAATCGTATTGAAATAAATAATCTGAGGGTCTATCCAATGCAAAACTAAAGAAATCTGTTTCAGTTTTGTTAGATAAAAAAGCCCCTGCGAAAACTCTGAAATCAAATTGCCTGTTCGTATCTGTTAATATCCTGTAATGTCCTGTTGCAGAAACTTTACTGAAATTGTTGGCAATCTGCAATCCAGTTGAGAATCTAAGATCATCAATAATATTTGGCTTTGCATACCCATAACTCAGATTGAATACATTGTATTTGTTGGTTTCTATATGTTGTGTTTGTAATGGTGACTTTTCTCTATCAACCATAATATAGGAAGTGTATAGCACACTACTGGTAACGTCTCTCAAGCTTTTCCTTTTAAATTCAACAAGTGCAAAGGGCATAAGAGTTGTATAAGAAAGGTCTGCTGCATACTGAAAACTGCTACCCGACACCCCAGCTAAAAACCTATTGATGTTATTATCTTCAGGCAAGTATTCATAAAGCAAAGAAAAGGATCCAGAGAAGGAATTGCTTTTTATTCCGTAAGAAGGCGTTATTTTATATTGAAAACTCTTGTTTAATAATGTTTTATTGGAAATTGCCATTCCTAAAACCAATCCATCATAATAATTATATCGGGCTTCTGGCGTATAAAAAATTTGATTGTAATACGGATTTTCTATATCCTTCATAAATTTTAGCTGCACAGGCCGATTAAATAATCTATTATCAATATTTTTCCAATTGTTTCTTAAATTATATTCGGGTAAATAGAATTCATGATTTAATGAAAGTCGGTCAAAACCGTTGGTTGGTACGGTTATTTTTGCTAAAGAATCTATGCCAACCAGCCATTTTTTATAGACAATTTCTGTATTATGAATACCATATAACTGAATGGGTGCAGTAAAATTTCGTTTATTTAATATGCTAATTTCAAGTGAATCATTTTTCTTGACTATTTTTTTGATGGTATAATCAACTTTTTTGCTGGTGTTTAAATAATCCTTTATAAACCAGTCGATATCCTTAGGTGTTTCAATCAAATTTAAAAACAAATCACTTTGGGCACTTTGTCTGGCATATTTTTCTGAAAAATCTTTAATAGCATTAAAGATTGTGGCTTCTCCCAAATAATTTTCTAAATAAAGAAGCCCCAATCCTGCCTTATATTTATTTACAATTTTTCTGTTGAAATTTGAGAGAGAATCTGCAGGTGTTGTTAATGGTTGATCTATGTTTTTTCGAGCTGCAAATTGATATACAAAGGGATATTTATTGTTAAAATCAATTTTGGCCAAATTAAAGTTTTTGATGCCCCAAATTTTTGAAATATCGCCAATTGCTTTTACTTCAGGATAATATTTTTCAACATATTTAATCATTAAATAGGTTTGTAAACCATCTGCAAGCCATGCGTCTTCTCTTTGATTAAACAAAAAAACGTTGTCAATATATTTTCTGCTTAAAATTTTAAAAAGTTGAATGTCAAATTCAAAAGTATCATTAAAAGGTTTTAAGAAAGTTGGCAATTGGTTAAATCCATAAACCGGATTTTTTTCATAATCAATTTTATTAATAAGAAGCTTTTCATGGGGATAGTCACCTAAATAAGATTGGATAAAAGAAAGTTCTCTATTGATAATCTCTGTTTTAATGAGCGGATGCAATTTTTTTGAGTCGATGTTGGTAAGTATCTGAACCGGCTTCGAATTATAGGTAACAAAATCATTTTCTTTAGTGATGTTAATTTCAATATCCTGTCTGTTTTTTCCAATTAACTTATAGTTGTTAAAATTGGCCAGAGTATCAATAGAAACTGTTAAATCGCTGTTTAGCACATAATCTTTCGGCACTTTAACGTGTATTAAATAATCTGTAAAATCAACATACAAATCATCCATATCCAAGTTGTTTTGAAGGTGCCATTTACCATCAAAAACAGCTGGAATTAAGTACCAATACCTTAAATTATAGCCTGTTTTACCTGCGCCATAACTTGTAAACTTATCATTTGGAATTTTTATGGTATAAGTTGCGACTATACTTAAAGATTCTTTTGGCTTTAATGATTGCTTCAATTTGATTTTTAAGATATCTGGATTCTGTTCGGTAATTTCCCAAGTAACGAGTTCATAATTAACTGAAAAACTATTAATACTAGAGCTTCCTCTGTGCTTTTCACCGGTAAAATGAAATGTTTTTGAATAATTTTCAATAAAACGATTGGCCAAGGGCGTATTTTTATCCTTATAGGAATTCGCCCAGTTATGAAAATAAATAGCGTTTAAAGTGCTGTCAGATTTATTATAAAAATTAATTTTCTGCTGTATTTTAAGTTCATTAGTTTGTGTATTTAAAACAGCAAGAATGATGGAATTGTTTGTTTGTGAATTAATATTATTCAAACAAAGAATACCAGCTAAAAGTGTTAAAAACAGGATTTTTTTCAATGGTTTGCTTAAAAATTAGGGCTTAGACTGTATTTTTTATAGAAGGTGTTTATCACTTCCAAAACTTCTTCTTCAGTGTCAACAATTGAAATTAAATCAAGATCCTCTATACTTACAGCTCCCTCCTCAACCAATGTGTTTTTAATCCAATCAACAAGACCTGACCAATATTTTGTACCTACCAATACAATTGGAAATTTACCAATTTTTTTTGTTTGAATCAAAGTGACGGCCTCAAAAAGTTCATCCATAGTTCCAAAACCTCCGGGCATGACCACAAATCCTTGTGAGTACTTAACAAACATGACTTTACGAACAAAAAAGTAATCAAAATGTAAATTTTTGTCTTCATCAATATACGGATTGTCATGTTGCTCAAAGGGCAATTCAATATTTAGGCCAACAGAAACTCCTTTTCCGCGATGGGCGCCTCTATTTCCCGCTTCCATAATTCCGGGACCGCCTCCCGTAACAACGCCATACCCATGTGTGGTTAAATGGAACGCAATATTTTCTGCAAGCTTATAATATTTTTGATCTGGTTTTGCACGTGCTGACCCAAAAATAGTTACACAAGGCCCAATTTTACTTAATCTTTCATATCCTTGAACAAACTCTGCCATAATTTTAAATATGGCCCAAGAATCATTGGTTTTAATTTCATTCCATGTTTTTTGTTTGAATTTCTCTCTAATTTGTCTGTCTTCATTTGTCATAACTATGCTGTAATTTCTTTATTATTTGATAAAACTCTGAATTTTTTATGAAAACCTGCGGGCTAATTTAGTTCTTTTTTTAAGAATTTGGCCGTATAGCTTTTTTTATGTTGACTAACTTCTTCTGGCGTTCCAAAACAGATGAGCTGTCCGCCTTTTTTTCCGCCTTCCATGCCAATGTCTATCACATGGTCAGCAAGTTTTACAACATCCAAGTTATGCTCAATCACCAAGATGGTGTTTCCTTTATTTGCCAATTTATTTAAAACTTCCATAAGTACCCGAATGTCTTCAAAGTGAAGTCCTGTTGTAGGCTCATCTAAAATATAAAAGGTGTTCCCAGTATCTTTTTTAGACAGTTCGGACGCTAATTTTATACGTTGTGCTTCACCGCCAGATAAGGTGGTGGATTGCTGCCCTAGTTTTATATAGCTTAAACCTACATCTTGAATTGTTTTAAGTTTCCTATAAATTTTGGGAATATTTTCAAAAAATACCGTAGCCTCCTCTATGGTCATGTTTAATACATCTGAAATTGATTTTCCTTTGAATCTAATTTCCAATGTTTCTCTGTTGAAGCGTTTTCCATGACAGGTTTCACATTCCACCTGTACATCGGGTAGAAAGTTCATTTCTATCACGCGACCCCCCCCGCCTTCACAAGTTTCACAACGTCCGTCTTTTACGTTAAAAGAAAATCGTCCTGGTTTGTAGCCTCTTATTGCAGCTTCACTGGTTTTGGCGAACAGATCCCTTATTTCACTAAAAACACCAGTATAAGTTGCAGGATTTGAGCGTGGTGTTCTGCCAATTGGCGATTGGTCTATGGCAATTACCTTGTCAACATATTCCAATCCCTCAATGGATTTATAAGGCATCGGTTTTTTAACACCGTTGTAAATGTGTTCATTTAAAATAGGATACAAAGTTTCATTGATTAAGGTCGATTTTCCGCTGCCTGAAACACCGGTCACACAAATTAGTTTCCCTAAAGGAAATTCTACAGTAATATTTTTTAAATTATTGCCAGTAGCACCTGTTAAAACTATTTTATGTCCGTTTCCTTCACGTCGTTTTTTAGGAGTTTCGATGGATTTTGTGCCATTTAAATAATCGGCCGTTAAAGTGTTGTGCTGTTTTAATTCCTCGTAAGTTCCCTCGCTTACAATTTCCCCACCATGAATTCCGGCACCCGGCCCAATATCTAGCACAAAATCGGCATGTTGTATCATTTCTTTGTCATGTTCAACAACAATAACAGAATTCCCAATATCTCTTAAATTCAACAGTGAATTAATCAATTTCTGATTATCGCGTTGGTGCAAACCAATGCTTGGTTCATCTAAAATATAAAGTACGCCCACCAATTGAGAACCAATTTGCGTCGCCAACCGAATGCGTTGCGCTTCTCCGCCTGACAGTGATTTTGAACTTCTGTCGAGGGTTAAATAATCCAAACCAACATCCAATAAAAACTGAATTCTAGTTCTAATTTCTTTCAGGATTTCGGTCGCAATTTTTATTTGTTTTTCGGTTAATTTATCTTCAAGCTTAGAAAACCAATCCGCAAGCTCGTTGATGTCAAATTGTGCCAATTCCGATATATTTTTGTTATTGACTTTAAAAAACAAAGCTTCTTTTTTAAGTCGTTTTCCATCGCAGGTTTCACAATTTATCTCATCCATAAATTCTTTAGCCCAACGTTTTATGGAAGTCGACTCACTTGTGTTATATTGATTTTCTATAAAATGAATGATTCCTTCAAAATCAATTTCGTAATTGCGTGTAATTCCTGCGGCTTTTGAAACAATATCAAATTTTTCGCTTCCGCCACGTAAAATGATTTCCAATGCTTCACTTGGGATTTTTGAAATTGGATCACTTAATTGAAAATGATAACGATCCGCAATTAACTGAAGCTGTTTAAAAATCCAACTGTTTTTTTGTTCGCCAATGGGTTTTATTCCGCCATTTTTAATTGAAATTGAGGGGTTTGGAATTATTTTTTTAATATTGACTCTATCGAGTTTTCCCAATCCGCCACAATTGTCACAAGCTCCTTTTGGAGAATTGAATGAGAACGAATTTGGTTCAGGATTTGGGTATGAAATTCCTGTGGTCGGACACATTAAATCGCTGCTGAAATAACGCGGAGTGTTGGTTTCATGTTCCAAAATCATCACAACATTGTCGCCTGAATATAAGGCAGTCGCAATACTTTCCTCCACTCTTTTTTCTGAAGTTTCATTTACCGTTAAACGGTCTATCACAATTTCTATATCGTGTGTTTTGTAACGGTCAAGACGCATTCCTTTGGTAATTTCCAAAAGTTCGCCATCAACCCTTACACGCACAAAACCTTGCTTTGAAATTTGTTCAAAAAGCTCTCTGTAATGCCCTTTTCTCGATTTAACGATGGGCGCCAAAATCACTATTTTTTTTTGGTTAAACTCCTTTAAAATAAGTTCTTTTATTTGCTGATCCGCATAACTTACCATTTTTTCATTGGTGTTGTAGGAATAGGCATCAGCAGCTCTTGCATAAAACAGACGCAGAAAATCATAAATCTCTGTGATGGTTCCCACGGTGGAACGCGGACTTTTGTTTGTTGTTTTTTGTTCGATGGAAATAACAGGGGAGAGGCCATCTATTTTATCAACATCCGGTCGTTCCAAACCTCCTAAAAACTGCCGTGCATAGGCCGAAAAAGTTTCAATATATCTTCGTTGGCCTTCAGCATAAATGGTGTCAAATGCCAAAGACGATTTTCCGCTGCCGCTTAAACCGGTTATTACCACCAATTTTTCTCTGGGAATGCGAACATCAATATTTTTTAAATTATGGACGCGTGCGCCCAAAACTTCAATATATTCTGTGTCTTTTGTCATTGGATTTTTGGAAAGTTGCAAAGTTAAAAAAATGTAGCTACAATTTTGGTATACAATCAAATGTTTATTTTGAAAATTAGTATATTGCGCTAAATTTATAGGTTATGGTTTGGATAGATAATTTACGTCATTTTTTTGAAAAACACGGGTTTGCAGTTTCCTCTAGATTTGCCGATAAACTAGGATTGGATGTATCCAATGTACGTATATTTTTTATTTATATTTCCTTTATAACCCTTGGGTTCTCCTTCGGTATTTATTTAACACTTGCTTTTTTATTGCGTTTAAAAGACATGGTTTACACCAAACGAAAATCTGTCTTCGATTTATAATATTGCTAATATTATAAACGAAATTAAGTATCAATCATTTTATTTACTGCTATTGTTTTAATAGGCGTATTGCGCTATTTGATTTCTTTAAATGAACATTTTGTACTCATTGATGTAAAGTATTATTACGCTAATAGCTGTTGGCTTTGGTAAAAACATTCGTTAAATGAGTATAAAAAGAATTTTACAATTTTTAATATTAATTAGTATATTCGTTCACGCTTATTCTGTGATTGCTTTTTCAGAATTAATAGTAAATGGAAGTTTCCTTTAATTTTTAAAATTAAAAATGGATTCTAATTTAATTGTAATGCCTAAGTAAATTAAAATATATAGAGAAACATTATAATGCTTATTTATAACTACTTAATAAAAAAAAAACAAGTTTATGGCAAAAAATTTGTTGTAAGTTTTTTTTTTTACCATCTTCGAAGCATTTTAAAAGCTTTTAAAACCAACCTACCAATATATGAATTCAAAATTATTGATACCGATTCTACTGCTATTTAGTACGATGGCATTTTCTCAGGTTCTTACTGTAAATGAAAATATTGTTAATCCATCCGGCTTAATTAATGATGGAATTCTTGAAGTGAAAGTGCATGGTGGCACACCTCCTTATTCCTATAAATGGAGTAATCAGAGCTCTCCGTTAACTTCCAATAAAGCTTTCGGCTTAGTGGAAGGCGTTCCTTATAGCGTGGTTATAACTGATTCTATTGGAAATACAGTCACCAAAGAGTATAAAGTTCCGATGCAAAATATTTCTGAGCGATTTAATGGAACCTTCACACCGATTGTAAACGCCATTGCCATGGTTTTGTTTTGGGATCCTTTTTCTGCTGTGGGAATCTATGACCCCAATGTTTACGTAGAAGAAAGGAATATTCCAATTCCTGGCTGGAGCCCTGGTATTAAGGGAGAATTTTTGATTAAAAAATGGTTAATTGAAGAAGGCGCTAAAGTTAAAGAAGGTGATACGATTGCTATTATTTCAAGAGGGGGAAGCGAAATAGTTGGAAGAGCTTTTGTTGACGGTACTTTAAAACATCTAGCAGAAGAAGGAGGATCTATTTACAATTCTGAAAAAAAGGGTGATGTCATAGAGGAAGGGGCACATAATTATGCTGCAGTGGTTTATGATGAAAAAATAGCCTTGCTTCATCCAAATGGCGACCTGCAACAAAAGAATATTCCGTTTATTGTGATATGGTTATCTATTGGCGCCTTGTTTTTTACCCTTCGAATGGGCTTTATAAATATCAAAGGATTTAGACACGCCATTGATTTGGCACGAGGAAAATATGATGATCCGAACGCTCCTGGACAAGTTACCCATTTTCAGGCACTTGCAACGGCGGTTTCTGGAACTGTTGGTTTGGGAAACATCGCTGGTGTAGCAGTAGCGATATCTTTAGGTGGCGCAGGTGCAACTTTCTGGATTATCCTGGCAGGATTGTTAGGAATGTCTTCAAAATTTGTGGAATGTACTTTAGGGGTAAAATATAGAGATATAGCTGCTGATGGAAGGGTTTTTGGTGGTCCGATGAATTATTTACGAAACGGATTGGAAAAACAAAATAAAAAAGTATTGGGTAAAGTTTTGGCAGGTGTATTTGCTGTTTTATGTGTTGGCGCTTCATTTGGTGGTGGAAATATGTTTCAGGCAAATCAAGCATTTGAAGCAGTCTCCGGACAAATTCCTGAACTTGCTAGCCACGGATTTTATTTTGGTGTTATTATTTCTTTGCTTGTTGCGGCAGTTATTATTGGCGGAATTAAAAGTATTGCCAAGGTTACCGAAAAAATAGTTCCCATCATGGCTTCTATCTATGTGGTTGCCTGTTTGGCGGTAATTTTTATCAATATTGAAAATATTGGACCGGCATTTGTGGCCATATTTGATGGTGCATTTAGTCCATCAGCCTTAAAAGGTGGTGTTATAGGTGTTTTGATTATAGGTTTTCAAAGAGCTGCTTTTTCTAATGAAGCTGGTGTTGGGTCCGCTGCTATTGCGCATAGTGTGGCAAAAACAAACAATCCACCTTCTGAAGGATTTGTTTCCCTTTTAGAACCTTTTATTGATACCGTGGTGGTTTGTACATTAACTGCTTTGGTATTAATTTTTACCGGTAAACATGAAGTTGTTGGTATGGGAGGCGCACAATTAACCTCCGATGCTTTTGGAACCGTAATATCTTGGTTCCCTTATGTACTGACTGTTGCCATATTTTTATTTGCTTTTTCAACCATGATTTCCTGGTCGTACTACGGAATGCGCGCTTGGACTTATTTATTTGGAAAAAGTAAAAAAGCAGAAATGATTTATAAAATGTTCTTTTTAATATTTGTTGTTGTAGGTGCTTCTGTAAGTTTAGGCGCTGTTTTAGATTTTTCAGATATGATGATTCTTGCGATGGCCTTTCCAAATATAATCGGACTCTACATAATGTCGGGTGAAGTGAAAGTTGATTTAAATGAATACTGGCGTAAACTGAAAGCAGGAGAACTATACAAAGCCCAAAGACTCGCTAAAAAATAATTATATTAGTTATGAATATCATAAATTCCCATTTCAGATACACTAAAAGTCAACGAAATGGGATTTTCTTTTTATTAATTTTTATTGTTTTTCTTCAAGGTGTTTTCTTTTTTA
Organism: Lutibacter sp.; assembly: GCA_036568005.1. Taxonomy (GTDB): domain Bacteria; phylum Bacteroidota; class Bacteroidia; order Flavobacteriales; family Flavobacteriaceae; genus Lutibacter. The sequence goes on along the minus strand of DATCTJ010000021.1, from coordinate 20,296 downwards.
CTGATTTTTCTTCGGAAGAAAATACCGAAGTTTCCCAAACAGAAATTTTAGCTTTTCAGCAGGAATTGGATTCCTTAAAAAATTTGGAATCGAAAAAAAACATCCCTAAAATTTATCCTTTCAACCCAAATTATATAACAGATTTTAAAGGATATCAACTTGGAATGCGCACCAGTGAAATTGATAAATTATTGGCGTTTAGAGCGCAGGGAAAATTCATCAATACAAGCAAACAATTTCAGGAAATAACTGGGATAAATGACAGTTTATTGGCGGTTATAAGTCCGTATTTTAAATTTCCCAACTGGAGAACTTCACGAAAAAATGCAGAAAAACAAAATTCAAACTACAAAACAGATAAATCAATAGTTAAAAAAGACATCAACGCAGCTTCCGCAGAAGATTTAAGAATTGTGAACGGCATTGGAGAAAAATTGGCAAAGAGAATTATTGATTACCGCACCAAATTACAGGGATTCTCCTATAACGACCAAGTTTTTGAGGTTTGGGCGCTTGATAAAGAAGTAGGGGATAAAGTTTTACAGTATTTTGAAGTCACAAAACCGCCAACAATTCAAAAAATAAATGTGAATACTGCCAGTTTTAAGGAAGTATTGGCCAATGTTTATTTGGATTATGAACTTACCAAAAAAATCTTCAATTATAAAAATCAAGTTGCTGAAATCCAATCTATTGAAGAGCTAAAAAAAATTGATGGTTTTCCGCTAGAAAAATTTAACAGAATAGCGCTATATTTGGAAGCTAAATAATAACACTAAATAATTTAAGCTACCAGCTCATATGAATAGTATGTATTTCACAGAAGAACACCAAGCATTTAGAAAAAGTTTTCAGGATTTTTTACAAAAGGAAGTCGTTCCTCATATTGATAAATGGGAAAAAACAGGCACAATCGAAAGGTTTATTTGGAAAAAATTTGGGGAAATGGGCTATTTAGGAATAAATGCTCCTGAAGAATATGGCGGGCTGGGCTTGGATATATTTTATACCGTTATATTATTAGAAGAGCTACAAAAAGTAAATTCGGGTGGTTTTGCCGCGGCTATTTGGGCACATATGTATTTGGCAATGACCCATGTTGAAAAAGAAGGAAGTGAGGCTATAAAAAATAAGTATTTAACAGGCAGTATTGAAGGCGAAAAAATTGGTTGTTTGTGTATCACCGAGCCTTTTGGGGGCTCTGATGTTGCCGCGATGAGAACAACAGCCGTTAAAAAAGGAGATAGCTATATAATTAATGGCTCAAAAACCTTTATTACCAATGGCATTTATTCAGATTATTTGGTTGTAACGGCAAAAACAAATCCGGCAGCCCGAAATAAAGGAATCAGTATTTTTATAATGGACAGAAATACTCCTGGAGTTTCAGCCACGAAATTGGATAAGTTAGGCTGGAGAGCTTCTGATACCGCTGAAATTGCTTTTGACGATGTGGTAATTCCTGCAGAGAATTTAATGAGTGAAGAGGGAAAAGGATTTCAATATATTATGAATCATTTTGCTTTGGAGCGGCTGGTCATGGGAATCAATGCACATGCGAGAGCTGAATATGCCTTGGATTACGCCATTAAATATATGGCGGAACGACATGCTTTTGGGAAATCTATTGACCAATTTCAGGCATTGCGCCATAAAATTGCCGATTTGGCCAGTGAAGTTGAAATGTGTAAAGAATTTAATTATTCCGTAGCAAAAAGATTAAATGAAGGACAATATATTGTTAAAGAGGCAAGTATGTCTAAATTGATTTCCACTAAAATAGCCGATAAAGTGGTTTATGACTGTTTACAATTTTTAGGTGGTTATGGCTATATGGAAGATTACCCAATGGCAAGATTGCTTAGAGACAGTAGGTTAGGGCCTATTGGAGGAGGAACTTCTGAGATATTGCGTGAGATTATTGCAAAAATAATTATAGATAAAAAAGAATACAAAGCAACAAAATAATTGTTGACAGTGAATTTTTTTTAAAATTTATAGCACATATTATAATTAGCTGTATATTTGCAAACCAAAATTAAAAAAGGAACAGTTTGAAAGGAGGTGCTAAACTATGTTAATTATACCAGTTAAAGACGGAGAAAATATTGATAGAGCGTTAAAACGTTATAAAAGAAAATTTGATCGTACAAAAACGATGAAAAATCTACGTGCTCGTAAACAATTCGTAAAACCTTCAGTAACAAATCGTGCTAAACGCATAAAAGCAAGATATGTTCAGAGTTTAAGAACTACAGAAGAGCAAGGTTAATTTTTTTAACCAATTACATAAACCGTTAGTATAAACAAATAACAATTCGTAAATTTGTATACTAACGGTTTTTTTATGCCTATAACCTCATTTTTAAATTACCTAGCATTAGAGAAAAAATATTCGAAACACACCTTAACGGCGTACCAAAATGATTTAAATTCATTTCAATTATTTTGTGATCTAGAATATGGTGGTGAAAGGATTGCAAACGTTAATTATGCCCAAATCAGAAGTTGGATTGTAAGTCTGGTAAATTTAAAAATTTCCAACCGAACCATCAATAGAAAAGTTTCCTCCCTAAAATCATTTTATAAGTTTCTTCAGAAAACCAAACAAATTGATGCAAGTCCTTTAGTGAAACACCAAGCTCTAAAAGTGTTGAAACAAGTGCAGGTTCCTTTTTCAGAAAAAGAGATTTTTAATGTTTTAGATATCCTGGATGCTGGCGATTTTGAATCGGTTCGAAATAAATTAATGGTCGAATTATTTTATTCCACAGGAATGCGAAGAAATGAGTTGATTAACATTAAAATTACCGATATTGATTATGTTAATGAAACTGTTAAAGTATTAGGAAAGCGGAATAAAGAGCGTTATATTCCGTTATTAAAAATAGTACAGGGGTCCTTGTTGAAATACAGTATTATTAGGGGGAGTTTTGATACTACAAGCCCTTATTTATTTTTAACAAAAAACGGTAAAAAAATATATGATACGCTTGTGTATCGTGTAATAAATAATTATTTTAGTGCAGTGTCATCAAAAGTAAAAAAGAGCCCTCATGTAATACGGCACTCTTTTGCGACACACCTACTTAATGAAGGTGCTGATTTAAACGCAGTGAAAGAATTACTTGGACATTCTAGTTTAGCGTCAACACAAATTTACACCCACAGTAGTTTGGGTAAATTAAAGGAAGTATATAACCAGGCTCACCCAAGAAGCCAAAAAAACTGATTTATTATGAAAGTATTTGTACAATCTGTGAATTTTAATGCGGATAAGAATCTAATTGATTTTATTGAGAAAAGAGTAACGAGTTTAGAAAAATATTATGATAAAATTGTAGATTCAGAAGTGTTTTTAAAAGTGCAACAAACTAGTGAAAAAGAGAATAAAACAGTTGACATCAAAATTAACATTCCGGGGAATGATATTGTTGTAAAAAAGCAATGTAAAACATTTGAGGAAGGTACTATGGTAGCAGTAGACTCACTAAAAAGAAAATTAACAAAAGAGAAAGAAAAGGTACGGGTTAAATAAAATTATAAAAATTATCGTAAAAGCTTTGTTTAAAAAATAAAACTTTAATACATTTGCAGTCCGTTAGAAATAGCGGACTTCTTTTGTGGAGTAAAAGCCGATGTAGCTCAGCTGGCTAGAGCAGCTGATTTGTAATCAGCAGGTCGTGGGTTCGAGTCCCTCTATCGGCTCTTTGAAATTTTAATATGCTTGGGAGTAAACATTTTGATTTATTGAGATGTTTATAAAAAAAGGGCGAGAAGTTTATCCTAAGCTAGCCTGTCCGTAAGGCAGGTGCAGTCGAAGGAAGTCCCTCTATCGGCTCTTTGAAATTTTAATATGCTTGGGAGTAAATATTTTGATTTATTGAGATGTTTATAAAAAAAAAGGGCGAGAAGTTTATCCTGAGCTAGCCTGTCCGTAAGGCAGGCGCAGTCGAAGGAAGTCCCTCTATCGGCTCTTTAAAATAGTAAAATACTAAGGAAAATAAATGTTTGATTTTTTTAAGTATTTATGAAATAGGATGATAAGTTTATCCTTTGTGCAGTCGAAGAAAGTATCTATCGGCCAGATCTTTGAAAAATGGTGAGATACTCAAGTGGCCAACGAGGGCAGACTGTAAATCTGCTGCGCAAGCTTCGAAGGTTCGAATCCTTCTCTCACCACAATTGTTTTATAGCAATATAAAGCAGTAGGGAATTGAAAAAAGATATTGCGAGAGTAGCTCAGTTGGTAGAGCTTCAGCCTTCCAAGCTGACTGTCGCCGGTTCGAGCCCGGTCTCTCGCTCTTTTTTTTGCCGGTGTAGCTCAGGGGTAGAGTGTTTCCTTGGTAAGGAAGAGGTCATGGGTTCAAATCCCATCATTGGCTCAAAATATGAATTGAAATTAACACTATATATAACTAAGATTTAAAAATTAAAATTAAATAATCATGGCAAAAGCAACCTTTGATCGTTCAAAACCACATTTAAACATTGGTACAATTGGACACGTTGATCACGGTAAAACAACTTTAACAGCTGCTATTACTGTAGTATTAGCAGAAAAAGGATTTTGTGAAATAAAAAACTTTGATCAAATTGATAATGCTCCTGAGGAGAAAGAAAGAGGTATTACTATTAATACTTCACACGTTGAGTATTCAACAGCAAATCGTCATTATGCCCACGTTGACTGTCCAGGTCACGCGGATTATGTGAAAAACATGGTAACAGGTGCTGCACAAATGGATGGTGCTATCATCGTTGTTGCTGCAACAGACGGACCAATGCCTCAAACGAGAGAGCATATCTTATTAGGTCGTCAGGTTGGTATTCCAAGATTGGTTGTATTCATGAATAAAGTGGATATGGTTGATGATGAGGAATTATTGGAACTAGTAGAAATGGAAATTAGAGACTTATTGTCTTTCTACGACTATGATGGAGACAATACACCAGTTATTCAAGGTTCTGCTCTAGGAGGTTTGAACAAAGAGCCTAAATGGATGGAAAAAATCATGGAATTGATGGATGCAGTTGATAATTGGATTGAATTGCCAACACGTGATGTTGATAAGCCTTTCCTTATGCCTGTTGAAGATGTGTTTTCAATTACTGGCCGTGGTACAGTTGCAACGGGTCGTATTGAAACTGGTGTTGCAAATACAGGAGATTCAGTAGAAATTATTGGTATGGGAGCTGAAAAATTAACTTCTACAGTTACTGGAGTTGAAATGTTCCGAAAAATATTAGATAGAGGTGAAGCTGGAGATAATGTGGGTATCTTATTAAGAGGTATTGCAAAAGAAGATATTAAGAGAGGTATGGTAATTTGTAAACCAAAATCCGTTACACCACATGGTAAATTTAAAGCTGAGGTTTATATTCTTAAAAAAGAAGAAGGTGGTCGCCATACACCATTCCATAACAACTACCGTCCACAGTTTTACGTACGTACAACGGATGTAACAGGTACAATTATGTTACCTGAAGGGGTTGAAATGGTAATGCCAGGTGATAACTTAACTATTCACGTAGATTTACATCAAAAAATTGCCTTAAATGTTGGTTTGCGTTTTGCAATCCGTGAAGGTGGAAGAACAGTTGGAGCAGGGCAAGTAACTGAATTATTAGATTAATCAATTACACCTAATAATACATAAATACTAGGTGCTTCTTTCAAGAGGGGCACCTTATGTTTACGGGTGTAGCTCAGTTGGTAGAGCACTGGTCTCCAAAACCAGGTGTCGGGAGTTCGAGTCTCTCCACCCGTGCGAATAAAGAAAGGTGGTGCGAGAAGTTTATCCTGAACTTACCTGACCGTAAGGCAGGCGTAGTCGAAGGAAGTCTCTCCACCTGTGCGAATAAAGAAAAGTGTTGCGAGAAGTTTATCCTGAGTTTGCCTAATCGTAAGGATGGCCTAGATGAAGGAAGTTTTTCTACACGATTAAAATTTGAAAAAAATGAATTTAATCAATTACATAAAAGACTCATTTGAAGAGTTACGCAATAAGGTCTCCTGGATTTCATGGGAAGAAGCCCAAAAATCAACAGTTGTTGTTGCAATATTTACCATCTTATTCGCGCTAGCGGTATTTGCGGTAGATAAAGTTTTTCAATCGGCTTTAACTGAATATTTTAAACTGTTTTAATTATTAAAAATAAGCATGACAGATTCTGTTAAAAAATGGTATGTTGTAAGAGCAATTGGCGGACAAGAGAATAAGGTAAAAACTTATATTGAGAACGAGATTGCCCGTTTAGGCATGACCGACTATGTTGATAGAGTTCTTGTTCCTTCAGAAAAGGTTATTCAAGTGCGTAATGGAAAAAAAATAAACAAAGAGCGTGTTTATTTTCCAGGTTATGTAATGATTGAAGCAAACTTAAGTGGTGAACTTCCACATATTATCAAATCAATACCCGGAGTTATAGGATTTTTAGGTGAAGTCAAAGGCGGCGACCCCGTACCTATGAGAAAGTCTGAAATAAACCGAATGCTAGGTAAGGTTGATGAGTTATCGGTTCAAAATGATAATGTTGCAATTCCATTTACTGTTGGAGAAACTGTAAAAGTAATTGATGGACCATTTAATGGTTTTGACGGCACTATTGAAAAAATAAATGAAGAAAAACGTAAACTTGAAGTTATGGTTAAGATTTTTGGCAGAAAAACGCCATTGGAATTAAGCTATATGCAAGTTGAAAAAATTTCATAATTGTTACAGAAATAATGGAAATATTATGCATTAGCTTCCAATTTATGCATAATATATAATTTAAGATTTAAAGATGGCAAAAGAAATTAGTAAAGTAGTAAAATTACAGGTCAGAGGAGGTGCTGCAAACCCATCACCACCAGTTGGACCTGCTTTGGGTGCTGCCGGTGTTAATATTATGGAGTTTTGCAAGCAGTTTAATGCAAGAACCCAAGACAAACAAGGAAAGATTTTACCAGTAGCAATTACTGTTTATAAAGATAAATCGTTTGAATTTGTTGTTAAAACACCACCAGCAGCAATGCAAATTATGGAAGCTGCTAAAGCAAAAAAAGGGTCTTCTGAGCCAAACCGGAACAAGGTGGCAACAGTAACCTGGGAACAATTAAGAGTGATTGCTGAAGATAAAATGCAAGATTTAAATGCATTTACAATCGAATCTGCTATGCTTATGATAGCTGGTACTGCACGCTCAATGGGTGTTAATGTAAGTGGAGAAGCTCCTATAAAAAAATAAAACAGTTATTAAAATGGCAAAATTAACTAAAAAGCAAAAAGAAGCACATGCTAAGATTGATAAAAATCAGGCATACTCTTTAAAAGACGCTTCCGCTTTAGTAAAGGAAATTACTAGTGTAAATTTCGATGCATCTATTGATATAGCTGTTAGATTGGGTGTAGATCCTCGTAAAGCAAATCAAATGGTTAGAGGTGTGGTTACCTTACCACACGGAACCGGAAAAGATGTTAAAGTATTGGCACTGGTAACTCCAGATAAAGAAGCAGAAGCCTTAGAAGCTGGCGCTGATTATGTTGGATTAGATGACTATCTTCAAAAAATTAAAGATGGTTGGACTGATGTAGATGTTATTATCACAATGCCTAGTATTATGGGGAAATTGGGTCCTTTAGGTCGTATTTTAGGACCAAGAGGTTTAATGCCAAACCCTAAAACTGGTACTGTAACTATGGATGTTGCGAAAGCGGTAAAGGAAGTAAAAGCTGGTAAAATTGACTTTAAAGTTGATAAAACTGGTATTGTACATGCAGGTATTGGTAAAGTATCTTTTGATGCCGAACAAATTATCGACAATGCACATGAAATTATCAATACATTGGTAAAACTAAAGCCTACAACGGCTAAAGGAACTTACATTAAAAGTATTTACCTTTCTAGTACAATGAGCCCTGGAGTGAATATTGACACAAAATCAGTTTAATTATAGTTAAAACTTAGTAATTATGACGAGAGAAGAAAAATCACAAGTAATAGAAGCTTTAACAACCAAGTTAACTGAAGGGAAAATTATCTATTTTGCAGATATATCAGGGTTAAATGCTTTACAAACAACAAATTTACGCAGAGCTTGTTTTAAAGCAAATATAAAACTCGCTGTTGTTAAAAACACATTGCTTGGTAAAGCAATGGAAAAATCTGATAAAGATTTTGGAGACTTACCATCGATATTAAAAGGGAACACTTCTTTAATGATATCTGAATCAAGTAGCGCTCCAGCAAAATTAATTAAAGATTTTAGAAAAAAATCTCTTATTCCTTTATTGAAAGGTGCTTATGTTGAAGAGGCAATCTATATTGGAGACAACCAATTAGAATCTTTGGTTAACATAAAATCTAAAGAACAAGTTATTGGAGATATCATTACCTTATTACAATCACCTGCTAAAAATGTTATTTCAGCATTACAATCAGGAGGTAATAAAATATCTGGTATTCTTACAACATTATCAGAGAAATAAATACGTGCACTAATAAACTAAATAATAAAATTTAAACAAAGAGAAATGGCAGAATTAAAAGATTTCGCAGAGAAACTTGTTAACTTAACAGTTAAAGAAGTAAATGAGTTGGCTAAAATATTAAAAGATGAATATGGTATTGAGCCAGCAGCCGCAGTAGCAGTTGCAGGTCCTGCAGCAGCAGGTGGAGGTGATGACGAAGCAGATGTAAAAACCGAGTTCGATGTAATTTTAAAAGCAGCTGGTGATTCTAAATTAGCAGTTGTTAAATTAGTTAAAGAATTAACAGGTTTAGGTCTTAAAGAAGCTAAAGCTATTGTTGATGCTGCACCAGCACCGATAAAAGAAGGTGTTTCTAAAGATGAAGCTGAAGGATTAAAAGCAGCATTAGAAGAAGCTGGAGCTGAGGTTGAGCTTAAGTAAGCTTTCAATAGCTAACACAATTTAAGGTTTAGGTCTGGGTGAAAACCTCAGACCTAAACCGCTTTGTGTATATATTCGTTCTTATATTTTAATTGTTTTATTAACCTAAAGTTTTTGTCCATTGGCAACTAAAAAAATCACCGAAAGAATAAACTTCGCATCAGCTAAAATGGTAATGGAATATCCCGATTTCTTGGATATTCAAGTAAAATCATTTCAAGATTTTTTTCAACTAAAAACCAAAGCTGACGAAAGAAGTACCGAAGGATTATATAAAACCTTCCTCGATAACTTCCCAATTAGTGATACTCGTAACCAGTTTGTGTTAGAGTTCCTGGACTACTTTGTAGATCCACCTAGATATTCAATTCAAGAATGTATCGAAAGAGGTTTAACCTATTGTGTGCCCTTAAAAGCACGTTTGAAGCTTTATTGTACTGATCCTGAACACGAAGATTTTGAAACAATTGTACAAGATGTATATCTTGGCACAATTCCATACATGACACACAGTGGTACCTTTGTAATCAATGGTGCCGAAAGGGTTGTAGTTTCACAATTGCACCGTTCACCGGGTGTATTCTTCGGACAATCATTCCACGCAAATGGAACAAAATTATATTCAGCAAGGGTAATTCCTTTTAAAGGTTCCTGGATAGAATTTGCAACAGATATCAATCAAGTAATGTATGCTTATATTGATAGAAAGAAAAAATTACCAGTAACAACCTTGTTTAGAGCTATTGGCTATGAACGAGATAAAGATATTTTAGAGATTTTTGATCTTGCAGAGGAGGTTAAGGTCTCAAAAAGCGGATTAAAAAAATACATAGGCAGAAAACTGGCTGCCCGTGTTTTAAAAACTTGGTTCGAAGATTTTGTTGATGAAGATACCGGCGAGGTTGTTTCTATTGAAAGAAATGAAATCGTATTGGATAGAGATACTATCTTAGAAAAAGATCAAATTGAAGAAATTATTGAATCGGGAACAAAGACAATCCTGCTTCATAAAGAAGACAATGAAATGGCTGATTATGCCATTATTCACAATACCTTACAAAAAGATCCAACAAATTCTGAAAAAGAAGCTGTTGAGCATATTTATAGACAGTTGCGTAACGCTGAACCGCCAGATTTTGAAACTGCTAAAGGTATTATTGACAAATTATTCTTCTCAGAACAACGTTACAATTTAGGTGAAGTTGGTCGCTATAGAATGAACAAAAAGCTAGGCTTAGACGTTTCAATTGACGCAAAAGTTTTAACCAAAGAAGATATTATTACCATTATCAAAAACTTGATAAAATTAGTCAATTCAAAAGCGGAAGTTGATGATATTGACCATTTATCAAACCGTCGTGTACGTACTGTTGGCGAGCAATTAGCCAGTCAGTTTGGCGTTGGTCTTTCACGTATGGCTCGTACCATTCGTGAGCGTATGAATGTACGTGATAATGAAGTTTTTACCCCAATCGATTTGATAAACGCCAAAACGTTGTCATCTGTAATCAATTCATTTTTTGGAACAAATCAATTGTCTCAATTTATGGATCAGACCAATCCGTTGGCAGAGATTACGCACAAACGAAGATTATCAGCACTAGGACCAGGAGGTTTATCTAGAGAAAGAGCTGGTTTTGAGGTTCGTGACGTTCACTTTACCCATTATGGTCGTTTATGTCCAATTGAAACTCCTGAGGGACCAAATATTGGTTTAATTTCCTCTTTGGCAGTTTTTGCTAAAGTGAATAATTTAGGATTTATTGAGACGCCATACAGAAAAGTAACTAATGGTCAGGTAAATCTATTTGATGAACCATCATATTTAAGCGCTGAAGAAGAAGAGGGAATGAAATTTGCCCAATCGAATCTTCCTTTAGATAAAGAAGGTAATTTTGAAAATGATAAAGTAATCGTTCGTGAAGAAGCAGATTATCCGGTAGTTGACCCATCAGCGGTTAATTTTATGGATGTTGCTCCTAATCAAATTGCTTCAATATCAGCTTCTTTAATTCCATTTTTGGAGCATGATGATGCAAACCGAGCATTGATGGGATCGAATATGATGCGTCAGGCAGTTCCTTTAATTAGTCCGGAAGCACCAATTGTTGGTACTGGATTAGAAAGAAGAGTTGCAAAAGATTCACGTATTTTAATTAATGCTGAAGGTCTAGGTACTGTTGAGTATGTTGATGCCAATATCATTAAAATTAAATATGATAAAACTGATGAAGAACGTATGGTTAGCTTCGACAGTGACAGTAAAACATACAACTTAATCAAGTTTAGAAAAACAAACCAAGGAACTTCAATCAATCTAAAACCGATTGTTAAGAAAGGTGACAGGGTTGAAGAAGGTCAGGTACTTTGTGAAGGTTATGCCACACAAAACGGTGAATTGGCTTTGGGAAGAAACATGAAGGTGGCTTTTATGCCTTGGAAAGGGTATAACTTTGAGGATGCGATTGTGATTTCTGAAAAAGTTGTAAAAGAAGACATTTTCACTTCTATTCACATTGATGAATATTCACTGGAAGTAAGAGACACTAAATTAGGTGCTGAAGAATTGACAAACGACATTCCAAACGTTTCAGAAGAAGCTACAAAAGATTTGGATGAAAATGGAATGATCCGTATTGGTGCTGAAGTAAAACCAGGAGATATTTTAATCGGTAAAATTACACCAAAAGGAGAATCTGATCCAACACCTGAAGAAAAGTTATTGAGAGCTATTTTTGGTGACAAAGCCGGCGACGTAAAAGATGCTTCCTTAAAAGCTTCTCCATCATTGCGTGGGGTTGTTATTGACAAGAAGTTATTTGAACGTGCCGTAAAAGACAAAGCTAAAAGAGCAAAAGATAAAGTAAGTATTACCAATCTAGAGCACAAGTATTCTGCCAAATTGGAAGAGTTACGTAGTGTTTTAACCGAAAAATTATTCAACTTAATTAGTGGGAAAACTTCACAGGGAGTGATGAACGATTTGGGTGAAGAAATTCTTCAAAAGGGTAAAAAGTTCACCTTAAAAATGCTTAACGCTGTTCCTGATTTTGCTTACTTAACTAGGGGAGTTTGGACTACAGATGACCATATTAATATGCTTGTGAGTGAATTAATTCACAATTATAAAATCAAAGTAAACGATTTACAAGGATCTTTACGTCGTGAGAAATTTACAGTTTCAGTGGGTGATGAATTACCTGCAGGAATTTTAAAACTTGCCAAAATTTACATCGCTAAAAAACGTAAGTTAAAAGTGGGTGATAAAATGGCGGGACGTCACGGTAACAAAGGGATTGTTGCGCGTATTGTTCGCGCTGAAGATATGCCTTTCTTGGAAGATGGAACGCCAGTTGATATTGTGTTGAATCCACTTGGTGTGCCTTCACGTATGAATATCGGACAAATTTATGAAACGGTTCTTGGATGGGCCGGTCAAAAACTTGGAAAAACTTTTGCAACACCAATTTTTGATGGTGCAAAAATAAGCGAGATTAACCAGTTAATTGAAGATGCCGGAATTCCGAAACATGGCCATACCTACTTATATGATGGCGGTACAGGAGAGCGTTTTGATCAGCCAGCAACCGTTGGTATTATTTATATGATTAAATTAGGTCATATGATTGATGATAAAATGCACGCACGTTCAATTGGGCCATACTCATTAATTACACAACAACCATTGGGTGGTAAAGCACAATTTGGAGGTCAACGTTTTGGTGAGATGGAGGTTTGGGCACTTGAAGCTTATGGTGCATCAAGTACATTGAGAGAAATCTTAACAGTAAAATCGGATGATGTTTTGGGTAGAGCTAAAACTTATGAGGCTATTGTGAAAGGTGATGAAATGCCAGAACCAGGACTGCCAGAATCATTTAACGTATTAATGCATGAGCTTAGAGGCCTTGGATTAGACGTTAGGTTAGAGGAATAACAAAAAGGATAGTCGGAAGGTTTTAAACTTTCTGGCTATCTATTATATTTTTACATTTTAAAATTCGAACCCATTATTAATATATTATGGCCAGAAAAACCGATAATAAATACACTGTAAAAAAATTCAATAAAATTTCTATTGGTTTGGCATCTCCTGAAGTAATTCTTGAGAAATCAAACGGAGAAGTTTTAAAACCGGAAACTATAAATTACCGAACTCACAAACCTGAAAGAGATGGATTGTTTTGTGAGAGAATTTTTGGACCAATAAAAGATTTTGAATGTGCTTGTGGAAAGTACAAGAGAATTCGCTATAAAGGAATAGTTTGCGACCGATGTGGTGTTGAAGTCACTGAGAAAAAAGTTCGTAGAGACAGAGTAGGACACATTAACTTGGTTGTTCCTGTTGCTCATATCTGGTATTTTAGATCACTGCCTAACAAAATGGGATACCTTTTAGGCTTGCCTTCTAAAAAGTTAGACATGATTATCTACTATGAACGTTATGTAGTCATTCAACCTGCCGGAGCTAAAAATGCCAGTGGGGAACCATTGCAAAAAATGGATTTCTTAACGGAAGAAGAATATTTGGATATTCTTGAATCATTTCCAACTGAAAATAGATATCTAGACGATAGTGATCCAGAAAAGTTCATCGCTAAAATGGGTGCCGAATGTCTAATTGATTTATTTAACCGTATCAATTTAGATGAATTGTCTTATGAATTGCGTCATAAAGCAAATACAGAAACATCTAAACAACGTAAAACAGAAGCATTAAAAAGATTAAACGTTGTTGAAGCTTTTAGAGATGCAGGCAAAAACAGAGAAAATCGTCCAGAATGGATGATTATGAAAGTGATTCCAGTAACACCGCCAGAACTACGTCCGTTGGTGCCTTTGGATGGTGGCCGTTTTGCCACTTCCGATTTAAATGATTTATACCGAAGAGTGATTATCAGAAACAATCGTTTAAAAAGATTGGTTGAAATAAAAGCTCCTGAAGTAATTTTACGTAACGAAAAACGTATGTTGCAAGAATCTGTGGATTCCTTGTTTGACAACACACGTAAATCTTCTGCAGTAAAAACAGAATCAAACCGTCCGTTAAAATCATTGTCAGATTCCTTAAAAGGTAAGCAAGGACGTTTCCGTCAAAACTTACTTGGAAAGCGTGTTGATTATTCTGCACGTTCTGTAATTGTTGTTGGACCAGAATTAAAATTATTCGAATGTGGATTGCCAAAAGATATGGCAGCTGAATTGTACAAACCTTTTGTTATCAGAAAATTGATTGAAAGAGGTATTGTAAAAACAGTGAAATCTGCAAAGAAAATTATAGATAAAAGAGAACCTGTTGTATGGGATATTTTAGAAAATGTTTTAAAAGGACATCCTGTATTGCTAAACCGTGCCCCTACATTACACCGTTTGGGTATTCAGGCTTTTCAACCAAAATTAATTGAAGGAAAGGCAATTCAGTTACATCCATTGGTTTGTACTGCATTTAATGCCGATTTTGATGGTGACCAAATGGCAGTTCATTTACCATTAGGCCCTGAAGCAATTTTAGAATGTCAATTGTTGATGTTAGCATCGCATAATATTCTAAATCCAGCTAACGGAGCGCCAATTACGGTACCTTCACAAGACATGGTTTTGGGATTGTATTATATGACCAAAGAAAGAAAATCAACTCCTGAACGTAAAGTAAAAGGAGAAGGACTAACTTTTTATTCTCCTGAAGAAGTAACCATTGCATTCAACGAAAAAGCTGTTGAACTTAATGCTCTTATAAAAGTTAGAACGAAAGATTTTAATGCAGAAGGTGAATTGGTTTCACAAATAATTGAAACAACTGTTGGAAGGGTTTTATTTAATGAAGTTGTGCCTGAATTAGCAGGGTATATAAATGAAGTATTGACTAAAAAATCTTTAAGAGATATTATCGGACAAATCCTGAAAGTTACAGACGTACCAACAACTGGTAAATTCCTTGATGACATAAAGGATATGGGATACAAATTTGCATTCCGTGGCGGCTTGTCGTTCAGTTTGGGAGATATTATTATTCCACCAGAAAAAGTTCAAATGATTGCCAATGCAAATGATCAAGTTGACGTTATTACGGCAAACTATAATATGGGTATGCTTACAAATAAAGAGCGTTACAATCAGGTAATTGATATTTGGGGTTCTACAAACAACCGTTTAACGGAACTTTCCATGAAACGTTTGCGTGAAGATCAACAAGGATTTAACTCGGTGTTTATGATGTTAGATTCTGGTGCAAGGGGTTCGAAAGAACAAATTCGCCAGTTAACGGGTATGCGTGGATTGATGGCGAAACCTAAAAAATCATCAACAGGCGGAGGAGAAATTATTGAAAACCCAATTTTGTCAAACTTTAAAGAAGGTTTGTCAATTCTTGAATACTTTATTTCTACTCACGGTGCTCGTAAAGGTTTGGCGGATACCGCATTAAAAACTGCGGATGCTGGATATTTAACACGTCGTTTGGTAGATGTTTCCCAAGATGTGATTATCAATGAAGTAGATTGTGGCACTTTAAGAGGTTTATTTATTGAACCGCTTAAAAAGAACAATGAAATTGTTGAATCATTAGGTGAAAGACTTGATGGTCGTGTATCATTGCATGACGTTGTTGATCCTATTACTGAAGAGTTATTTGTACGTTCAGGTGAAGAAATTTCTCCTGAAATTGCAAAGCGCATCGAAAATTCATCACTTGATGGTGTTGAAGTTAGATCTGCTTTAACTTGTGAATCTAAAAAAGGTATTTGCGCAAAATGTTATGGGCATAGCTTATCAACAAGAAAAATGGTACAAATTGGTGAAGCAGTTGGTGTTGTTGCGGCACAGTCAATTGGAGAGCCCGGTACTCAGTTAACATTGAGAACATTCCACGTTGGTGGGGTAGCAGGAAATATTTCTGAAGAAAATAGCTTAATTGCAAGACTTTCAGGAATAGCTACAATTGATGATTTAAAAACTGTAGTTGGTAAAGATAATGACGGAAATGACGTTGATATTGTAATTTCAAGAACTTCAGAAATAAAAGTTATTGATGAAAGAACGGGATTAACTTTAAGCACAAGCAATATTCCTTATGGTTCAAGCATCTTTATTAAAGATGGTGAGAAGGTAAAAAGAGGTGACGTTATCTGTAAATGGGATCCATTTAATGGTGTTATTGTTTCAGAATTTTCAGGTAAAATTGAATTTGATAATGTTGAGAAAGGCGTAAATTACCTTGTTGAAATTGATGAGCAAACTGGCTTCCAGGAAAAAGTAATCATCGAATCAAAAAGCAAAAAAACAATACCAACATTATTGTTAAAGGATAAAAATGACAATTTACTAAGATCCTATAACTTACCTTTAGGAGCGCATTTAATTGTAGAAGATGGTGAGAAGATACCTGCAGGTAAAATAATTGTTAAAATCCCTCGTAAAACGGGTAAAGCAGGTGATATTACAGGTGGTTTGCCGCGTGTAACTGAATTATTTGAAGCGCGTAACCCATCAAATCCAGCAGTTGTGTCGGAAATTGACGGTGTTGTTTCCTTCGGAAAAATTAAAAGAGGTAACCGCGAAATTATTGTCGAGTCTAAATTAGGAGATGTTAAAAGATATTTAATTAAACTTTCTAACCAAATTTTAGTTCAGGAAAACGATTATATAAAAGCAGGAATGCAACTTTCAGAAGGCGCAACAGCACCTGATGATATTTTGAATATTCAAGGACCGTCAAAAGTTCAAGAATATTTGGTGAATGAAATTCAGGAGGTTTACCGCTTGCAAGGGGTAAAAATTAACGACAAGCATTTTGAGGTGGTCGTTCGCCAAATGATGCGTAAAGTTAAAATTATTGATTCTGGAGATACCTTATTTTTAGAGAATCAATTGGTGCATAAAAACGACTTCTTTGATGTAAATGATGATATTTATGGATTGAAAGTGGTTGAAAATGCCGGTGATTCTGATGTATTGAAAGAAGGGCAAATTATTACCCCTCGTCAATTGCGTGATGAAAATTCCGTATTGAGAAGAGAGGACAGAAACTTGGTAGTAGCAAGAGATTCTAGACCTGCAACTGCTGAACAAATTTTACAAGGGATCACAAGAGCATCATTACAAACGAAATCGTTTATTTCTGCTGCATCTTTCCAAGAAACAACCAAAGTATTGAATGAAGCTGCGGTAAGCGGTAAAATTGATTACTTAGAAGGATTGAAAGAAAATGTAATTGTTGGAAAAAGAATTCCAGCAGGTACTGGAATGAAAGATTACGATAATATGATTGTTGGTCCTAAAGAAGAAATGTTGTCAAAACTTTAATTATGAGTAATAAAGAACCTAAAGGAGAAGGACAAATAAATATTGAGTTGGATGATAAAACAGCTGAAGGAATTTATTCTAACTTGGCTATTATCAATCATTCAGTTTCAGAATTTGTGGTCGATTTTATCAGCGTTATGCCTGGACAGCCGAAGGCTAAGGTGAAATCAAGGATTATTTTAACTCCACAGCATGCAAAACGCTTGGTTAAAGCGCTTGCCGATAATGTGCATAGGTTCGAGAAATCTCATGGTGAAATAAAGGATTTTGACCAGCCCTCAATCCCATTGAATTTTGGGCCTACGGGAGAAGCATAAAAAGTAAAAAAAGCCAAACATTCGTTTGGCTTTTTTTATACATTTTATTTTCGTTTTCATAGCTTTGCCTGCTACTAACGAAGAATCTATTTTCATGAAACGAGCATTACAAATTTTGGCACACAAAGGAATGATTAATAGCGAACCTGCCTGCGGCAGGCAGGTTTACCTACCGACAGGCAGGTTTACCTGCCGACAGGCAGGCAGCATCTGTTACCGCTAAAAAATAAAGTTTTAACAGATGAAACGCCTACAACAAAACAATCTAACAGAAAAAGAAAGATGCTGGGCGTTCCGTTTGACAAATAAAAATCAATAAAAAATAACAAATGAAAATACATTACTTCTTATTGATGGCTCTGTTAATTTTAAGCACTCCCACAATTGCACAAAAAGACACCATCAAATTAAAGGAAGTAGAAGTGACTTCAAGCAGAATATCCTTACCTTTTTCTAAAAACTCACGTACCATATCTGTTTTAACCCAAGATGATATCACTAAATTAGCGGTGACAAACTTAGCAGATCTACTTCAAAGTGTTGCTGGCGTTGATATTAGGAGAAGAGGCGTTGATGGCATGCAATCGGATTTATATATTCGTGGCGGAAATTTTGATCAAACATTGTTGTTGATTGATGGTGTTAAAATGGATGATGCGCAAACGGGACATCATACCATGAATGGTATTTTATCATTGCAAAATATTGAAAGAGTTGAAATTATAAAAGGGCCTGCAGCACGTATCTATGGACAAAATGCTTTTACCGGTGCCATAAATATTGTTACAAAGTCTGTAACAGAAAATACAGCAATCGTAAATTTAAATTATGGTTCTTATCAAAATAAAAAAGGGGAAGTGTCCCTGGCTCAGAGATTAAATGAAGGTGATGTTTTGGCTTCGGTGAGTTACCAAGAATCTGATGGTTATCGATTTAACACCGATTTTAAAAATAGCGCTGCATTTTTAAAGTCCAATTTCAAAAATTATAGTTTAATCACTTCTTATAGCGAGCGCAAATTTGGTGCGAACGGATTTTATGCAAGTCCGGCTTATAAAGACCAATATGAAGAAACCCAAACAAGTTTAATAGCGCTTTCTTCCAATTATGCTGAAGGAAATATGTTAATTAAACCAAAAGTTTATTGGAGAAGAAATCAGGATATATACTTGTTTATTAGGGAAAACCCATCCTATTACAGAAATTTACATATTTCAAATAAAATTGGCGCAGAAATGAATGCTGTTTTTAATTCAAACGCAGGAAAAACTGGACTTGGCATAGATATTTCAAGAATATTTTTGGTGAGTAATAATTTAGGAGATCATCAAAGAACTTCTTTAACGGGTTTTATAGAACATCGGTTTGAACTTTTAGATGAACAGCTAGATATTACACCAGGTGTTGCCATAAGCGCTTATTCAGATTTTGATACCAAAGCATTTCCTGGATTGGATGTGGGTTATCGCATTTCCGAAAAAGTAAAGGTGTACGGAAATATTGGCTATACTTATCGTGTTCCAACTTTTACCGATTTGTACTATGTGGGGCCTACAACCAAAGGAAATGCCGATTTAAAAGCGGAATCAGCTTTGGCAGAAGAGTTGGGAATCAAATATACAGCTGCCAATTTTAAAATGGATATAGCTTTCTTTAACCGAAAATCTGATAATTTAATTGATTGGGCCAAAGACAATGAAGCAGATAAATGGGAAGCCAGAAACTTTAGTGAAGTGATTGCTAAAGGGATGGAAACAAGCATAGATTACCGGTTTATATTGGGCGAATACCAGCAAAAAATCAATTTGGGCTACAGTTTTATTGATGACGATATTAAAAAAAACGATATTCAATTTACGCAATATTCCATCAATAGCATCAAACATCAACTTAATTTAGGTATTTTAACCAAATTCTGCTCAATTTTAAGTCAGCATTTTTCATACCGATACGTAGAAAGATCTAATGGACAAAATTACAATGTAGTGGATGTGAAAATTTTGGCTTCAATTAAAAGTAATATGGAATTTTCAGTAACAGCCAACAATATTTTTAATGCAGAATATACTGAAACCAATTTGGTACCTATGCCAAAAGGAAATGTAATGGCTGGATTTACCTATAAGTTTTAGCCCCCTAACCCCCAAAGGGGGAATCTTTAAGTTGAAAGTTAAAAGCTCAATGGTTTTTTTTTATTGAAATAAAATTAAATAGTCTAAATTCAAAATTTATCATTCAAAATTTAAAATTCAACTTTAATGAATACATTTGTTTTATGGAAGATCACATAAAATCATTTGAGGAATTTTACCCATTTTATTTAAAACAGCACAGCAATAAAATATGCCGGTTGTTGCATGTGATTGGAACAACCATTGTAATTGCATTGGCCTTTACGGCTTTGTACCACAACATTCCTAAATTATGGATTGCAGTTCCCATTGCGGGTTATGGTTTTGCCTGGGTTGGCCATTACTTTTTTGAAAAAAACAAACCTGCAACGTTTAAATATCCTTTATGGAGTTTACGTTCAGACTTTAAATTGTATTTTGATATTCTTTCCGGAAAGATTTCATTGGATTCCTCAAAGGATTAAAATTGTGTAATTGTTTACCTGTTTAGTCATCATTGCGAATGAAATGCTGCCTGCCTGCCGCAGCTACCGTGTGGACACAAATATATTTTTATCTTTGAAATAAAAAAACATGAATCATTTAAATTTTATTGCAAATTATTCTAACCTAATGAATGATGTTCGCCTTGAGCATAGAGGGGAACAAT
>DATCTJ010000020.1:0-3924 GCA_036568005.1 Lutibacter sp. | reverse complement strand
TGTATTAGTTCAAATTTAAGCATAAATTTTATGAGGTGTTGCAAAATGTAGTTTTTAGTTCAAATTTTGTTATTTAAGTTCTAAATTTAATCTGTCCATTTTTCAATCAGTTTAATGATTGTAAAAATCTGGAATGTTTGTCGGTTTGTTGTAATTTGTCTTTTTAAGTTTCTCCGTTTCGTTGCTCAATTCCGCCATTTTTCTAAAAATCAGAACTTTGTCAATTTGTTGCAATTTGTCTTTTTAGGTTTTTCCGATTCGTTGCTCAATTCCAATATTTTTCTAAAAATCAGAACTTTCTCAATTTGTTGTAATTTGTCTTTTTAAGTTTCTCCGATTCGTTGCTCAATTCCGATATTTTGCTAAAAATCTGAATTTTCTCAATTTGTCGTAATTTGTCTTTTTAGGTTTCTCCGATTCGTTGCTCAATTCCACTATTTTGCTCAAAATCAGAACTTTCTCAATTTGTTGTAATTTTTCTTTTTAGGATTTTACGATTCGTTGCTCAATTTTGTCATTTTGCTCAAAATCGAACCGTTTTAATTTGCGTTTTTTCGGTAATTTCAATTTAACTTTTACAGAATTTTTCTCCGCCGAAATTCTATTCTGCTATATTTTGCAACGTTTATGTGTATGATTAGTTGCGTGGTTAAGCGAGTAAGTTAGCAAATAAATCACAGATAGAATATTCCGCAGGAATGTTCGTAAGTCGGCAGTGAACCAAGCAATTAATTATACACGGTGTTGTGCCCAGTTATTTTAAACGATAGATGGTTTTATTCTTTTCTCCAATTTTTTCAAATAAGCCTAATTCAGATCCTTTCTTTAAATCTCTACTTGCTGTCGCTGAAGAAATGTCTTTAAAGATATCCATATAATTTTTTCGAGTAAATTCAGTTTTATTTAATGAAACATAATATTCTAATCTTTCTTTTTCGTTCAAAGTTCGATTATTGAAATCTAATAATTCACTTATTGAAATGTCAATCACGTTTAGCATATATTCAATAAATTTTGTTGATTTTCCAGATTTATCACTTTCAGCCAAAGCTTTATAATATTTTTCTTGGTCGTTACTAATTAAAGTTTCAAAGGGTAAAAACTCGAATACTGGATATTTTTCCATTAAAATTAAAGTTTGCCATAATCTTCCCATTCTTCCGTTTCCATCTAAAAATGGATGTATAAATTCCATTTCGTAATGAAAAACACAACTTTTTATTAATTCAATTTCCTCTGACTTTTGCAAGTATTGAAAAAGGTCTTTCATTAAATAGGGAACATTTTCAAAAGGTGGTGCCAAATGCTCAACTTTTGAACCTTTTACAATACCGACACTTTGATTTCTATATTTTCCAGGATTTTCAATGAGACCTTCCATTAAGTTTTTGTGAGCTTTTAAAAAAGACTTTTCATTAGAAGGATTATATTCTTCTAAATTTTCATAGATTTTTATAGCATTTAAAACTTCAATAACATCTTTTTTTGGACCAATAACTTTTTTGTTTTCAAGAAGTGCTGTTATTTGTTCTTCGGTGAGTGCGTTTCCTTCTATTCTTAAAGAAGAATGAATAGTTTTGATTCGATTCTGTTTTCTTAATTTAGGTGAAGGTCTATTCAATAAGTTAGCATTTACTTCACCTATTTTTTCTGAAATAGATGTAATTAATTTTAAAATGGAAGATGTTATTTCGTAAGGTGGTTTCATTAGTGATACTATCATTTGATACTATCAAAGATACAATCATTTAACCTATATTATGGATTGAAACGGAATTTTTTAATTGGGCACAACGAGTTTGAATATGATTTGTGCGACTGGAAAATCGGAGATTTTTCGGACGTAGCAAATCCTTTGTTGAATGTTTGTCGGTTTGTGCCAGTTCAAATTTAAGCATAAATTATATGCGGTGTTGCAATTAGTTTTTTGTTCAAATTTTGTTTTTAGTTTTAAATCTGAAATGTCAATTTTTTCATCAGTTAATGGTTGTAAAAATCTTAAATCTTAGTCTGTTTGTCTCAATTTGTCTTTTTAGGTTTTTCCGTTCTGTTGATTTTCCGTTTCGTTGCTAAAATCTAAAAAGTTTGTCGTTTTGTTTCAATTTGTCTTTTTAGGTTTTTCGGTTCTGCTAATTTTCCGTTTCGTTGCTAAAATCTGAAATGTTTGTCTGTTTATTTCAATTTGTCTTTTTAGGTTTTTCCGTTCTGCTGATTTTCCGTTTCATTGCTAAAATCTGAAATGTTTGTCTTCCTATTTCAATTTGTCTTTCTAGGTTTCTTGTTTCAACTTTCAATTCCGCCATTTTGCTCAAAATCGTATTGATTCAATTTTCTCAGTTTGATTGGTTTTAAATCTGGAATTTGTCGGCTTTGTAAATTATTATTTTAAAGAACTTTTTTCCTTTGAAAATCGAATTTTTGAAATTAATTGCAACGATTTTGTATAAGATTTGTGCGACGTAAAAATCGGAGATTTTTCCGCCGAGCAATATTATTATTGAATGTTTTTAAGTTTGTATTAGTTCAAATTTAAGCATAAATTATATACGGTGTTGTGTAATGTGGTTTTGAGTAAGAATTATTATATTTTGTTAAAAACTAATCTGTTACAATTTTAAAAATCCGTTTTATTTGTCAAAATCTGAAATTTGTCTTTATAGTTTTAATTTTCTTTTTTTTGCATTTTTGTTTTATTGTTCAATTTTGAAATGATTGAAAACTTATAAATCTTTCTCGGTTTGTTGTAATTTTTCTTTTTAGGTTTTTCGTTTCGTTGCTCAATTCCGCCATTTTGCTTAAAATCAGAAATCTTTCTTGGTTTGTTCTAATTTTTCTTTTTAGGTTTTTCGTTTCGTTGCTCAATTCCGCCATTTTGCTTAAAATCAGAAATCTTTCTCGGCTTGTTCTAATTTTTCTTTTTAAGATTTTCCGTTCTGTAAAAAATCTGTTCGTTCCAATTTTCAATTCCGCCATTTTGCTCAAAATCGTACCGATTTAACTTTTCTCGACTTAATTGATTTTAAATCTGGAATTTGTCGGCTTTGTAAATTATTATTTTAAAGAACTTTTTTGTTGAAAATCAAATTTTTTTCTGCCATATTACACAACGGGTTTGAATATGGCAAGTTGCGGGTTTGAAACCGTAATTTTCCATAGCTGGTTTTTTTGTTTTAAAAGTACTAAAATTATTCTATTTACAAGAATTAAGCAATTTGCTATATGCGGTGTTATACAATCGGCTTTTTTCTATATTATACCAAGTTTAAATCTTGATTCATAAGTTCCACGTTAAAATTTATCTTAGCGTTTAATGCTTTAAATACTTTTAAAATGGTTTCAAATCTAGCATCAGTCAAATTATTCTCAATCTTTGAAATTTGTGCTTTTTGAACTCCGACAAGTTTTCCGAGTTGTTCTTGAGTCAGATTCCGTTCTTTTCGTGCAGTTTTAATTGCCTCTCCGATTAAATCAAGATTCAATTCATTCTCATATTGTTCACGTTTATCTGTCCCTCTTTTTCCTAGATATTTGTCTTTTGCTTGGTCAAAACTATATGTTTTCATAATATTTATTTTTTCTCGTTAAAATACTTGTTCATTATTTCGGTTGCTTTATTTATCTCTTTTTTCGGTGTCTTTTGAGTTTTCTTAATAATCCCGTGAGTTGCAATAACAATTGTCACTTTATTATCTGATTTATCCCAAAATGCAAAAAGGCGATATTGTTTTTTGTTGAATAGTGTCCGAAATTCCCAAATATCAGAATTCAACTTTTTGAACAATTTAAGACCGTTGCAAAAGAGCAATTTCAGTTTTTCAGTTTAATTTGAAACCGTTTTTTTGATAAATTCAATTTTTTAAGCTTCTTAATGTTGATTTTTTATTGTTTTAAATGCCATACAAACTTTTTTCTTTGTGTTTTTCC
>DATCTJ010000019.1:0-14517 GCA_036568005.1 Lutibacter sp. | reverse complement strand
AATTAACAGATGAAAAAAAGTAGTTTTTAAATGAAAAATGGAGGTGGTCAATTTACTCCGAAATTAGGTGGTCACTTTGAATTGGAATTAGGTGGTCACTTTAAATTGAAATTGGGTGGTCAATATCACTGGAATTTGCAAATTTATCATTGAATATAATTTAAAATCAATGCAAATATTTGAAGAAATTTATAGAATATGGAAAACCTAAATTTTTAAAAATGCGTTACCGAAGTTTAACTTTGATTTCTTGTATTTTTTTCTCCCAATCGAAATATTCTTCATTGTGATTATAGCCTTCTTTTTCTTTGGAAGTTTGGAAAGATTTAATTGTAAACTTTTGAAAGTGATTTTGCTTGTTGAGAATTAAAAAATTATTAATAATTAATTCATTGAAGTATTTAGGTTGATTAATTAAATTATTTTCCATTAGTAAATCAAAAAACCTTTTCAAATCATATATTGGATATTTCCATTTAATAGGTTCTACTTGTTTCGTTGGGAAAAATAAGGATATAAATGCTTTTCTTTGATTATCGGAATTATCTATTCTGTTTTCATTTATGATTAACCTATAAACCAATTTCATGAAAATTGATTTTTTACTATTAATTTCATTATGAATTGGAATGAAGTTATCTTCACCTTTAATTTCTAAAAATCGATTGTCATATATTTTTTGAAATTTCCCTTTAGTGTACTTATTATGGCTCTTAATAAGGCTGTCAGTAAATATTTTTAAACATATTAATTGATTAACTACCTCATCACATTCTTTCTTGTCATCAACTAAAATAATTGGATTTATTTCAAATAAATAAGTATTGATTTTAAAGTGAGTTTCTTGGAGATAATGATAATCATACGTTATATTTAAGAAAACGGGAAATTCAAAATCATTTTTGATATAATCTTCAAGAATATAGTCAGGAATATTGTAAAGGATTTTTCGTGTATCAATTATGAACTTTTTTAATTCTTTAATTTCCATATTCTAAAATTCAAATTTAGGTAGACTATTAATTGCCTTTTCTTTTTCCTCATTTATTACTTTAGCATAAACCAAAGTACTTCCAATATCTTTATGTCCTAAAAGTTTTGATACAGTATAAATATTTACTCCAGATGTTATGAGTAAAGTGGCAAATGTGTGCCTTCCTGAATGAAAAGAAATATTTTTTTTAATAGTGGTTCTTGAAATCAATTTTCTTAATGTTCTATTAGCCGATTTATTGTGTGCAGAGAGTTTAAATACCATTTCGGTATTATTCCTTTGTAAGTCTAAAATATGCTCTGCATTAGTACCTATAGGTATATAGACTACTCCTTTTGTTTTAGTTTGAGTAAGTTGAATACTACCATCTTTAATATTTGACCATTTGAGGGCAGATATATCAGAGAACCTTAACCCTGTATAACATCCAAATAGAAAAGCTCTTTTAACCTCATTATCAAAAAAATCAGTACCAATAATTTCTTGAACTTCATTTTTAGTTAAGTAGACCATTTCCTTTTCAACTATTTTAAGTTTAGAAACGAATCTAAATGGATTTTCAACGATTATTTTTTGCTTTACAGCCTGATTTAAAGCGGCATTAATTTTTTGAAGGTATGTAATTGCAGAATTTTGTGATACTACTTTTAATAAATAATTACTAAACTTTTCCAACCATCTTTCTGTTACATCCTCAAATTTTAGTTTTTTACCTTGAAAATCTTCAATGTGTTTTAAAGTAGTTTCCCAAGTACCTTTAGTATTAGTGCTTTTGTTTTTTGTTAGAGTTTCAAAATAATTTATAAACGATGCCTTTTTTAATTGCCTTGATACTAAACCACTAGATTGGTTTGCTAATTCAATTTCTAAATCAGCTTTTGTTTTATCAATTATTCTTGTTTTTTGTTGTCTTTGTTCTTTCGTATCTGTAGGAAGAAACTCAATAGCTGAGATGGTTTCCCTTATTCGTTTACCATTATGGTAGTAATCCAATTGATATCGATAAGGTCTATTCTTATTAGAGCCTTCTTTTTTGCTACCATATTTTTTCCTTAGATTAACGGCCATTGCACTTTGTTTAGAGTTAGATAAATATAATGGAAATAGTTAACTCTTGACAATTTCGTGACGACTTATTTAGGATTAAATTTATTCTTTAAATACAATTTGTTGGGTTTTATTTTTGCGGAATTTTAAATGATTTAGTATAATTAATGACCTTGCTAAATGTTTCATCATTGACAATTCTCCTAATATTATCATTTAAGTCTCTATAACCTTCAATATCATTATAGTAGTACATCCTTATTTTTTGAAGGTTTTGATTTTCAAATATTTCTTTTAATAGTGTTTTGTCTGAAAGGCCTAAAGAATGTCCAATTGAAAATATTTCAAATTTTTCACCATTATCTAGTTGATTTTTAATTTGGGAGTATTGATCGGCCAAGTTATATTGTTGTCGTTTTAAATTTCTTAAATATTTATTATTTCTTTTATGAATTATTTCAATATACCTAGTGTCCTTATTATCCCCATAACCAAAAATAATGGGATTACTTTTATCATATAAATCTCCGTGGATATTAAGAATAGATTTCTTTTTAATATCAGTTAGTGCATTAAAATATTGATGAATTCTCGTAGTATAGTTAAAGTTTAAAAACAATATAGAGTCTGGATTTTCTAATTTGAATATTTCCAGAAATTCTGGTATTAATTCTAAAGGACTACTTTCAGATATAAAGATTAAGTATAACTGTAAATGTTTTTTTATTAACTCAAATTCATGTTGTAAAACATCTATTCGTTCGGGCTTAGCCAAACTTAGATGATGGAAGTAGAAAGCTTCAATATCAACCCAATCAGAAATAAAATAATTCGATATTAATTCCTTAAAGAATAGATTTGAAAAGTTAATTTCTCCATAACGATTTGCAAATTTCCTTATTTCTATAAAATTTTCACGTATGTAATTATAACTTTGATATTCCGAGTCTAGACCACTAACATCAATTAACTCTTTTCTAACATCTTTATCACAATTAATTGAAAGGTTAATAATATGTTTAATAAAATCATCGTATTTTGTTTTTAAACCATGCGCTAAATCAAATCCATTACCTAAAATTACTATCTTATTCAAACTGATTTTTTTAAATTAATTAACAAAGTAAATATAAATTTATAAAATCACTTATGGAATTAAAATCATCAGATTAATCAAGTGACGAATTTGTGACCAAGAATGTGCTAGCATCTGTTACAATCTGCTAGTATAAGGTATGAAAATAAGGTTCACAATGGTAACCTCTTAAACTTTAAAAAATTTCGTAATTTAGTTCATCAGGGTTTTTTGAAAACCATTCTTTTTCAACAATAAAAAGTTTTTCATCAACCTTATTTAACTCAATTAAACCATATTTTGTAAGGGATTTAAAAGTTTTATCCCACTTTTTATTTGATAACTTTGATTGATTTTTTAAGTCCAATAATTCTATTCGATTAAGCTTTTCGACTATTTGATAAACCATTTTTTCATCTTCATTTAATCCAGTAACCTTTGACTGTTGACGTTCTGGTCGCATTTGCGGAAAGAAAAGAACTTCCTGAATAGAGCTGTTGTTGGTCATAAACATCACCAAACGGTCTATGCCTATGCCAATTCCCGATGTTGGCGGCATACCGTATTCCAGTGCGCGCAAAAAATCCTGGTCGATAAACATGGCTTCGTCATCACCTTTTTCAGTCAATTTTAATTGTTCTTCAAAACGTGCGCGTTGCTCAATTGGGTCGTTTAACTCAGAATAGGCATTTGCCAATTCTTTTCCGTTCACCATCAATTCGAAACGCTCCGTTAAGGCCGGATTTGAACGATGTTCTTTGGTGAGCGGACTCATTTCTTTCGGGTAATCGGTGATAAATGTTGGTTGAATATAATGGTGTTCGCATTTTGATCCGAATAATTCATCAATCAGTTTACCTACGCCCATAGTTTCATCAACGGCGACACCCACTTTTTTGCAGACTTCTTTCAATTCATTTTCACCCATTCCTGCAACATCAAAACCAGTATGTAGTTTTATGGCTTCCAAAATTGGGACTCTCGGATAAGGCGCTTTAAAGCTCACCATATTTTCGCCTATTCGAACTTCAGTTGTGCCATTGCTGTCCATCGCCACTTTTTCCAGCAGCTCCTCGGTCATATTCATCATCCAATGGTAATCTTTGTAGGCGACATACAATTCCATCACGGTAAATTCAGGATTGTGAGTTCTATCCATTCCTTCATTTCTGAAATCTTTTGAAAACTCATAAACAGCATCAAATCCTCCAACAATCAATCTTTTTAGATACAATTCGTTGGCTATTCGCAAGTACAAAGGCATATCCAAGGCATTGTGATGCGTTTTAAAAGGTCGCGCTGCTGCACCGCCCGGAATTGGCTGTAATATTGGTGTTTCAACTTCCAAATAATTGCGTTTGTTGAAGAAATCGCGAATGGAATTCGTAATTTTTGTGCGTTTTATAAAGGTTTCTTTAACGTGATCGTTTACAATTAAATCCACATAACGTTGGCGATATCTTAACTCGGCATCAGAAAAAGCATCGTGCACTTTTCCGTCGGCATCAGTTTTAACAACCGGCAAGGGACGTAAACTTTTGGACAACACTGTTAGTTCCTTCACATTTACCGATTCTTCTCCGACTTTTGTTTTAAAAACTTCGCCTTTAATACCGATAATATCGCCCATATCCAATAATTTTTTGAATACGGTATTGTACATAGTTCCTTCATCATCAGAAGAAATTTCATCGCGGTTGATGTAAATTTGCATTCTTCCGCTGGCATCTTTTAACTCGGCAAAAGAAGCTTTTCCCATAATTCTTCTGCTCATCATTCTTCCCGCCAAAACAACTTCTTTACCTTTAAAAGCCTCAAAGTTCGCCAAGATCTCCTTTATGGTTGCGGTTGTTTTAAATTCTTCGGCAGGATATGGATTTATACCCAATTCACGTAACTTTTGTAAGGATTCCCTTCTTATTATTTCAAGTGGCGATAATTGCATTTCAAGGTGTTTTAGTATTACTTTTTATTGATAGGGAGCAAAGATACAATCAATTCAGAAAAATAAGTAATTTAGAAAGAAAAAGTGTTTGGAATTTGAAATTCAATAAAAATTAATATATTTGCGTGTCGCTGTGTTGGCGATTTTTGTGTTGTTCTGGCGTTTTTTACGCCAAGGTTTTTAAACCAATGGAAAGCTTCCCGAAATCCGGGACGCTTTTTTTATTCCCCATTGTCTGCTTAGGAAGACATTTCCCCGAAGGGGAAAATCTCACGCCTTAACCCTTTTCTTGAAAAATTAATTCCATTTTGAGAATTAATTAATACCGAAGAATACATCTTTATATTCCCAAAAAGTTGAAATATACATTCCGGCAAACACCAAGCAAACCGCCAATTTAAGTAAGGTTGAAGATAAAAATCCGATAAACGAACCAATAGCTGCTTTAAATGCTTTTTGAGAATTTTTAGGTTCTTTTATGAGTTCGCCCAAAAAAGCGCCCAAAAACGGTCCGGCAATAATTCCCAACGGACCGAAGAAAATCCCGAAAATAAGTCCGACCATAGCGCCATTTATGCCATAATTACTGCCTCCAAATTTTTTTGTTCCAAGTATTGGCAACACATAATCTATGATAGAAACCAATATGGCAAGGCCTAAGGCAATTCCTAAAACAGTCCAGTCCATAGGAACCGCTTTTGTCAAATAGAGCAGGAGCAGTCCAACCCAACTAGCCAGCGGCCCAGGCAAAACGGGTAAAATAGAACCAATAATGCCTGTTAGCACAATTAAAAATCCGATGATGAGCAGCAAAATATCCATAAGCTAAGGTAAGATTTCAATTTAGAATTTGAAAGGGACAAAATATAATATTTTATATTTTTAACTAAAAAATTAGTTCAAACTAAATATTTAGTTATATTTGTATTGTTGAACTAAACAATCAGTTATAAAATGAACATACAATTAACAAAAGCGGAAGAACAATTAATGCAGGTTTTATGGGAGTTGGAAGAGGCTTCGGTGCAAGACATTATAGACCAATTGCCCGAACCAAAACCTGCTTACAATACAGTTTCTACCATTATCAGGATATTGGAAACTAAAGATTTCGTGACGCATAAAGCAAAGGGAAGAGGCTATATTTATTTTCCGTTGGTTTCAAAAGCAATTTATTCCAACCAAAGTTTACAAAAAATTGTTGATGGTTATTTTGGAGGTTCTTTTAAAAGTATGGTTTCATTTTTTGTGAACAAAAATGAGGTGGATTTTAAAGAATTGGATACCATCTTGAAAATTATTAACGATAAAAAGACTAAGGGATGATTAATTATATAATTCAACTACTGCTTTTTCAAACCTTGTTTTTGGCGGTTTACGATTTGTTTTTACAAAAGGAAACATTCTTTAAGTGGAATAGAATTTATTTGTTGGTGACGCCAATTTTGTCGTTTATCATTCCATTGTTTCGATTTGAAAGTCTTCAAAAATCAGTGCCGCAAGAATATATTGAGTATTTGCCGGAAGTCGTTATAAATCCGCAAGTTTATATTGAAAAAAGCACCTCTTTTGAAACGGAATTTAATGTTTTTCCAATTATTTTTTATGCTGGCATAGCGTTGTTTACTGTTTTATTTTTAGTTCGATTGATAAAGATATTTAAATTAATTTTAACAAATAATAGCATAAAAAAAGACAATTATACTTTGATCGTTTTAAATAAAAAACAATCCGCTTTCTCATTTTTCAATTATATTTTTATCAATAATCATTTATTGGAAAAGCAAGATTTGCAAATAATTCAACATGAATTAATCCATTGCAAACATCGGCATACTTTGGATTTACTCTATTTTGAATTGTTGAAAATTGCGTTGTGGTTTAACCCAATAGTGTATGTATATCAAAAGCGAATCACCTTATTGCACGAATATATTTCGGATGCCGAGGTGGTAAAAGAAACTGATAAGACACAATATTTCAATAAGTTATTGGCAGAAACTTTTAATGTGGAAAACATTTCCTTCATCAATCAATTTTTTAAACATTCATTAATCAAAAAAAGAATCGTTATGATCACAAAAGAAAAATCAAAAAAAATGAAACAGTTGAAGTATTTATTAATTGCGCCATTATTGTTAGGGATGTTGGTATACGTGTCTTGCTCAGATGATATTCAAACTACTGTTGAACAGTTTGAAAATGTTTTAAAAGAAGAAAATATTCCTTCAGAAGGGAAGTATTTTAGAGCAGAAAACGGATTTATTTTGTTTACAGGAACACATTTAGCTGGACAAGTAGTCCCTTTTGAAGAATACACAGAAAAAGAAAAGGAGATTTTTAATAAATTTAAAGATATTGAAAATCAAAAAATTGAAATGAGTCTCGTAATTGACACTAATGGAGATAGAGTTTATTTTATGAAAACCAATCATTTCAATAAAGCCAATGAAACAATTGAAATAGAAAATGGTGATGAAATTGCTTTTTCTAGAATTGAAAATGTCCCGGTTTTTCCAGGTTGTGAAGGAACTGAAGAAGAATTAAGAGCTTGTTTGCAAGATAAAATTTCCGCACATGTAAATGCTAACTTTAATTCTGAAAAGGCTAAAGAACTTGGGTTAGAGGCAGGAGTCAAAAAAATATTTGTAATGTTTAAAATTGATAAAGACGGAAATATTGCTGAAGTGAAATCAAGAGCGCCACACGTAAAATTAGAAGAAGAAGCTATAAGAGTGATAAATAGTTTGCCAAAAATGATACCTGGAAAACAAAAAGGCGAGGCAGTTGGCGTAAAATATAGTTTGCCAATAGCTTTTAATGTTGAAGGTAAAGCTCAAAATTCTGCAAATACAGCACTTCCAAATTTAAATTCAAGTGAAAAACCATTATTTATTTTAGATGGAAAAGAAATTTCAAAAGAAGAATTATACAAAATTGATGCTAAAATTATCAAAAGTATGAATGTTATTAAAGGTGAAGAAGCTATTAAAAAATATGGTGATAAAGGTAAAAATGGCGTAGTAGAAATTACAATAAAACAATAATTAAATTTCTATGAAAAAGATTTTTATTGTAATTAGTTTATTATTTACAATGCTCAAAACCGAAGCGCAATCTTCGGTTTTTACAGTTGTGGATAGTTTGTTGGTGAAAGGAAATTATCAAGAGGCATTGACTTTGTTAGAGAACACTGTCCCAAAAACTTTTTCGATATTTGAAAGATCGGCAAGCATTTATCAATCTATTGGCAGTGATACCAAAGCTTTGGCCTGTTTAAACAAAGCTTTGGAATTTGGCACTAATGAATCGATAAAAGTAAAATTGGCTCAAATGTTTGTGTCGGCGGGATTTACATCAAAAGCTGTTGAAGCATACGAAACACTCATTGAAAAAGACACTTCAAATTTATTGGTCGCCAATAGTTTAGGCAAATTATATTTGTCGCTAAACCAGGCAGAAAAAGCAGAAAAATTATTCCGTTATTTAGTGAAAATGGACACCGTTAATCCTAATTATCCATACCAATTGGCCGAATCTTTAGAAAAACAAAATAAACAAGTAGAAATGGGGCAGCGTTATTTAGATGCCTATAATTTAGACACACTGCATATTAAAAGTATTTTTGGATTGGCAAATTTTTTTAAGGCATTGAAATTTAAAGACTCCACGTCCTTATTTATTGATAAAGGTTTAAAAATAGATTCAAATAATATAAATTTTAATCAGCTAAAAGCCAATGAGTTATATTATTTAAAGGATTTTAACGGCGCATTAAACTATTTGAAAAAATTAGACAGTTTAAATTATAGATCTGTTCAAACCTATGAAATGTTTGGCATGTGTTATTATAATTTAAAAGATTTTGAACTTGCTGAAACCTATTTTAGAAATGCCATAAAACTTGATCCTGATGATTCTCAAATCTTATATCGTTTAGCCAGTTTGTATTATGACAAAAAGGATAATAAAACAGCATCATTATATTTGCGTAGATCAATATTAAGTGCAAAACCGGATATAGATAAACAATACTATCTGCTCGGAATTATTTCAAAGGAAGAAAATAATTTGAAAAGAGCTATTGACAATTTTGAGAAATCTTATGAAAACAATTATAAAAATCATAAAGCATTATTCGAGTTGGCTGTAACTTCTGAAGTCTATTTTAAAGATAAAAAAATTGCATTGAAACATTATCAAAATTATTTGGATAAATTTATTAGCCACGATAAAATTATGGCTGCTTATGCTGAAGGCAGAATTAAAGAAATAAAAAAACAATACTTTATTGAAGGGGTAATTGTTGACTAACAGAAATTGTTGTATTTTCACTTTCTGAAATAAGCAGGATGTTAAAACAACTATTCACTATATTAATTTGCGCGTTTTTTGTTTTGTCTTGCTCTTATATTGAACAGCACACAAAACGCACACCCATTCAAAAAATCGATACTATTGTAGATTTTAATACGATAGATTCTTATCCTCTTTTCCCAAATTGCGCAGATATTCCTTCACGCGAAAAACAACAAATTTGCTTCCAAATGGAAATGTCACAACATATTTACGCTTCCTTAAAAGAGTTTGAATTAAGTGTAAAGGATAGCGTAAATGACACCATTTTTGTGAAATTAAAAATAGATTCCTTTGGAAAAATAACCTTATCAAATATTCAAAAATCAGCTAAAATCAGCCAGTTAATTCCTGAATTTGACAGTGTTGTAAAAGTGAGCCTTCAAAATTTACCAACCTTGCAGCCCGCAATAAAAAGAGCGATTCCGGTTTCAACAGAGTTTACGCTGCCAATTGTATTAAAAAATTAATTTTTTTATTGTTGTCCGATAAAAATTCATAAAAAATGATTTATCTCAATAAAAATGGGACTTGACAAACAGTTCGCCCCGATGGGGCTTGTTTTCGAGGAAAATCTATTTTTATATAAACAGTAAGTCCCGATGGGACTAAAATAGCTCCATAGGAGCTAAATGTTTGTAGAAACATAAAATAATTTAGTAATTAAAGCCCCGTCGGGGCAACCTGTTTGTATTAAAAATTTAATCGGACAACAATGATTTTTTTTATAAATATCAAATCAAACTCCCTTTCCTTTGGAAAAGCCTGTCCCGTTTTTGGGCGGGAGGCTGGGGATAGGATTTAATAACCATATTTACCCTTCCACAGTTTCTTCAAAAAATCCCTGATGGTGTTTTCGCGGGCATTGTTGCCGGGTTCATAAATTTTGGTGTTTTTTATGTCGTCGGGCAAAAATTCCTGCTCGGTAAAATTATTTTCAAAGCTGTGCGCATATTTGTAGTTTTTGCCGTAATCCAATTCTTTCATCAGCTTGGTTGGCGCATTTCTCAAATGCAAGGGAACCGATAAATCACCCGTTTCTTTTACAATGGTTTGCGCTTTTCCAATGGCTTCATAGGAGGCGTTGCTTTTTGCAGAACTTGCCAAATAAACCGCACACTGGCTCAATATAATCCGCGATTCTGGAAAACCGATAATATTCACTGCCTGAAACGTGTTATTTGCTAAAATTAAGGCAGTCGGATTTGCATTTCCGATATCTTCCGAAGCCAAAATCAGCATTCTTCTCGCAATGAATTTTGCGTCTTCGCCGCCTTCAATCATGCGCGCCAACCAATAAACTGCGGCATTTGGATCGCTTCCTCTAATCGATTTTATAAAAGCCGAAACAATATCGTAATGTTGTTCGCCGGTTTTATCGTACAATACCGTGTTTTTTTGAATTTTTGAGAGCACCAGTTCATTGGTGATTCTTATGGGTTCTTTTTCAGTATTTACCACCAACTCAAAAATATTTAATAATTTTCGTGCATCGCCTCCCGAAACCCGCAATAAAGCTTCCGTTTCTTCCAAAATAATATTTTTTCTGGAAATAAAAGCATCCTCTTTTAAAGCGCGTTGAAGTAATTCTTCCAAATCCTTTTTGCTGAAAGAGTTCAACACATAAACTTGGCAACGTGACAACAAAGCAGGAATTACTTCAAAACTCGGATTTTCGGTGGTTGCGCCAATTAACGTTACCCAACCTTTTTCAACCGCTCCCAGCAACGAATCCTGTTGTGATTTGCTAAAACGGTGAATCTCATCAATAAATAAAATCGGATTTTTTTCGGTAAACAATCCGTCGCCCTGTTTGGCTTTATTGATAATGTCCCGAACATCTTTAACACCCGAACTTATGGCGCTCAACGTATAAAATGGCCGTTTGGATTCTTTTGCAATAATGTTTGCAAGCGTGGTTTTCCCAATTCCCGGCGGTCCCCAAAAAATCAAAGACGGAATAATGCCGCGCTTAATATGCTCGGTCAACGCACCGTTTTTCCCCACCAAATGCTGCTGGCTAATGTAATCATCTAAGGTTTTCGGACGTATGCGTTCTGCTAATGGCTCATTCATAGCGTAAAAATAAGCATAATAATTTGTTGGGCATTGCACTGCATTACATTTGTGCCGGGCTATTCGTTAAATCTTTTTTATAAAAATAAAAAAGGAGAAGTTTATCCTGAGCGTAGTCGAAGGGCTCCTATCCCTAATGCAAAAACATTTTGTTTAAATATCATAATTTAGTGGCAAAATTTTAATAAATTCATCCATTCATAATTTAAATTTTTATATGCCAGAAAGTAAATCCATATTCCCCCGAAAATTTATAAGCATTCCTGTTATTGCCGTTTTTTCAATTTGGTTGGTGTATTATTTGGAAATAAAATTTAAAATTAATTTTAACTATTTCGGCATTTATCCGCAAACATTATTGGGATTGCGTGGCATTATTTTTTCACCGTTTTTGCACAGCAGCATCGAACATTTGTTCAGCAATTCTATTCCTTTATTGGTAATGCTGGCGAGTTTGTATTATTTTTATGAAGGCATCGCCACAAAAGTTTTGCTATGGGGAATTTTTTTAACCGGATTGTTAACTTGGTCTTTTGCGCGTCCATCCTATCATATTGGCGCAAGTGGCGTGGTTTATTTTTTGGTGAGTTTTATTTTTTTTAGCGGTGTTTTCCGCAAATATTATCGCTTGGCGGCAGTTTCTTTAATTGTGGTTTTTTTATATGGAAGCACCGTTTGGTATATTTTTCCTATGGAAGAAAAAATTTCATGGGAAGGCCATTTATCAGGATTTTTGATCGGGTTTATTTTTGCCTTCATCTTCAAAAAAACGGGTCCACAACCAGAAAAATTTGTGTTTTCCCATAACCCAGAATTTGACGAACTATTTGATGAAGACGGAAATTTTGCGCCTCCAATAGAAAATGAGGCGTCTGAATTAAAAGAATAGTAAAAAAATCCTGACAGTCCTTGCTGAAACTTGTTCAACAAAGGCCGTCAGGGAATTTAAAATAAGTAAATATTTTATGCTTTAATCTCCACCACTTCAAGATCAAAAATAAGGTCTTTGCCGGCTAATGGATGATTTCCATCTATAACAATGCTATGCTCTCTAACTTCAACTACAAGTAAATTCATTTCTTGTCCATCCGGAGTTTTAGAAACAAGTCCCATACCAACTTCGGGGGTAATATCTTGTGGAAGTTCGCTTCTTTTTACCTCTTGTCTTAAATCGTCATTGATATCTCCATACGCTTCCTCTTTGGCAATTGTAATGGTTTTTTTCTCATTTAATTTCATGTCGATTACCCCTTTTTCAAAACCAGGAATTATCTGTCCTTTTCCTAAAGTAAATTCTAATGGTTCTCTTCCCTCAGAACTGTCAAAAACTTGTCCGTCTGATAATTTCCCTGTGTAATGTACTTTAACCGTGTTGTTTTCTTTAACTTGATTCATACTCTATATTTTAATTTTAAAAAATATTCTATGCATAATTTTTATGCAACAAACATTTTAGTTTAAATTTATTGCAACAATTACCGCCAAAATCAGACCAAAGCGCTAAAAAACTGGAGTGGATATTTAGAAGCCTACAAATTGATAAGCTTAAAATGTAAAAATAATGCTGTAGCCCTTTAATGATGGTAAAGCCCAATTTTAGAACCTTTTTCAAAGTAAACCCATTTAAAACAATTATAATCTGCAAATATGTCAGTTAAAGTAAAAACTCATAAAATATTTGTGTTTCCCAAAGCTCGGAATTCGACAATATGTTTGATGGATACGGAAATTTTGCGCCTCCAGCAGAAAATGAAGATTCTAAATTAAATGATCTTCCAAAAGTCTAGAAGGAACTCATTTTTATAAGGTATATAACAATTTAACTCAATTGTTTGAAAATCCTTGAATTTCTTATTATATTTTCCCTAGTTTTAACTTACTCAAAATTTATGTTTGAGTATTCATAGAAATTGCTAAAAAATCTGTTGGATATTGAATATTTTAATTATCAGCAAAATTTTTATGCGTGATAGAATGTTTTGTAGTGATATAATAATTTGTACCATCTAAAGAAATGAAAAACCTTAATAAAATAATTGCTATAACAATAATATTTCTTTTTAATTCTTGTTCAATGCGTTATAAGGAATATATTATGAATCTAACAGATTCTGATTTCGATAATAAAAAGTTAAAAACTCAAGGTTATTTCTATAATGAATTTGAGAAAGAAATATTTTTACACTATAAAGATAGGTCTGGTTATGACAGCATTGATTATTCAAAAAAATATACCATTAAACATATTGATCCTATTCTCCTTTCACCTAATAATAAGGTAATTCGGATTGGTGAGCGCGTATCATATCACGGTATTAAATCCAATATTTTTTACGATGATTCACTATTCATGCAAGATTGTAATCTCTCGTATGAAAATTCAGTTCAAAATGCAATGGCCATATTCGAATGTTTATTAATGAAAAACAAACCAAGAAAATATGCTGGAAATAAATTATATAAAGAAGGCCTATTCATAACAAAAAGTGATACAATTATAATTCAACATTATTTATATAAATATAGAACTCTCTACATATATGAAAAAAGAGGAATAATACTTAGTGACTCTACTTTTTCATTAAATTCAAGTTATGATTATGCAACTAAAAAAATGAAATATATAAATGAATTTTATAAATTTAAAGCAGTTGACAAATTGTGGGATAATTATAAAGATTAATAACTAATTTTCATTGTTGTCCGATAAAAATTCATAAAAAATGATTTATCTCAATCAAAATGGGACTTGATAAACAGTTCGCCCCGCTGGGGCTTGTTTTTGGGAAAAATCTATTTTTCTACAAATAGGTCGTCCCTCTGGGACTGAAACAGCTCCGTAGGAGCTAAATGTTTGTAGAAAAATGAAACGAGCATAACAAATTTTGATACACTGCAGAATGATTAATGGCGAACTGCAGCTGTACCAATAAAAAACAAAATGTAAACAGATGAAAAATTTCAATTATTTAAGCCCCATCGGGGCGGTCTGTTTGTTTTTAAAAATTTAACCGGACAATAATG
>DATCTJ010000018.1:0-9674 GCA_036568005.1 Lutibacter sp. | reverse complement strand
CACAATTCAAACCGTTATCACTGGCACAAATCGAAACGTTATGATTTTTAAATCAACCACAAAAGTGGCACAATTCAAACCGATATCACTGGCACTAACAAACCGATATCACTGGCACAATTTGATCCGATATATCCAATTTAATTACCATATAAAGGAAACAATTATGATTGATACAATAAAAGGTTACATAAACCTTAACCAATACAAATACCAAGACTTTGAAGATTTAATAATCAAAGGAAGTAAAACAATTAAAGAGAATTGTTACACTATTTCTTTCAACTTATCCAATTTTAAAGTAACAATAAAGTTTGACTTAAATAATAACCCTTTAACATTGTTCTTCAATGGCTCTTTGCCTAAGTTTTTCTTTGGTAACAATTTGACTCATTTAAATAAGAATACTACACTAGATGCTGTTCAAATGCTTTCAGATAATCTTAATGTTGATATGAGTAAGGCAATCCTAACTAGAGTTGATTTTGGGTTTAATTTAGAAGTTGATTATTCTGTTCATCAGTATATTTCTTGTTTAGTCTCATTTCCTAGATTGGAGATGATGCGGTTCAAGGATTCTGTTACCTTTTTCACTAAGTCGGATTATAAATCCTTAATATTTTATGATAAACTCAAAGAGATTAGAGCTAAAGATAAAGAAACATATAATTCATTAAGTTCCTTTTACCTTGATAAAAACATATTAAGATATGAATTACAACTTAAAAAGAGTTTAAAGCGAAGGTTAGACTTAGATAAGGTTCTGTTGAAAGATTTATGTAGCGATACTGTTCAGAATAAGTTATTGAGTCTTTGGGTAAAGAGTTATCATAAGGTTCAGAAGTTATCAATGGATATAGACCCTATACACTTATTAAAAAGCCATAATGGATTGTATAAATATTTAGCCTTTCATGGTGCAGATAGTTTAGGGTATGAAAGATTGAGTAATACTATCTCAGAATTACAGTTTAATGTAAAGAATTCATCGGTAAAACGTAGTAAGATGAAATCTACACTTAATGAGTTATTAAAGAATGTAAGAGAAAATGCATTAGACAAGAATCTAGTTGGTGAATTGGATGATAAAATTAATGCAATAATTGATTAATTAAATTAAAATATATTAATAATTTTATAAACAAGGGATATTTTAAAAAGTATCCCTTGTTTTTATTTAGAATAATAAATTTAAATTTTAATACCAAGTGCCTCTAAAAATACCACAGGTTTTTACGCTCGCATTAAGGGCTTTAGGTTATCACAAATAAAATCATACACATAACTTAAAAAGTCCTCAAAATCTTATATATTTGAAATAGGGTTTAAAAATTGCTTTTAATATGAAGAACGCAAATTCATATAATACCTTATCATTATTAAACACAACAGATGTGCGCCTAAATTATAGACAATTTATAAGGGTGTTTCAACCTTCCATATCAAGACCCTACGGCGAGTTTAACCAAAATTAAATATATTTAAGTTATGAAAAAACCAGAAAAAACTTCATCTAGTCAATTATTTGAGGATAATACAATTGAAACTACTCCATTATTTGCAGAAGCTGTAGACGAAGTCCGGGATGATTCATTTTATAATGTAATCAATCTCATTTTAATCTCCTTATTCTCTTTATGTTTAATTTATGCAATAGTTGATATTGTTTCACAAATATTCTCATAATGAAAAACACAAACTGCCCTAAATGCAATTCACAATTAATAATAAAAGATGAAATAAAAGTAACAAAACGCATTAGATGCCCTCAATGCAAAAAAGAGTTCGATAACCCAAATTACAAAAAATCGACAGCCACTCAAAACAAAGAGTTTAATATAAAAAATATAAAACCGATAAATGCAGTGGTAATAGGCATTATAACATTATTCATCATAGGGTATTTCTCTAATGGTGATAATTTAACTACTGTCTACATAACTCAATCAGGTTATATGGGTGCATCTAGTGAAGAAGTATTAGATAAGTTTACTGAATATTCAGTTCATAAAGATTATGAAGCTATACAGCAATTAATGAACAATGGAATGATTGTTAGCATCCCATCAGGAAGAGAAGCATTTGTAATTA
Source organism: Lutibacter sp. (assembly GCA_036568005.1). Lineage (GTDB taxonomy): Bacteria > Bacteroidota > Bacteroidia > Flavobacteriales > Flavobacteriaceae > Lutibacter. The sequence goes on along the minus strand of DATCTJ010000018.1, from coordinate 7,583 downwards.
AAGCAAATTTCAGTACGGTAAAAATAAGGTTGAAAGGTGAAACAGATGAACTATGGACAGTCATTGAGGCAATTAAAGAAAATTAACAAATGAGGGCACTCAACACCTTATTTAAAAGTCCATAATTAGGAAACTTAGTCAAATAAAATAGCAATTTCAAGTTATATCAGTTATGAATAAAATAATGACACTAGCGCTTCTTATTTCACTATTAAGTTGTAAATATAATGAAATTAAAGAACCTGTTAAACAACCAATTGAGCAACCTATAGAACAACAAAATAACCAAAAAAGAATTGGTTCAGAAGAATGGAAAAAAGAGGCTGAATTATTTCTTAGCTTAGAGGAGGGTGATACAGCATTTGTTATAAAGAATAATCTAAAAAAAATAGAAAATAATATTTCTTATTCAACAAATGATATTGAATACTCTGATGAATGGAAAGTGAGGGCTTATAAAGCCACAAAGGAACATTTAAGGAAAATCATTCCTAAAAGCCTGCCTAACTGTTATATCAATAGTTTTGGTTATTATGAACCTTATAATATAAAGTATATAGGAAATAATACTTTTAAGGTCAAGATATATTTAACAATAAAATGTGGTAATGATGATTATGAAAATAGAAAATACTTTTGGTTTGAAACAGGCTATTCAGAATATTCCAACCAATTTGAATTTTATTTTATTAAAGAAAGATTTGCTAATTAATGTTCAAGTAATCTTTTAATATATTTATTTAAATTATTATTAATTAACAACTTATTAAAAATTATATTATCTAATGACTAAAATCCCATTAAATCATAGTGATTATGAAAAACATTACAATGAACAAATTGAGTTTTTAAAAAATTCATGTAATTCCTTTGACAATGGATTTGATGGTGAATCAAAAAGAATTGCACTTACATTACGTGTATTATTACATGACACAAAACAGTCACATTCTTTATTAGGTTTAATGAATAAAAAAGTGATTGATTTTATAAGTACAAACGCTAAATTTGAACCTTCATCTTCTTTTTCATTTAATGGCTTAGCAATGATGGCTTCTACTGCCAACGGATATAAATATACCGCGATGTTAGATAATGCGGAATTTAACTATTTTATATCCTTTGAGAATTGGTGGAATGAAATAATCTTTATTGATAATGAGAATAAAACAATTACTCGAAAGGAATTGGTTTTAACTGCAGCCAATCAAGATGGCGGCGCACATATTGATTCCTCACTAGAAAGAACTTATGCGAGGATATCAAAAGAAAATTCATTAGGAGTTTCAACTGAATATGAAAATAAATCAATTCCATTACAAAATGCGGAAAGAGCATCTTTAAGGCAAATCGGACATGAAGTATTAAAGACTTTAGAACCTAATTATAAGAAAACTCCTAAGGATGACGGTGTCGATTATTATATAGGTAATTTTGCAACTGTTTCCAATTCCTCTATGTCATCAGTTCGATCTAATAAAAAAATTGGCAGAAATGAAAAATGTCATTGTGGAAGTGGTATCAAATATAAAAAGTGCCATGGAAAACTAAATTCAAATCTATAAATTAAAAATCCTACTTCGCAGATTATATCAGATAAATCACATGTTATAGTCACAAAAAAGTCAGAGTGACCACTTCAACATCCATTAAACTCAATGTTTATAATGTCTACAAAGAATTCGTTTTATTCTTTCCGCAAATGCGGCCAGAAAAAAAAGCGGTTGAAATGAGCGAGGATGAAAAAGTTATTTTCAATATTTTAAAAGCAAATTCTCCAATGCTTTTAAACGACTTAAAAACGCAGTCTGGTTTAAGTAATAAAAAATGGGATAAAACAATTAAAGATTTGACCAAGAAGAACTTAGCCAAAATTAACAATAGCGAAGAAGGCTTGTTTGTTGAGCTAGGAAAATAAAAACCTAAGCTGAATTTAATTTATCATTTTCAGAATAAATATAGGAGGAATTACTTAATTGTAGTTCCTTTTTTTGTTAAAACACACAGTAGATTGAAGCAGGTACTAGTAAATTCATGGTCACGAATTAAATGCCTTTCAATTTTAAATACATAATTTTCCCGAAAATCTAATATTTCGAAGTTTTTAGGTTTTTTTTGTATATTGGTCTAATGAAAAGATCTGTTATTTCCACTTTTTTAATTTTCTTTCTATTTTCCAGCGTTTTGCTTTCTCAAGAAGCACAGGAAAAAAATTACCCAACCTTCAGTGCCTTTCTAACAGAGCAAACCACTAAAATTGCGGCTATAGAGAACGGCATAAGTTTAAATGAAGTGAAAAAGATTATGGGTACTCCCGTAATTGTAAGAGTTCCAAAAATAGGAAAAATGAAAGCTTTAAGCCAATTATTTAGACAACCTGAGTTTACAAAAGAAACGACTGATAAAGCTAAAAATGAAATACACATTTTATGGTATTTCTCTACACCAAAAAATCAGGACGGAATTATTTCAAAATCAGAATGTACGCCAATTATCATTAAAAATGATAGTGTAATGGGAAAAGGCACCAAATTCTATTTAAATTTTATGAAGAAAGAACAAGTCCGTTTTTAAAAATAGACTCATCCCAAAAATTCCACATTTCAATATAAATTCAAAAAAAATTACCTGTACTTTAAAACGAATATAAACTACATTTATATAGGAAATTATTGCATATAAATATTTAAATTTGAACATCTAAACTAATAAGTCATATTACATAATATGCTTCCCAAAAAACCCAACCAATTATGAATAAATATTTTACATCAATAACTTTAAAGTCGGTTATTTTTTGCACTTTAATAGTTTCTGCTACTTTTGCGCAAAAAAAAGAAAAATTAGCAACCATGCAAAACAACAATGTGTTATTAGAAAAATGGACTGGCCCTTTTGGCGGAGTTCCTTCTTTTAACAAAATGAATCTTCAGGACATTAAACCCGCCTTAGAAAAAGGAATGGCCCTAAATTTGGCAGAAATTGATGCCATCACCAACAATACTGATGCGCCAACTTTTGAAAACACCATTGTGATGATGGAAAAATCGGGAGAAGTTCTAGATCGCGTTTTTAAATACTACGGAATTTGGAGTGCCAATTTATCATCACCGGAATTCAGAAAAATTCAAGGAGAAATGGCTCCGGTATTGTCGGAATTCAGTTCAAAAATCTCTCAAAACAAAAAATTATTTGACAGAATTAAAACAGTTTACGAAAATTCTTTAAAAAATCCTTTAGAAGCCGACCAACAAAGGGTTGTAAAACTTATTTATGAAAGATTTGCCATGGACGGCGCTGAATTGGATGATGTGAAAAAAGCGCGTTACGCTGCAATTAACAAAGAGCTTTCATCAATCTATACCAATTTTTCAAATAATATTTTAGCCGATGAAGAAAACTATGTGGTTTACTTAACCAAAGACCAATTAAGCGGATTATCTGAATCTATGATTAAAGCCGCCGAGAAAGCAGCAAAAGACAAAGGTCGCGAAGGGGAATATGCCATTACCAACACAAGATCTTCCATGGCGCCTTTCTTAACCTATTCGGATGAAAGAGCATTGCGTGAAAAAGTTTGGAAAAACTACTATTCACGTTGCGATAATAACGATCAATTTGACAATAAAGAGAATGTGGCCAAAATTCTGAAGCTCAGAAAAGAACGTGTGGCCCTTTTGGGTTTTGATAATTTTGCCGAATGGCGCCTGCAAAACAGAATGGCTAAAACGCCTGAAAATGCCATGGCGCTCATGAATGCCGTTTGGCCTTCGGCCATTGCAAGAGTTAACGAAGAAGTTGCTGATATGCAGGCAATTGCTGATAAAAATAATGACAATATTACCATTCAACCATGGGATTATCTCTATTATGCTGAAAAGGTAAGAAAAGAAAAATACGATTTGGATTCTGATGAAGTAAAGCAATATTTACAACTGGATAAATTGACCCAAGCCTTATTTTTTGTAGCCGACGAAGTATTTAATTTCAAATTTTCGCCTGTTCCAGAAGGATCAGTCCCAGTATTTCATGCAGATGTAAAAGTTTGGGAAGTAACCAACAAATCAACTGGTGAACATATCGGATTGTGGTACTTAGATCCTTTTGCACGACAAGGAAAAAGGTCTGGCGCCTGGGCCACAACCTATAGAGATTACTCAACATTTGATGGTAAACAAACTGTTTTGGGTTCAAACAATTCAAATTTTGTAAAACCGGGTCCGGGAGAAGCCGTTTTGGTTTCTTGGGATGACGCCACAACATTTTTACATGAATTTGGCCACGCCTTGCATTTCTTTTCAGCAGACGTAAAATATCCAACGCTTAACGGAGGTGTTAGGGATTATACCGAATTTCAATCGCAGGTTTTAGAGCGTTGGCTATCTACCGATAAAGTAATCAACCAATTTTTAGTGCATTATAAAACAGGTGAGGCAATTCCTGCAGCTTTGGTTGCGAAAATTAAAAAATCTTCGACCTTTAACCAGGGATTCTCCACCACCGAATATTTGGCTTCAGCAATTATGGATATGAAATTTCATTTGGCCGACCCAGCAAATATAGATGTAGCCGCTTTTGAAAAAGAAACTTTAGCGGCAATGAATATGCCAAAAGAATTGGTTATGCGCCACAGAACGCCTCATTTTGGCCATGTTTTTTCTGGAGAAGGCTACGCAACCGCCTATTATGGCTATATGTGGGCTGATGTGCTTACCGCAGATGCTTCCGAAGCATTTGAAGAAGCGCCAGGCGGATTTTACGACAAAGAATTATCAGCAAAAATGGTAAAATATTTATTTGCTCCAAGAAATTCCGTTGATCCTGCAGAAGCTTTCAGAGATTTTCGTGGACGAGATGCTAAAATTGACGCCCTGCTTCGAGATCGTGGTTTTCCGGTTCCTAAATCGAAAATCTAACAAATTAAAAAGGAATTGTAGCAATACAGTTCCTTTTTAAATTTAAAACTTATTGAAAATTTTGTATATTGTATAATCAAATTTGTGTTCTTAACTTAAACTTGCTAACCATGATAAAACAGGGCTTATTTTCAATCAGAAAATCTTTTATTACTTCCTTTTATCTAATGCTTATCATTGGCGGATTTCAAAATTCCAGTTACGCAACCAATAGAATTCTCAATGACACCATTGGATTTAACGAATATCGAGGGAGTGTTATTGACAGTAAAACAAAAAAACCATTGGAATTTGCAACATTATTGATTAATGGAACAAATATTAGTACCATTACAAATACCCAAGGGGATTTTTTATTGAAAGCTCCAAAAAAATATTCAAACCGCAGGGTAACTGTTTCTTTTTTAGGCTATACCAGTAAGGTGGTCAGTTTATCTGATCTTAATAAAGAAAATTCAATTGTAAGGCTTGAAACCTATATAGAAGAACTTTCTGAAGTTAATATTAATGTGAAAAATGCCACATCCTTAGTCCAGGAAATGTTAAAACGAAAAGGCGACAATTATTACAATGACGACTTAAAAATGACTTCATTCTATAGAGAAACCATCAAAAAAAGAAGGACTTATGTATCCCTTTCCGAAGCCGTAATTGAAATTTACAAACAACCTTACACCACTGATAAAAGCGATATTTTAAAAATATATAAAGCGCGTAAAAGTACTGATTATAACAAATTGGACACCATAGCATTTAAACTCAGAGGAGGGCCATTTAACACCTTATATATCGACATCATGAAAAATACAGCAATGATATTTGATGAAGATATGGTTGATGTTTATGATTTTACTTTTGACATTTCCACAAAAATTGACAACAGACTTATTCATGTTGTCAATTTTAAACAAAAAAAACACATCAATGAACCCTATTTTTATGGAAAACTATATATCGATGCACAAACATTGGCTTTAACCAATGCCAAATTTTATTTAAATCTTGAAAACAAACAAAAAGCAAGTCGTTACTTTATCATTAAAAAACCTAAAAATGCCGACGTGCTTCCAATTCAAGCCAATTATCAAGTGGAATACCGGGAAAAGGATGGCAAATGGTATTATGGATACAGCCGGGTTGAACTCGGATTTAAAATTAACTGGGCTAAAAAATGGTTTAACACCATCTATTATACCACTATTGAAATGGCAGTTACCGATTGGGAAAAAAGCAATGACGGCCAACTTCCCAAACCTAAAGATAGATTGAGGCCTTCCGTTATTATGAGCGACAATACTTCCGGATTTCAAGATCCTGAATTTTGGGGTGCCTATAATGTTATTGAGCCAGACAAACCGATTGAATCGGCCATTGAAAAAATTCAGAAACAGCTGAATAGAAATTGAATTCCAATTAAATAAAGCAATAAAAAAGCTGCCCGGAAATTAAAATTTTCAGGCAGCTTTTTTACTGATTATTACATGAACTATTTAATCATTTTGTTATCTTGCTTCACTGTTTAATATTTAACATTTATAAATTTTCATTCACTTTCTTTAACAAAAATTTAAGACAAATCACCATGTGCTTTAATATCTTAGAGCCTTAATTATCAACATTAATCAAACCTTTAATTATTATGACAAAAAGCTTTTTAACTAGCTTATTAACTTTCCTGTTAATAGTTGGAATATCCCCGAGTGCAGAAGCCCAAAAAAAGAAAAAAAAGAAAGATGCGGTTGAAACTCCTACGCCACCAGAAAAACCTAAAAAAGGCGCTATAGAGCCTTATTCTAAAGTAATTACAAAAGATGCCAAAACTGATGAAGGCCTTTTTAAAGTTCATTTTGTTGATGAAGCTTACCTTTTTGAAATTCCAGATTCATTGCTTGGAAGAGAACTTTTAATGGTGACCCGAATTTCAAAAAACACGTCAAATGACCAAAGTTTTGGTGGACAAAAAACAAATACCCAGGTATTGCGCTGGGAGAAAAAAGACAAGCAAATTTTGTTGCGGGTAGTTTCGCACAATATTGTTGCCAATCAAGAACTTCCTGTATATGAAGCTGTGGTGAATTCAAATTTTGAACCTGTTTTATTTGCATTCCCAATTAAAGCGTTCAACAATGATAAAACTGCAACAGTAATTGATGTTACAGAGCTTTTTACTACGGATGTAAAACCTTTGGGTTTGCCTGAATTTGTGAGAAAACAATATAAAATAACAAAACTTGAGCCTAAAAATTCATTTATTGAAAGCATAAAAAGTTATCCGGAAAATATTGAAATGCGTCATGTAAAAACTTATTCGGCCAGTGAACCACCATCAAACTCGAGTACTGGAATGGTTTCTGTTGAAATGAGCAATTCTATGATTTTATTACCAAAAGTTCCCATGAAAAGAAGATATTTTGATGAGCGTGTTGGTTGGTTTACCTCCAGTCAGATAGATTATGGTTTAGAAATTCACAAATCTGAAAAAGTAACCTATTTAGACAGATGGCGTTTGGAAGTAAAAGACGAGGATATTGGAAAAAACGGTCAAATTGACCACCTAATTTCGGAGCAAATTGACCATCAGTTTCGGAGCAAACTGACCACCACTTTCCAATTCAAAATGACCACCAGTTTCGGAGCAAACTGACCACCAAAAAACTACTGTTTTTT
>DATCTJ010000017.1:0-3229 GCA_036568005.1 Lutibacter sp. | reverse complement strand
ATAAAAAACGCTATTTCGCCAAACAAATATCTTAAACAATCAAGTCTTCGTTTTAGGTTTAGATGACAAAACCAAATAAGACTAAAAACCCTTAAAGAACTTTTATAAAAAATCGCAATCCACCAATATTTGCCAACGTGTTAGTATAACCAAAGTTGTGATTTGGTTAGCAATTTTTTTCGTTTGATAAATTTAATAAAATATGTATTACAAAACATTCAATTTTACTAAATGAAACAATTTTGGTTATACATTGTTGTGTGCTGGCTTTTATTCATCTAATATTTCCGAGTTTTTAATTTTTTGACTCAATGTTGGATTTACCTTATTTAAAATTTCAATTATGGTTTTGTCAAACCATTTTCCAACAAACGGACTTAAATAAATTTCGTCAATTAATTCATTTAAATCGACTTTCAACCGTCTTCCAGTCGATACGTTATATGGTGGTTTAATTCCGTCTTCTGATTGCGGATAATGAAATATAAAAAGTCTTAACTCCTTTTCGTAATCGTAAAATTTATTTTTGGTCGTTATTACATTAAATCTGTTTTCTGGTTCTTCTTTGATGAAATCAGTATATTTTACTTTTGAAATAAAAATGTCTTCTTTGAATGGGTCATTTCCTTTTTTAATTGCTTTTGTGAGTTTTGCAACAGTTGTCCTTATAGCTACTCCAGATTTAGAGCCTCCAAGATAAATTTTCCATAAAGCATAGGATTCACTTTGGCTTATTGTCCAACAATTTAAAAGAGTTAATTCTTTAAGTGAATGTATATCTTTTAATCTTATTTGTCTTTCAATTTCAGCGTCCTCTCTTGAAAGTCCGTTACTTTTAATTGATTTTAATAAGTAGTCTTGATTACGTTTTGGAATAAGTCCTTCGTATTTATCAGACATTTTTGCTGCATTAGAAAAGAACAATTCTTGAGATATTAACAGGTCGAGAAATTTGTCTAATCCGACATATCTCCAAACAACTGTATTTCCGTGAGGAATATCTAAATTTTTGTTTTTAACTATCATTTTTCAGCTTGCACACAACGTGTTTGAATATGGTTTGTTGCGTGATTAAGTACCTAATTTAGTAAATAATTACTTACCTAGAAAATCCGCTAGGATTTTCGTAAATAGGTAATAACCAAGCAATAAACTATATGCGGTGTTGGGCGTAGTTTTATTATTCTTCATAATCGAATGATGTCTGACCAAATAAATCATTAAATTTCTTTATAAAGTCTTTCCAATTTTTTGATAATTTCATTATTGTAACAACAGTTATAATCTGATTATTTAGATTTGGATGACCAATATCTTCGGTTAATCTTCTATGCAAATGTTCTGTATGTTTTCCTTCATCATCTTTTGGTGTTATTCTTTTTAATTCCTCAAGAACCCCTTTTGGTAGTTGTTTATAAATGTATGCGTTTGTCCATTTTCCAACAACGGAAGGTTTAAGTTTTAAATTTTGCACATTATATTCCCAACCATTTAGTCTGAAAATTTGTTTGTAATATTCGTGTGGAAATCTTTGTTGCCAAGGTAGAAGCTCTTCAGAAATATAGCCTTTTAATATTTTTTGTAGCTCTTCTTTTTCTCTATCGTATTGATAACCAGTAGCCTCGTCAACTAATGCTGTAATACCAATTTTAGCTAAACTTCTAACTAATATTTCGCATTTTAGAGCTGTTTCCATTTGACTTTTTAATAAATCACCAGATGCACGAGCTTGTAGATATAATTCAGAAACAAGAGGTAAAATATTTGCATCAAAACCCTCTTGAACTTTTCCATTTAAACCAATATAATCAACTTTATTGATCACATCTCTAAGTTCCTGACTTACATAAGGTTGCAAGTTTTTTGCATCCATAAATGTAGGTATTTGATCAATCCTTGAATTACCTCTTGAAGGTCTGTCTAATGCTTTAAAAACTCCAGTTTGTGTGATTATTCTTTTCCCATCTTCTAAAACAGCAACTTGAATTTCTGTCTCTCCAATTTTTAAAATTCCTTCGTGTGTAGCTTTAATTTTCTTTGTCATATTAACAATTTTGAATAAATTTATAATTCTTAATTACGCCCAACGGGCCGCGGCTTGGCGAAGTGCGGGCTTGAATTGAGCGAAAGTTCAATTCAGACCGAAACGTAGCCAAAGCTGTGAGCCTTTTGGTAAATTTAATAAAAAAACAAAAGCAAACAGCTTTTGGCGGATAAAAAGTCGAGAAGTTCAATTTTGCACTTAACCCCGCATTTTGCCAAGCCGATGTTGTGCGTAGTTTTTATTTTCTATATATTTGTTCTTATGAAGTTAACACATTAGAGTATAAAAGTTTTAATCATTTATAGGGACAGGGCTTTCCTTGTTCATTTTTTTTGTTGTCTAAAAATTAAATTTACGTTATTATGAAAAATTTCTTCGAAAGTCCTTTCAAAGGCAAAATTATTCAAGATCATATTACAAATCCTAATATTATTGCTGGAAAATATTCTTATTATTCTGGTTATTATCATGGACATTCCTTTGACGATTGTGCTCGTTATTTATTTCCTGACAGAGATGATGTTGATAAATTAATTATTGGTTCTTATTGCTCTATTGGAAGTGGAGCAAGTTTTATTATGGCAGGAAATCAAGGTCACAGATATGATTGGATTTCAAGTTTTCCATTTTATTATATGTCAGAAATTGAAAGTTTTAATCAAAGTCAAGATGGATATAAATCATTAGGAAATACAATTGTGGGGAATGATGTTTGGATTGGTAGTGAAGTTATGATAATGCCTGGAGTAAAAATTGGTGATGGAGCTGTAATTGGCAGTCGTGCATTAGTAACCAAAGATGTAGAGCCATACTCCATTGTTGGTGGAAATCCTGCCAAATTAATAAAAAAAAGATTTGAGGATAAGCATATAGAAATGTTGTTAGAAATAAAATGGTGGAATTGGGATGAAAGTGTTCTTGCTGAAGCAATTCCTTTACTTTGCTCAAATGATATAGATTTGTTGTATGATTTTTACAAAAAACGGTTTGAGCTTTAATTAATGAAAGAGGTTCCATAGTAATACGGAATCTCTTTTTAAAATTACGCACAACGGTTTTGGATATGGCAAGTTGCGGGTTTGAAACCGAAATTTTCCATAGCTTGTTATTTTATTTTAAAAGTAATAAAAAATATTCTATTAATTGTAATTAAGCAATTTGGCATATGCGTTGTTGGCAAATGTT
>DATCTJ010000016.1:0-48379 GCA_036568005.1 Lutibacter sp. | reverse complement strand
TGAACTTCTTCTATTCTGCAAAAGAATCTCGGTAGCTATTAACTAACCCCTTCCCCCCCTGCAATATGTTGTAGAAACGTTAGAATCGAACTAACTGATCTTTTTAAAACCATTCCAAATTTTCCTGATGAACTTCGCCTGTCTCCCTAAGCGGGTGCAAATGTAAAACCTTATTTTATAATGACCAAATAAAATTTGATATTTTATCTCTAAAGTTTTTTTCAATCTTTTTATGAACTAACCAACCCCCCTTTCCTTTCTTAGCGGTTGCAAATGTAATCCCTTTTATCTTCCTAAAACAAATTTTTTATCCCTTTTTTTGAAGAAAAATTAAATTATTTTTTACCCTGTTGAAATTGTGTGTTTTACAATTCGAAAAAGGATAAAAAAAATTACATCCCTTACCTTATTTTTGTTCCATTCAAAAATTAGTGATTTGCATACATGTAATAAGGTGTAAATAAATCTCATCTGTAAAAAAAGCTTCACTTAATAACATAAAACGTATTGTGAAACTGATAGTTTTCCAATATCTTTGCTCTTTTAAATAAAAAAGCATGATTCAAATAACTTTGCCTGACGGCTCAATAAAAGAATTTCAAAAAGGAAGCACTTCTTTGGATGTTGCTAAAAGCATTAGCGAAGGATTTGCCAGAAATGTAATTTCTGCACAATTTAATTCCAAAACTGTTGAAGTTTCAACACCATTAAATGAAAATGGAAGTTTAGTGCTCTATACTTTTGATCAGGACGAAGGAAAAAAAGCTTTTTGGCACTCATCCGCCCACATAATGGCGCAAGCGATAACTTCATTTTACCCTAATGTTAAATTAACCATCGGTCCTGCTATTGATAATGGTTTTTATTATGATGTCGATTTAGGAGATGATGTAATTTCTGATAAAGATTTCCAGCAAATAGAGCAAAAAATGCTTGAAATGGCTCGTGGAAAGTATGAGTTTAAATTGCGTGAAGTTTCAAAAAATGATGCCTTAAATTATTATAAAGGTCAAAACAACCAATATAAAGTTGAATTGATTGAAAACTTGAATGATGGTGAGATCACTTTTTGCGACCATTCAGATTTTACTGATTTATGTAGAGGAGGGCATATTCCAAACACAGGCTTAATAAAAGCTGTTAAAATTATGAGCGTTGCAGGAGTTTACTGGCGCGGTGATGAGAAAAACAACCAGCTTACACGTGTTTATGGCATCTCATTTCCAAAGCAAAAAATGCTTACTGAGTATTTAGAATTATTGGAAGAAGCAAAAAAAAGAGATCATAGGAAATTAGGGAAAGAACTAGAATTGTTTACTTTTTCAGCAAAGGTTGGACAAGGATTACCGCTTTGGCTTCCAAAAGGAGCTGTTTTACGTGACAGATTAGAACAATTTTTGAAAAAAGCACAAAAAAAAGCAGGCTATGAAATGGTGATTACGCCACATATCGGACAAAAAGAATTGTACATGACTTCTGGTCATTATGCAAAATACGGTGCTGATAGTTTTCAACCGATACATACACCTAAAGAAGGGGAGGAATTCTTTCTGAAACCAATGAATTGTCCACACCATTGTGAAATTTATAACGACAAACCTTATTCCTATAAAGAATTACCAAAACGTTTTGCCGAATTTGGAACTGTTTATAGGTATGAGCAAAGCGGAGAATTGCATGGATTAACCCGGGTTAGAGGTTTTACACAAGATGATGCGCATATATTTTGTACGCCAGATCAATTAGACAGCGAATTTAAGGCCGTAATTGATCTTGTATTGTACGTGTTCAAATCATTGAGTTTTGAAAATTTTACAGCACAGGTTTCCTTACGTGATAAAGAAAATAAAGATAAATATATAGGAAGCGACGAAAATTGGGAAAAAGCAGAAAACGCCATCATAAATGCCGCTACAGCAAAAGGGCTGGATTTTAAAATTGAATATGGTGAGGCTGCATTTTACGGTCCAAAGTTAGATTTTATGGTAAAAGATGCTCTAGGCAGAAGCTGGCAGTTAGGAACCATTCAAGTAGATTATAATTTACCTGAACGCTTTGATCTTACCTATAAAGGAGCCGACAATCAATTGCACCGACCAGTGATGATCCACAGAGCTCCATTTGGTTCCATGGAAAGATTTATTGCGGTTTTATTGGAACATACAGGCGGTAAATTCCCGCTTTGGCTAACTCCTGAGCAGGTTATCATATTGCCAATCAGTGAAAAATATCAAATATATGCCGAAAAAGTTTTAAATTTGTTAGAAAATGCCGACATTCGCGCCCTTGTAGATAATCGAAATGAAAAAACCGGCAGAAAAATTAGAGATGCCGAAATGAATAAGATTCCGTTTATGTTGATTGTAGGGGAACAGGAAGAAAAAGACGGCACGGTTTCTGTAAGAAAACAAGGTGATGGTGATATGGGTTCTGCAACAATAAATGAATTCATTTCATTAATAAATAAAGAAGTAAATAGTACATTAGAGCAATTTTAAGTTTAATTTAAAACATAACGTTATAGCATTAAGTAGAAATAAAGGTCAAAGAAAACCTTGGAGAGTTGTAAAAGAAGACCAACATAGAATAAATGAAAAAATTGTTTATGTTGATGAAGTTCGTTTGGTAGGAGATAATGTGGAAATAGGTGTTTATCCTATCGCTAAGGCAAGAGAACTTGCCAATGAGTTAGAACTGGATTTGGTTGAAATATCACCCAAAGCGGTTCCTCCCGTTTGTAAAATAACCGATTATAAGAAGTTTCTTTACGAACAAAAAAAGCGGGATAAGATACAAAAAGCAAAAGCTACAAAAGTTGTTGTTAAGGAAATTAGATTTGGCCCTAATACAGATGAACATGATTTTGATTTTAAAAAGAAACATGCGATTTCATTTCTTAAAGAAGGAGCTAAATTAAAAGCATTTGTGTTTTTTAAAGGAAGATCCATCATCTATAAAGATCAGGGACATATTTTACTTTTAAGATTGGCCCAAGAAGTTGAAGAATACGGAAAAGTTGAACAAATGCCAAAATTAGAAGGGAAACGTATGATTATGTACATTTCGCCCAAAAAGAAATAATACTTCAAATACGTTCAGCAACAAAGCATGATTTACGCGAAGTATGCCTAGTTCGCTTTTGTATTTGAAAAAAAGATAAAAAATACTGAAATAAATCTCAGTATAAAGATAATAAGCAAGATAAAAAAAAGAAGAAAGATGCCTAAAATGAAAACAAAATCTAGTGCCAAAAAGCGTTTTAAGCTAACCGGCTCTGGACAAATAAAAAGAAAACACGCTTTTAAAAGTCATATTTTGACCAAAAAGTCTAAGAAACGTAAATTAAAATTAACTCATTCTGGTTTGGTTCACACCGCAGATAAAGATAATATTTTACAACAACTAACTTTAAAATAATAAAGTTAACAGGGAATTTAATTATTAACCATGGAGTAGTGCCTATTTAAGTGCAAACTTTGCCGCCTACTACAAAAAACAAATGAATTATGCCAAGATCAGTAAATTCAGTTGCCTCAAGAGCTCGAAGAAAAAAGATATTGAAGCAAGCAAAAGGTTACTTTGGACGTAGAAAAAACGTTTATACAGTAGCTAAAAACGCGGTTGAAAAAGGAATGTTATATTCTTACAGAGACCGTAAAAATAAAAAGAGAAGTTTCCGCGGATTATGGATTCAGCGTATTAACGCCGGAGCACGCCAATACGGAATGTCTTACTCTCAGTTTATGGGAAAACTTAAAGCTAACAATGTCGAATTGAACCGTAAAGTTCTTGCCGATTTAGCGATGAACAACCCAGAAGCTTTTAAGGCAATTGCAGATAAAATAAAATAGATTTTTTAATTACTTGCTTATAAAAAAATCCCGAACAAATGTTTGGGATTTTTTTTATTCAAATTTCCTGTTTATAGCTTAAAGAAGGAGTGTCAAATTAACTATATTTACAATCCCAATTTAAAAATGAAGACCTAAGATATGATTGTTTGGATAGTTTTTGTATTGCTAATTCTAATTTTTTTAGCGCTGGATTTGGGTGTATTTAATAGAACTCCACATATCATAAGCACAAAAGAAGCTTCCATTTGGACTGGGATTTGGGTTGCTATTTCTTTCCTGTTTTCTGGTGTTATTTATTGGCTTTATAGTGAAAATATTATAGACAATGTGGATAATCTTACCGCAACAGATGCCGTCTTAAAATACATCACCGGATATTTAATTGAAATCTCCTTAAGTATTGACAATATCTTTGTGATTGCCGTAATATTTGCATCATTCAAAATTCCATTAAAATATCAGCACAGGGTGTTATTTTGGGGAATTTTAGGCGCCATCGTTTTTAGGGCATTAATGATTTTCTTCGGTGTAATCCTCATCAAGAAGTTTAGCTTTACAACCTATGTTTTTGGTGTGTTCCTGCTTTTCACCGCCTACAAAATGATGTTTTCAAAGGAAGAAAAATTCCAGCCTAAAAAATCATTTATATACCGACAAATAAGAAAAATTGTTCCTATTACCAGTCATATGCAAGGTGAACATTTTTTCATTAAACTCAGACATATAACTGCAGCAACCCCACTTTTTATGGCGTTGATTATTATTGAATTTACCGATATCCTATTTGCCATAGACAGTGTGCCGGCTATTTTGGCGATTACTTCCGACCCATTTTTGGTATTTAGTTCCAATATTTTTGCCATACTTGGATTGCGATCCATGTATTTCTTCCTATCAAATATGCTGGTAAAATTCTATTACCTAAAATACAGTTTAATTGCCATCTTAAGTTTTGTGGGGGTAAAACTCATCTTAATGCATTTTTACAAATTTCCAGAATGGATTTCTCTAACATTTATAGCGCTTTCCCTTTTTATTGGGATATTTGTTTCTCTCAAATTAACGAAAGATCAAGCAATTTAAATTAACTAATTAAACCAGCAGATTCTAAAACAATTTGAAAAATAAAACCCTCAAAAATTTACTTTTTTGAGGGTTTTATTTTTATCACAATTATTCTATATTAAAAAACTTCTCCAAGCTCTTTAAGCTTTTCAGTGTTTTCAGCCAATTTTAAACCATCTATAATTCTATGAATATCACCATTGATAATATTCTGCAAATCGTACATCGTTAAACCTATCCTATGTTCGGTAACACGTCCTTGCGGATAATTATAGGTTCTAATCTTAGCAGATCTGTCACCAGAACTTACCATCGTTTTTCTTTTAAGAGAATCTGATTCTTGCTTTTTGGCCAACTCCATTTCATACAACCTCGAACGTAAAACCTGCATCGCTTTGTCCTTATTTTTATGCTGCGATTTTTGATCCTGGCATTGCGCGACTAGACCTGTAGGAATATGTGTTAAACGAACAGCAGAATAGGTAGTGTTAACCGATTGACCTCCTGGCCCCGATGAACAGAAAAAATCTACCCGAACATCTTTCATGTCAATTTGCACATCAAATTCTTCGGCTTCAGGTAAAACCATTACAGTGGCGGCCGATGTGTGTACACGTCCTTGCGTTTCGGTTTGTGGTACCCGTTGCACACGATGTACACCAGCTTCAAATTTCAAATTTCCGTAAACATCTTCTCCCTCCACACTAAAAATGATTTCTTTGAAACCACCCGAAGTGCCTTCACTCATATCAACAATACTCGTTTTCCAGCCTTTATCAGCGCAATATTTCGTGTACATTCGATACAAATCACCTGCAAAAATACTGGCTTCATCTCCACCGGTTCCTGCCCTAATTTCAACCATTACATTTTTGGCATCATCTGGATCTTTTGGAATCAACATAAACTTAATGTCCTCCTCCAATTGCGGCAACCGAGCCTCAGCTTCTTCAATTTCCAATTTAGCCATTTCGGTCATATCATCATCGGATCCATCAGCAATAATCTCTTTGGCTTCTTCAATATTTTTCAACAACCCTCGATATTCATCACCAACTTTCATCACTGCGCCTAAATCCTTGTATTCTTTACTAATTTTTACGTAGCGCTTTTGGTCTGATATAATATCCGGTTGGATGATTAAATCAGAAACTTCATCAAAGCGTTGTTTTATGATTCTTAATTTATCTAACATTTATTTTTAATTAGTTTGCAAATTTACAACAAATTCTTGATATTTTATTGTGGCGCTTTTTATGTTTCTTTTGAATTATGCTACCCATTTCGGATAAATCATAAAATTAAAGCCAGCCTAATTTTAAGAAAATCTTGAGCCTGCCTGCCGTTTCGGTGGGCCTGCCTGCCTTTTTGGTAGGCGTTTCTCCCGCCAGTTGGCGGGGTCGGGCTATTCGCTAAATCTTTTTTTCCATTTCATTTCAAAAAAGTATATCGCTGCTATCCCTAACGCAAATTGGATGTACTATCAATAATTTCAAAACCCGTACTTAAAGTAGTTTAACCAACTTTAAGTTTAAAAAAGAACCGAAATTTAGTACTCAAAAACCCCAAATTCACTTTTAATGGTTAATTTTTTAGTTTCAGACGCTGCTACCCTGCCCACAATTTGGGCATCAACATTAAAACTTTTGGAAATATCGATAATAGTTTGGGCAATTTCAGGAGAAACATACAATTCCATTCTGTGTCCACAGTTAAACACCTGATACATTTCCTTCCAATCTGTTTTGCTTTGTTCCTGGATTAATTTGAACAATGGCGGAACTGAAAACATATGGTCTTTTATAATATGTAAATTATCAATAAAATGAAGGATTTTTGTTTGGGCACCACCACTACAATGCACCATTCCATGAATATCTTCTGAAGTGAATTTATCCAGTATCTTTTTGATAATGGGCGCGTAGGTTCTGGTTGGTGAAAGCACCAATTTTCCTGCATTTATTGGGGAATTTTCAACAGCATCGGTTAATTTCATATTTCCTGAATAAACCAATTCTTCTGGAACTGCCGCATCAAAACTTTCGGGATATTTTTTCCCCAAATATTTATGAAAAACGTCATGGCGAGCAGATGTTAATCCGTTAGAGCCCATTCCGCCATTGTACTCTTTTTCATAAAAAGCTTGTCCGTACGAAGCCAAACCAACAATCACATCGCCGGGTTTAATGTTTGCATTGTTAATAACATCGGCTCTTTTCATTCGGGCAGTCACTGTGGAATCCACAATAATGGTTCTCACCAAATCCCCTACATCAGCAGTTTCCCCGCCAGTGGAATAAATTTCAACGCCAAATCCTTTTAAATCCTGCAACAATTCTTCAGTTCCGTTAATAATGGCCGAAATTACTTCACCAGGTATTACATTTTTATTGCGCCCAATTGTTGAAGACAACATAATATTGCTTGTTGCTCCCACACAAATTAAATCGTCAATATTCATAATTAACGCGTCTTGCGCGATACCTTTCCACACCGAAATATCTCCTGTTTCTTTCCAATAAGTATAAGCCAAAGACGATTTTGTACCAGCGCCATCTGCGTGCATTATCAAACAATAATCTTCATCATTCGTTAAATAATCAGGCACAATTTTACAAAATGCCTTCGGAAACAAACCTTTATCCACATTTTTAATGGCATTGTGAACATCTTCTTTTGAAGCTGAAACGCCTCTTAGGCTGTATCTTTTACTGTTTTCTGAACTCATTGCTGCAAATTATTTTGTTATGCAAAAGTAATTTTTCTTTTTTAAACCCATAGGGTTTTTAAACAAGTAATCAATTTAAAACATATGATTTTTAAGGAGGCAGTTTTAAACAAAAAAATCCCGCAAATTGCGAGATTTTATTCTTACTATCATGTTATCGAATAAATAACAATTCTCTATATTTAGTTAATGGCCATAATTCATCATCAACCATTATTTCAAGTTTATCGCAATGATATCTAATTTCATCAAAAAACGGTTTAACATCTTCACAATATGCTGCGGCCTTTTCTTCAGCATCTTCAATAACATTTGCCTTTTTGCGGGCACTAATCATTTCATCGACTTTTAAATGGATAATTTTAATATGATTCGAAATTCCTTTTATCAATTTAATTTGTTCAGCCGCATGTATTTCAAAATCATTACCAAATATTTCTTTGAGTCCTTTAACATTTTCTATCAGCAGATTTTGATAACGAACAGCAGTTGGCACCACGTGATTTCCGGCAATATCCCCTATAACACGAGATTCTATCTGAATACGTTTTGTGTATTCTTCAACCTCAATTTCATAGCGGGCTTCAGTTTCCACTTTACTCATCACATTCATTTCTTCAAATAATGCGATAGATTTTTTGGAAATCCTAGCTTTTAAAGCCTTCGGAGTTGTTTTATTGTTGCTTAATCCTCTTTTCTTTGCCTCTTTTTCCCAAGCCTCACCGTAACCATTTCCTTCAAACAATATATTTTTTGTTGCTTTAATATATTCTCTCAACACATTAAAAATAGCTTCATCTTTCTTTAATCCATGGCCTCCAATTAATGCATCAACTTCTGCCTTAAAATCTTTTAATTGTTTTGCCACAATAGTATTTAAAACAGTCATTGGATTTGCGCAGTTTGCAAAAGACCCCACTGCCCTAAACTCAAATTTATTTCCGGTAAAGGCAAACGGAGAGGTCCTGTTTCTGTCGGTATTGTCCAATAATACATCAGGTATTTTACCAACCACATTTAATTTAAGATCGGTTTTTTCTTGAGGAGAAAGTTTGCCGTTGGTTACACCTTCCAACTCTTCCAAAACCTTTGTCAATTGCTCCCCAATAAATACAGAAATAATTGCAGGCGGCGCCTCATTTGCTCCTAGTCTATGATCATTATTTGCTGATGCCACCACCGCTCTTATTAGTTCTTCATTGTCATAAACCGCCTTTATGGTATTGATAAAAAACGTTAAAAACTGAAGATTGCTCATCGGTGTTTTCCCGGGCCCTAATAAATTTACACCAGTATCTGTTGAAAGTGACCAGTTATTGTGTTTTCCTGAACCATTAACGCCGGCAAAAGGTTTTTCATGAAGCAAAACTTTAAGGTGGTGACGTGAAGCCACTTTTCCCATAACATCCATTAACAATGAATTGTGGTCAACAGCCAAATTACATTCTTCATAAATAGGTGCCAATTCAAATTGATTTGGCGCAACCTCATTATGGCGTGTTTTTACAGGAATACCCAATAGCATACATTCGGTTTCGAGATCACGCATATAATTTAAGGCCCTGCTAGGAATAGATCCAAAATAATGGTCATCTAGTTGTTGACCTTTTGCAGGAGAATGCCCTAAAAGTGTCCTTCCGGTTAAGATAATGTCAGGTCGACTGTTCGCCAACGCCTTATCAATTAAAAAGTATTCTTGTTCCCAACCAAGTGAGGCAGAAACCCTTTTTACATTCTTGTCGAAATATTTACAAACTGCTGTTGAAGCTTCGTCTATAGCAGCAAGCGCACGTAATAATGGTGTTTTGTAATCCAATGCTTCTCCCGTATAGGAAACAAATATTGTTGGGATGCTTAAAGTTGTACCATATATAAATGCTGGCGATGTTGGATCCCAAGCAGTATAACCACGGGCTTCAAAAGTATTTCTGATACCGCCATTAGGGAAACTAGATGCATCGGGTTCTTGTTGTACCAATTGGTCGCCTCCAAATTTTTCAATGGCCATTCCATTTCCGATAGTTTCAAAAAAAGCGTCGTGCTTTTCAGCAGTGCCACCAGTTAAAGGTTGAAACCAGTGTGTATAATGTGTAACTCCTTTAGACATGGCCCACTCTTTCATAGAAGCTGAAACTTGATCAGCAATTTTACGGTCAATCTTTGTTCCAAGCTCCATAGCGCTCATTACTCCTTTAAAGGCATCATTTGTTAAATACTGACGCATTGTGTTTTCATTAAATACATTTTCGCCAAATAACATAGACCTTTTGATGTTTTCAATTACTTCAATAGGTTTTCTGTTTGACGCTTCAATTAATGCTTGAAATCTGATTTTAGACATTTTTTTGCAAATTTAAGATTAAGACTCTCCTTATAATGGCACAAATCTAACTTAAAAATCAATTTAAATGCAACACACCCCTTAAAATTTAGGGGGTAACTATGTATTTTTATATATTTAACAATAAAAGCTTTTATTTTTTAATAAATTATTTTATTCTGGTTCGATTCTTTAAAATTAATTATTATAAAATCGTTCCCAACTAAAAATCAATGAGTCAAAAAGAAAATAAATAATGTTTTCAGGCATATGTCCCTTCCTTCTTTTGATTTAAATAAAAATAAAAGCTTGAATAAAGGCACAAAATGGATATCCATTATATGAAGTACTCATTAAATTCTTATTTTTACCCTATGAAAAAACAAGTTTTTAAGATTTTAGGGAGAATTAATAAGCTACTACTTCCAAGCTTTACTAAAAAAGGATTGGATATGTCTAAAGCTGAAAAATGGCAAATGGCAATTATAGGCTGGCGGTATTATGTTACAAAAAATAGTTTGTAAATAGGTAAAAAATAGTATATTTGCACCCTCAAAACGGCCTCGTGGCGCAACTGAATAGCGCACTTGATTACGGCTCAAGAGGTTACTGGTTTGAATCCAGTCGAGGTCACTACTGAAAACAAGGCTTTCAAGAGATTGAGAGCCTTTTTTCATTTTTAGTTTGCACAGGATTCGCATTTTTATTGAAAATTAGTCTATTAACAACCGATTAAGTATAATTATATTATTATTTTTTAAGAGAATAATCATTAATAGCCTTACACTTAGATATTATCTTTATTCCTTCTTTAAAAATGTTATTTGGATTGATATGAATTACAACATTCCTGTATCGATAATCAAATATTCACCAGGCAATTTGAATTAATTTTCTGAAGTTAAGCTTTTTAATATATTTAAAATAATAGCTAAAAGAGTATTTTTAATTTCAATAAAATGCAAAAGTTATTAAATAATCAACTAACTACTCATTATTTTAAATATTTATATACTATTTATCCAATAAGTGATAAATGTCATTGAATTTTTGCTTTTTAAAAATTACTTTTATCCCATAGATTCATTACCTACTTTGTTTAAGTAATGTTTTTGATTTTTTTAGTTAGTAGTAAAAAAAGAAGGGACTGCCTGAAAAGGCAGTCTTTTTTCATTTATAAATATACTAAGAAAAAATGCCTCTTCCATTAA
Organism: Lutibacter sp.; assembly: GCA_036568005.1. Classification (GTDB taxonomy): domain Bacteria; phylum Bacteroidota; class Bacteroidia; order Flavobacteriales; family Flavobacteriaceae; genus Lutibacter. The sequence goes on along the minus strand of DATCTJ010000016.1, from coordinate 37,201 downwards.
AGCTTTTTACTCCTTTTATATTATTAAAACCGTTTTTTTAATTTATTCTGAATTTACGGCATACATATTAGCGAAAAGCATATTTCTATTAAAATAGTGATTAAATTCTCGATTTTTTTGACAAAAAATTGAATATCTTTATGTTTTTTACAACTTGTTTTAAACATAGTTAATAGTAACCAAAAACACATACAGCCTTGAAAATAAAAGTAAATGAATCTCACGAATTTGAATTAAAAAGTTCAGATCTTGAAAAATTAGATTTATTAAAACGCTCAGCATCAGAATTTCATGTTATTGATAAGAACAAATCTTTTACTGTTAAACTTGAAAAATCTGATTTTAAAAATAGAGAATACCTTGTAATCGTTAATTCAAATAACTACAATGTTAAAATATCCAATGAAATAGATCAACTCATCAAAGAAATGGGATTCAACATTGGTTCTTCCATTAAAGCAAACAGCATTAAAGCACCAATGCCCGGTATCATTTTAAGTGTAAATGTTGAAGAAAATCAAGAAGTTAAAGAAGGAGAGACCTTATTGATATTAGAAGCCATGAAAATGGAAAATGCCATTATTGCTCCGAAAGATGGCTTTGTTAAGTCAATTTTCATTAAAAGCGGTGAAACTGTTGATAAAGGAGTCCTTCTAATTGAAATGGCTTAATCTTTAACATACCAATTAAATTTTGAAACTGTCCAAACTCATAAAAAATACCCAAAAATGAAAAAAATATTGATAGCAAATAGAGGTGAAATTGCCATTAGAGTTATGAAAACTGCTCGAAAAATGGGGATTAAAACTGTTGCTGTTTATTCAGAAGCCGACAGAAACGCGCCTCATGTCAGATTTGCAGATGAGGCAGTTTGTATAGGACCCGCACCTTCAAATAAATCATATCTTTTAGGAGATAAAATTATTGAAGTAGCTAAAAAATTAAACGTTGACGCCATTCATCCTGGTTATGGGTTTTTAAGTGAAAATGCCGATTTCGCCGAAAAAGTGGAACAAAATAATATAATATTTATTGGACCCAAATCAAATTCCATCAGGATAATGGGAAGTAAACTGGCTGCGAAAGACGCTGTCAAAAATTATAATATTCCCATGGTTCCCGGAATTGACAGGGCTGTAACCGACCCAAAAGAAGCTGCAAAAATAGCAAAGGAAATTGGCTTTCCAATTCTTATCAAAGCCTCAGCAGGAGGCGGTGGCAAAGGAATGCGTATCGTAGAAAACGAAAATAATGTTGAACAGCAAATGAATCGCGCCATTAGTGAAGCCACCTCCGCATTTGGAGACGGTTCTGTGTTTATCGAAAAATATATTACCTCCCCAAGACATATTGAAATTCAAATAATTGCAGATAGCCATGGAAATGTTTTACATCTTTTTGAAAGAGAATGCAGTATTCAAAGACGTCATCAAAAAGTTATTGAAGAAGCACCTTCCTCAATTTTATCGCCAGATTTAAGAGCTAAAATGGGAGATGCTGCCATTAAAGTGGCAAAATCCTGTGATTATTTAGGTGCGGGAACTGTTGAGTTTTTAGTGGATGAGAACTTAAATTTCTATTTTCTGGAAATGAATACACGCTTGCAAGTTGAACATCCGGTTTCTGAGTTAATTGCTGGTGTTGATTTGGTTGAATTACAAATTAAAATTGCGCGAGGCGAAGCCATCCCATTTAAACAGGAAGAACTAAAAATTAATGGCCATGCGCTAGAATTAAGGGTTTATGCAGAAGATCCTATGAACGACTTTCTGCCAAGTGTCGGCAATTTAAGCACTTATAAAATTCCTGTAGGAAAAGGCATAAGGGTTGATGATGGTTTTGAAGAAGGAATGGACATTCCAATTTACTACGACCCTATGCTTTCTAAATTGATAACTTACGGAAAAACACGCGAAGAAGCCATTCAATTAATGATTGTAGCCATTGATAACTATAAAATTGAAGGCGTTTTCACAACCCTACCATTTGGAAAATTTGTTTTTGAACATGAAGCTTTTAGAACCGGTAAATTCGACACGCATTTTGTTAAAAATTATTACACGCCAAAATTGCTTCAGGCAGGATTAGATGAAGAAGCCAAAATTGCAGCTTTGGTAGGTTTAAAAATTTATTTGGAAGATAAAAAAAAGTTAAGAATTCCAATTTCTAACTAATTACACTATTCAATAATATGGAATCAAAAATTGAAAAATTAGCCAAAAGTGTTGCCTTGGCACATTTAGGAGGCGGTGAAAAAAGAATTGAAAAGCAACATGCAAACAAAAAATTAACTGCAAGAGAACGCGTAAATTATTTATTGGATGAAGGATCTTTTGAAGAAATAGGCATTCTGGTAACTCACAGAGCAACCGACTTTGGAATGGAGGAAGAGCTCTATTTTGGAGACGGGGTTGTAACTGGATACGGAACCATTAATGATAGGTTGGTCTATGTTTTCGCACAAGATTTCACGGTTTTTGGTGGTTCACTGTCTGAAACTCATGCGGAAAAAATATGTAAAATTATGGATCAAGCCGTTAAGGTTGGTGCGCCTGTTATTGGCTTAAACGACTCAGGCGGCGCAAGAATTCAGGAAGGCGTGAGGTCTTTGGGTGGCTACGCCGATATTTTTTACAGAAATGTACAAGCATCAGGGGTTGTGCCTCAAATTTCAGCAATTATGGGGCCTTGTGCCGGTGGTGCCGTTTATTCCCCAGCAATGACCGACTTCACTTTAATGGTAGAAAACACCAGCTACATGTTTGTAACTGGCCCAAGTGTTGTAAAAACGGTAACCAATGAAGAAGTTACTGCCGAAGAATTAGGAGGTGCGAGCACGCATTCAACCAAATCAGGCGTAACACATATCACTTCAGCGAATGATATTCAGTGTTTAGAAGATATCAAAACCTTGTTAAGCTATATTCCACAAAACAACCAGGAAACCACTAAAAAATTAGCTTTTGAATTGGGTGATGAAATAAGAGAATCTCTTGAAAATATCATTCCAACAAACCGAAATCAGCCATATGACATGCATCAAGTGATTCAAGAAATAATAGACGACGATTCATTCTTTGAAATTCACAAAGACTTTGCAGCGAATATTATTGTGGGATTTGCACGTATTGCAGGTAGAAGTATTGGTATTGTTGCCAATCAACCTATGATTTTAGCAGGATGTTTAGACGTGGACAGTTCTAAAAAAGGCGCTCGTTTTACCCGTTTTTGCGATTGTTTTAATATTCCCTTATTGGTATTGGTTGATGTTCCAGGATTTTTACCAGGAACCGACCAAGAATGGAACGGCATTATTATGAATGGCGCCAAATTATTATATGCATTAAGTGAAGCCACCGTTCCAAGATTAACAGTTATTACGCGCAAAGCTTATGGTGGCGCTTACGATGTGATGAACTCCAAACATATTGGAGCAGACATGAATTTTGCCTGGCCAACTGCCGAAATTGCCGTAATGGGCGCAAAAGGAGCTGCTGAAATTATTTTCAAAAATGAGATTAAAAGCGCTGACAATCCCGAAATGAAATTGAAAGAAAAAGAAGCTGAATATGCCGATAAATTTGCCAATCCGTTTGGTGCCGCTAAACGCGGTTTTATTGATGAAGTAATTTATCCAAAAGACACCCGAAGAAAACTAATAAAAGCTTTTCAGATGCTTGAAGGCAAAGAAGTTAACAGACCAAACAGAAAGCATGGAAATATTCCTTTATAATGAATTAACGACATTAAAAAATCCCGATAATATTCGGGATTTTTTTGTAAGTATTAATTTAAATATACGTCCAACCCATGAAGAGTCAGCACAGTTTTAAATGTTTCGGTGCTTAATTGTTCTTTTTTGGTTAAATGACTCTTTAAAAAGCCATAATTAATTTTGTGGCTTTTTTATATTATTTCAGCCGACAATCCTTTGGTTAGAAGTTGTGTGCAGCGAGGTTTTAATTCGTCATATTCTCCTGTTTTAACAGCACATTTTCCCTTATAATGAACCAACAAAGCACATTGCTCTGCTTGTTCTGCGGTATGATCACAGACTTCAATTAATGCGTCAATTACAAAATCAAAAGTATTAACATCATCGTTAAACAAGATAATTTCATGAAGGTTGACTTCATTTTCCAAAACATCAATAGACTCCTGTATTTTTCTTTTAGTGCTCATACTACAAAAATAATCATTAATTTACATACTTCAAAGAAACCCACTTATTTCGTTCAATTTGTTTATCAAGTTTCAATCCGTACTTTGAAACTTCCGAATCTATAATAGGGATGTCTTCTCCATAAAATCCACTTAGTAAAATTACGCCTTTATCGTTCAGACAACTTGCGTAAACGCTCATATCATTCAGCAAAATATTTCTGTTGATATTGGCAATAATTACATCATATTTTTTGTTTTTCAATAATATTGCATCTCCTTCAAAAACTGAAATATGTTTACAGTTATTTCGTTTCACATTCTCCACAGAATTTTGATAACACCAATTGTCAATGTCAATGGCCTCAATTGGGTTTGCCCCTTTCATATCGGCAAAAATTGCCAAAATTCCAGTTCCGCATCCCATATCCAACACTTTTTTATTGGCAACATCAAGTTCCAATAAATGCTGAACCATCATATGAGTAGTTTCATGATGCCCTGTTCCAAAACTCATTTTTGGCTCAATAACTATATCATACTTCAAATTCGGATTTTCGTGAAAAGGCGCTCTAATGCTTACCAAACCATCAACCTGAATGGAATTAAAGTTTTTTTCCCATTCACTATTCCAGTTGGTTTGTTCAATTTCTCTCATTTCATAAGAAATCTGAAATTCCAGTGAATTCAAAACATAAATATCATCCAAAACTTGTTCATTCCAATCTGTTTTCTGAATAAAAGCTTCTACACCTTCTTCATTTTCAACAAAACTTTCAAAACCCACTTCACCCAATTCAGCAATTAATATTTCGGTTGCCGGTTCTTTCGGACTCACTTTGAAGGTGTACGATATATAAATATTATCCATTAAATTGCGTTAATTATTGCTTTAAAGTCCTCTAAATTCAATGCTGCACCGCCAATTAAACCGCCATCAACATCAGGTTTTGAAAATATTTCCTGAGCATTGGAAGGTTTTACGCTTCCACCGTATAAAATGGAAACCTCAGCAGCTACATTTTCGCCGTATTTATCTGCAACAATTTTTCTGATAAAAGCGTGCATCTCTTGGGCTTGTTCAGGTGATGCCGTTTCGCCGGTTCCTATTGCCCATACAGGCTCATAAGCTAAAATGATGTTTTTCCAGGCACCTGCTTCTAAATGAAATAAGCCATTTTTAATTTGGCTTTCAACCACTTTGAAATGATTCCCTGCTTTTCTGTCGGCCAAAACTTCTCCAAAACAAAAAATAATTTCCATTTTATATGCCAAAGCAGCATCAACTTTTTTAGCCAAAATCGCATCAGTTTCCCCAAAATATTCCCTACGTTCTGAATGTCCCAAAATTACAATATGCACCCCCACAGATTTCAACATGCTCGCTGAAATTTCACCTGTAAAAGCACCGCTTTTTTCAAAATGCATATTCTGCGCCGCTACTTCTACTTTTGTTCCTTCGGCTTTACTGGCCACTTTTTGCAAATTCACAAATGTTGGCGCAACAATAACTCTTGTGTTGTTAAGTGCTTGTTTTTTAATACTCTTTGCAATTTTTTTGACCAATGATTTCGATTCCTCTAAATCGTTGTTCATTTTCCAGTTTCCGGCTACTATTTTTGCTCTCATATTTTTGTTTTGTGTTCCGTTTTATCGACAAATTTACTCATTATTAAATTTCTTAAAAAAATTCGATTCATTATTGTACGAATTCGTTTTCGTATTCACCAATTTATTTCAACCTTATTTTTGGATCCAGCATTCCGTAACTAATATCAACCAAAATATTAATAATGATAAACATGGTGGCAATTACCAAAACGCTCCCCATTATTATAGGTAAATCCAAAGTATTTAGTGCATTTACAATTTCTTTTCCCAAACCGTTCCAATTAAAAATATATTCAACAAACACGGCGCCCGCCAACATCGAAGCAAACCATCCTGAAATGGCAGTAACAACAGGATTCAGTGAGTTTTTTAATGCATGTGTTTTTATAATTTTATAGGTTGATAGTCCTTTCGCTCGTGCCGTTCTAATATAATCCTGACTTAAAACTTCCAACAATGAATTCCGCATCAGTTGAATAACCACTGCTAAAGGCCTGATTCCCAAAACTATTGCTGGCAATATTAAGTTTTTCCACTGAATATAAATGTTTTCGCCAAAATCATCGACTTCATACAAACTGCCTGTCATATTTAAATTGGTGTACTTGTGCAAAACAAACCCAAAAAACCAAGCAAATAAAATAGCGGAGAAAAAAGAAGGAAGGCTCATCCCCAAAGTGCTCAATATTGAAATAATCTTGTCAAAAAAAGTATCTTTGTACAATGCGGAAAATATTCCGAAAAACACACCAATAATAATTGCTATTGTAATGGCAGATAACGCTAAAATAGCAGTATTCGGCAAAGTTTCCTCAATTACTTCAGTTACATTTTTGTCGTTTTTCTGAAAGGATTTACGCAAATAGGGGTATTTTACCACAACAATTTTTTCGCCTGCCGAAAAAAGTTTAGAATATGAATATTTTTCACTAGCTAAATAGGTGTAATTCGTAGGATTTGAACTGTGGACAGAAATGGGTGACAAATCGTTCAAATAATACAAATACTGCGTAGCTAAAGGCTGGTCAAATCCGTATTTTACACGAATATTTTGAAGTTGTGCGCTGTCCTCACGCTGGTCTAACATCATTCTTGCAGGATCTCCTGGCAATACATTAAAAAGAAAAAATATGACAGTAATTACACCAAAAAGCGTAAGAAATCCATAAAATATTTTATTCAAAATATAACTAAACAAGGTGCTTTATTTGGTAAACAAAGATAACTTAAAGTATTAAAATTACTACTTTTGCCTAATTCTTTATTTGAACCTATGAACAAACAAGCGCTTATTGCACAAATTCAGCAAAAAAAATCATTTTTATGTATTGGGTTAGATGTTGATTTGAATAAAATCCCAAAGCATCTATTGGCAGAAGAAGATCCTATTTTTGAATTCAACAAACAGATTATTGACGCTACACATCATTTGGTCGTTGCCTACAAACCTAACATCGCATTTTATGAAGCTTATGGATTAAAAGGTTGGGCATCGCTGGGAAAAACCATTGAGTATCTCAATAAAAATTATCCTGAAATTTTCACCATTGCCGATGCAAAGAGAGGCGATATTGGAAATACCTCAACAATGTATGCAAAAGCGTTTTTTGAAGATTTAAATTTTGATTCGGTAACGGTTGCACCTTATATGGGAAGTGATTCCGTAGAACCATTTCTGGCTTTTGAAGATAAAACCACCATTCTTTTGGCTCTGACTTCAAATAAGGGCGGACTCGATTTTCAAGGATTAAAAATTGACGGGCATGAGCTATATAAAGAGGTGATAAAAACAGCCCTGACCTGGAAAAATTCGGGAAATTTAATGTTTGTGGTTGGCGCAACTAAACCTACATATTTTGAGGATATCAGAAAAATTGTGCCAAATCATTTTTTGCTGGTTCCAGGTATTGGCGCTCAAGGTGGAAACCTACAGGATGTTTGTAATTATGGACTCAACAAAGATTGCGGATTGCTGGTAAATTCGGCAAGAAGCATTATTTATGCAGGCAACGATAAAAATTTCGCAAAAGCGGCGCAATTGGAAGCCTTAAAATTGCAACAGGAAATGGCTTTGATTTTAAGTAAATAGATATCAGGCATTGTAAAAAAACATACATCAGTAATAAATGGAGAAAGTGAAATTTAAAATTAGACCTTGGAAAATGTCTGACGTAGAAAACTTGGTGAAATATGCGAACAATTGGAATGTTGCAAAGAATATGACTGACAAATTTCCTCATCCATATACAGAAAGTAACGGGAAAGCATTTATTGAACTGGCAAACAAAGACCTTCCTATTCATCTTTTTGCAATAGACATTGATGGTAAAGCAATTGGGGGCATAGGAATTCATCCGAAAGATGATATCCATAAAAATAATGCTGAACTTGGTTATTGGCTGGCTGAACCATTTTGGGGACAGGGTATCATTAGTAATGCAATTAAACAAATAGTTGACTTTGCTTTTACTACTTATGACATTAACAGAGTATTTGCCATACCATTTGGGACAAATATTGCTTCACAAAAAGTTTTAGAGAAGAATAATTTTATTTTGGAAGGGAAATTTGACAAAGTTCTTGTAAAGAATGGTGAATTGTTAGATGAACTGGTTTATGCAATCAGACATGAAAATTGGAGAAAATAAATAATGAAAATAATTAAAGACCAACTAGGAAGAGAAATTACCTTAAAAACGCAACCCAAAAGAATCATTTCATTGGTGCCTTCACAAACTGAATTACTTTGTGACCTGAATTTAGAAAACGAGCTGGTAGGAATTACAAAATTCTGCGTGCATCCTTATCATTTAAAATCGACCAAAACAATTGTTGGCGGCACAAAAAAAGTAGATTTTGATAAAATAAAATCATTAAACCCCGATTTTATTTTATGCAATAAAGAAGAAAATACCTACGATTTTTTACCTGAACTTGAAAAAATTGCCCCAACATATTTTTCTGATATCAATTCAATTCAAGACAGTATTGATTTCATTTTAAACTTAGGGACTATATTAAACAGAAGAACTGATAGCCAAAATTTAATCGAAAAAATAAATTTTAAACTTAGCGATTTTAAGGAATTCATCAAAACAATGCCAACCAGAAAAGTGGCTTATTTTATTTGGGCAAAACCGTGGATGGTTGCGGGAAATGATACTTATATCAACCAAATGTTACAGCTAAACAAGTTTGACAACATTTACCAAAATATGAGTCGCTATCCAAAAGTTGAAATTGACAAAATTCGCTACGAAGGAGATCCCGAAATCATCATTTTGTCTTCAGAGCCATTTCCCTTTAAAGATGAACATGCAGTGGAAATTTCGACTTACACGAATCGTTCAATCACAGTTTTTGCAGATGGCGAAATGTTTAGTTGGTATGGTAGCAGACTGCTTCTGGCTTTTGATTATTTTAAAGAATTGCACAAAAAACTAGACAGTCATTTTTAAAAACAAATTTCAACTAATCCTGTAAAGCAAAAATTCTTTTTAATAAATCGGAAGTACGTTTGGCAATATTTGCCCTAATTCCTCTTTCTTCAACTTCAACCATAGTGAATACGCCTTTCAGGGCTTCATTAGTCACATAATCGGTTAAATTCGGATTTACATCGGCGGTTAATGGCAAATTATTGTATCTCGTGATTAAGTCTGTCCATACTCTGTCTGCACCAACTTTTTTAAATGAATTGTTAATAATAGGGTTAAACTTTTGGTACAAAGCTGCTGATGTTGCTGTTTTCAAATATAAGGTAGCCGAATTTTTATCGCCCAATAAAATGTTTTTTGCATCAACAAATGTCATATTTTTTATGGCATCAGCAAAAATGGGGATGGCTTCTCCTACGGCATCTTCTGCAGCCCGATTCAATACCCTTAAACCTTCATCAGCCAAGCTCGATAAGCCAATACTTCTTAATGTACGGTCAACTTTCTGCAATTCTTCAGGAAGTAAAATTTTAACCAGTTCATTTTTAAAAAACCCATCCTGAACAGCCAAAGTTGTCACCTGATTTGAAATTCCGTTTTGCAAGGCTTCCTTTAAACCAGCCGCAATTTGTTCATTTGTAATTCCGCCATTAGGTAGCTGATTTATAACCTGTTGTAATTCTGAACAAGCAGAAAGTTGAAACACAACCACTGCTAAAAGCATTTTTTTAAACATCTTCGTATTTTTATTTTGTTAAGATACAGTAATTAATTCTTGATACGGTCAGTTTTCTTGTCGTATCCATACGGACAATGTTTACAGCCGCTTTTACAACAATAGCCTCTTTTCAAATGATACTTTTCCGTAAATACACGGTAGCCTTCTTCATTTGTGTAATAATCTTCTTCTGAAGTACTTGGTTTTTCAAACATAGATTTGGCAAAAATAACAAAAAAAAACGTTCTGAAATTTCAGAACGTTTTTAAATTCATAGGCCAAAATTTTTAAAATATAATTATTTTTCTGTACCAGGAGGATATTGCGCCATAATTTCCGCAACAAATTCCTTAATTTTTTCTTCCTTTTTGGCTACATTTCCTGTTACGGATAAAGCCCCGCTTCCTATTCCTTGCCAAGCCAATTCCTTTTTATTAGCATCAATTAAATCAATAAACAAAGTTCCTTCTGTGTATTTGGAAACCTGTGTTCCAAAATTTGGTCCGTAATACCAAGGATGCCAACCATAATAGAAGTTATTATTGTAAACGTCAACTTTTTGGACTGATTTAGCAAATATATTTACCAACAAATCTGGTTCATCAGATTTTGTAAATCCCTTAGCCAATAATTCACTTTCAATGGCCTTTAAAATTCTTCGTTTATCTAAATCAGAAATTTCAGCTTTATCAATCCCTTTTTTGTAAAAGGCAAATGTTTTATACTTAGTAAAATCAGCAGTAGTATCATAATCGGTTGTCACTCTAATAGAGCTGCAGGAAGCTACAATGAAGATTAAAGCGAGCGGAAGTAATTTTAAGGTTTTCATTTATGTACATTTATAATTATTAAAATAAATCTTTCAAGATTGTGTCATCAACTAAATTTGGCAACGTCACTTTTAAATTTGGCTCCACTTCCATCGCTCTTTTTATGGCGAATATTGCACCTTCATTTCTAGCCCAATTTCTACGTGCAATCCCGTTGTTTACATCCCAGAAAAGCATGCTTTTCAATCGCTTTTCGGCCTCTAAACTACCATCAAGAACCATACCAAAACCGCCGTTAATAACCTCTCCCCAACCTACGCCACCACCGTTATGTATTGAAACCCAGGTTGCCCCGCGAAAGCTGTCGCCTATCACATTTTGAATAGCCATATCGGCTGTAAATTTAGAACCATCATAAATATTTGAAGTTTCTCGGTAAGGCGAATCTGTTCCGGAAACATCATGATGGTCTCTCCCTAAAACTATAGGAGCAGAAATTTCTCCTTTTTTTATGGCCTTATTAAAAGCCTCTGCAATTTTCATGCGTCCTTCCGCGTCGGCATATAAAATTCTTGCTTGTGAGCCCACCACTAATTTATTTTCTTGGGCACCTTTAATCCACTGAATATTATCGGTCATTTGTTGCTGAATTTCTTCTGGAGAATTTTTTCTGATTTCCTCCAGAACTTCACAAGCAATTTTATCCGTTTTTTCTAAATCAATCGGATTTCCGCTAGTGCACACCCAGCGAAAAGGTCCAAAACCATAATCAAAACACATTGGTCCCATAATATCCTGCACATAGGATGGATATTCCCATCTCTCGGTCACTTCTCCAAGGGAAGAGAGGGTTTCTTTACTACAGAAATTCCCCATAGAATCCTTATAAATTTTTGCTCCTGCCCTACTTGCTTCTAATAAAAAAGCATTCCCATAATCAAAAAAGTAAGTTCCTTTTGCGGTGTGTTTATTTATCGCAGCAACTTGCCTTCTTAAACTTTCCTCAACCTTTTCTTTAAATAATGTAGGATTTTCCACCATCATCACATTCGACTCCTCAAAAGAAATTCCTGCCGGATAATAACCACCTGCCCAAGGATTGTGTAGCGAAGTTTGGTCTGATCCCAAATCTACATATACCTTTTCTTTCTCAAATTTCTCCCAAACATCCACAATATTTCCTAAAAAGGCAATAGAAACAACTTCCTCATTTTCTTTAGCTTTTTTTACCCTTGCAGTCAATTCATTTAAATCGGTTATTTTTTCATCTATCCAACCTTGCGATAAACGAATCGCTGTTATTTTTGGATTCACTTCGGCACAAACCGTAACACAACCAGCAATATTCCCAGCTTTTGGCTGTGCGCCGCTCATTCCTCCCAAGCCTGAAGTTAGAAATAATTTTCCCGCCAAAGATTCCCCATTTTTAGCAATTTTTCTACCTGCATTTAACACCGTAATTGTGGTTCCGTGCACAATTCCTTGCGGGCCAATGTACATATAACTGCCAGCCGTCATTTGTCCGTATTGCGTTACCCCCAAAGCATTGTATTTTTCCCAATCGTTTTGTTTGCTGTAATTTGGAATCATCATTCCGTTGGTAACCACCACTCTAGGCGCATTGTTATTGGAAGGAAACAAACCCATAGGGTGACCGGAATACATAATTAGCGTTTGCTCATCGTTCATTTCCGACAAGTATTTCATGGTCAATAAATATTGCGCCCAATTTTGAAAAACAGCACCGTTGCCACCATAAGTTATTAATTCGTGGGGATGCTGCGCCACGGCATCGTCTAAATTATTCTGAATCATATGCATAATGGCTTTTGCCTGTAAAGATTTTCCTGGGTATTCGTTTATTGGCCGTGCATAAAATTTATAATCGGGGCGAAAACGATACATATAAATACGTCCGTATTCATTTAATTCCTCCGCAAATTCCTCCGCTAAAATAGTGTGGTGTTTTTTGTCAAAATACCTTAAGGCATTTCTTATTGCGAGCTCTTTTTCTTCTTTCGACAAAATATCCATACGCTTTGGTGCGTGATTAATTGCTTTATCGTAAGTTTTTTTTGAAGGCAATTCGGAAGGAATTCCTAATTTTATTAGTTCTTGAAAGGTCATTTTAATGAGTTTTTACGATTCCAAATTTACAATTTTTCTACTGATGTAAGGGTTTCGATACTTATAAAATTTATATTAAAAACTAAGCAATAAAATTTGGTTATAGTGGTACTCAAAGCAAATTCAGCCTATCAGATTACGCAAAATATGCTTTCGCATAAAATTTATATTTTATTTCATTATTGTCCGATAAAAATTCATAAAAAATGATTCATCTCAAAATAAATGGGACTTTAGAAACAGGTCGCCCGATGGGGCTTGATTTACATAAAAATCTATTTTTCTACAAATAGGCGTCCCACCGGGACTGAAATAGCTCCGTAGGAGCTAAATGTTCGTAGAAAAATGAAAAATTTCGATTATTTAAGCCCCGTTGGGGCGGTCTGTTTGTTTTGAAAAATTTAACCGGACAATAAAGATTTTATTTATCAATTTGCAGCAAAAGATAACAATTGCATTATTTAGCCAGCTCAAAATAAAAATTGGAGCCTTTACCGACTTCACTTATCACCCCCAAACTTCCTTTATGTTCAATAATTATTTTCTTTACTATTGCCAAACCAAGGCCATAGCTTTTCTCGCCGCCAGTTGGAAGGGCACTGGTTTTTTGAAAGTAATTAAATAGTTTCGCCTGTTCTTCTAGAGGAATTCCTTGACCTTCATCTATGATTTCAGTCTTTACCATATTTTTTTCAGTAATAGAAATGCGTATTAGAATGTTGCTTTTTTGATGAGAAAATTTAATGGCATTGGTTAATAGATTATTAATTACTTCACTTAAATAATTCTCGTCAAAATTAAAATACAACTCCTCATAAGTGGTTTCGAGTTTAATAGAAATATCTTTCTTCTTCGCAATCAATGAATTAAAGTACATAAGCCTTGTGCTGAATTCAATATAATTTTGAAATTTAGGAGTAAGTTCAATTCTTCCCGATTCAATTTTAGATACATCTAATAAGTTTGTAAGCAATTCGAGTGAGTTATAACTAAGCTCTTTAATATAGGAGAGCATTTTAATTGCTTTAGAATCCATTTTGCTGATGTTATTATCTACTAAAAGCAAATCGGCAAAAGAATGAATAGCGCCTATAGGGTTTCTTAAATCATGTGCGGCAACACCAATAAATTTATTTTTCTCTTCATTTAATTTTTGTAATTCATCATTTAATTTTAAAACATTCTTGTATTTTTCCTTTAAATTTAATACCAAAAGCCCAATTATTAAAAATATTGAAAGCCTCACAAAAGCATTCCAAATGGGATTGAAAAGATTGGAATAATCTGTTGAATATGAATCTACAACAAACCAAATAATTGCAGCAAAAAGCGCATTTATTGTCAGCAAAGTTTTTTCTGACTTATTATAAAAAGAAATTAAAAAAATTGGAATTAAGTAGGCAAGCAAAAACGATATTTCTGAGCCTTTTTTATAATCCAAAAACCCAATAAAAGAAAGAAACGCAAATGAAAATAAAGTGATTACAAATTTATTTTCTAATTTCCCGAAATGAACCACATTCGACCGATTATATTTTAGCGTATTTACTAAAATCCAGCAAATATAATTGGTAATAATCTAATTTCAATTTTTTTTAACAATATGTTTTGTGAAGACAACATACAGTATGAATTAAGAATTTTTAAATTTAAAAATAGTTAAGATCCATCATTTGGACTAATTATTGAATATTGCTTATGCTATGATTGTCATTTTTAAATATCTCATTCCGAAGAACTATTCCGGATTAGCGATTTCCCCATTTATCTTCTTAAAAAATAAGAAAAGTATTGATGATGCCTTGTTTTTAAACCACGAAAAAATTCATTTAAAACAGCAGGTAGAATTGCTGTGGATTTTCTTTTTTGTTTGGTATATTATAGAATACTGCATTCGATTTTTTCAATATAAAAACCATGAATTTGCTTATAATAATATCAGTTTTGAAAAAGAAGCATATAAAAATGAGCAGGATTTTAATTATTTAGAATCAAGAAAAAAATTCTCTTTTTTAAAATATCTGTAACTTTTTAAATCAATTATTACCCTTTATCCTGAATTTTAAGCTTCATGTTTCTTTATTTTTAAAATAAATATCGCCTAGTTAAAAAATCAAAAAACGGCAATCAAATAATACTTATTAATTTTCGTAAATTGCGGCTTACAATTAAACATAAAATGGACACAATTACACCTTATAAACCAAAAAATAAAGTACGAATAGTAACTGCCGCTTCTCTTTTTGACGGCCACGACGCCGCCATCAATATTATGCGAAGAATTATTCAGGCCACAGGCGTTGAAGTGATTCATCTGGGCCATGACAGAAGTGTTGAAGAAGTGGTGAATTGTGCCATTGAAGAAGATGCAAATGCCATTGCGATGACTTCCTATCAGGGTGGACATATGGAATATTTTAAATATATGTATGATTTGCTCCAGGAAAAAGGCGCACCACAAATTAAAATATTTGGCGGTGGCGGCGGTGTAATTCTTCCTGAAGAAGTTAAGGAATTGACGGAATACGGAATTACGCGTATTTATTCCCCAGATGATGGCAGAAGGATGGGTTTGCAGGGAATGATTAATGATATGATTTCAACAAGCGATTTCCCAACAGGTGAAATTGTTGATTTTTCTGTTGCCGATTTGGCTAAAAAAAATCCGATGAAATTAGCAAAAGCAATTTCTGCCGCTGAAAATTTCTCTGAAAAACATCCAGATTTCATCAATGAAATTAAAACGGCAGCAAAAAAATCGAAAACGCCAGTTTTGGGAATTACAGGAACCGGCGGTTCTGGAAAATCCTCTTTGGTTGATGAATTGGTGAGAAGATATTTAATAGATTTTCCCGAAAAAACAATCGCCATTGTTTCCGTAGATCCTTCAAAAAGGAAAACGGGCGGCGCTTTATTGGGCGACAGAATAAGGATGAACTCCATAAAAAACAATCGTGTTTATATGCGTTCACTGGCTACGCGCCAATCCAATTTGGCCTTGTCAAAACATGTGAATATTGCTGTTGATATTTTAAAAGTTGCCCATTTTGATATGGTAATTTTAGAAACTTCGGGAATTGGACAGAGTGATACCGAAATTTTAGACCATTCTGATGTTTCCTTGTATGTAATGACGCCAGAATATGGCGCCGCAACGCAATTGGAAAAAATTGACATGATTGATTTTGCCGATGTAATCGCACTGAATAAATTCGACAAACGAGGGTCTTTGGATGCCTTGCGCGACGTGAAAAAACAATACCAGCGCAATCATAATTTATGGCAAGATAGTGTTGATTCGATGCCTGTTTATGGTTCCATCGCCTCGCAGTTTAACGATCCTGGAACCAATGAATTGTATCAGGTGCTTATCAAAAAAATTAACGAAAAAACTGGCACTCACTTTAAAAGCACTTTTGAAGTTTCTAATAAAATAAGTGAAAAACAATATATTATTCCACCAAACAGGGTGCGTTACTTGTCGGAAATCACTGAAAATAACAGGGCTTACAACAAAACTGCAAGAACCCAGAAAGAAGTTGCGCAAAAATTGTTTGGGATTTATAAAACTATTTGTTCTGTTGCTAACATCATTGCGAGTGAAACGAAACAACCTCATCTGACAAAAATTGGCATAAATGAAGCGCAGATTCTGAAACAAACTCAGAATGACGACACAAAACTATTTCTGTCACTTTTATTCAAAGAATTTGTGCGGGTAAAAATGGATCTAAATCCGTACAACTGGGAAGTTATTTTAGATTGGGAAGCCAAAAAACAATCCTATAAAAATGAAATTTTTACTTTTAAGGTCCGCGGAAAAGAATTAAAAATAAAAACACACAGCCAATCTTTGTCGCATACACAAATCCCTAAAATTTCTTTGCCAAAATATGAGGCTTGGGGCGATTTATTATTATGGACTTTAGAAGAAAATGTTCCTGGGGAATTTCCTTATACTGCCGGTCTTTTTCCATTTAAAAGAACTGGCGAAGATCCGGCAAGAATGTTTGCAGGCGAAGGCGGACCGGAGCGCACCAACCGACGTTTTCATTATGTGAGTTTAGGTTTGCCCGCAAAACGTTTGTCCACCGCATTTGATTCCGTGACTTTATACGGAAATGACCCTGATATCCGGCCGGATATTTATGGAAAAATTGGAAATGCAGGCGTTTCAATTTGCTGTTTGGATGATGCCAAAAAATTATATTCAGGCTTCGATTTAACAAACGCAATGACTTCAGTTTCTATGACCATCAACGGTCCGGCACCAATGATGTTGGCCTTTTTCATGAATGCCGCGATAGACCAGGAATGCGAAAAATATATTGTTGCCAACGGACTTGAAAAGGAAATTGAAGAAAAAATAAAAAGCATTTATAAGAAAAAAGGGGTTGCCAGACCAGCTTATCAAGGTGAATTGCCGGAAGGAAACAACGGATTGGGTTTGCGTTTGTTGGGCGTTACTGGAGATGAAGTTTTGCCGCTTGACATTTATAAAAAAATTAAAACAAAAACTATTTCAACTGTTCGAGGGACTGTACAAGCCGATATTTTAAAAGAAGACCAGGCGCAAAATACCTGTATTTTTTCTACAGAATTTGCTTTGCGTTTGATGGGTGATGTTCAGGAATATTTTATTGCCAATAATATTACCAATTTTTATTCGGTTTCCATTTCCGGATATCATATTGCCGAAGCCGGTGCCAATCCAATTTCACAATTGGCATTTACCTTGGCAAACGGATTTACCTATGTGGAATACTATTTGTCGAGAGGCATGGATATTAATGAATTCGGTCCTAATTTATCCTTTTTCTTTTCCAATGGTGTTGATCCGGAATATGCAGTGATTGGAAGGGTTGCGCGTAAAATTTGGGCGAAAGCCATGAAAGAAAAATACGGTGCCAACGCAAGGGCGCAAATGCTGAAATACCACATTCAAACATCAGGAAGAAGTTTGCATGCACAAGAAATTGACTTTAACGACATCCGTACAACCTTACAGGCTTTATATGCCATTTACGATAACTGCAACAGCTTGCACACCAACGCTTATGATGAAGCCATCACAACGCCAACGGAAGAAAGCGTACGCCGTGCCATGGCCATTCAGCTGATTATCAACAAAGAATTGGGCTTGGCAAAAAATGAAAATCCGATTCAGGGTTCTTTTATTATTGAAGAGCTAACCGATTTGGTGGAAGAAGCCATTTATGTTGAGTTTGACAGAATTACAGAACGCGGAGGCGTTTTAGGCGCGATGGAAACCATGTACCAACGCAGCAAAATACAAGAAGAAAGTTTGTATTACGAAACCCTAAAACACAATGGAGAATTTCCAATTATTGGGGTAAACACTTTTTTAAGCAGCAAAGGATCTCCAACTGTTTTACCGCAAGAAGTCATCAGGGCCACCGAAAAGGAAAAACAATACCAAATTACGGTAGTTAAAAATCTTAATAAAGCAAATGCTTCCGCAGTAGAAGAACATATTGCCTTGTTAAGACAAAAAGCCGTTAATAACGAAAATATTTTTGAGCAATTAATGGAAGCTTGTAAAGTTTGTTCTATCGGACAAATTACGGATGCTTTGTTTGAAGTGGGCGGACAGTATAGACGAAATATGTAGTTTTTTTGTTTCTTTTTGGTTTCAAGTTTCTGGTTTCAAGTTATTGAAGCCTAAATATCGTTGACCGCATTTGACATTTTACAACTTGAGTAATAACTTAAGGAAAATTAGGGCTTTCCATTTTGATTTTTTAGTTTCTCAAGCATTTCCCCCATTTTTTCGTGCACTTTATTCATTGCTTTCAGTGGACGAATCATCACTTTGAAACTGATGATTTTTCCTTCCTCGTTGGCTTCAATCATATCAATGCCATTGACAGTGACACCATCAATTATTGTGGTAAATTCTAAGAAAAAATTATTTTTATCAACCACTTGCTTAAGGTAAGTGAAATTAGAATTTTCACTTCCAAATACTTCCAGTGCCGCCATTAAATAGATTTTGGTAATCATTTTTCCTTCTTGCGGCGTCCATACAATAGGGGAATAAAAAATGACATCGTGAGCTAAAAGGTCGTCTAATATTTTAGAATTTCTTGTTTCTAAAAATTGGTGCCAGTTTTTTAATGTTGCGTTCATATTGTAAGTTTATTTAGTGTGTTTTCAACTATGGTTAAAGTTATTTTCTTAGATTAATTGGGTTTTGCCCCTACAATATTTAATTTGATAGATTCAACATCTTCATACTTTTCTACATCAAGTTTATAAGACTTTTCTTGATTTGGCGGAAAAACATCGTAAATCGTATAATCTTTGCTTTCGATTAAGGCCTTTGTTTTTGAGTAATATTTTATTCGGATAGTTATATCTTTATAATATGCTTTGGTTGCTTTATTTGTAATTTCCCCTTTCACTTTGAATTTAGTTCCCCAAATATTTTTACTATATTTTCCGTCCACACTCAAAAATTGTTTTGGGTAAGCGTTTTCCGTTTCTTCAATAGTCATTTTCTTTTCTTCAATAGTCACTTTTTTTTCTTCAATAGTCATATTCTGTTCCTGAGCATTCGAAGGATTTGATTTGGGATTATTTGAAGTAATATATTAAATAAGGCAAAAGCAACTAATATACCAATAGTTATTAGTCCTAATTTCAAAATATTTTTCCCTAAAACACTGTTTTTCGGTTTTGTATTGGTTTGAGTTGTTTGTTCCGTTTCCTTTGGTTTTATCGGAGGTAATTCTTGTTGCGGTTGCGTAAATAATGCTTCCAGTTCATCAATTTGGCCGGCACAAGTCCAATCTGAAAGTCCTCTATACCAAACTTCCGTTTCTCTAGTTATTCCTTTCTTTTTTAACTGGGAAATGTAGAATGGGCCTTCTTGTTCAGTACCGTTGTGTAGGTAATATTTCTTCATAATTTAAAATGTTCTTTTAGTTTCAAATGTTGCCCATCGGTATATTCTTAAAAAAGTTGCCAATTTGAAAAAGTAAATTTCTGTTGTTTGTTAATATGCTATAAAGCTACTCTAATTTTTAGATTTAGCATAAATAAGTAATTTCTTTATGGCATTGTTTTGTGAAGGTTCTTTTCTTATTTCTTGAAATATTTTTTACGCCATTTAATCTGTGCTCTATTCAAATATGATTTTAGATGACGCTCTGCAAGTTTGCACTAAAATTTGTGCAAGGTAAAAATCGGAGATTTTTCCGCCGAAGCAAAACGTTTGTTGAATGTTTGTTGGTTTGTATTAAATCCGATTTGAGTAAATATCATACACAACTTAAGTTAGCAATTTATAAAATTAGTCATTATTGTCCGGTTAAATTTTTAAAAACAAACAGACCGCCCCGATGGGGCTTAAATAATTGAAATTTTTCATTTTTCTACAAACATTTAGCTCCTACGGAGCTGTTTCAGTCCCAGAGGGACGACCTATTTGTAGAAAAATAGATTTTTCCCAAAAACAAGCCCCAGCGGGGGGAACTGTTTATCAAGTCCCATTTTGATTGAGATAAATCATTTTTTATGAATTTTTATCGGACAACAATGATATTATTTAAAAAATTAGTCATAAAAAAACTCATATTAATTTAATTAGTATGAGTTTTTTTATTTTAATGTTAAAATCATTTTTTTCATCATTCTTTATGTGATATATCAGTTATTTCATAAGCATAATTTCTTATTGCAGAAATTCGCCTTTTATTATTCATTGTTTCAAGGACTGAGATTAAAGCATCCTCATTTTCAGATTGCACATCCAGAATTACTAATTCTCCCTCAGAATTATATGCAGAGGTAATTTTTAAATTAATCTCTTTATTATATAATGCATCTGATTCTGAGATTGTTGTGTTTGATAACGATTTTTTTTCCTGTGTTTTATTATCTTTTGTTAAAGGAGGGTCTATAAAAATAGTTGTTGCAAATAAATTCATTGTTCCAATAACAAAGGCTAAAACCAATAATTTTAATTTTTTCATTTTACTAGATTTTAAGAATTACTATTAATTAACTCTTTGTAAATAAGCATCTTGCTGTAAGAGCCTTTTATTTGTTATTTTTCGATTTTTAGAGGTAAAGTGAATACCCTATTCATTTCACCTGGAATTTCTAACATTTTATGATTCAAACACTTATTTACGTAGTTTAAAACATTTTTGTCTTTAGAACCTACTTCCAAGACAACTATTTTTCCTTCTGAATCAAATGTAAAAAGAATGTTTACACTTATATCATCTTCAACAGCAAATTCGGGAGTTGTAAATAAGCTCGAAATTTGGGTTGCAATTACTTTTGCAGGAATGTCCGGAACTTCATTTGTTGTTGTTGCAAACAAACTCATTGTTCCAATTGCTAAGGCCAAAGCCAATAATTTAAATTTTTTCATGATATTATATTTTTTTAGTTAGATATTAGTTTTATAAAATTACGCTATGAATAAAGCTTTCGCAACTACATATTAATGTAGTATTTGTAATTTTATTTGATTTATTGTTTAATTCTTAAGGGTAAAGTAAATACTCTATTTAATTCACCAGGAGTTTCAATTGTTTTATGGTTCAACGTTTCATTAACGTAGTTTAAAACATCTTTGTCTTGAGAGTCTACCCTCAGTACTACTATTTTTCCTTCTGAATCAAATGTTAAAAGAATGTTTACTGTTAAATCTTTTTCAACAGAAAAATCGGGAGCTGCAAATAAACTCGAAATTTGAGATCCAATTTGTTTTGCAGGAATGTCCGGAACTTCATTTGTTGTTGTTGCAAACAAACTCATTGTTCCAATTGCTAAGGCCAAAGCCAATAATTTAAATTTTTTCATGATATTGTATTTTTTTAGTTAGATATTAGTTTTATAAAATTACGCTATGAATAAAGCTTTCGCAACTACATATTAATGTAGGTTTATGGTTTTTATAAGCTTTCTTGTTTTATTTTTAGCGGTAAAGTGAAGGCTCTATTAAATTCTCCAGGAGTTTGGATTATTTTATGATCCATCGTTTTATGAATGTAGTTTAAAACATTTTTATCAATTTTACTTTTGTCTTTAGCGTACACACTTTGTATTACAATTTCACCTTCTGAATTAAAAGTGAAAACAATGTTTAAGTCATAATCTTTCTCAACGTTAAAATTGGGAGTTTTAAATAAGTCCACAACCTGAGTTCTAATTTCTTTCGCAGGAATATCTGCAGGTTTATTTGCTGCAAATAAACTTGTTGTTCCAATTGCTAAGGCCAAAGCCAATAATTTAAATTTTTTCATGATATCTTGTTTATAGTTAAAATTTGTTTGATAAAATTAGGTCAAGAATTTCGGCTTCGCTCCTACATAATAATGTAGTTTTATGATTGTCAACTAGATATATAGAGTGTTTTTAACATATTTAATATATTTTGTATATATTAATGAACTAAATTGCATAAAGCATTGGGCCTAACATCGTAAAATAAATAAAAAACATGTTTTTCAACTGGCATAAGATCACAGTTTTTCTTATCTTTTTTTGTGTTTCTATAACTATAGAGGCGCAAGAATTTACAACGATTGAGAATGTGACAAAAGGCACCAAACTGCAAAATCATAATTTTTTGGATATCACCCAAGACGCACAAGGTTATCTCTGGATAGGAACAAATTGGGGACTTTATAAATACGATGGTTATCAATTTAAACCTTATACGGCTATTACAACATCATCTTTTATAAATAATAATATTAAAACACTTTTAGTGCAAGGAGATAATTTATGGATAGGAATGAAAAGCGGCATAAATATTATAAATACCAATACAAATTCGAGAAAAAGTATAACAAGCGCAAATAAAAATGGATTATCGTCTGATTATGTCACAAAATTATATAAGGATAAGAGCAACAGCATTTGGGTGGGTTACAATACCGATAAATTAAGCAGATATATTGGAAATTTTAAATTTCAACATTTTGATTTAAAAATTAATTACAATAACATGCATTTTATTGTGAATGATATAGTAGAAACAAGGCCTAATACATTTTATATTAAGTTATTGTATAAAACGATTAATATCAGTCACATAACAATAATTGAGGCGAAATATAATGGTAAAAACTTAAGCACAAAAATTATAAAAGAGGGTGTTATTGATAACTTGTTAATATTAAGTATCGACAACAAACTGCATATGATAGAAAAAAATCTTCTTTATAGATTTAATGAGGTTAGTGGAAGTTTTAAATTAGTAAATAATTTATTTAGTAAAGATAGTGTCGAAAATTTAACATCATATACTGATAAAACCGATAAAATTTATATTGGCACAAAAAACAAATCATTTTATAATCTAAATAAAGAAACATACGCACCGCAAAATTATACCTTAATTAGCGATAGTGAAACTTCGATAAATACATTTTTTAAAGATAATTCCGGACTTCTATGGGCCGGAACAACAAGTGGATTATTTAAGATTAAAAAAAGCGTAATCTTATTTAAAAAACACTTGCAAGAAACTTCTTTAGGTTATTATAACAAAATGCATTCAATAATACAAGATAAAAAAGGAGATATTTATGCGGTTAATCAAACAAATATATTTAAGTACGATACTATAAACAAGGAGTTTATCGATTTAAAGTGGGAAAACAAGAATAATTCAGTGCCTTATGTGCTTCTTGAAAATGATGAGAATTCACTACTTGTCGGAACACAAGGGTCAGGGATAAGCATTTATAATAAAATTACAAATGTTTGCAAGCCTTATTTTGAAAATCATCGAAAACTATCCAATAACCACATCATAAAACTATACAGAGATGCCCATGATATTTTATGGATTGGCACTTTGGATGGTTTATATTATTTTGATGAAAAAAATGACAGTCTTGTAAAAATTCAAAATTCTGATTTACAAGAGGCGATTGACGCTAATGAATCAATATTTGAGATTAAGCCATTTAAGGATAACCAATTATGGATAGGGACAAATATAGGGCTATATCTATTAAAGGTAGATTATTCAGTGTTTCCTTTTCAATTTAATACCACAAAAATAGAGGCCATACCTTATGCCGTCAGATCAATTTTAATGGATAATGATATAGTATGGATTGCGACCCAAACCAATGGCCTTCTAAAATATCATAGTAAAACGCATAAATTAACACAAATTAATGAAACGAATGGTTTAAGCAACAATACTGTAAATTGCATCTTGCCTGGCGAAAATCATGAGATTTGGTTAGGGACAATAAATGGCTTGTCACGCTATAACACAATAACAAAACAGTTTTTAAATTATTATGATTATGATGGTTTGGCCGATAATGAATTTAATGCATCTTCGCAATTAAAGGCTCGAAACGGGGATTTGTTTTTTGGCGGTCGAAATGGGATTTCACAATTTACGCCTTCGAATTTTAATACAGGCGCAACAAATTTTAATCTGAATATCAGCAGTATCAGTTGGTTTAATTCAAAAATCGATTCAACCTTTATCATTGATATGGAATATCGTAACAATAAATCATTGGAGTTGCCATTTAACAATGCTTTTGTGAATTTTAAATTTTCACTTACAGATTATTTTAAACCTGATAACAATACTTTTAAATATAAAATTAGTGGTTTGAATAGAGATTGGAGAATGTTAAACAAAACCAATATTCTTTCATTTACAAACCTTCCACCCGGTAATTATAACTTAGAAGTAAAGGCATCAACCAATTATGGCAAGTGGAACAATCAGGGTATTACTATACCAATCATTGTAGAACAAATATACTATAAACGCTGGTGGTTTATAACTGCTTGCGGGTTCTTAATACTACTAATTTTCTATTTTATTAGAAAATATGAACTAAGTCACATTAAAAAATTGGAAAACCTAAGATTGCAAATTTCAAGAGATTTACATGATGAGTTGGGAAGTGCTCTTACCGGCATTGCAATTAGATCAGAACTTTTAAAAGATGATATAGGAGTTCAGTCGAAAAATAAAGTTTTAGATGAAATTGCCGAACAGAGCAGAAGTGCGGTTGATTCCTTGAGCGATATTGTTTGGGCAATTGACTCAAGAAATAACAGTATTCAAAATTTATCTGAAAGAATGGAAACTATTTTGTATTTATTACTTAAACCACTTAATATAACATACACTTTTGAGACTTTGCATGATCGTAAACCCTTATTTTTAAAACAAGACTATAGGCAACACATATATTTAATCTTTAAAGAAGCGGTGACAAATATTGTAAAACACTCAAATGCCACACATGTTAACATTGCATTTACTAGAGAAGAAAATAAAATTAAGCTTAAAATTAATGATAACGGAACTATAGTTTCTAAACCTAATACAAATCTTAGTGGCTATGGTATTGAAAATATGCGTATGAGAGCGAAAAAAATTAATGGGGCTGTACAAATTAGCACAACAAATGGTTTTACCATATTATTATGCTTTGATTGTTTGGGATAATGAAACTACATGTTCATGTAGTTTTATATTTGTTTTTTATTGATTAAATTTAGAAATGACTTTAAATCTATTATTTTGAACATTGCTATTGTAGAAGACAATAAAATCATAAGAGAAGGATTAGAATTATATTTTAAAAATGATTCTCAATTTTCTTGTGATATTTCTGTGGATTCCGTTGAAGCATTACTTCAAAGTGTTAGCCGTAGTTCAGAGATAGATGTGGTTTTGTTGGATATTAATTTGCCCGGAATGAGTGGCATTGAAGGTATTCGCCATATAAAACACCAATATCCAGATGTATACATAATAATGCTTACTATATTTAAAGATGAAAAACATGTATTTGATGCTTTAAAGGCTGGGGCAAATGGTTATTTATTAAAAAACACGCCTTTAAAATCAATAAAAAAAGGGGTACTTCAAATTTTAGAAGAAGGCGCACCTATTTCTCCTTTGGTTGCTAAAAAAATAATTAATCACTTCAATCCACAAAAAAGCAATAATGAAGACGGATTTGAAAAATTAACTTCCCGTGAAATAGAAGTGTTACAGGCATTATCGGAAGGGCAACCCTTCAAAAATATTGCCGATAATTTATTTGTCACAATTGATACTATTCGTTATCATTCAAAAAATATTTATAAAAAATTGAATGTTAATAGTAAGTTAGGCGCTGTTAAAAAGTACTTAAAAAAGGAATATTAAACTTTTCACCCAATTTTTCTACCCAAAACTCATAATCCATTTAAATCATTATCAGCCTAGTGCCAGTGACGGTATGGTGGTAGTATTGACTTTTACACTTAAATAATTCTACCTCGGAAAAAAACAATGTAATTGCGTGTAATTTCCGGAGTTGCAGTCAGCTCTAATGAAAGACAAATTTTGGACTCATAATAACTTTCAAACGATAATAAAATTGGTGGAGTGGTGCCGAAAAAATTAACCTTATGCTTAAATAGCTGAATTTTAAGCCAATTTTAAGAAACTCATTAGGAATCTTAAATATTAAAGGGCTGATATTTGTTGTCTAAAAAATTATTATTATGATTTTATCAGCGAATCTTAACAGTATAATTATTCATTTTCCAGTTGCCCTGTTATTGGTTGGATTTTTCTCAGAAATCATCGCTGTTTTTATCATAAATAATTATTTTTTAAATATTACTTATAGACGTATTTAATAATTTATTCCAAAAACACATCAAATGAAAACACTTGTTTGGACAATCCCCACCAGAATTTTCCATTGGTTACTTGCCTTAAGTTTTACAGCTGCTTATATTCTAGGCGATTTTGACGATCTTATAAACTATCATTTTGCTTTCGGCGCTTTTGTAAGTGTGCTTATTATTTTTAGAATATTATTTGGACTTATAGGACCAAAATATTCAAATTTCAGGGATTTTCCCATTGGCTTAAGTCATCAAAAAGCGTTTGTAAAAAACTATTTTTCAAAAAATAATTATGTTGGTCATAATCCTGCCGCAGCTTTGATAATGCTCGCTATTTTATTGGTTGGTTTGTTTTGTGGTATTTCAGGATATTTATTAACAGTTGATGGAAACAGCACCTTTAATATAATAGGCAATTCTGAGTGGCTTGAAGATACCCATGAAGTATTGGCAAATGTGTTTCTTGCTTTGGTAATTATGCATTTAGTTGGCGTATTTGCAGATGCTGTTTTTCATTGGAAAACAGGAACATTAACCTCTATTTTTAGCGGTTATAAAAATGTGGAAGCAGAAAATGCCAAATTAAATATTTTTCAAAAAGCGTTTTCCATTTTGTGGTTTATTATTCCGTTTATTTTTCTCTATCTGGCTTTTGGTTTGCAGGAAAACAAATCACAGGAAAATAACAAGTATAAGAATGAAAAATCAAGACATGATGATGACGATGATTAGAAGAAACCTGTTTTGTTTAATTTTTTTGGTTTATTAAAATGAATTCTATACAAAAGCTCCACTTTAAAAATAGCGCCTTCTTTAAAATTTGTGTTTAATTGTGTACGGTCATCACCAAAATATAAAGAACTCAGCGACAAATCCACTTTGTCTTCATCATCAAATACTTTATAGGTGCGACTTATTGAATACCCCACCTTGGTTTTGGCTAATATGGATTTTCCTAATTGAAATTGCAGGTAAGTATATAGTTCATTGGAGCTTCTTACAACATATTGCCCCTTGGGAATACTAATTGACTTATTTAGATTATAACTAGCAGTCATACCGTCAAAATTCATTCCCAAAGCTGTTTTCTTAGCCAATTTATAATTGACGTCGGCTTGACCAGGCAATAGCAAAGTTGCTTCAAATTTTTGGTTCGGACTTAAATAGTACAGTCCCAATAATGGTACAAAAAGAGGGCCGTAGTTTTCTGTATTGGTATAAAAACCTACTCTATAATTTAAGTTTTCCTTTCTTTTATAGGTGAATAATGTAAGCAATCCGAGTTGGAAATCATCCATGGAAATCGCTTCAAAATAGGAAGCAATACTTGGCAGAAGCACATAAGTTCCTGTCCATTTTTCAGAATGAACCTGATTTATACCAAGTTGTAACCTAAATTTATTTAAAGAAGAATGGTCTAAAAAATTAGGATCAAGTCGTAACCGACTTCTATCTGCCGAAATTCCAGTTAAAATTACAGTTTTTTCATTGAGCACAATGGGAAAAGTCAATTGCAGTCCATACTCTTCAACCTTGGTTTGTTCTGAAGTATTTTCAAAATTATTAAGAGGAGTATTCCCGTAGTTAATCCGCGCAATATCAATATAATTTTGCGCATTGGTTGTAAGGGTAAAAAATCCTAATAAAGCAATTATGAAAAACTTCATGATTTCATTAATAGTTGCATTTAGTTATAAATAAAACAAAATTAACCTGATATTTAAATTCCTAATACTAATAGAATAAGGCAATTAACAAATATATTTACTTAAAAACCAGCCAAATTTTAATAGAAGTTATCTGTGCTTAAAATTTGCCATTTGAGCCTTGTACTGGTATTTAATATTAAAGCGAATATATGTATAATTAATTGATTTGTTTTTCTTAATATTGAAGTCTTAAAAACCACCTCTAAATTTAACAAAATTTTGTTATGGGCAAATTAAAAAGTCCGGCGTTCCTCATCGTTTTGGCATTTTTTGCCATTTATGTAATTTGGGGATCTACCTATCTTTTAAATAAAATTGCGGTTACTGAATTGCCACCTTTTATGTTAGCCTCAATACGATTTATTACAGCTGGCATTTTGATATTCATTATTGCAAAGTTGATGAAAATTAATTTAAGCGTCACGCGTAAACAATTTAAAAACAGTGTTATAGCAGGTTTTTTATTTTTGTCATTTGGAAACGGGGTGGTTGTTTGGGCACTTAAATATGTCGACAGCGGCTTTGCGGCACTTGAAACTGCAGCGCAACCATTGGTGGTCTTGTTGTTAATGCGAATTTTTGAAGGAAAAAGCATAAAGGCCATGTCGGTTATCGGTATTGTTCTAGGAATGATTGGAATGTTTCTTTTGGTGAGCCAAAAACAAATTATTAGCCAAGAAGGAACCTTATTGGGAATGTCTATGATTTTTGTGTGCATCATTAGTTGGGGCTATGGTAGTTTGTTTGTTGCCAAAGCCGATCTTCCTCCAAACTTTTTTGTAAATACTGGTTATCAAATGGTTACGGGAGGTTTTACACTTTTGATAGCGAGTTTGTTGTTTAGGGAAGAATGGATATATCCAACACAGTGGAGTTCACAAGTACAATTGTCAATGATTCTGTTGGTTACTTTCGGAAGTATTGTTGCTTTTACTGCATTTAATTACCTGCTTAGGGTGGTTTCTCCCGAAAAAGTAGCGACTTCATCCTATGTAAACCCAATAATTGCTATGATTGTTGGCTGGTATTTTTTGGATGAACAAATTACTTTCCAGTCTATAATAGCTGCTTTGGTACTGTTAACAGGCGTTTATTTTATCAATACAAAGAAAAGTTTGGTTATTTATTCCCGTTTTACCAAGCGAATAAAGTTTAGGCAAGGTGAAGTTGTCATTAAAAAGATTGAGTAATTTTATGTTTATGATAAACTACCCATCAGTATTTTAATAAGCTAGGATAATTTTTAATTTTTTTTTGCGTCCCAAAAAAACAAATAACAGACAATATTTTAAAACTATCTTTGCCGCCTTATTCGCTTTAAGGGTAAGTCTAAATTATGGAGATAGGGAAAACAGTGAATAACAAAGCAATAACTTCTGAAGAAATTGAGAAATGTATTGCTATTTTATCGCAATTAGTTACTAATACTGACGAAATTTTTGACATTGAGAAAGAACAAAGAACCGAACTGATAAAAGTTGCCGGAATGTTTTCTAGACCTGATCGCGATGAATTTTCTCGAAGAAAAAAAGATGGTAAAAAAGTGGCAAAACGCAAACTAGCCGCCAAGGAAAAAAATTCCAGAAAAGAAACCGGAATAAGAAATGCCCGAGAAGCAGCTGTATTTATCGCACCAAAATTACTTCCGTTGGTCGATTTGGAGCGCAAAGAGCAAATGGAATTTGAGAGGCCTAAAAACTGTTATGTGTGCAAAACGCCATTTGTGAAAATACACCATTTTTACGACAGTATGTGTACGGATTGTGGGGATTTTAACTACGCAAAACGTTTTCAAACTGCGAATGTAAATGGGCAAATTGCCGTTATTACAGGATCTCGCTTAAAAATAGGGTATCATATTACTTTGATGCTATTGCGTGGTGGTGCTACGGTAATTGCTACTACGCGTTTTCCGGTTGATTCAGCTTTGCGATTTTCGAAAGAAGTCGATTTTATGGAGTGGGGGCATCGGTTAAAAATTCACGGACTTGATTTAAGACATATTACAAGTGTAGAAATTTTTTGCAATTTTATAGCGCAAAAATACGGAAGATTGGATATTTTAATCAATAATGCCGCACAAACCGTAAGACGTCCTTCTGGATTTTATCAGCATTTGATGAGGAACGAAGAAAGTCCGATTACATCCTTACCAAAAAGCGCCAGAGATTTATTATTTGACCATCAGAACTGTTTACAGGAATTAACTGCATTAACTGCAACCGCTTCACTCAATCATAATATGCCGGTGACTTGGCACGGACCAGAACCTGGAATCGGATTGCGGGCTTCAGCAAGATTGTCTCAAATTCCGTATAGCTTTGACAAAGAATTGGTTACCAATGAAGTTTTTCCTGAAGGAAAATTGGATGCCGATTTGCAACAGGTTGATTTAAGAAAAACAAATAGCTGGCGTTTAAAGCTGGGCGAGATTGAAACCACCGAAATGATTGAGGTGCAGCTGGTGAATTCCGTTGCACCCTTTGTGTTATGCAACCGCCTTTCTGAAGTCATGAAAAAAGACAACACCGGACAAAAGCATATCATCAATGTTTCTGCGATGGAAGGAAAATTTTATCCATCTTTTAAAGAAGACCGCCACCCCCATACCAATATGGCTAAGGCTGCATTAAATATGCTAACACATACATCTTCAGGAACTTTGGCGAAAGACGGAATTTTTATGAATGCGGTTGATACCGGTTGGGTTACCGATGAAGATCCGCTTGAATTGGCAAAAATGAAAGAAGAGCTACACGATTTTCAGCCACCGCTTGATATTGTTGATGGCGCTGCACGTGTTATAGATCCATTGTTTGATGGTATCAATACGGGAAAACATTGGTGCGGAAAATTTTTAAAAGATTACAGGCCAATTAATTGGTAAATCCCTTAACAGAGGAATTAACTATTAAAATGGTAAATGAAAATGGAAATTAATAAAACTTTCTCTCTTAAAAACTACTTATTTTTTTCCAAAAAACCGATAAGGCTTCCTTTTGGGCGGGCTATCACCACCCAATAATAAAGATAGTATTTTTAAACTTTCTGTGCGATCTGCAATTAATTTTATGATACTGATAAACGGAATGAATAAAATCATTCCGGCTGCTCCCCATAAAATACCGCCAACAACAATCACAATAATAATGATCAGCGGATTAATTTTTAAGCGGTTGCCAACAGCCAAAGGAAATATTACGTTAGCTTCCAACAATTGAACGAAGGTAAAAATCAATATTACACCAATAGGATACCACATAGAATCATAGGTTACCCAAGAAACCGCTATAGGTAAAAGTGAGGAAATGATAATTCCGGCATAAGGAATAAATGTTAAAATTGAAGCAATAAAACCAAACATAATTGGGTGCGGGACTCCAAGAATTGCCAATCCTATACTATTCAAAATACCCACTATTAAATACACCAACAACATACCCTTCACAAAATTATAATAAGAATGAATGGTTTCAATAAGGACTTCGTGTATGGATTCTTTTTTTTCCTCAGGAAAAATTTTATAAAGCACATTCGTAAGCATTTCCCTATAATTAAGGATCAGTGTAGAAAAAACAGGGATAATAATGAGGAAAAAAGCCAACATAGAAATGGAATAGGCGGTATTCATTAAAAATCCGAAAATTTGTGAGCCCGAGCCTTTGAGCAAATTCTCAGGAAGTTTTGAAACATCACCAGCATTGATACCGTAACGCTCTTCTAGAAAAGCGTACAATTGAATCAAGGATTCAGAGAGTTTCGCTTTAAACATATGCCATTCCTGCAAAAATCCTTCAACTTGAGAGAAAAGCAAATAAATTATAGCGCCTAACAATATAAATATAGTAGATATGGCCAATAAAATGCTACCCATTTTGTTGATGCCTTTTTTTTCCAGCCACTTACAAATCGGGTAAAGGATAAAGCTAATGAGCAATGAAAAACTTAGCGGAATAAATAGGGTTTTGCCAAAATAGAGCACAATGGAACCTAGCACTACATATAAAAGAATTTCAAGAACAGAAAATTTCTTGTTTGGAGGGATGGGAACCAATGTTTTAATAATTTGTACCATTATTGATTGAATTTTCGATGGTTCTTTAAATTATTCTGTGTAAAATTTAAAATAGATATCAAATGTTTAGCGAGTTCACTAGTAACATTCAAATGTATAAAAAACTAACACTTTATTGATTCTAAGATAGTCATTTTCTTTCAGATACTAAATGAGATCGACAATTATTATGTGTTTATTAGCGCTTCACTTAAAGGAAAATTAATGGAATTCATAAATATTTAAAAGAAAAGGTTATTATTATTTTTTGAAATTGAAAAATATTAAGTTTACTATCCCTAATTTACATTTATTTCGGAAACTATTATAAACATATTCTATTAAACCTAAGGCATGACGAATAAACAAGCATTGTTGCAACCTTACTCAAAAAACGGACTTGAATTAAAAAGCAGAATAGTGATGGCTCCAATGACCAGAAGCAGGGCTAACAATCCGCAATTTAAACCAACAGAAGCTTTGCAAGCAGTTTATTACGAACAACGGGCATCCGCAGGATTAATTATCACCGAAGGTGCACAGGTTTCTGAAATGGCTGTGGGTTATGTAAATACACCAGGAATATATACAAAGGAACAAGTGAAAGGCTGGAGAAAGGTTACGGAGCGCGTTCAGGCAAAAGGAGGGAAGATTTTTATTCAGTTGTGGCATGTGGGAAGGGTTTCTCACCCCGATTTTCATCATGGCGAATTGCCTTTGGCACCATCTGCAATCAACCCAAACAGCAAATCTTTCACGCCACAGGGATTTAAAGATACCGTAACGCCGAGAGCAATGACTTTAGAAGATATTAAAACAACCATCAACGATTTTAGGCAAGCGGCAATAAATGCGATTGAAGCTGGTTTTGATGGCGTCGAAATCCACTCTTCGAACGGATATTTGTTTCACCAGTTTTTCAATAAATGTTCAAACCAAAGAACCGATAATTACGGTGGAAGTATTGAAAACAGGTCGAGATTCTTTTTTGAAGTGTTAGATGCTATTAAAAATGAAATTCCAAACCAAAAAATTGGGGTGAGATTCAATCCTTCTATGCACAATTTACACGGAATAATGGTTGATGATGAAACCATTCCAACTTTTGAATTCATCATTAAAAAGTTAAACAGTTATCAGTTGGCCTATGTTCATTTGTCGGAACCATTTACCGATGTTTCCGATGTTCCTTTTGCCGTAAAAGAAATAGCAAAACATTTTAGGCCGTTATATCAGGGAACATTAATGATTAATGGCAGATTTTCACAAGAAACCGGAAATGCGGTGATTGAACGTGGTGAGGCCGATTTGGTGGCTTTTGGAAAACCTTATATCTCAAATCCTGATTTGGTAGCGCGTTTTGAAAATAATTTGGCGTTAACAGAATGGGACCAAAACACTTTTTACACTCCGGGTAAAAAAGGCTATTTAGACTATGAATCGGTTAAATTGGACAAAATTTAATTAAAAAAATCATGAATCATGTAAAATAGCGCCCAAAAGGCGCTATTTCGTATAGTTTAATAAAAAAAAAGTTTACTATTTTAAATTTAAACCAATTGCAAATTACAATTTTAATTTATTAATTTCTTCTTCCTGTTTGTTGAAAATTTCAGAAATCAAAAGATGTTTTTCTGAAAAGGTTTTGTTTAGTGTATCAAGAAATTTTTCAAGTTCTTTATTAGGATAATTGAATAAGTCCACTTGAAGATGTCCAACTTTTACAACCAAACTTTCAGTGGTATTTTTAATATCCTCTAATTTTCTTAAAATTTCTTCTTTAATTTCGATATTTCCTTTTTCCATGATATTGGTTTTTATGTTTTTACATAGTTAACATAGTAAATATACTATTTTTCAAGCACTTATGGAAATATTCACTTCTATTAATGTTAATAATTAGATTTTGTAAAGAATTAATCTCGTATTTTATCAAGCAAATGGTTGAGCTGTGTGACCTCTTCAAGAGATAAATGCTGCATTTTTTTATCGAATTCTTTTTCGTGCTCATCAATTTTGGCTAAATAATCCAATCCAAGTTGTGTAATTTGAATGTCTTTTTGTCGTCTGTCCTGTTTGCATTCTTTCCTTACCACTAGTTTTTTGATAAGCATCCTGTCTATAACCCTACTGATATCAGAGTTTTTGTCGAGCATCCTTTCTTTGAGTAAACCAATGCTAGAGGTGGTTGGATATTGTCCTCTTAAAATTCGAAGCACATTAAATTGTGTAGGCGATAAGCGGAATGGTTTGATGATTTCAATCAATTGCTCCGAAAGATGATTGTGGGTAAAATGTATGTTAATCCTTGCTTTCTGATACTCATTGCTAAAGTTGCTTTTTATTTCGTCTTGAATTTTCATGGGCTGTTAAATTTAAGTAAAAGTACAAAAAAGAACGTGTGATAATGATTGGTTTAATAATCAAAATTCACACGCTCCATTTAAAATATCATTAAATTTTTATCAATTGTACTTTCGCGGTAATGGTTACTTCTTCACCTATCATAAGGCTTCCGGCTTCCAAAACCGAATTGTATTTTAGTCCAAAATCAGTTCTGTTGATAATGCCTGTAACTTTCAATCCTGCTTTTGTGTTTCCCCAAGGATCTTTAGTTGTACCACCATAAGTCATTGCCAAAATAATTTCTTTAGTTACCCCATGCAATGATAATTTTCCGGTTAAATCGTATTTATTAGCTCCTGTTTTTTTAACGGAAGTGCTTACAAAAGTCATTTTTGGATATTTCTCAGTCTCAAAAAAGTCGGCACTCCTTAAATGCTCATCTCTTTTAACGTTGTCGGTATTCACACTGTTTACATCTACCACAAAGTTGATTTTAGCATCTGAAAAATCTTCTTTTGCGCTAATTACTGATCCTTCATACTTAGAAAAGATACCTTCAACTTCAGAAATAACCATATGATCCACAGCAAATCGAATAGAGGTATGTGATGCGTCAATATTCCAGGTAGCCTGCGCTTGCACCAAAGCAACACTTAATAAAGCAATTACAATACTTAATTTTTTCATGATTTAAATTTATTTTCGTTAATTATTTATTAGACTGCAAATATATGTCAAAACAATATATGTTGCAACATATATTATAAATTAAATTATTATATTTTATTATGAATAACATAAGCTACAGATTATCAATAATTTGCAATGATACGATTATATTTTATTTACCACTTAAAATGCGTAAATTTGCAGTATATAATTAAGATATGAAAGAAGAGCAAGTTATATTGGTAAACGAAAAGGATGAAAAAATTGGCTTAATGCCAAAAATGGAAGCCCATGAAAAAGCAGTACTCCACAGGGCGTTTTCGGTATTTGTGTTTAATGATAAAAATGAACTGCTTTTGCAACAACGAGCAGCAGATAAATACCATTCTCCATTATTATGGGCAAACACTTGTTGCAGTCATCAGCGCGACGGAGAAAATAATATAGAAGCCGGTAAACGTCGTTTGAAAGAAGAAATGGGTTTTGTCTGCGATTTAAAAGAAGTGACTTGGTTTATTTATAAAGCAGCGTTTGACAATGGATTGACAGAACACGAATTGGATCATATCATGATTGGCTATTATAATGATAACCCTATATTGAACAGGGAAGAAGTTGAGAATTTTAAATGGATGACCATTGAAGAAGTTAAAAATGATATAGTTAATAACCCTCAAATTTATACTGAATGGTTTAAAATCATATTCGATAAATATTATACTTTTATAAGTCATTAAATAAAATTAACCATGAAGGTAACCGTAAACAGAAAAGCACATTTTAACGCCGCACACCGATTGTATAATGCTGACTGGACAGATGCGCGAAATGCAACGGTGTTTGGGAAATGTGCGAACCCACATTATCATGGACATAATTATGAGCTTACAGTCTCTGTTAAAGGAGAAATTCATCCTGAAACTGGTTTTGTGATGGATATGAAAATTTTAAAGAATTTAATTGAAACTGAAATTGAGGAACAATTTGATCATAAAAATTTAAACGAGGAAGTTCCGGAATTCAAAACTTTAAATCCAACCGCCGAAAATATTGCTGTGGTTATATGGAACAAACTTCGTCCAAAAATTGAGAAGAATCTGGATCTTTCCATCACACTTTTTGAAACCCAAAGAAATTTCGTGACTTATTCTGGGGAGTAAGCAGGGGGACAGAGCGTTAAGAAAATGTCCAGTGGACATTTTTAGTGCGACATAGCGGCAGCTATGGGCGAGATGAAGCGCGGATAATAGACGGCGCGTTGGCAGTTAAGAAATCGAAGATTCACGAACACTTAGTTTATTTAAATAATAAGTGTGGTGAGTAAAATGTTCTGTGAACATTTTTAGCGCGACATAGCAATAGCTATGGGCGAGATGGCCCGCAGGCACCTGCTGGCGCAAGGCGAAAATTCAATTCATTTTACAGAAAAAGGTTAATTCAAATAGTTGAAGATAATTAATTTCGAACGAGCACTAGGGGCACAGTCGAAACCTTCTGTAATTTCTAAAGTATCCAGACGGCCCTTAAAATAAGATATAAAAAAATCTAGTTAGCCCCTTTTTTATTGGTTCTGATTCCAAAAATAGTGTAAATCGGACAGAAACTTACTAAACTTGTAAGCAAAAAGATTAATGAAAAAGCCAAAAGTACTATGGCTAAGCTGCCACTAATCATTTCTAAATAATATAAAACAGCTATTACAACTGCAATTAAAACGCGAATCAATTTATCGGTTGAACCCATGTTTTTTTTCATGATATTCCCATTTTATAATTAACAATAAATAAAGATAGTATAAAATATTTATTGTTGTCCGATAAAAATTCATAAAAAATGATTTATCTCAATCAAAATGGGACTTGATAAACAGTTCGCCCCGCTGGGGCTTGTTTTTGGGAAAAATCTATTTTTCTACAAATAGGTCGTCCCTCTGGGACTGAAAC
>DATCTJ010000015.1:0-31342 GCA_036568005.1 Lutibacter sp. | reverse complement strand
CAGGTCGACCATTATCCTCACAATAAAGTGGACTAAATTCATTTTCAAACAGCTGCCAATGAACTTTATTTGACAAAATGTAAAGAGAATGTTTTTGGTTTAAAGTATCTTCTAAAGTGAAGAAAAAACTGGATTGATTCTTTATTTTTGGCTTGGCTAACATAAATTTTAATTGCAAGGTTTATGTTATTAAAATACAAAATCTTGTAGATTTAAACAAGAAAATATCAAGTTAATTTTTTAATAATCAATGTGTTAAATAGTTTTTAAGGAACGACTACATAACTTTTTAAAAAAGTTGTAAGATTCACATATCCGAAATCTTGAAGTTAGAAAGTTGAAATTCCTCAGTTTTCAGAAACAGTTTTCAGTAAAATAAAAAATTAAGAAAAATATATTTAGCATGATATATGGAGTGCAAAGTCGGGAGACATAGTAGGGCAGGGCTCAATGTTGAATTTTGAGTGTTAAATGTTGAGTCAAGTCCGAAAAATGGCCAAAGTTGAAAATCAGGTTTTCCGCATCGCTAAATACTACTGTTTTTCAGTAACTTATCGCCTTTCTGCCAGGCAAGCGGGCTTTAGGTTAAGGATAAAAAGTTGCTGAAAATTGAATATTAGACTTCTCGGAGCGGACTCAAAGTTAGAAAGTCAGAATGTTGAAATTTGGAAAAACCTGCCTGCCAGCCTGCCAGAGGTAGGCTGAATTGTTTAATCGTTTGTTTTTTCATCGTTATAACTTATAACTTAAAAAAGGCTACTTTTTCTTGTCCATAGCAACAATCACAATGCCGCCAACCAATAAAATTACACCAACAATCGGCGACCATTGTACAGGGTTTTCTTTTTCCACACTCATTTGCATCGGGCCCAAGTCGATTACTTTTTCGGTGGTTACATAACTGAATCCAGTATAAATGATCATCAATATTCCTATAATGGCCATGACGATTCCTATTGTTTTTGTTTTCATAATGTGCGTGTTTTTAGTTATTTTTATTTTGATGATTTTTTTACAATATTTAAATTTACGATAAAAAATTATTAATTGAAATATTGTTCGTTATATTTTAATGATTCTCAATTGGTTGCCATCAATACTGTTGTGTTTTTAATTTTATGCTGATTTGAATTGTTTTTTTTAATAAAGGAAGTGTTAACACAACAATGTTTTCTTTATTAATTTATCTTCCAGATCAATGCGATAGGGCAGGGAAAAATAAAATTTTGCACCTTTGCCTTCATCACTTTCTGCCCATATTTTACCGTCAAGTAGCTCTACATAAGCTTTGGTTATAGACAAACCCAATCCATTTCCTTGTTGAGCCATTTTATCAGATATATCTGATTGTGTAAAATTTTCAAAAATGGCTTTTTGCCTGTCTTTTGGAATTCCAATGCCTGTGTCTTTTACAAAAAACATTAATTCAGTTTTGCAGGTTGATGATTTTATACCGGAATATCCAAATTCAATAGAACCTTCACTGGTATTTCTAAGCGCATTTTTAACAAGATGAATGAGTATGGCATATATTTTTTCACAGTCAGTAAGAAAAAACGCGTCTTTCGTTTGCAAGCTATTCTTAAAAACAAAATTTATTCCTTTGTTATCGGCCTCTGATTTGAAGAAATTATAAATTTTTTCTATTTGCTTGTTAATATTTGTCTCCCTAAGATTGACTTTTACAAGACCCGAATGTATTTTTGACATATCAACAATATCGTTGATGGTGTTAAGCAGGCGTTCACCGCTTTTTTCAATGATCTTTATATATTTCTGTTGCTTCTCGCCTACAAGCTCTGGTTCTTTCAATAAATTGGCAAAACCTAAAATAGCGTTCATCGGTGTCCTAATTTCATGATACATATTGGCTAAAAAAGCCGATTTTAGGTTGTCACTTTTTTCTGCTTTTTCACTTGCCTCAATTAATGCTGCAATTTGTTTTTC
Organism: Lutibacter sp.; assembly: GCA_036568005.1. Classification (GTDB taxonomy): domain Bacteria; phylum Bacteroidota; class Bacteroidia; order Flavobacteriales; family Flavobacteriaceae; genus Lutibacter. The sequence goes on along the minus strand of DATCTJ010000015.1, from coordinate 29,395 downwards.
TTTTTCAATGTTTTGCGAAGTAAGTTCTTTATTTGCGGCAATGCTTAATGCCATGGCATTGTCTACATTAGAATCAATTAGCGCATTTAAATGTTTTCCTTTTTGATTGTTTTTAAAAGAGACAACTTTGCTGGCATTGGCCAACTCGTGAGCATTTTCTTTATTCTCAATGATTAAATTTGAAGCCCTTTCCTTTCTTGTTTTATTAGGATTTTTCATAATTGTTTAATTAAATAATGAAATTGATTTTTTAAATTGAATTAATGAAAGGGATTCTTTTTTTAGCAGATGCTATATAAAGGTCATGGTAAATAGAAATGGTTGTTATGATTCGTCTTTTGTGGTGCGCACCAAGCTGATGCCCGCAAAGAAAAATACAGTACTAATTATGCCAAAAACTATCAATGTTCTAATAGCGTTATTACTGTCAGAGCTATTTACAAATAAAACGGCAGTGTAAATTAAACCACCAATTCCGAGGGCGGTAAGCAATGCCCCAAAGATTCTTTTTAAATTCATTTTATTAGGTTTTATGGTTTCTTGTAAAAAAAAACATCGGAGATTCAGGCTGTTGTCCAGACCAAATAACCAATGTTTTTATGTTTAATTATTTGGCTTTTATAATTTGAAGGTAAGTCCAAATTTTCCTCCAGAGAAAGCGTTTCCGCCACCGAATTCAAGATTTAAACCAACTTTGCTGGATAGGTAATATCTGAAACCAAGTTGCGCACCAACACCAACTTCCGAACTATATCTTCCATGATAGCCATCTGGAGATGAAAATGAATAGAACCCTAAATTTGGACCAATATAAAAATCCCATTCGTTAGACATGTCTAAGGCATGATTAAAATGATAATTTAAATTTGCTGAAATTCCCAAAATGTTGTGGTCGTAACGATTGTTATCCCATTTCTCATCATAAGAACGATAGGAAAGTTCCCCTCCAATGGTAAAATCTCTGCTAATGCCGTGATCCAATCCTAAATAAACGGGTACGCCCCATCCTGATAAACCAACACCAACATTCAATTGATTTTGTCCAACTCCCAAAGGATTCTGACTGAAGCCAACCGCTGAAACCATTGCCAATACTACTCCTAAAATTAATTTTTTCATCTTTTTAAATTTTAAATTTATTTCTTACTTTTTATCGCCCTTACCAATTACCCAACATATATATGATGTTGTTTAATCAAGCAAGCCGTTTTTAAAGTGGGGTCTGGTCTCCACTATATTGCTTATGTTGTTTTTGTGATATCTATTAAATAATCACAATTATAACTACGGTGTAAAGGTGAAGAGTTTTAGGAAAGGGTGTGTTACATAATTTTACGAATAAGTTATATGATTCACACATTACACTAATTAGTTCAGGTTGCTAATTGCAACAGGACACTAATAGGTGAATTGTTATATGAGATTTGTTTTTTAGTAATGGGATGAAAAAATGCAGATTATAGTGTTATCCAAACGATAAGAGAACTTGCTATAGAAAGCAGCAATCGCTTTACATTTTCCTCAACTGTTATTAAAGATAAAGCAAAAAAAATCCTGTCAGGGATAAATCAAAGGCAGTTGTATAAATTTAGGGTATTTTATAACTGCATTTTGAATAGCTGACAGGATATCAAAAAATGTTTTTTTATAGACAATAATAAGCTTATCGCTTTGAATGCCTATTTCTTGGCTGCTTCCGATTTTGGCATTTTTTTATCAACAAATTCATTGACGTCACTCTTTAATTTGTCAAATTTTTTGTTGGCCATTTCCATATTTTTACTGAATTTTTTTTCCAGTTTCTTTTCATAAGCTTTGCTTTTTTTGACAATTTTTTTTCTTGTGTCCGAACCTTTGGCCGGGGCAAATAAAAGACCTGCAATGGCACCTGTGGCAAAACCTGCCAATAAACCTAATACTACTTTTCCTGAACTCATATTTTTTGCTTTTAGTAATTATATTAATTATACGCAAAGGTCATACCATTGTCAACTAAAGAGTTACATAATTAATGAAAATAGTTACATGATTCACATATTAAGCTTAGATCCCCAGGTTGTAACCTACTTTAATTTTCAGATTGTCAATTTAGGTTGTTGAAAATATTTGGATGGTTTTTTGTTAGTGAGCTGAATTATAGTTGGTTAGCTGTATTGTGATTAAAAATTTGTTTTTTATTGAAACAAGCTAAAATGGTTTTATGGATACTACATTCTTTCCATATACCAATTCAATTGTTTTTCTATTTTTTTGAATTCGAAAATGGCCGTAATAATTTTTTGAAGCCGTACAAAGGCAGTTTCGCTTTTTACCACGTAATCAAATGCGCCATGGTGCATACAGCTAATGGCAATGTCAATTTTGTCCTGGGAAGATAACATAACCACAGGAATATTTGGATTTACGGCTTTAATTTTGTCCAATGTTTCTATGCCGTCCATCGCGTTTTTGTCGACACCATCCAAGTAATAATCCAATATGATTATATCTGGGTTATTTGATAAATTGGCCAAGCACAGTTCCCCTGTTGGATAAGTTTCAATATCAAAATCTCCATGCTGAAGGAATTCAATCTCCATTAATTTTAGGTATATCGCATCATCATCTACCAGGAATAGTTTTATCTTGCCTGTAGGCAGACCGGTTTTATTCTCTTTAGCCATTATTTATTGTTTTTAAAAGCATTAAATTCTATTTCTAATTCATCGCAGGCCTGCATACATACATTTTCAATTTTTTTGACCATTTCTGAAATGCCATCAGTTTGTTGTTGCGTGCTAGCATATTCCTGTACCTTTCTTGCCATGTTTTCATAATCGGCACTGATACCCATGATAGAAAAGGAAGGAATCATTTTATGGACGGTCGCTTGCAATAATTTCCAGTCTTCATCATATAAACTCTGTTTCATGGTGTCAATTAACGGTGGCGTTTGTGCCAGATAAAGGGAAATCATTTCCATCATTAATACGCGATTGGATTTAGTTCGTTCATTCAAGTAATTTAAATTGGTACATTTAATCTTCACAGAGTTAGCTAATGCACTTATATTAGGCGCTATTACATCAGGCGCTATTGTAATTGGATTTTTTTTCAAATAAGAAACCATTTTGGTATATAATAACCTATCGTCGACGGGCTTTGCAATGTAATCATTCATTCCAACTGCTTTGCATTTGGCCAAATCAACGGTGGTGACATCGGCTGTTAAGGCGATGATGGGAATCTTTGAATTCATAGTGTTTCTAATGTATTCCGTGGCTTCAAATCCGTTCATTTCAGGCATCTGCAAGTCCATCAAAATAAGATCATATTTTTTTGTTTGCATTTTTTCGATGGCTACTTTCCCATTGCCGGCAATATCGCATTCAAATCCAAAATCATCTAAAAGCGTTCTCATTAATAATTGATTGAGCGCAATATCTTCAACCACCAATACTTTTACTTCGGTTAAATCATTATCCAATTTTACCTCCTCCAGTTCCAATTCAGCTTCCGCCTTTGTTTTTAGAAAATCTAAGACAAAGCTAAAAGTAGATCCTTCATTAACCTTACTTGTTACATAAATGCTTCCGCCTTGCGGTTCTACCAATTGTTTAACAATTGCCAAACCCAATCCGGTTCCTCCATACAAACGCGATGTGCCGCTTGATGCCTGCTGAAAATCCTCAAAAATCTTATCGATTTTATTTTCAGGAATTCCAATCCCGGTATCTATAACTGAAAACTCGATGGTAACTTTTTGTTCATCCTCAGTTAATAATTTGGCGCTTACCGTAATTTTTCCTTTTGTGGTAAATTTAACGGCATTGCTCACCAAATTCATAATGATTTGGTGCAATCGCACGGGGTCGCCAACCAACACGCTTGGTATATTTTCATCGTATTCTTTTACCAGTTTTAAATTCTTTTCTTGAATTTTGGGTTCAAACAAATGAAGCATTGCGGAGATGGACAAAGACATTTTAAACGGTATTTGCTCAAAGACCATTTTTCCGGCATCCACTTTTGCCAAATCAAGGATGTCATTGATAAGCACAATTAACGCGTCACCGCTTATTTTTATGGCCTTTAAATATTCTTTCTGTTTGGCAGTCAAATCTGTTTTCAACACCACTTTTGTAAAGCCGATAATCGCATTCATTGGGGTGCGAATTTCATGGCTCATATTCGACAAAAATTGTTGTTTGGCTTTCATGGCATTTTCCGCGATTATGGTCGCTTTTTCAGCCTTAATTTTTGCTTGTTCAGCAATTTCGGTTGCCAATTCAGCAAATACCATGGCTTCGTTTAGTTCTGTGGCAATTCTTTTTTGCTCAGTAACATCACGCGCAACAATCACAACGCCTTCAACATTTCCGTCATCATCTTTATAAACCGATCCATTGAATAATACATCGGTAAGCTTGCCGTTTTTATGGCGAAGCGTAAGTGGTGAATTGGTAACAGAACCATTTGCGAACACTTCTTGGTAAACAGCCCGCGCTTTTTGGGGTTCGGTAAAATAATCCAAAAAATCTGTGTCTGTCAATTCATCCCTTGTCAGCCCGGTAATCTTTGTTAAAGCCTCATTCATATCTGTAATCTTACCTGCAGGACTGATGGTAACTAAAGGGTCAAGACTTGCTTCAATAAGGCTTAAAGAATATTGTGAGTCTAATTTTATATCTAGGTTTGAGGCTTCAAGTTCTTTATTTGTAATGCCTTGTTTAATAGCTTCTATATTTTGTTTGGCAAGTTCTTCATTGGCAAGAATCAGCTCAGCTGCGCGTTTTTCTTTTACTTTTGTCTGAAACACGAGTTCTTCGTTGGCAATAACCAACTCGGCCGCACGTTTTTCTTTCTCTATATTTTGGAATGCGAGTTCTTCATTGGCAATGACCAATTCCGCGGCGCGTTTTTCTTTTACTTCATTTTGATAAGCAAGTTCTCCGTTGGCAATCACCAATTCCGCTGCCCGTTTTTCTTTCTCATTGTTTTGGAAGGCAAGCTCCTCATTGGCAATAATAAGTTCTGCAGACCGTTTTTCTTTCTCATTATTTTGAAAGGCCAATTCTTCATTGGCGATTACCAATTCGGCGGCCCTTTTTTCTTTTTCCTCATTTTGAAAAGCCAGTTCTTCATTGGCGATTACCAATTCAGCAGCCCTTTTTTCTTTTACTTCATTTTGAAAGGCAAGTTCTTCATTGGCAATGACCAATTCAGCTGCACGTTTTTCCTTTTCATCGTTTTGAAAGGCCAATTCTTTGTTGGCAATAATTAATTCTTCTGCACGTTTTCCCTTTTCATCGTTTTGAAAGGCCAGTTCTTTGTTGGCAATGATTAATTCCTCTGCACGTTTTCCCTTTTCATTGTTTTGAAAAGCAAGTTCTTCGTTGGCGATTATTAATTCTTCCGCGCGTTTCTCTTTCTCTTCATTTTGAAAAGCCAATTCTTTGTTGGCGATAACCAATTCTTCCGCGCGTTTTTCTTTTTGGTCGTTTTGAAACGCCAGTTCTTCATTGGCAATCACCAATTCATTTGCACGTTTTCCTTTTTCATTGTTTTGAAAGGCCAATTCTTCGTTGGCAATCGCCAATTCATCAGCACGTTTTTCCTTTTCTTCATTTTGAAAGGCAAGTTCTTTGTTGACTTTTCTTAAATTTATTGCCCATTTTTGAGCGGAAACATCTCTTGCAGCAGCAAAAACACCGATAATATTTCCCGCATTGTCTTTATAAACAGACGCATTGTAAGAAACATCGGTTAAATTCCCATTTTTATGCTTTATGGTTAGCGGATAATCTACCACAAAACCTTTTTTAAAAACCTGAAGATAACCTTCCTGAGCTTTTATTGGATCGGTGAAATAATCAGAGAAGTTAGTATTTATTAGTTTTTCTCTAGAAATACCGGTAACTTTTATGGAAGCTTCATTAACGTCGGTTATCTTTCCATCCAAGCTAATGGTAACAAATGGATCTAAACTTGCTTCTATTAAGCTTCTGGTGTATTGAGAGTTATTTATTATTGTTTGTGGTTCCATTTATATTGATACCCTTATAAAAGTTGGTAATTTTAATTTTTCTTTAAGCGTCTTACTGGTCACTAATCTGGTTTCCAATTTCCTCAATAGGACTTCTCCTTTTATTTTTCATTTGTTTAAAATGGGAAGGTGAAAGTCCGGTAACTTTTTTAAACTGATTGGATAAATGTGCCACACTGCTGTAATTCATTTTCCAGGCAATTTCGGTAATATTTAATTCGCCATAAATAATTAATTCTTTGATGCGTTCAATTTTATGACCAATGATAAATTGCTCGATGGTAGTTCCTTGCACTTCTGAAAATAAATTTGCCAGATAGGTGTAATCGTGATTTAATTTTTCACTTAAATAGTCGGAGAAATTTACTTTGATGGTTTCTTCAGAATAATGAACCATCTCAACAATCACATTTTTTATTTTTTCAATCAACATCGCTCTTTTGTCGTCCATCAATTCAAGTCCAGAGTCTAATAGTTCCAGTTTTAACTGAGCTCGCTGCACTTCGGTAAGATCTTCCATGATATCAACTTCGCCTAAATCGACTACAATAAAATGAAGTTTAAACTTTTTTAATGCATTTGATACCGCTATTTTGCAACGGTTGCTTACCATGTATTTGATGTATAACTTCACAAGTGTAATTTTTTTGCAAGGTACATTAAACACCTTATAATAAAACATTTATTGCTAAAAATAAAATTGATCAAGATTGTGTTTTTAAATGGAAAACCACTTATTATTTTAAAGATGGGCCTTTAATATTATAATAATTTTCTTTACTGTTTAACGCATCAAAACAGGTAATTTTACCTGTTCTAAATTGTTTAAAAATTTTAAAACTCCATTTACTTTATGTTTATAAATAAGAGACGTTGGCGTTTATTATTTCGGGATTTACATTCAAATAAACGCCGTCATCTCACTAAGTCACAATCAATCTAAATTTATAAAAAATTATCAAAATTGTAAAATATGCTTTAGGGTTGATTATATATTATTTTATGCCAAGACTTTATTTTTATGGAGTCCTAAACCATCATTTAACGTATTGTTTTAAATTAAATTTTTAATTTATATGAATCTTTTGGGGTTATAAGATTCATATTCTCAATACAGGCCTTGCAATATTTTTCGTATTGTGCTGGCTAATGTTTTTTTCCTTTTTTGTTTCCGTTACCTTTTGATTTACCGTTTCCGTTACCTTTTGACTTAAAGTTACCGTTTCCTGGTTTGTTCCCAATATTTTTTTGTGGGGCGCCACGATAGCCTTTGGCATATTTAACTTTATGTTGTTTATAATAAGTATAAGGTGCTTTGCCACGATAATCGGTCAATACCACTTTATAGCCATTATACAAATCATAATTTCTATATTGATTTGGAAGATATTTTCTGTGCACCCATGTGTTTCCAGAATAATAAATAAATCTGGATGTTTGAACATCATAATAAGAATCAACATCTGGAAGATAATAATATCGTACATCTGAATAACCTGATGGACCCCAAAGCGGCGGTGTGCCAATGTTTACATTTACTGAAATTTGCGCCTGCATTTCGCTTGCGAAAAATAGACCTATTCCTATTGCTATAAATTTTAATGCTTTCATCTTACTTATATTTTAAATTAATGTAATCTTTGCTTAATGTTTAATAGAGATATACAAAGTTGCGAAGCATAAAACACAATTGTGTTACACAACTTTAGGCAAAAGTTGCATAATTCACACTTTTGTTGTTGAATCGTTGAATTGTTTAGTTGTGTTTTAAAAATCAAAATTCATAAGCCACAATTGGCTAATTAATTCATCGGCCAATTAGCTTAACCTTTCCAATAAAAGTTCTCCTGCTGGCGCGAGCGTCACGCTCGTGCTTTTGTTTAAATTTTAGTTGTCATAGTTGTTACGAACTGGAGCTCGCGATAGCGAGGAATCGTTTATTCTTTGAATTGTGTAATCGTTTAATCGTAAATCGTAAATCTAAAATCGTAAATCATAATAACTGCCAACATTTATAAATTGATGAAAGTTTGGATAGAAATTTAAAATCCAAAATTGCATTGACTTATAATTATTTTCTATCCTGCATAATGGCGCCAAACCAATCGCAAATTTGTATATTTTTTGTGGTTTTGCCGTTTTGGACTTTAAAAATAAGTAAAGAATGGTCTTTGCATTCAATAGTTAATCCGCAAGGAACTGCATGTGTATATCCGCCGTTTGTTATAGTTGATTTATCATCATCGCTTGAAACTTTCTGCACAGTGTATGCAAAAGCAATATAATTTCCTGCAGGTATTTTTCTAAACTTGAAAGGTTTCTGATTTTCTTCGATATTTAAAGAATATATTTTACTGGTTTCTTTGTTTTTCAAATAAACATTCATTGCCGGAATGTATTCGGCAGGGTAACATACAGTTCCTTTAACGGTTCCGCTTGTACTGCTACAACTTGTCAATAAAATTGCCGATAAAAATAAAAGTATAAATAGATTTTTCATAATTGTGGTTTTTATAGCAGATAAGTTATTGATTTATGTTGCAATTTACGCAATTATATGGTTCAAGTTTAGTAAACTGATGAGCAGTTCTGTTTTTAAAAGTGAATTAAAAGTATTTGGAAATTTGGGATAGAAGCAAAGAATCAATATTAAAAATATTAGCGGTCTATACTCGAAATTTAATAAATAGTTTCCAAATCTATGGGGTCTGTTTTTATATCTTTATGAATGTCATCTTCTTTATTGTCAATATCTTCATCAATATTTTCTTTGGATTTCTTTGTGAAAACATTCAGCAATAATGATGAAAGTGAGCTTACAACTTCAGGATTTTTTACAATCAGATTTTCTACACCAATCATTAAAGCGCTGCCGAAAATCTTTTTAAACGGAACCCTAACAACTCTTTGAAATAATATTTTTGAGAGATAGCCAAAGCCCAATCCAACAGAAGTATTTATCAAGCTGTCCCTTATGGTTTGTGTTTCAACAGATTCTTTAAATAAGTTTTTAATTATGTTTATTGGCTTAACACTCTCATAAGTCAGGAAAGATATTTCTTTCAGTAACTGTTCTTCTTCAGCCTTCCTAAACTCCAATAGTTTTATGGCGTCTTCAAGTTCCGATAAGGATTGTATTTTTTCCATAATCTAATGCTGTTTTAGTATTTCCTTAACAATTGAATCTCCAACTGGTTTTTTAATCCAGTTATGTAAAAAGAAATAAAAGATAATTCCCATCACAAGGTAAAATGCTGCAACAATTAGGAATCCGGTATATAAATTATTAAATAATTCATTTAGGTAAAAGGCAATTCCAATACTCAAAATAAGCATAAAGAAAAAAAACACCAACACAACAATAAGCCTTGAAATTAATGAAGGAACAATAATGGAGGTTGTTTTTAATAATTTGAACTTTATAAGTTCATAGTTAGTTTTGCTGTATTCTTCAATTTTCTCAAATAATAATTCAATTAAACTTTTAGAAGTACTCATTTTTTTGTTTTTTGAAATTTGAATTGAAAAATTATTTGACAATTAGGCGAAAAATTATTTAAAATTCCCGCTAATTGTCAAATTTTTATTCTTTTTCATTTATTGAGTTTGTGGCGTATGGATTATGCCTCAACTTCCTCTCCGCGTTTCGTTTTTTTTGCTATTTTTTCGGCTTCATGTTTTGCTTTTTCAGTCAACTCATCGGCTTTACGTTTTGCTTTTTCGGTCAGGTTGATTGCTTTTTCTTTTAGATCTTCATATTTTTCGGTGATGTTTTCTATAAAATCATCATATTTATCCTCTAAATCATCAGCAAATTTTTCTCCTTTTTTAGCAATTTTTTTGCGGGTGGTGGAACCTTTATCTGGTGCAAACAAAATTCCAAAAGTAGCTCCAACAGCCATTCCAGCCAATACGCCTAATAATATTTTTCCGGTTTTCATAATGTTGTTTTTTAATAATTGAACAATAAGTTTTAATTTTATTATTTTAGACTTTATTTGTGGGGGAAATAAAGTCTAAAATAAATTACAAAAATCTCCTTTTACAAAATTTCTATCTTTTTTGGTTTTTGTTTTTTAGCTTCCTCTTTTTTGGCAAGACTAAATTTTAAGATGCCATTTTCATATTTGGCTTTTATTTTTTCATCAATTACCGTGTCAGGAAGTTGTAGAGATTTTTCGAAAGAATTGAAATTAAACTCTTTTCGAGTGTAGTTTTCTTCTTTTTCTTCTTTTCTTTCTTCTTTTTTTGCCTTGATGTTTAAGCATCCTTCAGCGATATTAACTTCAAAATCTTTTTTATCGAATCCCGGAGCGGCAAGCTCAATTTCGAATTCGTCTTTTTTTTCTTTGATGTTTAAAGCTGGTTCGTTCATTTTTTTGAACCATAATTTATCATTCAATAAATTGCCAGGTTCAAAATCCAACAAATCTGATGTAAACAGATTTTCCCATGGTCTTTGTCTAAATTTTACGAGTGTCATGACATTTATTATTTAAGTTAAACATAATTTCTAATTCAAATTTACCATCAAATAGGTTCTTATAAAATGATTTCCCTCAATTAGCCAATAATTAGCTCTCTCTAATAAAATTAGATAAAACACTGTAAAACAGATTTTTAGCTAGACAATACGAATTCCGTAATGATTGTTGGCCTTAATAAATGATGATAGAAATCAGTTCTTATACATAGAAATAAAATTTTTAAGTAAGTCTTAAGAAAGGATTATCAATGGTTTAACTTTATAGATTAATTTTGTGTTATGAGAATTTTAATAGTGGAAGACGAACCCGGAATATCAAATTTCTTGAAACAAGGCTTACAAGAAGAATCTTTTTCTGTTGATATTGCTGCGGACGGAAACAAAGGTCTTCAAATGGCGCTTTCTGGAGATTATGATTTATTGCTGTTGGATTGGATGGTTCCAGGCATTAGCGGAATTGAAATTTGCCGCCAGTTCAGAAAAGAATTTAAAGAAACTCCTATAATTTTTTTGACAGCTAAAGACACGGTTGATGAAACTATTTTCGGATTACAGTCGGGTGCCAACGATTATATTAAAAAACCCTTTCATTTTGAAGAACTTTTGGAACGAATCAAGGTTCAATTAAGACCAAAATCTGGCGAACATTCAGTGTTTACTTTAGGAAGTATTACCTTAAATACAGGTAATCATCAGGTTTTAAAGAATGGAAAAGAAATTAATTTAACACAAAAGGAGTTTTCACTTTTGGAATTTTTGATGCGAAATAAAGGAACTGTTTGTCGTAGAACCCGAATTATTGAAAGTGTATGGGATATCCATTTTGAGTATAATACTGGTGTTATTGATGTGTACATCAACGCTTTAAGAAAAAAATTAAGGCTTCGGGATGATGAAAATTATATTCAGACCGTGAGGGGAATTGGTTATATGGCAAAAGAACTTTAACAGTAGTCTCATAAATTAAAATAGATGATTTTAAGTTTCAGAAATAGAATTGCACTGCATTATATGATTGCCACAGCCTTAATTGTAGCTGTTATTTTTAGTGTGGTCTTTTTTGTAGTTCAGGAAACGGTTTATCAAAATTTGGATAGTGATCTTACTTATGAAGCAGAAAAACATACAGGTGAAATTATAATTGTTGGTGACAGCATTCATTTTATAAATAAGGAAGAATGGGCCGAAATGGAGCATCGTGAAATTCAGGTAAATCCGGTTTTTATTCAAATTTGTGATAAAAACGGAAATTTGATGGACAAATCTCCCAATCTCAAAAGTGATCAACTTTCATTTAACGAACAAGAACTGTTTGGCGGGCATTTCAATAAAAACTTGGACAATCGACCTATTCGTCAAATTCAAATTCCCATTGAACAAAACGGAAAAATTAAAGGCTACGTGGTTGCCGCAATGTCTTTGGAATCATCAAACATGGTGTTTTTGAAATTAAGGAATGTGCTTTTCATTTCCTATTTGATACTTTTAGTGGGCTTGTATTATGTTTCCAGATTTTTGGCTGGAAGAAGCATTGTGCCAATTAAAAACATTATTGAAACAACCAACAGAATAACAAAAAACAACCTGAATGAAAGGGTAGATTTACCTGCCCATAAAGATGAATTGTTCCACTTGTCTGCCAGCATCAACGAATTGCTGCAACGCATAGAAAACGCTATTGAAAAAGAGCGCCAATTCACTTCAGACGCCTCGCATGAACTGCGGACGCCACTATCTTCCTTGCGCGGAACTTTGGAGGTTTTAATAAGAAAACCGCGAGAACAAATTGAGTACCAAGAAAAAATAAAATACAGTCTTTCTGAAATAGATAGGATGACCACGATTATCGAGCAATTGTTGCTACTGGCAAGATTTGATTCAAATGCTAGCACAAACAATCTTGGTTCAAAAACAACAACTTACCAATCATTGCCAATCCTTATTGATGAAATTTTATCCCGTTACAAAAATGAAATTTCCGCCAAGAATTTAATCTTGGATTTGGATATGGAAACAACTAATGAATCTTTGGTGCAACAGTATTATGCCAATCTAATTTTGGACAATATGATTGGTAATGCCATAAAATATTCGAAGGAAAATTCTAGCCTACACATTCTTGTTTCTGATACTGGCAGCGAGATTACCTGTAAAATAACTGATGAAGGCATTGGAATTAAAAAAGAAGATATTGAGAAGCTTTTCAATCCGTTTTTTAGGTCGGATGCCTTAAATCACAAGGAAATTTTTGGAACTGGACTCGGACTATCGATTGCCAAAAAAGCTGCTGACGCAATCAATGCAAAACTATTTGTGGAAAGTGAATTGGGGGTTGGCACCAAAATCACAATTGTTTTTTAAGCAGATTTTAAGAAAGCGCAAAGAATTCTCTTAGTTTAGAAATTTACTTTTGTAAAATATTTTTAATAAATCTTTTAAAAAATGTTAGGAAAAATTATCCAGTATAGTATTCACCATAAGCTTATTGTTTTATTATTTACTGCAGGTATTGTGGGTTTTGGCTTGTATTCCCTATCCAATATTCCAATTGGAGCCGTTCCGGATGTAACAAACAACCAAGTTCAGGTAATTACAACCTCAAGAAATTTGGCTACTGAAGATGTTGAGAAATTTCTAACATATCCTATAGAGCTTGAAATGGCCAATTTACCTAGCGTTATTGAAATTCGTTCAGTTTCAAAATTTGGGTTATCAGTAGTTACCGTTGTTTTTGAGGATAAAATGGGAACTTATCTTCCGCGGCAGTTAATTGCAGAAAAAATTAAAAGTGCTGAAGAAAAAATTCCTGCCGGATTTGGAACGCCCTTTATGGGCCCTGTTTCAACTGGTTTGGGCGAAATTTACCAGTATGTTATTGATGTTGATCCAAAATATGAAGATGAATATTCCCTATCGGATATTCGCACCATACAAGATTGGACGGTAAAACGCCAATTATCGGGAATTCCAGGGGTAGTTGAAGTAAATACTTGGGGCGGTCATTTAAAACAATATGAAGTTGCCATAAATCCAGAGCGATTGCGAGCGATGCAAATCTCAATTTTTGACGCTTTTGATGCTTTGGAAAAAAACAATAGCATAGCAGGTGGAGGCTATATTGAAAAAGTAAATGAAAGTTATTTTATTAGGGGCGAAGGACTGATTAGTTCGATTGAAGATGTTGAGAATATTGTAATTGTCACTAGAGAAGGTGTCCCGGTTTACATCAAAGATATCGCCTCTGTTGGTTTTGGTTACGCAAATCGTTTTGGAGCCATTACTGGAAACGGTGAAGGAGAGAAAGTCTTGGGTCAGGTTATGATGCTAAAAGATGCAAACTCAAGCGCGGTTATTGACGCCGTAAAACAACGAGTTGCAGAAATTCAAACCAATTTACCTCCAGGAATAAGTATCAATCCTTTTTTGGAAAGAAGCGAACTTATCGCAAAAACAACTTTTACCATTGCCGAAAACTTAATTTTGGGATGTTTAATCGTCATTTTTGTGGTGGTGTTGCTTTTGGGAAATTTGCGATCGGGATTGGTTGTTGCATCAGTAATTCCCCTAACGTTGCTTTTTGCCTTGTCATTGATGTATCTTTTTGGGGTCGATGCCAACTTAATGAGTCTAGGCGCCATAGATTTTGGGATTATTATAGATGGTGCCGTTATTATCGTTGAATTTATTGCCTTCAAAATTACGGGCCAGCGTGCCAATTTATTGGCACTTCCAAAAAATGAAAGGCAAGGCCTAATTGATAAGATTACCTATCAGGGCGCTACCAAAATGATGAACCCTGCAGTTTTTGGCCAGTTAATTATCATCATTGTTTTTATACCAATTCTATCCTTGGTAAATGTTGAAGGTAAAATGTTTAGGCCTATGGCATTGGTATTTGTGTTTGCGCTTGTAGGTGCCATGATTATGTGTTTTACCTACATTCCTGTGATGGCATCGCTGTTTATTAAGCCTACAGATACCGAGAAAAAAACAATTTCATCTCGATTAATAGCATTTCTTATCAGTAAATACCAACCTACTATTTCTTGGGCTTTAAGAAAAAAACAATTGGTTTTGGGAATGTCATTTACATTATTGGTAATCACAGGGCTACTTTATAACAGTATGGGAGGTGAATTTGTTCCTACGCTTGATGAAGGGGATTTTGTGATTCAGCCTGTGCTTAAAACAGGAACTTCTTTAACTAAAACCATTGAAGCCACCACCCAAATGGAACAAATTTTAATGAAATTTCCTGAAGTTGAGCAAGTGGTAAGCAGAATTGGCGCTGCTGAAATACCTACCGATCCTATGTCCATGGAAGAAAGTGACGTTATTATAAAATTAAAACCAAAAAGTGAATGGGTTTCTGCCAAATCAAAGGATGAACTGGCGGATAAATTTAAGGAAGCCCTTTCTGAAATTGTCGGGGTTGATTATGAGTTTACACAACCCATTGAAATGCGTTTTAATGAACTGATTACTGGGGTTAGGGCAGATTTGGCCATAAAAATATTTGGAGAAGATTTAGATATGCTTTACAAAAAGGCTTTAGAAGTTGAAAAAGCCATTAAAAATGTTGAGGGTGCTGCTGATATTTCTGTTGAAAAAACTGCAGGATTGCCACAAATGTCGGTAAAATATAATCGACAAAAAATAGCCAAATATGGGTTGAATATTGAAGAGTTAAACAAAGTTATTTCTATGGGCTTTGCCGGAATGCCGGCAGGAACTGTTTTTGAAGGGGAGAAGCAATTTGATTTGGTGATGAGGTATGATGATGCCCATAGAAAAGACATTGACAATATTGAAATGGCTTCGGTAATGTTACCCAGCGGAAATAGAGTGCCATTAAGTGAATTGGCTGAAATTAGCTATACCAAAGGGCCAGCTAAAATATCTCGAGACGATACAAAGAGAAGAATTGTGGTTGGCGTAAATGTTCGTAACCGCGATTTAGAATCGGTGGTAAAAGATGTGCAGGAAATAATAAACCGAGAGATAGAACTTCCAACCGGTTATTCTATTAGTTATGGAGGCCAATTTGAAAATTTGCGCACAGCTTCGGCCAGGTTAAAAGTTGCAGTTCCAATTGCATTGGTTCTTATTTTTGTGCTGCTATATTTTGCCTTCGATTCCGTAAAAGAAGCCTTAATTATTTACAGCGCTATTCCATTATCGGCCATAGGTGGCGTGTTTCTGCTATATCTAAGAGGAATGCCATTCAGTATTTCCGCAGGTGTAGGATTTATAGCTTTGTTTGGAATAGCAGTGTTAAATGGTATAGTATTGATTGAAGAATTTAAAGAATTGAAAGCTCACGGAATTATCAATATAAATAAACGTATTCTTATGGGAACAAAAAACCGATTAAGACCAGTTTTGCTTACGGCGACGGCAGCAGCCTTAGGTTTTCTGCCAATGGCAATTTCCACATCGGCTGGGGCAGAGGTGCAACGCCCCTTGGCTACTGTTGTTATTGGGGGCTTGATATCGGCAACCGCTTTAACACTTATTGTTTTGCCAATTTTATATGCTATGTTCGATAGGAAAGGAAGGCCTCTCAAAATAAAAGTTAAAAAACAGGCATTTACCCTGTTGGCGATTTTGCTGATACCAGTTTTCGGAATGGCTCAAAGCAAGGTGCTTACTGCAGAACAGGCAGTTCAAATGGCATTAGAAAACAACAATGGTTTACAAGCTTCTTCTAAAAAAATAGATCAGGCTAAGCAATTGATGGGTACGGCTTTAAATATTGATAAAACACAGATTTATTATAATTATGATGAAAATAATTTTGCAGAAAATGGTGTTCCGTTAAAAGTATTTGGCATCAGCCAATCCATACAGTTTCCTACCATTTATGGCGCACAACGAAGAGTTGAAAAGCAAAAAGTTGCGATGTCCACACAACAATATAATTTAAATAAAAGATTGTTGACAAAAGAAGTTTATAAAGCTTATTACAATGTTGTTTATAATAAAAATCTGGTAAAACAGTATATATATTTAGACAGTTTGTATGGACAGTTTGCCCGTGCCGCAAACAAACGCTATGAAGTTGGCGAAACTAATTTATTAGAAAAGCTAACCGCGGAAACCAAACAAAAGGAAATTTCCTTGCAACTTTCTCAAAGCAAAGAGAATGTAAAAAAAGCAATCATTTTTTTACGACAATGGGTGCAATCGGAATCTGTTTTTTTGCTTGAGGAAAATCAAATGCCACGATTAAATCTTCAGCAATGGAATGTGGATGAACACCCAGGAATACAATATTTTGAAGCCTCAAAAGAATTATCTAAAACAACATTATCTTTGGAAAGACAGCGATTATTACCCGATTTGCAATTTTCTGTTTTTCAGGGTACAAATGATGGGTTGAATGCAAAACAATATCAGGGTTTTGAAGCGGGTGTTGTTATTCCTTTATGGTTTGGAGCAAATAAATCAAAAATTAATGCCGCAAAAACGGAGACCTCGATTATGGAAAATGAATTTGAGAATTATAAAATTCAACTTGAATCTAATTATCAGGGATTGCTATCAGATTTAAAGAAATTTGAAGAAGGCATTAATTATTACGACCAAACAGGCAAAAAATTGTCCAATGCCTTAACATTAAATGCATCAAAGGCATTTCAAAACGGAGAAATAGATTTTCTGCAATATGTTCAATTGTTAGAAAATGCTAAAAATATAGAAATCAATTATTTACAAAATCTTTTTGAATACAATACAACTGTTTTAGAATTAAACTATTTAACCAATTAATGATGATAAAAATGTACAACAATTTTAAATATAATAGAATTTTAAAAGGATTGCTGGTTTTAGCCTTGGTAAGTTTGATTTCATGCAACACTAAAAATCCACCAAAAACAGTAGGCGAAAAAGATGCCATCGAAAATGCAGAGACCGCTACTATTACCATCACTGAATCTCAATTTATTGCATCCAATATGGAATTGGGAAAGCTCACTATGCAAGATTTTAGCACCTTTATAAAAACCAATGGAATGTTTAGTGTACCGCCCCAAAATAAAGCTACAGTAAGTGCTTATTTTGCCGGATATGTTAAGAGCATTACGCTTTTGCCTGGCGATGTGGTAAAAAAAGGACAAGTTTTGTTCACCTTGGAAAATCCGGAATATGTTCAGGTTCAACAAAACTTTTTAGAAGCAAAAGGGCGATTAGATTATTTAAAGTCCGATTATGAAAGACAAAAATTATTGCTGGATGACAATGTGACTTCCCATAAGAATTTCCTGAAAGCAGAATCGGAGTACAAGGTTACGCTCGTGCAATATCAGTCGTTAAAAAAGAAATTGAGTTTAATGAACATCAATGCAAATACCTTAACTGGAGAAAATATTAGTTCAGTTATTAGTGTATTATCGCCTTTATCTGGTTTTGCCACTTCCATAAATGCCAGTAAGGGAATGTTTTTAAACCCTTCTGATGAAGCCATGACCATTACCAATATAGAGGATTTACATATTGAGTTAAAGATTTTTGAGAAAGACCTTCCACTTATAAAAATTGGTCAGCCCATTAGAATAAAAGTTCAAGACGGTAACAAACAAGTTTATGAAGGAAAAGTGCATTTGGTGAATAAAGCCATAAATGAGATTGAAAGAACCATTAACATTCATGGTGATTTGGTGAATAAAGAGGATGCTAAATTTTTTGCTCCAGGGATGTATATAGAAGCAGATATTATAACCGGAACCCAAAAAACACTTGCATTGCCACAAGAAGCAGTTGCGAATATTGAAAACGATTTTTTTGTGATGGCAAAACAAAATACAACGTCATTTAAGAGGATGCCAGTTAAAATTGGGGCAACCTATAACGGAAATGTACAAATTTTAAATGCTGAAGATTTTGATCCCAATACTGAATTTTTAACTAAAGGCGCATTTAACTTAATTACAGAATAGGCCATGAATCTTGAAAAAGCCATACAAACCGAAATTGATACCGCATTTCTTTATCATGAAATGGTGAAACTCTCCGTAGATGAAGAATTAAAAATTTTTTACGGTGAAATGGCTGCCATTGAAAATAGACATGTAGAAAAATTCTTTGAAAAAATTACCGCTTATAATCCGAAATATAAACTTAAAGGTCCATCACGTAGGGCAAGAATCATTGCCAAATTGGGTAAACGTTTTGGCACGAATATAATTATAAGCATACTTACCAATACCGAAAAAAGTATGTCTTTGGCGGCTTTGCAAAGGAAACAAAAAAATAATGAGCCAATTATAGGAAGTGAAGCAAGGCATTTTAACATCCTCAAGTCTATGGAATCCTTTACGGGCGGCGGTATAGGCAAAATTGAGGGAAGACATAGGACTGTTGGTGGTAATGCCTTAAGAGCAGCCGTTTTAGGTGCTAATGACGGCTTGGTTTCAAACTTTAGTTTGGTTATGGGTGTTGCTGGGGTGACTATGGAAGGCAATGGCGTTTTAATTGCCGGACTTGCAGGATTATTGGCGGGCGCAATTTCTATGGCTTTGGGAGAATGGATTTCTGTACGAAGCTCACAAGAGTTGTATGAACGCCAAATTGAACTTGAATTTGAGGAAATAGAAAATAATCCGGAAGAAGAAAAGCAAGAGCTGATTCTTTTGTATCGTGCCAAAGGTTTTAGTGAACAAGAAGCCACAAATGCCGTTACCCAAATTTGGGATGATCCAGAAAAGGCAAAGCAGGTACTCATTACAGAAGAGCTTGGTATTAATCTCGATGAATTGGGCGGCTCGGCATGGGAAGCCGCTTTTGCCTCATTTTTTCTATTTATTATAGGCGCCATCATTCCTGTTTTTCCTTTCTTTTTTACAGCAGGATTCAATGCCATTGTGTTTAGCGCCATTGCAAGCACCATCGGATTGTTTGGAATTGGAGCGGCCATAACCTTGATTACTGGAAAATCATTTGTAAAATCGGGACTGCGACAAGTATTGTTTGGTTTGGCGGCAGCGGCAATAACTTTTGGAATAGGACATTTAATTGGCGTATCAATTGTTGGTTAAGGCCCTAGTCCCCGAAAAGCCCCCTAGCCCCCCCCCGAAGGGCAATGTCATTAAGTTAAGACTTTATTGCCTTTATTTTGTCTTTCCGAGGTACGAGGAATCTCATCATGTTAAGCTATTTAATGCGATTCCTCCTTTGTCGGACACGAGCGATAGCGAACTGGCGAAGCAATGACAAATATTCCCTTAACTTAATGACATTGCCCCGAAGGGACAAAGCGTTAAAAAAATGTTCAGTGAACATTTTTAGCGAATGGGCCAGCTGGAGCGTTAGGCTTTGGAAAGTTAAATATTAAATATTAGATATTAAAAGTTAAATATTAAAAGTTAGATATTAAAAGTTAAAATAACAAGTAATAATTTTAAAAACAGCATATTATGAACGAAGCGCATATTCATTTAGTGGTTAATCATTTGCCAATTGTTGGTATTTTGATTGGTTTATTGGTTTTAATTACAGGTTTTTTATTGAAAAAACCAGAAGTAAAAGTTACTGCACTTGGTGTTTTTGTTTTTAGTGCTTTGGCTTCAATTGCAGCTTTTTATTCAGGGGAAGGTGCTGAAGAAGTAGTCGAGAAAATTCCGGGGATTAGTGAAACATTAATCAATCAGCATGAAGAATCTGCTGAATTATTTTTTACTGTAATTTTAATTTTAGGCGCAATTTCACTGATTACCATGTTTTTGGAAATCAAAAAATTGAAATTTACCAAATTCGGATTTGCTTTGGTGATTATACTTTCTTTGGTTGCTGGCGTTTTGGCCTATAATGTTGGGACAACCGGCGGTGAAATACGGCATACGGAAATAAGAAATGATGCTAATTTGATTCAAATCCATTCGGATGAAAAAGATCATGATGATTAGTGAAGTGTTTTATTTTGTTAAATAGCGATTTTTTTTAACTGTAAGTTTAACTGATTTTCCTGTAATCTAGAATAAATTCAACAGTATATAGCTTGTTAAGCAGTTAAATTTTCTAATTAATTCAAACTGGGCTAGCGATTACTTCACCCTTTGTTAATTTTGAATTGGAGTTCAGTGAACCTTGTTTGCAGTGGCATACTTTTTTGAAGTGAAAAGGTAAAACAGATTACGAAAAGCGCGACCCCCGCCAGTTGGCGGGGGAACGCCCAAATTTTCATCTTCCTTTTAAAAATCGCATCCTTAGAATTTAGCATTTTTAACAAAACTTTCTCAATTATTTTTAATGGATTGCCTACAATTGTAACCGATTCAAGAATAGTGATTTAACATAGTGGTTTTTTTTATATTTTAATTTATAACCTAATGATAAGCAAGGCTTTAGATTTGTATTTTCTAGGATTTTTAGAAATTATTTTTAATTGTTATATTTGACTAATATTAATCAAGTAAAAAATCAAAATTATGGGAATATTTATTGTTTTAGGAATTGTTGCAGTAATGGCCATTTGGCTGGTGGCTATTTACAATGGTCTTGTTAGTTTTAGAAATAATCGGGAAAATGCTTTTGCCGATATCGACGTGCAATTAAAACAACGTCACGATTTAATTCCGCAATTATTGGGCGCGGTTAAAGGTTATATGGAACACGAAAGAGGCACGTTGGAAGCCATTACCAATGCAAGATCCAGAGCAATGAATGCTGGAACCATCAACGAAAAAATTGCTGCTGAACAAGATTTGGGCGCTGCATTGAAAGGATTGAACATTCAGGTTGAAGCATATCCAGATTTAAAAGCAAGTCAGAATTTTATGCAGTTGCAAACTGAAATTTCGGACATAGAAAATAAATTGGCAGCCGTAAGACGGTATTTTAATGCTGCAACCAAAGAACTTAATATAGCGGTTCAAAAATTTCCAAATAACATTTTTGCAGGAATGTTTGGTTTTAAAACCGAACCAATGTTCGACTTGGGAGTTGCGGGAAGAGAACAAATGGACGTTGCTCCAGAGATTAAGTTTTAAGCAGTGGCATTTGTTGGAATTCAAACTCAAATAAAAAGAAACAACAGAAAATCTGTGCTTCTATTAATTGCATTTCCTTTATTGGTTTTGGCATCGGTATACGCTGTGGTTTATTTTACCACGCGCGACACCTACGGAAATCCGAGTCCAGAACTGGCAACCGACCTGTTTTTACAAGCGGTACCGTTTGTGACCACCATTGTTTTGGTATGGTTTCTTATCGCTTATTTTACCCACGGAACAATGATTGCCTTGGCAACAGGCTCAAAACCTTTGGAGCGCAAAGAAAATATGCGGGTTTACAACTTGGTGGAAAATCTTTGTATGAGCGTGGGCATGAAAATGCCTGCCGTAAACATTATTGAAAGTGATGCTTTAAACGCTTTTGCAAGCGGTTTGCAAGAAAAAAACTATACGGTAACCCTTACACGAGGCATTATTGATAAACTTGACGACAATGAGCTTGAAGGTGTAATTGCACACGAGTTGATGCATATTCGCAATAAAGATGTGCGGTTATTGGTGGTTACCATTATTTTTGTAGGTATTTTTTCTTTTGTGGTTCAAATTGCGTTTCGTAGTTTTTTATATGGCGGAATGGGTAGCAGAAGAAACAATAAAGATTCTGGGAAATTTATGATCGTTATTTTAGCGGTTTCTTTAATCGCGTACTTAATTTCGATGTTGTTTAAGTTTTCCCTGAGCCGATCAAGAGAATATATGGCCGATAGCGGTGCTGCTGATATGACCCGAAAACCTTGGGCGCTGGCTTCAGCTTTGAAAAAAATCTCGGGAAATCACCATATAGCACAAGTGAAAACGGAAGAAGTACAGCAAATGTTTATTGAAAACACACCGCAAGATACTTCAGCAAATTTATTTGGCGGTTTAAATGGCTTATTCTCAACACATCCGCCCATTGAAAAACGCATTCAGTTTCTAGAGCAGTTTTAGAATAACGGTTTTTTAATTTTTATTTTAAAAAAGTGTTATTATTAGAAATTTTTACTACATTTGACCTGTTGAGTTTCATAGCCTCAACATCTTTTTCATAGCAATTTTCCACCTCTTTCCTTAAGAGGTGGTTTTTTTTTGTTCAAATAGTTAGTCGTTTTTTTTAAACAGGAGTTCTTTATCTTGGATTTTTCCTCAGATTCTATCAAACCAACAGTACTGAATTTTGGAGATTTTAAAACTATATCGACTTGTTTTATTGGAAGAATTTTTTTGTTTTAAGTCAACGCTGCTTGATTTTTTTTATTTTAGAAAACTTTAAAAAATATGGAAACATAATAAATCCCGGTCAATATAAATACCACCCCGGCAATAATGCGCATCACTTTTTCAATTTTGGCTATTTTATTATAAAATAAGCCAACACTTCCTGCAGCAAAAGCCAACAAATAAGTAAATAGCACTACTGGCAATCCGGTTCCAAAAGCAAAAATTATGGGTAAATACAATCCGTCAATGCTAGAAATGGTCATTGGAATGAGCATGCCAAAATATAAAGCGCCACTATACGGACAAAATGCCAAAGCAAAAACAGCGCCTATTAAAAATGCACCCAACAAGCCTTTATGCTGAAATTTTTCCGACAGTTTTTCTGTAAAATTCGATTTTCCGAAGAAATTCAATCGAATCACATTCAGCATTACCAATCCGATCACAATTAGCAGCGGGCCTAAATATTTTTCGCCATTCTGGTTAAAAAATCGCGCAAGATGGAATTTGCTGGCACCAAAAAATAAAATTAATCCAATGGTTGTATACGTAAATGCCCTGCCAAGTGAATATAAAATACCGCTCAAAAAAACCTTCTTTTTACTGGCAATATTTTTGGAAATATATGCCGTTGCGGTGATGTTTGTGGCAAGCGGACAAGGGCTGATGGCGGTCATGAGTCCAAGTACAAATGCCGACAATATGGGAATATTGTTATTTTCTAACAGCGATTGCAAAAAATCCATCTATAAGCTTTTAAGCTGGATGGTTATGGATTGCTTTAATTCGTCGGAAAAAGTTTTTTGGTCGGTGCCTTTCATAAAAGCAAAATTGGTTAAATCCACCTGTTTTTCTTTACCGTCTATTATCACGTTTAAGAATAATGAAGTTCCCGTAGCTTCAAATTTTTCAGCGAATTTTTCATTTTCTTTTTTGTCCACATCCACAATTTTAAAAACAATTTTCCCGCTTTTCAATTCATTGGCAAAATACGTATCCAAGGTATATTTTGTGTTTGCCTCAATGGCTTTGCAAGTCATACACCTGTTTGTGGAATGAAAATCAATCACTTCAATGCTGTTTCCTTTTGCCTGATTGGCAGCTGTTTTATTTTGTGCTTTTCCTGTGCAGGAAAATAAAAATAGGCTAATAACTAGGGCTGATAAAATTCCAAACTGTTTCATTTTCAAAGATTTAAATTTTTATTAAAATATTTTTAGCATTCAATTAAGTGCGGTTTAGCAACACTTGCTTTCTGAACTGCAACCTCCTGATGATTCTATATCTTTTATTGACAAATTATCCACTAAAAGAGCGGTAATTTCAGCTTTTGAAGGCACTCTTCCCCTAATTTTAAGTTCGCCGTTTATCACCAAAGCAGGCGTCGACATTACGTTGTATTTCATAATCTCCATAATATCCTCCACTTTTTCAATCGTGGTGTCAATATTATTTTCCGCAACAACTTCTTGCACCGCGGCGGTAGTTTGTTTGCATTTCGGACAACCAGTTCCTAGAATTTTTATGTTTAAGTTCATTTTTTAGGTTTTAATTAAGTGATTTTTCTGTTAAAATATAATATGTTGGGCCTGCCCGCCTTTTGGCTGGGCGTTTCCCCCCGCCGAAAAGGCGAGGGGTCGGGCTTTCCGCTCCAATCCGTCTTTGCGAGCAGCGCTTTGCAATCTGTTGAATATATTCTTTACAAACTCGCAAGCCGGGATTTCCGCTTCAATCCCTAACGCGGAATGAATTACCAATCAAATTGCGAATTTACCTAGCGAAATTTGCGGTTAAAAATTATTATAATTGCGTTTAATTTTTAAATATTTATTTCAGCTAAAAACATCATTCAAAGAAATTTTGAAACAATCCTTTTGCCGTTTTCCAATTTTCTTTGTTGATGCAGTATTTTATTTTGGGCGGATTTACTTCTCCCTGAATCAATCCTGCATTTTTTAATTCTTTTAAATGTTGGGAAATGGTCGATTGTGCCAAAGGAAATATGTCAACCAAATCGCCCGTAAAACAGCACGTTTGCTTTTCCAGATGCTGTAAAATGGCGATCCTTGTTGGATGTCCCAAAGCTTTGGCAAAACGCGCCAATTGCTCGGCATTGTCTATAAGAACAATATTTTCTGTGGATTTATTCATTTCCAATCGTAAAAGTACGATTGGAACGAAAGATTAATAATGATAGATATCATTTTATTAATATTTATTCCACGAACAATAGCATGAAGTTAATAATTTTATTCAGCTATTACTTGAATCTTAACTTTTTATATTTAATCATTGTTGTCCGATAAAAATTCATAAAAAATGATTCATCTCAAATCAAATGGGACTTTAGAAACAGGTCGCCCCGAGGGGGCTTGATTTACATAAAAATCTATTTTTCTACAAATAGGTCGTCCCTCTGGGACTGAAACAGCTCCGTAGGAGCTAAATGTTTGTAGAAAAATGAAAAATTTCATTATTTAAGCCCCGTCGGGGCGGTCTGTTTGTTTTGAAAAATTTAACCGGACAACAATGATTTATTATTATTTAGTTGAAATATTTTTTCTTCAGCCAAAAAGATACTCTTACCAATAAAATTAAGGCAGGCACTTCCACCAAGGGTCCAACAACACCCGCAAATGCTTGTCCGGAATTCAACCCAAACACCGCAATTGCTACCGCAATGGCCAACTCAAAATTGTTTCCTGCAGCCGTAAAAGCAACAGCCGCCGTTTTATCGTAAGTGGCGCCCATCGCTTTGGTGACAAAGAAACCAATTAGGAACATGATGGTAAAATAAATAAGCAACGGAACGGCAATAATTAACACGTCCATAGGTATTTCTACGATCAATTCTCCTTTTAGGGAAAACATCACCACAATAGTAAATAGCAACGCAATGAGCGTAAGTGGCGAAATGGTTGGAATAAATTTTTGGTTGTACCAATCTTCGCCTTTAAATTTTACCAAAATCAACCTGCTTAAAATTCCCAAAACAAAGGGAATTCCCAAATAGATTGCCACACTTTCGGCAATGGTCGCAATGGAAATGTCAACAATAGCGCCTTCAAAACCAAAATAGGGCGGAAGCACGGTGATAAAAAGCCAGGCATAAAAACTATAGGCAAATACCTGGAAAATGCTGTTTAAGGCCACCAAGCCGGCACCGTATTCACTGCTTCCTTCTGCCAAATCGTTCCAAACCAACACCATCGCAATGCAACGAGCCAAGCCAATTAAAATTAAGCCCACCATATATTCTGGGTAATCCTGCAAAAAGGTGATGGCCAGCACAAACATTAATACCGGACCAATAATCCAGTTTAAGACCAAAGAAATGGACAGAATTTTCACATTTTTAAATACTTTTGGCAACAAGGCATAATTCACTTTTGCCAGCGGCGGATACATCATTAAAATTAATCCAATGGCGATGGGAATGTTTGTGGTTCCGCTGCTAAAAGAATCAATTAATGTTGGAAATGACGGAACAAAATAGCCTATTGCCACACCTATGGCCATGGCAATAAATATCCAAAGTGTTAAATAACTATCGAGGAAGCTTAGTTTTTTCATAATTATTTTGAATCGTGTAATTGTTGAATCTTGTAATCGTATAATCCTACTATTTAATTTCTTTTCTCTATTCTTTAATTTTTGAGAAAACATATATCATTTCAGCAGCAATTTGTCTGCTGCGTTCTTTGTATTTCTCAGCCTGTTGTGGCGTATTGTCGAAAGCTTTTGGGTCGTCATATTTTACAGGAATCCGCTTTTCTGCTCCGGGAATAAACGGACAATTGGCATCAGCATCAGAACAAGTCATAATGGCCGCAAAATCACTTTTCGGATTGAAAGGATGGTCGAATGTTTTTGAAAATCCAATAACAGGCTGTTCATTTTCTGTGTATTTAATGGCGTATACCGGATTTTTACCTTCCGATAAAACTTCAGTTTTAAAACCAGCTTGTTCTAATATTTTTGCCGCCATAGGAAATAAAGCCGTGGCTTCCGTTCCGCCCGAATAGCAATAAACATTTTTTAAATGGTAAAAATGCGCTGCTGCCTGTGCCCAAACTTGGGATAAATGACTTCTGCGTGAATTGTGCGTACAAATAAAATTAAGGTTCACATTTTTATTCTCAGTAACTTTTGTCTGAATATAATCAATCAATGGCTGTAAAACATGTTTGCGCTCTTTGGAAATTGTGTCTGAATCTAATGATGCAATGGTGTTTTCTATTTGTTTATAAAGCATTTATCACTATTTTATCAATTAGCAACAAGCATTTTCGGGATTGCAACAATCGGGTTTGCGCGCAAAAACGGTGATACTGAAGATTCCGGTATTGGAATTTTTAAATGAAGCAAGTCCTTCTTCATTTAAATAGTTTTTTAAAATATCATCGGGAAGCAAAATAGGTTTCTTTTTTTGAATTTTTATATCAACAAAACCACTTTCAGCAATTAAATTTATATAGCTTGCCTCTTGAATGGCACCAGAAACACATCCTGCGTACATTTCTGCCGCTTCGGTAAGTGCTGGAGGTAAATCTCCAACCAAAACCACATCTGAAATGCTAAAATGTCCGCCTGATTTTAGTACCCTTAGGATTTCTTGAAACACTGCTTTTTTATTGGGAACCAAATTAAGTACACAATTACTCACAACAACATCAGCAATATTGGCAGTGATAGGCAATTTTTCTATATCGCCCAACCTAAATTCCACATTGTTAAATCCTCTTTTTTCAGCATTTTCACGAGCCTTCTCTATCATAATTGGGGTAAAATCGACACCAATCACTTTTCCCTTTTCACCTGTTTGCGCTCGGGCAACAAAACAATCGTTACCGGCACCGCTTCCTAAATCCAATACGGTATCTCCTTCACTAATTAACGCATAGGCTGTTGGAAGTCCGCAGCCCAAACCTAAATCAGCATCCGGATTGTATCCTTCTAAAGATTCATAACTATCGCTCATAATATTGTACACTTCTGTTGAGCATCCGCCTGAACCGCAGCATGAAGCCATATTTTCATTTTGATCTTGTAAGGCAATTTCACTGTATTTTTGCTTTACCATGTCTTTTAATTCTTTATCTGTTTTCATATATAGGTATTTTTTATATGATTTTTTAACTTGGGGTTGTTAACAACATTGGCTTTTTGTCATGCTGTCCTGATCTAAAAATGTCATAAAAAGTTGTTTTGTGCTTGTCCAAACTTCCTCATCAATACAATAACAAACACTCGTACCTTCTACATTCCCTTTGATTAATCCCAAATTCTTAAGTTCTTTTAAATGTTGCGAAATGGTGGGTTGCGCCAATCCGATTTCATTTACCAAATCACCGCAAATACACGCATCTATTTTAAAAAGATGTTGTAAAATGGCTACTCTGGCGGGGTGCGCAAAGGCTTTAGCAATGTTGGCTATTAGATTTTGTTCTTCAGAAAACTTTTCCGATTTTGTGATTCCCATCATATTTAATTTATTCATCGCAATATTACGATAAATAAATAAAATCGCAAATATTTATTGCAATTTTAACAGGAAAGTTTGGAGTTTACTTGCAATGAGATTCACCTAAAATAGCCTAGATCTTTTGGAGTGATTTTAATTCGATAATTTATTTAAAGGAATTTAAATCTTCCTTAATTTTACCTTACTAATCGAGGCTTTCAAAAATATATCCATTTTTGAAAGCCCAGATTGAATGCTTTACTCTTTTGTTTTTTCTAAATCGAGTAAAAAGGCATAATATAATGCCGTTCGTTTGTATTTCTCAAAACGTCCGGATGCACCACCATGGCCGGTTTCCATATTGCAATCCATAATAAGAAGGTTGTTATCTGTTTTCAAGTCTCGAAGTTTTGCAACCCATTTTGCCGGTTCCCAATATTGTACCTGGCTATCCCAGTAACCAGTAGTTACTAATATATTTGGATAGGCTTTTGCTTCAACATTATCATAGGGAGAATAAGATTTCATATAATCGTAGTATTCTTTGTCTTTCGGATTTCCCCATTCATCAAACTCAAAAGTAGTTAATGGAATGGTTTCGTCTAACATGGTAGAAACAACATCTACAAAAGGAACTGCTGCAATTACGCCATTCCATAATGTTGGCTTCATATTTACAATTACGCCCATTAATAAACCTCCAGCGCTTCCTCCAAAGGCATATAGGTGTTTACTGCTGGTAAATCCTTCATTTACTAAAAACGCTCCCGCATCAATAAAATCGGTAAATGTATTTTTCTTTTTCAATAATTTTCCATTTTCATACCAATCTCTTCCCATTTCCTGTCCGCCTCTTATATGTGCAATTGCATAGATAAAACCTCTATTCAATAAACTCAATCTGCCTGAATCAAAAGTTGGTTCTGTGTTGTAACCATAAGAGCCATAAGCATATAGCAACAAAGGAGTTTCAGCATTTTTTTTAATACCTTTTTTGTAAACCAACGATATTGGAATTTTTGTACCGTCTTTTGCGGTAGCATACAAGCGCTCTGAAGTATAATTATCAGATGAAACATCCATGACTACATTTTAGACACACAGGGGAATGATTATCTTTGTTGGATAATTAAACTTAAATAAAATGGACACAAAAAATGAAGTAGTATTTGAACAAGTTATTGAACGAGGCTGTGGCATTGATGTAC
>DATCTJ010000014.1:0-2885 GCA_036568005.1 Lutibacter sp. | reverse complement strand
CCTTTATCCCAGAGCCTTTTATGGTAGCAACAAGTACTTTTTTATGTACATCAATGCCACAGCCTCGTTCAATAACTTGTTCAAATACTACTTCATTTTTTGTGTCCATTTTATTTAAGTTTAATTATCCAACAAAGATAATCATTCCCCTGTGTGTCTAAAATGTAGTCATGGATGTTTCATATTTTAAATATTAAAATTAATGACCGAGTTTGTATATGATTTGTGCGACTTAAAAATTGGAGATTATTTTACGCTTTGTTCAAATTTTAATGATTGTTTTCCATTAGTAACTATGATTTCATATTTCCCCTTTTTTAGTCCGAGATTACAATTTTCAGTTTTGCTTTTAACTTCGGTAATGTCAATAGGAACAGCAATATTTATATCTTCCCCTTTTTTAAATGCTAAAACCATAACAGGAAAAGAAATCTCAACATCATTCAATGCAATTGGAATATTTTGATTGCCATTTTTGAACAACCAATTTGGTCTTTTATTAACATATTCAGTATTTGGATGAAAAACGGCAATATCAGTCCAAGATTCTCCACGTTCATATTTATATGGTTTGCCGTCTGTGTCTAAAATAATTGTTGATTCTTTAATATCTAATGACTTTAAAAGAGGATCATTAAATTCACGCTTACTTCCCTCACTATATTTTACTTGATTAATTGTCAATGGATTTATTCCTGTATATTCAGCTAATCTACTTGCCATTGTGTTTCCCCAAGAAGGGTGAATACCCTCTAAATTATGGTCATAACCACAATGAATTAAGAACTTTTCATTAGGTTTAGATTCAATGACATTTTGAATGTTTTTTGCTTGTTCTTTTTCTCTTGATTCAGTAGTGCTATTTTCAAAAACTTCAGTTTCATAGGGAAATAAATTATATCCTATTTCTAAAGCAGTTCTAACTAAATTTCCGAATTGAGGTTCCTTTGAATAAGTACCTGTTGTTTGATTTGGGTATTTTCTGATATTTATTAATGAATCTTGATAGTTTAAAGTTTCTAACCCGAGGTTTGTATATCCATTATCAAATAATTCTTTAAGAAGAGATTTTGTAAAAACACGATGAAAAGAATTATGATGAGCTTCGTTTATTATAATTACTTGATTATTTTTTGCTTGTTCGATAATATAATCATTTGCATTAACTTTTGAATATTTTAAATTTATGGAATCTATCTGGGTCTTAGTGAAATTTTTCTCTTTTGTTCTCATTGCCACATCCCATTGAATTAAAGCATTTTTGTAATCACCTTTTTTTGAATATTCAGAAGCAGCTTGTTGATATTTCCAAAGAGGTACTCCTTTTTCATCTTTTGGCATTGTATGAGAGCTAGATACATCAAAATGGCCAGAAGATTCTTTTAGAATTTCTTTTTCAATCTCTGAACTAAATTTGTATTCTGTTATAAAATTAATTTTTTCAATTACTCTTTTTTGCTCTTTGCAAGAATTCAATAAAAGAATGATTGTCAATGCGTAAAATGTTTGTTTCATAATTATTGCGAGCTTGTTATATCCATTTAAATCCAAAATATTATAAAATTCAAATTTCCGGATAACTGAAAATTGTATTTTAAATTTATTTTGTATAGTCTGCCATTTTTGGACCTACAGTAGCTTGGAATAGTTGCAAATTTCGTGGCCCTAAACTGAGCACCAATACAATTGATTGTGCGATAGATAAAGTTCCAAATTATCTTCCCAAACCCACCATTTTGTAATAACCCTTGTTGGCGGCGACTTATATTTATATCTCTTAGTCTTTTTTATTTATCCTATTATTTGCTGGTTGTTCTAAATAAGCGAGTTCCATTAATTTATTTTTTAATCTTATGTCATGTTGTGCAAATGAATGATTTACCTTGGAAAGTGTAAATAACTTAAGTTTTTTTGAAAGAGCAAATGGCAAGTTCTTTATTAAATATTCTAAAGCTTCCAGATGACTAGTCATATATAATAAACCATCCTCTTTGCATAGTTTATCAATGGGATAACGCTCAATATTTATTGTAAATGCTTTTAAAAATAAACTTTTATCAATATTAAACAATTCTCCAGGCACCCTTATATAAGCTTGACTTTGAGTCTGAAAATCTATGAAATATTTTGTTAAAATTGATTCATCACTTGGTTGGTACTTTGAAATCAGCACTTTTATGTACTCGTGTAAAATAATATCAGCTGAGAAATTATTTATCAATTCACTTGCCTTATCTCGTATTAATCCAACTTGATCATCTGATCCGAATTCCGCAATCAATGCACAAGAATATAATTGCAAATTATCAAACTGTATCATCTCGTTAATAAATGCTTCTCGTTTGTTCTTTGAGAAATTTTTTACTTCGGTAATTAATCGGGTTAATTCCTGATATCCTCCGTCTTTGTCATTACGAAATTGATAAGAAAAATCATTCCACCACTCATTAAAATCTAATTTATCTTTCATTATATTCGACTTTTACCTTTTAAGATTGCTGCCAACGGGTTTTTATAATATTGGAGCGACTTCAACATCGGCGATTTTACCGCCTCCGCCATATTTTTATTGAATGATTTTCTGTTTGTCCTAAATCCGATTTGAGCATATACTAAATTCGGCTTACCCACAGTATTTTATTGATTACTTTTTAATCTTATTTGCGTAATTATTTGATTCACTTCTATAAACAAACTCGATTGTTCAGATTTTCCTGATTCCAAATCGGTCATATTTTGTGTTATTGCAAATTCCAGTGATATTGACCACCCAATTTCAATTTAAAGTGACCACCTAATTCCAATTCAAAGTGACCACCTAATTTCGGAGTAAATTGACCACCTCCATTTTTCATTTAAAAACTACTTTTTTTCATCTGTTAATT
>DATCTJ010000013.1:0-7179 GCA_036568005.1 Lutibacter sp. | reverse complement strand
AAGTTACGAAAAAATGGACTTTGCCTATTAGAAACTGGGGATTGATTTTAAATCAATTTATTACTATATTTGAAAAAAGGGTTCAACCTTAAAAAATTGAACCCCGAGAATTATGTTTACACACTTTTTAGGATAGTGTCTAAATTGCTGGAGCAATAAGAAAAAATTGAACGCTTCAATAATTAAACGCTTCAACAATTAAACAATTTCACGAACGTTTTTATTTTCGAACGTTTTTATTTCGTTCAGTTCTGGCCCTTTAGATTCTTTTTCTTCCTCAATATCATAATCATCTTGAATTCCGAGCCAGAATTTTGCAGAATTCCCGAAATATTTACTCAGTCGCAAAGCAGTATCAGCAGTAATTCGGCGATTACCTTTTATAATTTGAGAAATTCGGGTCTGTGGAATTTTCAAATCCTTAGAAAGTCGATATGCGGTTATTTCCAAAGGTTCCAGAAATTCGTAAAACAAGATTTCTCCAGGATGTATATTTGATAATTTTTCCATTTTTTTTATTTTAATGATAATCCATTATTTCTACTTCGCTAGCATTTCCTTTTTCCCAAATGAAAATAATCCGCCATTGTTTATTTATCCGAATACTATAAAATTCACTCAATTTTCCAGTTAATTTTTCAAGTCGGTTAGAGGGCGGAATTCGCAAGTCCGCGATATCTAGCGAGTTATTCAACATTCTCAATTTTCGTCGTCCAACGTTCTGAATCTCAATCGGCATTCCCTTAACTCGAATACCGTTCCAAATTTGTTCGGTCTCTTTTGAACCAAAGGATAAAATCATATCTTATACGTTACTAACGTCAAAGATAAGTAAAATGATTGAATTTACAATGCGTTTTCCAAATTTGCCTAACTGGCTTATTTGCTCCCCTTCTGCTAGTATTTTGAATATTACATTACTTGACGCTTCAACAATTAAACAATTACACAGTTAAACAACGAAACCTCCACTCTGCTAGTGCGAGCGTCACGCTCGTACCCAACTCCAAATGTAGCTTGCTTTTTTTAATGGTTATGCGCCATTACAAATAAAAGAAATAAAAAATACCAAAATTTACGTGTAGTCACGAGCGAGACGCTCGCGCTAGCGGCAATTGTTAATATATTTGATTGTTAGTAAACAATAAGAAAAAAATTACACGATTAAACAACTAAACCTCTTTACTGTAGTCACAAGCGAGACGCTCGCACTAGCGGCGATTGTTGGCATGTTAGTAATTATACACTTTAACAATTAAACAGTTACACACTTCAACGATTAAACTTTATATAAAGAAAGTTGTATCCGCTTTCTTGTAATATCAACTTCCAAAACCTTTACAATTACATGTTGTTGTAAAGCAACTACAGCATTTACATCGCTCACAAAAGTATTGGCCAAATTAGAAATATGAACCAAACCGCTTTCTTTAATACCAATGTCAACAAAACAACCAAAATTGGTGATGTTGTTTACAATTCCGGGAAGCAATTGCCCTACTCTTAAATCGTTAATGGAAGCAATATTTTGGTTAAACGTAAAAACTTTGGCTTTTTGGCGAGGGTCTAATCCGGGTTTTTCCAACTCTTTAATCATATCCTTTAACGTTGGTAATCCAACAGTTGCCTTTATGTATTTTTCTAATTTAATCTCAGGTAAAACAGCCTTGTTACCAATTAATTCAGAAACAGCTAAATGATGGTCTGCAGCCATCTTATGGACTATTTTATAACTTTCTGGATGCACAGCCGAATCATCCAAAACATTTTTTCCGTTTTTGATTCGTAAAAACCCTGCACTTTGCTCAAAAGCTTTATCGCCAAGCCTAGGCACTTTTTTTATGTCGTTTCTCGAAGAAAACGCCCCATTTTGGACTCTAAACGCCACAATATTTTCAGCCAATTTTGGGCCTATCCCCGATACATAACTCAACAATGATTCACTAGCCGTATTGATATTTACACCAACCATATTTACGCAACTTTCTACGGTGCTATCCAAGGCATTTTTTAACTTGGTTTGGTCCACATCATGTTGATATTGCCCCACACCAATTGATTTTGCGTCAATTTTTACCAATTCAGCTAAAGGATCAGCCAATCGACGACCAATTGATACAGCACCTCGTACAGTAACATCAAAATTAGGAAACTCATCACGTGCAATTTTTGAAGCGGAATAAATAGAGGCTCCGGCTTCACTCACCACATAAACTTCAATATCCGTATAAAATTTTATGTTTTTAATAAACTGTTCCGTTTCACGTGATGCAGTTCCGTTGCCAATGGCGATTGCTTTAATTTTATATGCGTTCACCAATGAACTAATTTTGCCAGAGGCGCCTTTTACATCGTTTTGTGGTGCGTTGGGGTAAATAGTCTCATTATAAACCAAACCGCCCTGAGCATTGAGGCAAACCACTTTACAACCCGATTTGAATCCAGGATCAATGGCCAAAATGTTTTTTTCGCCAAGTGGCGCGCCCAAAAGCAATTGTTTTAAATTTTTTGCAAAAACTTGAATTGCGGCATCATCGGCCTTTTCCTTTGCCCAATTCAACCTTTCATTAGCCAAAGCAGGGAAAAGCAATCGTTTATACGTGTCTTGGATCGCAATTTTAATGTGGGCGGCGCAATCATTTTTTGAATTGATAACGCTGTCTTCAATTTTTAGAATGGCTTTTTCATCGTCAATTTCAACTTTCACGCGAATAAACCCTTCTTTTTCTGCGCGCAAAATGGCCAATAAACGATGGGATGGACAACGATTTAAAGATTCCGAAAAATTAAAATAATCACGATATTTTTGGGCTTTTTCATCATCTTCTTTGGCCTTTACAACTTTTGTGCTAATGTTTGCAAATTTTTCTAATTGATAACGGATCTTGTTTCTGATATCAATGCGTTCATTTATCCATTCGGCAATTATAAAACGTGCGCCCTCTATGGCAAATTCTTCCGATGATACTTCCTTATTTAAATATTTTGTTGCAATAGAATCAATATCAGTTGCACCTTGGCCCATGATAATCTTCGCCAATGGTTCTAATCCGTTATTACGCGCAATTTCAGCCTTTGTGTTGCGCTTTTTCTTAAAAGGTAAGTAAATATCTTCTAAAACAGTTAAATCTGTTGTAGTTATAATTTTTTGTTTTAATTCATCAGTTAAAACTTCCTGTTCCTCCAAGGCTTTCAAGATGACGATTTTTCGCTTTTCCAAAGTTTCAAACTGCAATTTATACTTGACAATTTCACCAATTTGAACCTCATCCAAATCGCCTGTCAATTCTTTCCTGTATCGGGAAATAAAAGGAATGGTACAATCTTCGTTTAACAATTGTACCGTATTTTGAATGCCTTTATCAGGAAGATTGGTAAAGGATTTTATGTATTTAAGTAGTTGCATGCTTGATTTTAGTTTTCAGATGGCTTTCTCAGTTTAATGCTGAAAAACTGTTGACTGTATTAAATTTTGGACTACAAACAACCCTAATATATTTCAGGATTCCACCAAATAATTATGAGATGCTGAACCAAGTTCAGCTGACGTCGGAAGAAAGTTTGTAACAATTACTAACTTATTTGCGTTCCATTAACAACCGAATCATTTTCAGGTTCAATAAATGCCAGCTTGCCATCGGGCGTATTGCACATTAAAATCATTCCCATACTTTCGATGCCTTTTAAGGTTCTTGGCGCCAAATTAACCAAAACCGTCACTTTTTGTCCGATAATATCTGCTGGATTAAAACTCTCTGCAATTCCAGAAACTATGGTACGAATATCTATTCCAACATCAACCTTAAGTTGTAATAACTTTTTAGTTTTTGGCACTTTAACCGCTTCAATAATAGTTCCAACCCGAATGTCCAATTTTGTGAAATCATCAAATTGAATGGTTTCTTTTTGTGGTTCTGCTTTTTTACTTTCTGCTTCGTTTGCTGATTTCGTTGCTTCCAATCTATCTAATTGCAGTTGGATTTCACCATCTTCAATTTTTGCAAATAACAATTCTCCTTTGCCAATGTGATGATTTGTAGGCAGTAATTCATCATTGTCTTCAACGTCGCTCCATTTTAATATGTCATTGCGAGACTCCTTTTTATGAGTCGTGGCAATCTCATTATTTAAAGAGATTACTTCGTCGTTACCCTCCTCGTAATGACAAAAGTTTAATATATTTTTCAATTTTGCTGATGTAAATGGCAAAAAAGGCTCACTCAACACCGCCAAAGCACTCGCAATTTGCAAGGCAATGTACATCACCGTTTTTACCCGTTCTTCATCAACCTTTATCATTTTCCAAGGTTCTTCGTCGGCCAAATATTTATTTCCCAATCTTGCTAAATTCAGCAACTCCTGTGATGCTTCCCTAAACCTGTAACGCGCTATGGAGTTGCCAATTATGGAAGGAAATTTCTGCATTTTTTCCAAAGTTTCATGGTCAATGTCAGAAAATTCATTGGGTTCAGGGACAATTCCGTTGTAATATTTTTCGGTTAAAACAACCACTCTATTGATGAAATTACCAAAAATGGCCACCAATTCGTTGTTGTTTCTGGCCTGAAAATCTTTCCATGTAAAATCGTTATCCTTTGTCTCTGGCGCATTGGCCGTTAAGGCATAGCGCAACACATCTTGTTTATCAGGAAAATCTTCCAAATATTCATGCAACCAAACCGCCCAGTTTTTAGAGGTGGAAATTTTATTGCCTTCCAAGTTTAAAAACTCGTTTGCAGGAACGTTTTCAGGTAAAATATAAGTGCCTTCAGCTTTTAGCATCGCCGGAAAAATAATGCAATGAAATACAATATTGTCTTTTCCAATAAAGTGAATTAATTTTGTGTCTTTGTCTTTCCAATAAGGTTCCCAGTCTTT
Source organism: Lutibacter sp. (assembly GCA_036568005.1). Taxonomy (GTDB): domain Bacteria; phylum Bacteroidota; class Bacteroidia; order Flavobacteriales; family Flavobacteriaceae; genus Lutibacter. The sequence goes on along the minus strand of DATCTJ010000013.1, from coordinate 2,301 downwards.
TCCTTCGCGCGCTGCCCATTCTTTGGTGGAAGAAATGTAGCCAATGGGCGCATCAAACCAAACATACAATACTTTTCCTTCTGTACCTTCAATAGGCACCGGAATTCCCCAATCCAAATCGCGCGTTACTGCCCTTGGTTTCAATCCATCATCCAACCACGATTTTACTTGTCCCAACACATTGGCTTTCCAATCGTTTTTATGGCCTTCCACAATCCATTCGCGCAGCCATTTTTCATACTTTTCCAATGGCAAATACCAGTGTTTTGTCAGTTTTTTGGTGGGCACATTTCCAGTAATGGCCGATTTCGGATTGATTAAATCCGTTGCATTATGACTTGTTCCGCATTTTTCGCATTGGTCGCCATAGCTTTCTTCATTGCCGCATTTCGGACAAGTGCCAAGCACAAATCTGTCGGCCAAAAACTGGTTCGCTTCCTCGTCATACAATTGCTCATTGGTTTCTTCAATAAATTTTCCTTCATCATACAGTTTCCTGAAAAACTCCGAAGCCGTTTTATGGTGAATTTCTGCTGATGTGCGTGAATAATTATCGAAAGAAATGCCAAAATCCTGAAAAGATTTTTTGATGATGGCGTGGTATTTATCCACCACATCTTGCGGAGAAACGCCTTCCTTTTTTGCTTTAATCGTAATAGGCACTCCATGTTCGTCTGATCCACAAATAAAAATTGCATCATTTCCTGTAAGCCGTAAATAACGTGCATAAATATCGGCTGGAACATAAACACCCGCCAAATGGCCAATATGAACTGGTCCGTTGGTGTAAGGCAGCGCTGCTGTAATAGTATATCTTGTTGCCTTAGCGGCAGGTCTTTCTGAATTGCTCATCAAAATTTATTTAAGTAGCACAAAAATAAGGATTGTTTACTAGAAAAGTGGATAGTTGATTCGGTTTTCGTAATTTGCATTATATTTTATTTATTAAATGTATGAAGCAACCCAACTATTTGCAAAAAGGCGATACTGTTGCCATAGTTGCCCCAGCAGGAAAAATTTCATCTGATAAAATAATTCCTGCCATTAAATTATTAGAAAAGTGGGAACTAAATATAATTATTGGAGATACTGTTGGTTCAGGAGAAAATCAATTTGCTGCATCGGATGAAAAAAGAATAGCAGATTTTCAACAATTATTAAACAACACAAACGTTAAAGCCATTTGGTGCGCGCGTGGCGGTTACGGAACTGTTCGGCTAATAGACAAACTTAATTTTTCCACATTAAAAAAACAGTCAAAATGGATTATCGGTTATTCTGATATTACCGTTTTACACAGCCACATCCATAATTTAGGCATAGAAACATTGCACGCAACCATGCCAAAAAATCTTGAAAATAATAGCAAGCAAGCTTTAGAAACCTTAAAAAAGAGCCTCTTCGGAAAACATTTATCTTATGAAATTCCTTCTTCAAAAATAAACAAAAAGGGAAATGCAACAGGAGAACTCGTGGGCGGAAATTTGTCGGTTTTATATAGCTTGTTGGGAAGTAAATCTTCTATAAAAACTGCTGGTAAAATACTATTTATGGAAGATTTGGATGAATATTTATACCATATTGACAGAATGTGTATGAACCTAAAACGAAATGGTTATTTCGATAATTTAAAGGGATTGATTGTTGGGGGAATGACCAATATGCACGACAATGAAGTTCCTTATGGAAAAACTGCCGAAGAAATTATTTTAGATTGTGTTTCGGAATATAATTTTCCAGTAGTTTTTAATTTTCCGGCAGGTCATTTGGATGATAACCGAACGCTAATTTTAGGAAGAAAAGTAACTTTGGAAGTTGGGGAAATTAAAACTAAGGTTTCATTTCAATAAAAAATAATAGTTTTTGAATTAAAATATTATAAATCAGCAAAATAACTAAAAACAAGGAACGCAAGAAAAAGCGCAATGGGCGTAAGAAATTTTAAAACCAATAAGAAACACATCGCGTGCTTTGCGAAAAAACTTTGCGAACTTTGCGGTTAAATCGCATAATTTATTGATGCCGAATTATCAAATTACCATCTTTGATAAAATCAAATAAACGTAAAGAAAAGCGCATAGGATGCGAGAAATTTTAAACCAATAAGCAACACATCGCGTGCTTTGCGAAAAAACTTTGCGAACTTTGCGGTTAAATCGCGTAATTTATTGATGCCGAATTATCAAATTGTCATCTTTGATAAAATCAAATAAACGCAAAGAAAAGCGCATAGGATGCGAGAAATTTTAAACCAATAAGCAACACATCGCGTGCTTTGCGAAAAAACTTTGCGAACTTTGC
>DATCTJ010000012.1:0-18600 GCA_036568005.1 Lutibacter sp. | reverse complement strand
AGTTACGAAAAAATGGACTTTGCCTATTAGAAACTGGGGATTGATTTTAAATCAATTTATTACTATATTTGAAAAAAGGGTTCAACCTTAAAAAATTGAACCCCGAGAATTATGTTTACACACTTTTTAGGATAGTGTCTTCATTTCTTAAAAACTGCAATCACTTCAATCTTTACATCGCTCCATGTTTTTGAGATGCCGTCTTCCCCAGTATGCAAATCTTTACATACTACATTTAATGCTTCTAAAGCGGCCTTAGCTTGCCAATTGTCTAATTCCATGTTTCCAACGATGGTAACTTTATTATCTGTTATAATATAAGCTATTGGCAGTTCTCTTGTGATGCCATTCAGTGAAATTTCAACCGTGCTGCCATTTTCTTTACTTATATTTACCGTCCCAGTAATTGTGCTGGAATTTTTCAAGGAACCAAAAAAGAACTCTTTTAATTTTGCATCTCTAATGGTGTCCATTGTATACAAACTGCTTACTGGAATTTTAAATTTCAATCCGTTTAATGCACCCAACACTGTTGAATCTTTTTTTACATTTTCAATAGTTATTTCTGTAAACTGTCCTTTAACAGGGACTTTTGCGGTTGTTTTGTATGCAGTCCAACTAATTACAGTTGAATCTGCCAATATGGAGTAAGATTTTTCGACTGGTATCGCTTCATTTTTTACATTTTCTTTACACGAGTTAAGAAGTATTATTGCAAAAAGAAATAACGGAAATACATAAATTTTTTTCATAATAGTTAGTAGTTTATTATATATTTATTCACAAGTTTAATATATTCTTTTTTTGCCTCATCCTCACTAATTTGACTCAGCTGAAACCAGGCGTTTAATTTAAAAGCGTTTCTTAATTCAATATCGCCTGAAGGTTGTTGATAATTGCTCCCTTTTGTTGCCTGCTTATAATAGGCATATAATTGCAGCATCACATCTGGAGGAAGTTTTATGTTTGTAGTTGATGAAATTCTGTATGCTTCTTCGAAATCGATGTCTAATTTTTTTGCCATAATTATATGTCTTAAAAAATTTAGAGTGTTGCAATGATTTGTTCCCCGCCCCTAACGCGATCATTCAAATTTACCTTAATTACCGCATTTAATGGTAAAAAAACATCAACTCTAGAGCCAAATTTTATAAAACCTGAATCACTTCCTTGAATTACTTGCATTTGTGGTTTTGCGTAGTTTACAATACGCTTGGCCAATGCACCTGCCACTTGGCGATACAAGATTTTACCCACAAATTTATTAGAGATAACCACGGTGGTTCTTTCGTTTTCTTCAGAGGCTTTTGGATGCCAGGCCACCAAATATTTTCCAGGATGATATTTACTGAATACGACCTCTCCGCCAATTGGATATCTTGTTACATGGACATTTATTGGTGACATAAATATGGAAACCTGCAATCTATTTTCCTTAAAATATTCTTTTTCGAAAACTTCTTCAATAACAACCACTTTGCCATCAACTGGCGCAATTATATGGGTATCATTTATAATTGTTTTTCTTTTCGGATTTCTGAAAAATTGTAAAATCAATGCATAAAAACCCAATAATAGCAATGATAATAGTTTGTTTAACCAAAGTAATTCAACCAGCTTGTCAATTGCCAAGACACCTATGCCTACAATAAAAGTGGCAATGATTATTATTTTAAAACCTTCTTTATGAAACATAATTAACTAACTAATTGTAAATAAATAAAAATAAATGGCGCAGCAAAAATCACACTGTCAAACCTGTCTAAAAACCCACCGTGACCTGGAATTAAATTACTGCTGTCTTTTACTCCTGCCTGTCTTTTGAACATTGATTCGATTAAATCGCCCAGTACGCCAAAGATACTAACAATACCTGCAATAACAAGCCATTGTTTTTGGGTAAGTGACGTAAATTGATTTGCTAAAACGAGACTCGCCAAAAAAGTAAAAACCATACCGCCAATAAAACCTTCTATTGTTTTATTGGGTGAAATGCGTTCCAATAATTTATTTTTTCCAAAATTTTTCCCTACCAAAAAGGCGAATGTGTCACTGGTCCAAATTAAAATAAAAACACCTAAAATTGTGGTGTTTACATAATTGAACGAAGCATTTAAAAACGGTATTTGCACTATTAAAGTAAAGGGAACAACAATGTAGATGATGGTGAGATAAATCTTACCCAAATGGCTTACAACTTCTTCCTTTTTTGCAAACAGAATTGAAGCAAAAGTTATAAAAATAGTTAAAAAAAGCATGACACCCACATATTCAAAAATGATTCTGGAAGGTACGTCTTCCACATTTAAGATGTTTCCAAAAATAAAAAGAAGCGTTCCAATAATATAGGGAAATACACTTTTTAACTGAATCATTTTTTTAAATTCATACAAGCAAAACAGCATAGAAATAAAAAAAATTAAGATGAATGATATTTTACTGAATAGAATAGAAAATATTAAAATACTAACAAAAATAAGGCCTGATAATGTGCGCTTAACAATTAACTTCATAATTTATAGGTCTTCAAACAATAGCAAATATAAGTTTTTTGAATTTGTGTTGCCGTAGCTCATAAAATCTTCTTTTAGGGCCTCTATATTAAAATTGTTTATTGCGCTAATATTGCTGGGAATATTTCCCTGATAACGCGATTTAATCCCTGTTAAGCTTTCTCCTTTTGTATTTACCAATTGACTGGTTGTTGCATAAACAATAAAGTTTTCAGACAATTCAGAAATTTTATGCTCTTTAAGTTGATTTGAAGAAAATAAAATACTGCCATTTTCAGCAATTAGATGTTCACAACTTAAAAAAAAAGGTAATTCGCCATTGAATTTTTCTGTAGTTTCAATTTTAATTGCTTTTAAAATTTTAAGCAAATCGCTATCATTACAACTTATGGTTTTCCAAGAATTCTCATCAATTATTTTAGCTATATTTTGTGTGACTTCTTCTAAAGTGGTGCAATACAAAAACTTGCCATTATTCTTGATGAAATTTTTAACAAAAATCTGATCAATTGGCAAGTTTTGTTGCGCTAAAGATTCTTCTTCAGTCTCTTTTGTTTCAGGGATATTAAATAATTTTTTGAAAAAACTCATTATTAAATTGAATAATCCCAAAAATATAAAAAAGTTGGCAATTTACTCTTGTGTTTCTATTGATTTTTCAATATTTGTTTCTTGAGGTACTTCACCAGTTACATCTTCAGTTACCAATTGTGCATACTCATTTTCAAAAAGCCTTTTCCCAAAAATAACTTCTAAATCTTTTTTGAAGATTACTTCTTTTTCCAATAACAAATCTGCCAAAGTAGTTAACTTGTCTTTATTGTCACTTAATATTTTAATGGCTCTTTGGTATTGTTCATCAATTAATGTAGAAATTTCTTTATCGATAATTTGGGCTGTATTTTCACTATAAGGTTTGGTGAAATTGTAATCGGACTGCCCTGAAGAATCATAATATGTAATATTACCAATTTTTTCATTTAAACCATAAACAGTTACCATTGCTCTTGCCTGTCTAGTCACTTTTTCAAGATCGTTTAAGGCGCCAGTTGATATTCTGTCAAAGATAATTTTTTCAGCTGCTCTTCCTGCAAGAGTTGCACACATTTCATCCAACATCTGTTCTGTTTGCACAATTTGTCGTTCTTCTGGTAAATACCAGGCAGCACCCAAGGATTGTCCCCTAGGCACTATGGTTACTTTTACCAATGGTGCAGCATGTTCTAACATCCAACTGGCAGTTGCATGACCAGCTTCATGAAAAGCGATTGTTTTCTTTTCTCTAGGTGAAATTAGTTTGTTTTTTTTCTCAAGTCCGCCAACAATCCTATCAACAGCATCCAAAAAATCTTGATGATGCACCGCTTTTTTACTTTTCCTTGCCGCGATTAAAGCAGCTTCATTACATAAATTTGCAATATCAGCTCCCGAAAACCCAGGTGTTTGTTGAGATAAAAAATTAATATCAACATCTTTATGAAGTTTTAACGGCTTGATGTGAACTTTGAAAATAGCTTCACGCTCTGTTAAATTTGGCAAGTCTACATAAATCTGACGATCAAAACGCCCAGCTCTTAGTAACGCTTTATCCAATACATCTGCTCGGTTGGTGGCAGCAATTACAATAACGTTTGTATCTGTTCCAAAACCATCCATTTCAGTCAGTAATTGGTTTAACGTGTTTTCTCTCTCATCATTTCCTCCTGTAATATTGTTTTTTCCACGAGATCTTCCAACGGCATCAATTTCATCAATAAAAATAATAGAAGGTGCTTTTTGTTGTGCCTGTTTAAATAAATCCCGAACTCTGGATGCCCCAACTCCTACAAACATTTCAACAAAATCTGAACCTGATAGTGAGAAAAATGGTACACCTGCTTCACCCGCAACTGCTTTTGCCAATAAGGTTTTACCTGTTCCTGGAGGGCCAACCAATAAGGCTCCTTTCGGAATTTTTCCACCAAGTGAAGTGTATTTGTCCGGACTTTTTAAGAAGTCCACAATTTCCTGAATTTCTTCTTTTGCCCCTTCTAATCCGGCTACATCTTTAAATGAAGTTTTTACTTTCTGATCTTGATCAAATAATTTCGCTTTAGATTTCCCGATGCTAAATATTTGTCCACCAGCTCCTCCAGCACCTCCGCCCGACATTCTTCGCATAAAATAAATCCACAAACCAATTAAAAATATAAAAGGTAAGTACATTAATATTTGTTCGAAAAAATTGGTTCTTTCAACATTTTTAACATCAAAATCCAACTGTTTTGCTTCCTTTTCGGTACCTAATTCTTTTTCAAAATTTTGTAAATCACCAAAGGAATACGAGTACATTGGTGCATCGCCAGCGTATAAGGAAGTTGTGTTTTTTTTATGCTTTTCCTTGCCCTGCGCTTCTTTTTTAATATAAATATTGGCAATATTTTTATTTACAATTTCAATTCTAGAAATATCATTGTCTACCAAAATTGTTTTAAATTCATTTTGGCTCAAATTTCTGGAAGATATATCTCCGACGCTAAAAAATTGATATACAAGAAATAGAACGAAAATACCGCCATAAATCCAATAAAAATTAAATTTAGGAGGTTTTATGCCTTTATTATTTGGCGTATTTTTAGTTTTTTGAGTCATTATCTTTTTTAAATTATTTATAAAATTTAATTTGTCGTAGCAATTTTAGTGATTTTTGCATCACCCCATAAGCGTTCAATATCGTAATATTCTCTTATATGTTTTTGAAATACATGTACCACAATATTTACGTAATCTAATAAAATCCATTCTGCATTGCTTTCACCTTCAACATGCCAAGGCTTTTCTTTGGTTGTTTTGCTCACTTGTTTTTGTATAATGCCAGAAATAGCATTTACGTGAGTGTTTGAGGTACCTGTGCATGTAATAAAATAATCACAAACGGCATTATCAATTTCTCTCAAATCTAAAATTTGAACGTTTACACCCTTAACATCATCTATCGCCTTTAAAATTGCTACAATTAAGTCGTCTGCATTATTATTTTTTTTTGCCATTAATTTTTATTTAGTTTTGTGCAAAGTTATTATTTTTTTACAACATAATGTGTGTAAAGTATCTTTGCTATAATAATCTATACTAAATGAATATTATCAAACTTAATGCCATTGAATCTACAAATTTATACTTGAAGAAGCTTGCTGTTGAAAAGGATACTGAAAGTTATACGGTTGTGACTGCTGATTTTCAATCTGCCGGCAGGGGGCAAATGGGCGCTACTTGGCACTCTGAAGTTGGCAAAAACCTCACATTCAGTTTGTTAATTAAATTTAACACCTTTGATATTGAACATCAGTTTTATTTAAGCATGGCGGTTTCTTTAGGATTGTTGGCTGCTGTTCGCAGTCATATTTCATCGCCTTTATTTGTTAAATGGCCTAACGACATTTTGGCAGATAAAGACAAACTTGCTGGAATTTTAATTGAAAACATTATTAGCGGAAATTTAATTAAGCAAACAGTAATTGGCATTGGACTTAATGTGAATCAAGAACAGTTTCCTGCGACTATTGGAAATATTACTTCCCTAAAAAGGCTAGCGGGTAAATCTTTTGATAAGGATTTATTGTTAGAAGACATTATAACTTCAATTCAAAATTTTGTAGGTTATATTGAGCAGAGAGAGTTTCAAAAATTAAAAGAGTTATATTTAAAATCACTTTATAAGTTTCAAAAACCCACAATGTTTAAAGATAATAAAGGCACTATTTTTCTTGGAAAAATTATAGATGTTTTTGAAGATGGCAAATTGGTAATAGCATTAGAAAACGAAAAAACACGCAAATTTGATTTGAAGGAAATCAAATTTGCGAGTCGTAATAACTAAATTTTTTAAATTTATAGTTTTTCTGAATTATCGGCCAAGGTGTCAATAAATTTTTGAAGCGGACCTTTTACCATCATCGCCATCATCGGGTTAAAATCACCATCAAATAATAATTGTAGCTCACTACTGTTTTCCGAAACAGGTTGAATTAGTGAGGTTAAAGAAAAATTTAATTTGCTGCTTGCGGCGCTCAATACCACTTTGTCAAACTCTTTTTTTTCCTTAATCACAAGCCTAATTTCGGGCATTCCTTTTAAGCTGAAAAGAAACGATTCTCCGTCAACTTCAAATTTGTCAATGTTTGCCGGCATTAATTGTTCGAAATTTTGCAGGTTTGTTAAAAACTCAAATAACTCTTTTTGAGATTTATTTACAACGGATTTTTTACTTTCTAAGTTCATAATTTCTAATTTATTGTTTCCACTCGCTCGGATTTTCTCTCCATTCTCTAAGTGTTTTTAACTCTTTTTCTGTAATGTAACTATTGTCGAGAGATTGTTCCAACAAATAATCATAATTGCTTAACGTATGCAATTTAACATTGGCTTCTTTAAAGTTTTCTTCGGCAATATCAAATCCATAAGAAAAAATGGCTACCATTCCTTTTACGTTTGCGCCTTCAGCCTGCAACGCTTTTACAGCATTTAAACTGCTTTTTCCGGTGCTGATAAGGTCTTCAATAACCACTACATTTTTATTTTTTTCCAAATATCCTTCAACCTGGTTTTTTCTTCCGTGGCTTTTTGGTTCTGGTCTTACATAGATAAAAGGAATATTTAACTCCTGTGCCACTAACATTCCGATGGCGATAGCGCCAGTGGCAACTCCCGCAATAACATCGGGTTTGCCATATTCTTGGTCAATAATTTTGGCTATATTTTCTTTAAGGTAAGTCCGTATTTCAGGAAAAGAAAGGGTGGTTCTATTGTCGCAATAGATAGGTGATTTCCATCCTGAAGCCCAAGTAAACGGGTCGTTGGGCTGTAATTTAATTGCTTTTATCTGCAACAAAAGTGCAGCTGTTTTTTTTGCAGTATCTTTGTTCAAAATCATAACGCAAATGTATAAAGTTTTTGTGAATGACTGTCCAATTATTTTGACAGATGATAAGAAAGAAGTAATAAATTTTAACTTGGTTAACTTTGAAAGCGTTCAGGTTGATGAAATTGTTTCTCAAATGTTTCAGAATGAGTTAAAAGGCATCTCGTTATTTTGTGAAAATTTAGAAGGATGTTGGCATCAATTTCAATCAAATTTTAAAATTCAAAAAGCGGCAGGAGGGAAGGTGGTAAATGCCAATAATGAAGTACTTTTTATTTATCGATTTAACAAATGGGATTTACCTAAAGGAAAATTGGAAAAAGGGGAATCTATTTCTGATTGTGCTGTTCGGGAAGTTGAAGAAGAGTGTGGCATCATAAATCTTCAAATTGTAGAACCTTTGGAAACCACGTATCATATTTATCAGGAAAAAGGCAAAACTATTTTAAAAACGACTTATTGGTTTTTGATGCACACAGATTTTGTAGGTGAATTAGCGCCACAAGTGGAAGAAGGAATTGAAAAAGTTGTTTTTAAAAATGTGGCAGAAGTCAAGTTAGCCTTAGAAAATACCTACGGAAATATTAAGTTGTTGTTTTAAATAACTTAATTATTTTTTTCTTCATTCAAAAATGAACGCCAGGTTGCTTTAGTATTTAAATTTTTTATAACGGAAGCATCGTTCACCTTAATTATTGAAATTTCTTCCAGATTTGTTTTTTTAATCTGCAAATCCAAACGATAATTTTCATCAGAAACATTTAAAAACAGTAGTTTTTGCCAAAAAACGGCATTCATTTTTATGGGGTGACCGTTTTTACCTTCAAAATTCGGCATTACAATGTTGTTTTTTGTTTTAATGATGTTGTTTAGCGCTTCTGAATTTAAAAGGGGAACATCGATTGGACATACAAGCACATCACAACCAGAATTTATATTTTTCAAAACCGTCTGAAATGTTGAAAAAGAACCAAATTCAGGAACCGGATTTATAATGATTTTCACTTTTAATCCCTGGTACTCTGCATCATTGAATATTGAATCTTTAAACCAGGGAATTGCATCAAAATAGTGCTGCGAATTATAACCCAGTCCGATATAAACCATTTTAACACTTGTTTTTGCAATGCGGTTAAGTTGTTCTAAAATCCAAAAAGTATGTTTGTATTTGAGCAAACCTTTTGCAACACCCATTCTTTCCGACTTTCCACCTGCAAGCAATACAAAAACTGGCTCATTTTCCATAATATTCTTTCAGTAATTCCGAAGCAATGCTGATGGCAATTTCTTTTGGGGTATAACCTCCTATATCCAAACCAATCGGGCAGTGAACGGGAGAAATTCCCGGTTCAAAATTGAGTTCCTTTTTCAATAAATTATTGAATTTGTTTTTTTTGGTTTTACTGCCAATCAATCCAATATATTTTGTTTCGGAGTGCAAAGCCAGTGCGGTTATTTCATAATCCAATTTATGGTCGTGCGTCATAATTGCAACATAACAATTTGGTCCCCAGTTGACAAATTGTTTGTAAAAATCAAAATCAATATCGCTATAAGAAACGGATTTGTCTATTTCAATAGTGTTTTTCCAGTTTTCACGGACATCCAACAAGGTAATATTGAACGGCGTATTTTTTAAAATATGGCACAATTCAACACCAATATGTCCAGCGCCAAAAAGATATAATTCGGGAGATTGGTTCATAGGTTCAATAATTAATTCCACTTTTCCACCGCAGCATTGCTCAAATTCTGGACCTAAAGTAAAAGACAATTCCTTTATTTTATTTTCTTGAATGGCAAGAACGGCTTCATCCATCACCTGAAATTCTAATTTTCCGCCACCAATAGTTCCGTAGATTTCTTTTTGTTTGGTGACAATCATTTTTGAAGCCACTTTACAAGGAGCAGACCCTAAAATTTTTGTCACCGTAACCAACGCCACAGGCTGCTTTTTTCGTTTAAACTCCTGCAATAATTCAATCCAATTATTCATTAAAAATGTTTATTCGTTGATTTGTCGAATCGTTTATTTGCCTACTCGTATAAATCATTCAACTTTTCTAGCAAAATCCCCATTTTGAGGCAAGAGGGTTTAGGCCAATCCATAATCAGACAATGGCAAATTATGATATCTTTTACCGGTTAATTTAAAAATGGCATTTACAATTGCCGGTGCAATCACAGGAACGCCTGGTTCACCAACTCCGGTTGGATTTTCGATACTTTCAACAATTTCTACGTGAACTTTTGGAATTTCATTCATGCGAATCATTTTATAATCGCTATAATTACTTTGCTCAATGGCGCCATTTTTTGCCGTAATTTTCCCGTAAAATGCCAAGGACATTCCAAAAATGGCAGCACCTTCCATTTGTGCTTTTACCGTATCGCGATTTACCACAGTTCCACAATCTATAACCGTATAAACATTATGAACTTTAACTTTATTATCAATCATTGAAATTTCAACCACAGACGCTACATAAGAGTAAAAACTGTAATGAACCGACAAGCCATAGGCGTGACCTTCGGGAAGCGGTTTTCCCCAATTGGCGTTTTTGGCAGCCAATTTAAGTACGTTTTTCAATCGTGCAGTATTGTATTTTATAGGATCTTCGGTCTCTTCAATGCGATCTTCTCCGATTAAATTCAACCGAAATTCGAGCGGATCTTTGCCCGCAGCAACAGCCAATTCATCAGCAAAAACATTTTGTGAAAATCCGTGCGGAATGTTAATTACCGAACGCAACCAGCCAATTCGCACGTGAGCAGGTGATTTTCCGACTTCAATTTTCATATTTTTTATATCAAACGGCACATTTGCAGCGCTTGAAATTTCAAATCCTGCCGGATAATCGACTCCCGGAGAAAATGTTGAAGCAATTGAAGGAAGCGCAAAACGATTTAGCCAGCCAGTTACATTGCCTTGCTTATCAAGAGATGCTTTTAAATATTGAGCACTTACGGTATGATAATAGCCGTGTTTGATGTCGTCTTCTCTGGTCCAAACAACCTGAATAGGCGCATTCATTGCTTTTGAAATCGCAACAGCTTCAACCACATAATCGGGTTTTGATTTCCGCCCGAATCCACCGCCTAAAAATGTTACATTGATAGTGACTTTTTCTTCCGTCGTTCCTAAATAATCAACAACTTCTTTTCTGGCAGATTGCGGATCTTGGGTTGGCGCCCAAACTTCGCAGGAATCTCCCTGAACCCAAGCCACTGCATTTGGAACTTCCATAGGCGCATGCGCCAAATGTGGCAATTGATAAGTGCTTTCCACAATTTTATCCGCATTTTTAAATGCTTTATTTACATTGCCGATATCTTTTCCAACTTTTCCTTGTTTGTGGACATTTTCGGTAATTTGTTTCATATACTTTTCTGAATCATATATGGCATTATCTCCGTAATTCCATTCAATTTTCAGGGCTTCTTTTCCTTTGAAAGCCGCCCAGGTATTTGAGGCAATCACCGCGATGCCGCCAAGCGTTCCAAAAGGTTTTTTGATTCGGGGAATTTCAATTATATCGATAACCCCCGGAATTTTTAAGGCAGCCGTTTTATCAAAAGATTTCACGGTTCCAAAAGTTACCGGGCAGCGTTGCATGGCCGCAAATTTCATATTTGGCAAGCGCTTGTCCAGTCCAAAAACGGCACTTCCGTTTGCATATTCTTCAACATCAACACCTCTTAATTTTTTGCCGATATACATGAAATCTTTCGGATTTTTATAGGTAAGTTCGGTTGGAACTTCCAAATTTTTAGCAAATTCAACCAAATCGCCGTAGCCAATTTTTTTACCGCTTTTATGCAATACGTAATGGTTTTCGGCGGTACATTCCGCAACAGGAACTTTCCAAGATTGCGCTGCAGCCGTAATTAACATGGCTCTTGCCATCGCGCCCATTTTTCGCATGGGTTCATATAAATAGCGGACACTTCTTGAACCATCGGTATTTTGGTCGCCATATTTAGCATCGCCCACCGCTTGTTGCACGGTAACTTTGGTCCAGTCTGCATCCATTTCATCAGCAATAACGGAGGTTAAGGAAGTTCTCACACCATTTCCCATTTCGGAACGGGAAGCGATTAAAATTAAGCTTCCGTCAGCATTTAACTGAACAAATAAATTTGGGTTGAAATTCGCTAAATCTTTAGGATTTACTGTTTCTTTATCAGAAAAAACTGAAGTATTACAGGCTAAAATTAATCCTCCTGAAGCCAAACCAACACTTTTTACAAAAGTTCTACGACTTATATTTCTTATTGGATTCATAATGAGCCTTGTTTTTTAAGTTCAACAGTTCGGTGTATGGCGTTTTTTATGCGTTGGTAAGTGCCGCAACGGCAAATATTGCCAATCATGGCCTCATTAATTTCTTCGTCAGTTGGGTCATTGTACTTGTCGAGTAATGCAGTTGCTGCTATCAATTGACCAGGCTGGCAAAATCCACATTGGGGAACATTTAGCGCCAGCCAAGATGCTTGCAGTAGTTGTAAATTTTTTGAAACACCTTCAATAGTCACAATATTTTTGCCTTCTGCTGCCGAAACGGGAATCATACACGATTGCACCGGTGAATTGTCCAACAAAACTTTACAAGAACCACATACCCCAATTCCGCAGCCATATTTTGTGCCTGTAAGTCCTACAATATCTCTAATTGCCCAAAGCAAAGGCATTTCGGGAGCAACATCAATATTGTGTTTTTCTCCATTAATTTGAAGTGTAATCATATTAAAATTTAATTAGCAGTTAGTTATAGAAGTACAATTTAAGAATTTTTAACTTAATGTCTTTGTTTTTTTTCTTATTAATCGAATACTAAACCCAATATGAAAAGTTAAAGTTGTTAGCTTAATTAAATTTTGGTATTTTGAAAGTGAATTAAACGATGGAACAGTTTTGCAAATTATTTTCAAATCTGGCTTGTTTTTATCACATAACTCTTTTAATCATTTTTAATTTACTTTTAGTGTAGGGTGAATATTTTAAATTGGGCTCAAAAAGTGTAGATTTTTCCAAAATACTTTTAAAGTGTGAAAATGTATTGAATCCATACAAACCGTGGTAAGATCCTGTGCCACTATTTCCAATGCCTCCAAAAGGCAAATTACTGTTTGAAAAATGCATTATAGCATCATTTATGGCGCCACCGCCAAACGAAATATCATTTAAGATTTTGTTTTTTATCTTGCTGTCGTTTGTAAACAAATAACAGGCAAGTGGTTTGGGAAGTGATTTTATTTTTAATATAATTTCCTCTAAATTATGATAAGTTATCACTGGTAAAATAGGGCCAAATATTTCTTCTTGCATCACAGCATCCTGAAAAGTTACATTTGTCATTAAAGTTGGCTCAATATATCTTTTTTCTAAATCATAATTACCGCCATAATAAATTTTAGTGGGATCTAACAAATCAATGATTCTTTGGGTGTTTTTGTTGTTGATAATTTGAACGTAATTATCATTTTCAAAAGAATACTGGGCATTTTTTATTTCAGAAACGGCCAATTTCAGGAATTCTGCTTTTTGGGATTCATGAACAAAAACATAATCAGGCGCAATGCATGTTTGTCCTGCATTAAAAAACTTTGCCCAGATCATGCGTTTAACGCCTATTTTTAAATTGCAGTTTTCCGTAAAAATTGCCGGACTTTTTCCGCCAAGCTCTAAGGTAACGGGTGTGAGGTTTTTTGCTGCAGCCTGGTACACTATTTTTCCGACTGCAGAGCTTCCGGTAAAAAATATTTTATCAAACTTTTGGTTGAGCAATTGCGTTGTTTCTGTAATTCCGCCTTCAATTACTTTTAAAAATTCAGGATTGAAGTTTTCATTGATTAGCTGAGCGATAACTTTACTTGTGTTTACCGGAATTTCACTTGGTTTTACAACAACAGTATTTCCTGCAGCAATAGCGGCAATCATCGGCGCTAATGAAAGAAGGTATGGATAATTCCAAGCCCCGATAACAAGTGTTACGCCAAGCGGCTCCGCAATAATATAACTTTTGGCAGGCATGTTTACCAAGTTGGTTTTAACCTTTTTTGGTTTCGCCCATTTTTTTAGATTTTTACAAGTTGTATCAATTTCATCAATAATTAGGCCCTGTTCTGCAGTGTGGTTTTCGAAAGAAGACCTTTTGAAATCCTCATAAATGGCTACATTCATGATTTCTTCATGCTCTTTTAATATTTTTTTTAGTTTTTTTAATTGCAGAATTCTAAATTCAATGCTTTTAGTTGCATTGCTGTTGAAAAATAGTTGTTGTTTTTCTATAATTTCATTCATAACTGATAAATTTATTTTAAGCCCTATCGTAATTAGCTATATGAAGCTTTACATTTGAAATTTTTAATAATCGCTCATTTGAGTTTTATACACTAATTCCATAACCAAATCTGATTTTAATATGCCATTAAAACTTCAAATAGCTATGAGTTATGGCATTTTGGGAACATTATCAATTTTGTATTTTTCTCCGTTTAGTTGAAGTGTAATCATTATGATAATTTGATTTTGTTTGATAATAACAAGGTACTGAATTTTTATTTAAGATGGATATTAAAATACAATAAGCAAATGGGTAATAGGCAAAAGTTTGATTGTTGAAAAGTGAATTAGCCAATCTCTCAATAAATAATCCAAAATCGTAAATCGTAATTCATAAATAGAAATTCCTGATTTCTTCCACATCTCCTGCCTGCATATCATTTATATGAATATTTCCAACACGAACACGAACCAATCTCAAAGTTGGAAAACCTACTGCGGCAGTCATTTTGCGAACTTGCCTAAATTTCCCTTCTGTTAAAGTGATGGAAATCCAATTTGTTGGGCCGTGACGTTCATCTCTTATCTTTTTTCCTCTTTCGGGCAGGGTTGGAATTTCGTTTAATTTAAAAACCTTGCAAGCTTGTGTGGTATATTTTATGCCGCCAAAACCAATTTCCACCCCATTTTTTAGGGTTTCAATGGCTTCCGAAGTAATGTCGCCGTCAACTTCAGCAAAATATTCTTTTTCTACCTTGCTGCTTCTTACCAATTCACTCATATTTCCATCGGTGGTAAGCAATAAAAGTCCTTCCGATTTCTCATCCAACCTGCCAATGGCCATTATTTTTTCGGGAAAAGAATAAAATTCGCCCAATAATTTTTTCTTGTGTTTGCTGATGTCATTATTCGCAAACTGGCTCAAATAACCATAAGGCTTGTAAATTATAAAATGCCGATGATGTTGATTTTCGTTAGAATTTTCCATTTAAAATAGCGTAAACCAATGCTGCGGAAAGCGGTTGTCCTGCAGCTTTTTTTCTGATGTCATCAAAACTGAATAGAAAATCGCAGCCATTTTTATAGTTGCTGCAGCCGTAAGCCGATTTTCCTTTTAAAATAGTTCCTTTATGGCACTTTGGACAAACAATTTTATCTGGAACTCCATTTGACTTTTTTGACGTTTTCTTCTCTTCCAAAATCAAATTAAATTGTTCATCAAAACGGATTAAACCTTCCGTTTCTCCAACTTTCGTTTTAAAACCTTTTAAATTGACGGTACATTTTTTTTGCAACAGGCGGATGTATTGATTTTCAGATATTTTTTTATCGAGAAAACTAAAAGGCAATCTGAAATCACAGCCGTTCACATATCCACTGCAGCCATAAGCACTTTTTCCTTTGAGAATAGTTCCTTTTTTGCATTTCGGACATTTTTCTGAGGAAATGCCTGTAGAAATTACCGTACTTTTTTTAGGAACCTGTTTGGCAACTTCATGATGATAAATATTTGCCGTTATTTTTTCGGAACGAACTTCATACACCAAATGGTCAACCATTTTTTTCATATTTTTAATGAAAGTCCCGGCATTGTAAGTTCCTTTTTCAATTTCTTTGAGCTGTTTTTCCCATTGCCCGGTCAATTCGGCCGATTTTAACAATTCACTTTGGATAATATCGATTAATTGAATGCCAGTTTGCGTGGGTAAAATCTGTTTTTTATTCCGGATGATATATTTTCTTCTAAAAAGTGTTTCAATAATATTTGCGCGGGTTGAAGGTCGGCCAATTCCATTTTCCTTCATCAATTCGCGCAGTTCATCATCATCTATTTGTTTACCGGCGGTTTCCATAGCCCGAAGCAATGTGGCTTCAGAAAATAAGTTTGGCGGTTTTGTCGATTTCTCTAAAAATGAAGGTTCATGCGGCCCTTTTTCTCCTTTTATGAAATTTGGCAGCATGTCTGTTTCCAATTTTTCAGCAGTACCACTTGAAAAAACATCGCGCCAGCCTTTTTCCAGTATTTCTTTTCCGGTTGTTTTAAAAGTGACATCAGCAGCTACGCCAATAACAGCCGTATTTGAAACGATACAATCCTCATAAAAAACAGCAATAAAACGTCTGGTTATAATGTCGTAAACCTGTTGTTGGCTATAAGGCAAATTAATTTGAACACCGGTTGGAATGATGGCATGATGATCGGTCACCTTTTTGCTGTTAAAAACCAACGATGATTTTTTTATTTTTTTTCCTAATAAAGGCGAAGTCAATGTTTGGTAAGCGGTCAGGTTTTTTAAAATTTCCGGCACTTTCGGATACACATCATCAGGCAAAAATGTGGTGTCAACCCTTGGATAAGTAACCACTTTTTGTTCGTATAATTTTTGAACAATTTTAAGGGTTTCATCAGCAGAAAAATCGAACTTATTGTTGCAATAAACCTGCAATCCGGTTAAATCAAATAATTTTGGCGCATTTTCTTTCCCTTTTTTCTTGGTGACGGAAACAATTTCAAAATCGCTTTCTTTTACTTTATTGGCGAGCAATTCACCATCTTCCATCTTTTGAAAGCGGCCTTCTTCACAATTAAAAAGCGTTTCACGATAAAGTGTTTGCAATTCCCAATAAGGCTGTGGTACAAAATTTTCTATTTCCTTAAATCGATTGACCACCATCGCCAAAGTGGGTGTTTGAACTCTGCCAACGGATAAAACCTGTTTATTTCCGCCGTGTTTTAAGGTGTATAATCTTGTGGCATTCATTCCCAATAGCCAATCTCCAATAGCTCTTGAATAGCCTGCATAATATAAATTGTCGTAGTTTTCTGAAGATTTTAAATTTTCAAAACCTTCTTTGATGGCTTCCGTAGTTAAGGAGGAAATCCACAAGCGTTTGACTTCCCCTTTGTAATTTGCCTGTTGAATTACCCAGCGCTGAATTAGTTCTCCTTCTTGACCGGCATCACCACAGTTGATAATTAAACTGGCTTTGTCGAACAGACTTTTTACGATGTTGAATTGTTTTTTAATGCCAATATTGTCCACCACTTTGGTTTCAAACTTTTCGGGAAGCATAGGTAAATTGTTTAAATCCCAGCTTTTCCAATGTGATTTGTAATCATTGGGTTCAAACAAGGTGCATAAATGTCCGAAAGTGAAAGTAACCACGTATCCATTCCCTTCAAAATAACCGTCGTGTTTGGTGTTTGCGCCTAAAACGGCAGCAATTTCACGCGCAACACTTGGTTTTTCGGCAATACATACTTTCATTTATGAATTTTTTTTGAAGCCGCAAAATACTAATTTTCATCGTAATTGTGGCCTTAATAAGTAGATTGATTTTGAAACTTTTTCAAGGTTAGGTTTGAATGGATATTAATTTCTTTAATGATAAAATGTAATCGATGTTACTTATTATTTATGATGATTCTGGCCATAAGACTAATGATAAACAATTATATTTGTTGAGAAATTTATTTGGAATTAAGAAAATTAAATTAACAATGAAGCATTTCGACCAACAAGCAAAAGAATGGGACAATGACCCAAAAAAGACAGAAAGAGCCATTACCATTGCAAAAGAAATGACTGATTTTATTCGGCCAAATAAAACCATGAATGCTTTTGAGTTTGGTTGTGGAACAGGACTATTGAGTTATCAGCTAAAAGGTTTTTTCAAAACAATAACTCTTGCTGATACATCAGAAGGGATGATAAAAGTCTTACAGGAAAAAATAGCCAATGAAAGTATTAACAATTTTAAACCGCTTCTTGTAGATTTGTTAGCGGAGAATGCTGTGATAAACAGCAATGAATTTGATGTGATTTATACCCTGATGACACTTCATCACATACTTGAAATTGATAAGATTTTGCCAATATTCCATACGATGCTGAAAACTGGTGGTTATTTGTGTGTTGCTGATTTGGTGCAGGAAGACGGTTCTTTTCATACCAATGTACCTGGTTTTGATGGTCATAATGGATTTGACAGGGAAAAACTAAGTGCTGTTTTATCCAATCATGGATTTAAAGTTGTGTACAATGAAACGCCTTTTGATATTGAAAAAGAGTTTGATGGAAAAGTTAGAAAATATCCCTTGTTTCTAATGATATGCAAAAAAATAAATTAATCGCATATTTTTTTCGAAATTTGATATATAAATTATTTAATGGTATAGAAGTCAAATTTTAGCAGTAAATAGAAAAAATAATCCATTAGATTTGTTAGTATTTTAAAACGCATAAAATTATGAAAAAAGCACTCAAAGAAATAAAACTTGGTTATGGGTTGGGTAACCTGAAATTTGGAATGACCAGAAAAGAAGTGGAATTAATGCTTGGAAAGCCTTCATTTATCGATAAATATTCGCATTCGGATTCTAAAAAGGATTTGACGGAATCTTGGCAATATGACGACTTATTGTTATCGCTAAGTTTTGATGAAGAAGAAGACTGGAGATTGATAATGATTTCTGTAAATGATGATTTTTATGAATTGGAAGGAAAAAGCTTGATTGGTTTGTTTGAAGAAGGTTTAATAAAAGAGTTGGACGAAATGGATATGGGGGAATGGAGCCTGGAAGATTGTTCTGAGGACGATAGCGAAGACCAAAAAGTGATTGAAATTGAAGAAAAATCAATTAATTTTTGGATCAATGATGGCGTTTTGGATGAAATTCAGTGGACACCCTTTTTTATTGATGATGACACCATTGATTGGCCTGAGTAGTCATTGGGCACAAAATTGGATCCAAAAAAATGAAGCCGTCTCACAACTAGAGACGGTTTTTTTTGTACATTTATTTGGAAGTTTTATTAGTTTTTTGTATATTTAGTCATTGATTTACAGACAATTAACTATGAATTTCAAACATTACAACCAACAGCAAACGATACTTT
>DATCTJ010000011.1:0-120720 GCA_036568005.1 Lutibacter sp. | reverse complement strand
AGGGTCATTTTCAACATCAAAAACGAGAATAATCCCATATCAAAAATAGAAAGCAGTTCAACAATATCTCGAAAACAAGGAACAGGAGTATTTCCATTCTCAAATTCTTAAAAATGACACACTATAACATAGACATGCGGATTTTAGGAGCTATCGGGATTAGGATTTTTGAAATACGATTTGAACTTTTAACTTTCAAACCTAGCTCCGGCAGGCAAGCTTTAAAACCTTTTAATTAAATACCCTTACTATTATGTTAATATACTCTTAAAAAAATGGAGGTCTAAAATTTAATTTTATATTTGTTTAACTACTAAAAAATCAAATATAAACAGATGAAGAAAATAGTTTCGGTCTTATTATTAACTTTAGCTTGTATTGCTATAACTTTTGCACAAGCCCCCAAAAAACCAACTTCTGGTGAAATCTTTGAATCCATTCAAAAACTTAATTTTTTAGGCACCGTACTATATATCGCAGCACATCCCGATGATGAAAACACACGCCTAATTTCTTATTTTGCCAACGATGTAAAAGCGCGTACCGCTTATTTAAGCATCACAAGAGGTGATGGCGGACAAAATTTAATTGGACCCGAACTGGGGGAATTACTCGGTGTAATTAGAACCCAAGAATTATTGGCGGCAAGAAGAATTGACGGCGGCGAACAGTTTTTTACCCGTGCCAACGATTTTGGCTATTCAAAAAATCCCGACGAAACCTTGAATATGTGGAATAAGGAAGCGGTTTTAAATGATGTGGTTTCTGTAATCAGAAAATTAAAACCAGATGTTATTATCAACAGATTTAACCACAGAACGCCAGGAACTACACACGGGCATCATACTTCTTCTGCCATATTAAGTATAGAGGCTTTTGATTTGGCTTCAGAAAAAACGTATAAAACATATTTACAAAATGATGCCCTATGGCAACCGAAAAGATTGTTTTTCAATACTTCCTGGTGGTTTTACGGAAGTGAAGAAAATTTTAACAAAGCTGATAAAACCAATTTACTTTCCTTGGAAATTGGCAAGTATTATGTTGGTAAAGGACTGTCTAATAGTGAAATAGCTTCCTTAAGCAGGAGCAGTCATAAATCTCAGGGTTTTGGCAGCACAGGTTCAAGAGGAACAGAAACCGAGTATCTGGAATTTTTGAAAGGGGATTTTCCAAAGAATAAAAATGTTTTTGATGGCATTGATACATCATGGAATCGCGTGGAAGGCGGAAAAGAAATTGGGAAAATTTTGCAAAAAGCGGAAGCGGATTATAATTTTAAAAATCCGGCCGCAAGTATTCCAAGTTTAATTGAAGCCTATAAATTAATACAACAATTAAAAGATGACCATTGGAAACAATTAAAATCGGATGAAATTAAAGAAATTATTGCTGCCTGCGCCGGATTGTATTTGGAAGCTGTAGCCAATAATGCGTCAACAACAGCAAATTCAAAAAATACCATTAAAATTGAAGCAGTAAACAGGAGCAATGCCAATATTACGCTGGAATCCGTAGAAGTTTTACCATTAAAAGCACGAATTGATTCCTTAATTTTCTTAAAACAAAATATAGCGAATTCCTTTTCTTTATCCGTTGAAATTCCTTCAGAAATTAAGGAAACTACGCCTTATTGGCTCTGGGAAAAGGGAAGTACTGGAATGTACCAAGTTTCTGATAAAAATTTAATTGGCTTGCCCGAAACACCAAGAGTTATTGTAGCTAATTTTAAGGTTAATTTTAATGGCGTTATTATTCCAATGCTAAAAAATGTGGTTTACAAATACAACGATCCCGTAAAAGGAGAAGTATATAAATCTTTTGAGACACTGCCTGAGGTTTCGGCTAGATTTGGCGAAAATGTTTATATTTTTGCCCATGAAGCTGCCCAGAAAATTAATGTCAAAATAAAAGCCATTAAAGATAATTTAAGCGGAAATGTAGCTTTGGATATACCTGAACTTTGGACTGTTTCCCCAGAAAGTTTTTCATTTATTCTAAAAGAAAAAGGCGAAGAGCAAAATTTTGAATTTCAGGTGAAACCACCTTCCAAAGCAACAGAAGCACTTATAAATCCTATTGTTCAAATAGGCGACAAGCAATACACAAATGAATTGGTGGAAATTAATTATGATCATATTCCGTTTCAATCTGTCATCAGGTCTTCGGAAACAAAATTGGTTAGGATCACCATGGAGAAAAAAGGACAAGTAATTGGTTATATTCAAGGCGCTGGTGATGTGGTTCCAACCAGTTTGCGTCAAATGGGCTATACAGTTGTTGAATTAAGTGATGAAAACATTACACCCAAAAAATTAGAAAATTTTGATGCTGTTATTTTAGGAATTAGGGCGTATAACACAAACGAGCGAGCGAAATTTTACCAAAAATTCTTACATAATTATGTCGAAAAGGGCGGTACTTTAATTGTGCAATACAATACCAATCGCGGATTAAAAGTTGATGAGGTGGCGCCATTTCCTTTGAAATTATCCAACGATAGGGTTACCGAAGAAGATGCCGAAGTTAGGATAATCAATCCTGCCCATGAACTGTTGAATTATCCGAACAAAATAACACAAAAGGATTTTGAAGGTTGGGTTCAGGAACGGGGTTTGTATTTTCCAAGCGAATGGGATTCGAAATTTGAGCCAATTTTAAGTATGAATGATAAAGATGAAGCAGAAAGCAAAGGAAGTTTGTTGGTTGCCAAATACGGTAAAGGAAATTTTATTTATACCGGATTAAGCTTTTTCAGAGAATTGCCTGCGGGCGTTTCAGGAGCCTATAAATTGTTTGCCAATATGGTTTCAATTGGGAAAAATAAAACGGAAAAACCTTTAAAAAACTAAGATGAATCAACAAAAATACATTTGGAAAAAGGTTTATACCATTGTTTTAATTGCCAATGCGGTTTATATTGTACTGTTTTATTTAATCATGAAAAACTTCTCCTAATATGCAGTGGTTAGACTGGTTGGTACTTATAGGAACGTTGGGATTTATAGTTTTATACGGTGCTTGGAAAACAAAGGGAAGTAAAAATGTAACCGACTATATAAAAGGCGGGAGTGAAGCGAAATGGTGGACGATTGGCTTATCTGTTATGGCAACACAAGCCAGTGCCATTACCTTTTTATCAACGCCCGGCCAAGCTTTCCATAGCGGAATGGGCTTTGTGCAGTTTTATTTCGGGCTACCAATTGCCATGGTGATTATTTGTTTGGTTTTTATTCCAATTTACCATCGATTAAATGTTTTTACTGCCTATGAATATCTAGAAACCCGGTTCGATTTAAAAACACGCACTGTTGCCGCCATTTTATTTTTAATCCAACGCGGTTTGGCTGCCGGAATCACCATTTTTGCGCCTGCTATTATTTTATCTGCCGTTTTGGGTTGGGATTTAAATACTTTAAACATTATTATTGGTGTTTTGGTTATTATTTATACCGTAACAGGCGGAACAAAAGCAGTGAGTGTCACACAAAAACAACAAATGGCGGTTATTTTTGCTGGTATGTTTGTGGCATTTTATTTAATAGTAAGTTATTTACCGGCTGATATTACTTTTTCTAAAGCCCTGAAAATTGCTGGAGCCAGCGGTAAAATGGACGTGTTGGATTTCTCTTTTAATTTTGAAAATCGCTATACTTTTTGGAGTGGCATAATCGGTGGAAGCTTTTTGGCGCTGTCCTATTTTGGAACCGACCAAAGTCAGGTGCAACGCTATTTGTCGGGGAAATCGATGAAAGAAATGCAACTCGGACTTATTTTTAACGGATTGCTAAAAGTGCCGATGCAATTTTTTATTTTATTGGTGGGTGTTATGGTTTTTGTTTTTTATCAATTCAATGCTTCGCCCTTAAATTTTAATCCGGCTGCCGACATCGTCGTTAAAAATTCCATTTATTCAGATGAATATAAAGAATTGGAAAATAAACATTTAGAAATTGAAGCGCGAAAATCTGTAGCAAATTTAAACTATGGAATTACACTTGAAGGCGAAAATAACACACTTCAGCTTGAAAAATCGGTTCAAGAAATCCAAGCGTTGAATTTATTGGAATTGGAAA
This sequence comes from Lutibacter sp., assembly GCA_036568005.1. Lineage (GTDB taxonomy): Bacteria > Bacteroidota > Bacteroidia > Flavobacteriales > Flavobacteriaceae > Lutibacter. The sequence goes on along the minus strand of DATCTJ010000011.1, from coordinate 116,644 downwards.
ACAGGGAACAAGCCAAAGAAATCATCAAAAAGGCTGATAATTTGGTGGAGACCAATGATAAGGATTATGTATTTATCCACTTTATTTTACACAATCTCCCAAGAGGATTGATTGGATTGTTGCTCGCGGTAATTCTTTCTGCTGCGATGTCCAGCACCGCTTCTGAGCTCAATGCCTTGGCAAGCACAACGGTTATCGATTTGTATAAAAGAAACGAAAAACATGTAAAAGATGACAAACATTATGTGAAAGCTTCCAAATGGTTTACGTTGCTTTGGGGAATTCTCGCGATAACATTTGCCTGTTTTGCCTCTTTGTTCGACAATTTAATTCAGCTTGTCAATATTATTGGTTCTATTTTTTATGGAAATATTTTGGGTATATTTTTACTGGCATTTTTTGTGAAATATGTAAAAAGCAATGCGGTTTTTGTGGCTGCATTAATTACACAAATCGTCGTAATAGTTGGCTATATTTATGATTGGATGCCTTATTTATGGCTGAATTTATTTGGCTGTATGTTGGTGATGGGGATTGCGATACTGCTTCAATTTTCACAATCAGAAGTTAAAGAATAGGTTTTTAGATGCTTTTTTAGCTTTCAATCTCTTCTATTTTTAAATTTAAAAAATTAGTGTATATTTAAATAAAAATTGAATAATTTATGGAAAAAGCAGCCGCACTTAAATTTTTTGAACAAAAACTTGTTCGTTCTTTATGGAATGAAGAGGAAGAAAAATGGTATTTTTCCATAGTTGATGTTGTGGCAATTCTAACTGAAAGTAAGGATGCTCAAGCATATTGGAGAAAATTAAAACAAAGACTTAAAGCAGAAGGAAATCAAACCGTGACAAATTGTCACGGTTTGAAAATGATTGCTGCTGATGGTAAAATGCGAATGACCGATGTGGCTGATACAGCCCAGTTATTTCGATTAATCCAATCTATTCCATCTCCAAAAGCAGAGCCTTTCAAACTATGGTTAGCACAAGTTGGAAGCGAACGGCTTGACGAAATGCAAGATCCGGAATTATCTATTGACAGAGCATTAGAACATTATTTACAATTGGGCTATTCTGAAAGCTGGATTAATCAGCGTTTAAAAAGTATTGAAATTCGTAAAGAACTTACCGATGAATGGAAAAGTAAAGGATTGAAAGAAGGAACTCAATTTGCGATATTAACAGATATTATCACGAAAGCGTGGTCTGAAAAAACAACCAAAGAATATAAAATTTTGAAAGGGTTAAAAAAAGAAAATCTTAGGGACAATATGACAAATACAGAATTAATTTTGAATATGTTGGCTGAAGCTTCCACCAAAGATATTTCACAAGCGATTAATCCAAAGAATTTTAAAGAAAGTCAAAAAGTGGCGCAACAAGGTGGCAATGTCGCCAAAGTTGCCTTAAAAGAATTGGAAGATAAAACCGGTAAAAAAGTAGTTACGGCTATTTCTGCAAAGACACTTTTGGAGAATAAAAAAAGGCTATCTAAAAAATAAATTTTAGACAGCCTTTTAATTACACAAAGCGGTTTATTGAACCGGAATTACGATTTTAACTTTTGCCCACTTTATAATGATTGCTTTATCCCCAATAGAATAGTCTAACATTTCTTGATTGTTTTCGGTGTAATCAGGCTTAATGTCCATCCTTAAAACATCATCTTCCATATTGTATGCATTGGAGCCCCAAGCATCATTTTTACTGTTTAAAATTACTGTCCATTTCTTGTTTTCATTAGGAATAATGAAGAAACCATATTTTCCTGCCTCAATTTTAGTATCACCTACGGTAACATCTTCATCAAATGAAACTGTGGTATTTTCATTGGCTCCGGCTCTCCAAACTTTTCCGTAGGGCACAAGTTCTCCCCAAATTGTTCTTCCTTTAACGCTGGGTGAACCATAATCAATAGCAACTGTTACAATTCCAATTTTGCCTGTTGCTTGTTTTCTCGGACTGGCTTGTGCGAAAGCAATTGTTGTGATTAACAAAAATACGAAGGTAAATTTTAGATTTTTCATGATTATTTTTTTGTCCATTCTACAATAGATTCTTTATTCATTTTAACATAGTCGGCATTTCCAGCTTTTTCCGCGGAGGCCAATGAGCGTTTAGCAGTTGCAATTGCACCGGCTTTATCGCCTAAATCTGCTTGAATTAAGCTCATTCTGCGTAAAATCCAGAATGCAGGATCATCACCTTCAACAGCTTTTTTTACCCAAGCCAAGGCTTGTTTTAAATCTTTTCCGGCAGTATGGTAATAGGTAGCTGCCTGAAAATAATCATTTTTTGTTGGCCCCGCCATGGCAGTTTCAATACTTTTCATCGTTGTTTTGTCCGTAGGAACCTCAAATTTAACACCTACATACGTATTTTCCCATAGGATACCCAAAACTGCCGAATCGCTATTCACATCATCAAATATCATAGTAAATGACTCAATTTTCATTGGTAAAGGATATATTTGAACCGTAGTTTTTAAAGCGACTTTACTTTCATCCCATTTTGCCGGAGTTCCCGAATTGGTGGCATCACTATAAAAAATCACCTCCCAGGAAGCTGCATTTGGAATTGTATAAATTGCGTAAGTTCCTTTTTTTAATTCTTTTCCGTCAATGCTAACATCATCGCTGAACGTAATTTTTGTGTTTGCATTTGCGCCAGTTCTCCATACTTTTCCAAAAGGAACTAAGTCTCCAAAAATAGTTCTTCCTCTCATCGCAGGTCTTGAATATTCTAAGGTAACATCTGTTAAACCAACAACTTGTTCCATTTTTGCGGCCGGACTTGGTTGTGGTGTTTTAATCTGGGCATTTATTGCTGAAGTGACTCCAACAATGGTAAACAAGATAAATAATTTTTTAAGCATCATAGTAATAGTTTAAGTTAAATATCAAATATAGCATTTTACAGCGCCTTAAAAGCGAATTTATTCCAAATTTAACAATTTTTTATGAAGCTAAAAGATGTTGTTTATTGGTATTTTTTCTTTCTGAAATAGTTGAAGATGAATCCAAATAATGAGAGTAAAATTAACGGAAAAAGAATATTAACCAGTTGCCATTTGGTGGCTTCGGTATATGCTTTTTCTTTATCTAAGAAATCGATTTTAACCTTTTTTGAACGAATGTTAATCAAGCCGGAATCATCTAATAAATAATTTATGGTATTCAGCAAAAATTCTTTGTTGCCGTAACGCTGATTGGTCCATTTGTTAAGTCCTAATTCCAGGGGTTTACCTTTGGAAAGTTCGTTGGCAATAATGTCTCCGTCTGCAATGACAACCATTTTATTTTCGATGCTATTTTCCTTTGGATTCGCAATTTTAAAAGGCTTTATTCTATCAAAATAAGCCGATTTAAATTTTCCTTCCAAAAGCACTGAAATTGGTTTGTTTCCTTTATTATATTCGGCTTCATTTGGTTTCTGGGTAATCGTTCTCAAAGAAATGATGGCTGGGGTGCCAACGGATTTTGATAAGGGAGAACTTTGCAGCAAAACCGTTTTTTGAATATTGTTTTTTAAGATATCAATGCTGTTGGCAAATTTTAGGTTAACCGCTTCAATATTGTTGTTGATTGGATGGTTGTTTTTTGAATTTACCAAGGGAAAATATTCCCATAAAAATTGGTTAAATTGGGTTTGATTTCCAATATTTCCTGTTGCCAACGGAATTTCAGAACTATATAAATCTGCAACTAAATCTGGGTTAATTCTAATGCCGTAATTAAAAAATAAATCGGTTAATCCCAAATCTCTAGGATAAGCCAAGGCTTCACCAGTTTGCATTAAGCTGTCCAATTCTGCCTGTACATTGTCAATTAACCACAATGTTTTTCCGCCATTCATCACAAATTGATCCAATGTAAATTTTTCTGCTTCGGTAAATTTTTCAGTCGGTTTGGCAATAATGGCCATATCAAATGTTGAAATTTGCTCAAATGTTTTCTGAGGATAAACGGCAACACTATCAAGCGTAAAAGGTGCTAAAAAGTAATATTCGCCCAATTTTCTCAAAAAATCGGCCATATAAATATCGTTAAGTTCTCCATTTCCTCTTAAAACAGCGATTTTTTTAGATTTTTCTGAAGTGACTTTTTGAATGGCGTTGGCAAAGGCAAATTCTAAATTTTGTATGGAACTTTCCAGTTGTTGGTCTTGAGAATTTGAAAACACGTCTTTTAAAAGTGGCACATTTTCCGTCCTATTTTTATAGGAAACCACCGCCCAGGGAAACATAATAATTTCAGATAATTTTCCATTTTCCTGAATTTGCAAACGACTTGGTTCGAGTCCACTTTCAATTAAATTTTGTGCAATTTCAGCCGGATCCACAAATCTGAATTGAATATTTTTATTCAGGGCTTTCAGCTCCTCCAAGTGCAATTTGGTTTCTGTTTGAAGTCGTTTAAATTCCGCAGGAAAATCTCCTTTTAAATAAACGGTAACAACAATAATTTCCTTAACATTTTCAACAATTTTTTCAGTTGCTTCTGATAAAGTGTAGCGTTTGTCTTGGGTCAAATCGAATCGTTTGTAAATTTTTGAACCAATAATGTTCAGCAAAATAATGCCTATCAGCAACCATATTATTTTAGAATACTTATTTTTCATGTTGAATTCTAAAATAGGTGAATACTAAAAAGATAAAAGTGACGGAGATAAAATAAATTAAATCACGCGTGTCAATAACGCCTTTGCCGATGCTGTTAAAGTGTTCACTCATCCCTAAATTTTTAAGGAAATAATCTAAATTCCCAGCCAAATTCAAACCAGAAATTGCTTCAAACCCATAAAATAAAAAGAAGGAAATAAATACCGCAATGATGAATGAGACGATTTGATTTTTAGAAATTGTGGAGGAAAAAACACCAATGGCGGTGTAAGCGCTTGCCAAAAATAACAATCCGATAAAAGATCCGAAAGTGGTTCCAAATTCAATATTCCCAATCGGGTTACCCAATTGATAAATACTATATACATATATCAATGTTGGAATTATTGCCAGGATAACCAACATCAAGGCTCCAAAATATTTCCCCAAGATAATTTCCCAGTTTGTAATGGGTTTTGTTTTTATAATTTCAATGGTTCCTGTATTTATTTCTTCTGAAAAACTTCGCATTGTAATGGCTGGAATCAAAAAAATAAAAATCCAGGGTGCTAAAAAAAAGTAACCGTTTAAGTCGGCGAAGCCTGCGTGTAAAATATTAAATTCCCCTTTAAAAACCCATAAAAACAAGCCGTTAATAACCAAATAAACTCCGATTACCAAATAAGCAATTGGCGAAGAGAAAAAGGAATTTAGTTCTTTTGTTAAAATGGATTTCATTAAAAATGTTTAATCGTTTAGTTGTTTAATCGTTTATTTGTTTAATCGTGTAATTGTGTATTTGTTTAACTGTTTATGGGTATGCTTTAAATTCAACATTCAACATTCAAAATCGGCTAATTATCAATTCCGCCTTCTGGGGTTTGGGGGCTAATTTTATCAACGCTCCAGGCTTCTGGTTTGTTGTTGAACAATACTTTTGTTTTTCCCCAAACAACTTTAAAAAGTTCAGAATTTCTGTAGGCCTCTAAATCAGCTTCTGTTTCCCAGTAACTATACGTAAAAAATGTGTTGGGTTCGTTTTTGTCCCTGTACAATTCCAACAAATTACAGCCTTTAGAATGTCTGATTTTTTCTTTGTTTTCATTAAAATTTTCTAGGAACAAAGCGATGCTTGATTCTTTAAAATTCATTTTTACAATTCGTATAAACATATATTGTTGTTTTTAGCGAAACTTTACTGTTATTGGAGCTCTGTAATTTAACCCTAAAAGCGAAACAGCGCCACCAACAGTGCTTAAATTGCTTCTGTATATTGATATTTCTAAATAGTTAGCCGAATTGAATAAGGCCAACCTGGTTCCGTCTTTTTGGCGTTGCTCTTTTGGTAAGGAGAAATCTACAATTTCACTGTATTTTCTATATATTTTAGGGAAGGAATATCTATTGCCAATCACCTCAAAATTGCGACCTTTCCCAACTTGGTTAAACAGTTTTTCACTGATGTTGCTTATGGAATTTCCATAATTGTCCACATAAATAATATTTCCTGAGATGGTATTATTGTCTGTTGAAATTGTTGGCTGCAGCTCACTAATTTTTTTAAACTCAGAAATAATTTTACCAATTACTTCCAGTTTTCCTCCTCGTGCGATATGACAGGCAACTTTTACAAAAATATCTAACACCGGAAAACTGCTTTCTATATATTCGTGAATATTTATTTCAACAATTTTTTCAGGGGTTATTTCTGAAGCCAACAGCGAAATAACACCATTGTCCGGACAAATAAAATAATGGTTGTCCAGCTCTAAAGCAATATGTTTGTTTTCATCATTTAACTCAGAATCAACACCAATAATATGAATGCTTCCATCAGGAAATTTTTTATAGGCATTTCTTAAGATATACGCGGTTTCAGGAATGTTAAATGGTGAAATTAGATGGGTGATATCTACAATCCGTGCATCTGGCAATTCGCTGTAAATAGTGCCTTTCACTGCTCCAACAAAGTGGTCTTTGATTCCAAAATCGGTAGTTAAAGTGATTATAGACATATAAAATACAGACGAAATTTTTGATGAAAATTAAAGCAAATTTTTAATAAAATGTTTAAAACTTATTTATGTGAATTCAATTTTTGTTATTTGATATTTACTACATTTGTTATGCAAATCTAATCAATTATTTGTTGATTGAAAGACTATTTTTTTAATAAGACTTAACACTTTTATCATTTGAACGAACGTATTATTGTATTAACCGACATTCATCCAAACGACTTGTTTGGCAATAAAAATTCCAATTTAGAACTATTACAAAAATATTTTCCGAAACTTAAAATTGTAGCCAGAGGCACAGAACTTAAAGTTTATGGAGAACCAGAAATTTTAGATGAATTTGAGAAACGGTTAGAAATGATCATTTCTTACTTTGGAAGATACAATAAACTTGATGAAAACACCATTGAACGCATTTTAACATTAAATGGAAATGAGCATAAAAGTTCAATTGTAGCTGATGGTGTTCTTGTGCATGGAGTGAGCGGAAGACTTATCAAAGCCCAAACGGCCAACCAAAGAATAATGGTTGAAAAAATGAGTCAAAATGATATGCTATTTGCTGTTGGCCCTGCTGGTACCGGAAAAACCTACACAGCTGTTGCTTTGGCTGTTAAAGCATTAAAGGAAAAGGAAGTGAGAAGAATTATTTTAACCAGGCCCGCAGTTGAATCTGGTGAGAATTTAGGGTTTTTACCCGGTGATTTAAAGGAAAAACTGGATCCGTACATGCAACCCTTGTACGATGCCTTGCGGGATATGATTCCATATGAAAGACTGGATTCCTATTTGGAAAAAGAAATTATTCAAATAGCACCGTTGGCATTTATGCGCGGACGAACATTAGACAATGCTTTTGTGATTTTGGATGAAGCACAAAATACCACCCATAACCAAATGAAAATGTTTTTAACGAGAATGGGAAAAAACGCAAAGTTTATTATTAACGGGGATCCCGGACAAGTAGATTTGCCGAAAAGACAAATATCGGGTTTAAAAGAAGCAATGTTAACCCTGAAAGATATTAATGGAATTGCATTTGTGCATTTTGACGATAAAGATATTATAAGACACCGATTGGTAAAAGATATTATTTTAGCCTATACAAATCTTGAAGAGGGGATGAACGAGCTCAAAGAAAATGTTTAAAGAACATATTTAGCTAATTTAACTATCAGCGCAAGGGTATTTAAAAGTTAAAAGTTTTCCTGCATTATATAATGAATAAACGATTACAGAATTAAGCAAATATACCTAACAATGAGCAATACAATTAATAACACCACATTTAAATTCCCAAAGCAAAAGTCGTTTTACAGAGGGAAGGTGCGAGAAGTTTACAATATCAATGATGAAATTTTGGTGATGATTGCGTCCGATAGGCTTTCGGCTTTTGATGTGGTGATGCCAAAACAAATTCCGTTTAAAGGGCAAATTTTAAATCAAATTGCTGCTAAAATGTTGGATGCCACTAAAGATATTGTTCCAAATTGGATTATTGCCGTTCCGGATCCCAATGTTGCTGTGGGTTATTTATGCGACCCTTTTAAAGTTGAAATGGTAATTCGTGGCTATTTATCGGGTCACGCAGCACGTGAATATAAATTGGGAAAACGAATTTTATGCGGTGTTTCAATGCCTGAGGGAATGATGGAAAATGACAAGTTTCCAACACCGATAATCACCCCTTCAACAAAGGCAGCAGGTGGCGAACATGATGAAGATATTTCTAGAGAGGATATCTTAAGTCAGGGAATTGTTTTAAAAGAAGATTATGAAATGCTGGAAAATTATACCAGGGCTTTATTCCAACGAGGAACTGAGATAGCAGCAAAACAAGGTTTGATTTTGGTGGATACCAAATATGAATTCGGTAAAACTAAAGAGGGTAAAATTGTATTGATTGATGAAATTCACACCCCTGATTCTTCACGTTATTTTTATGCTGATGGTTATAAGGAAAGACAAAATAGAGGAGAAGACCAAAAGCAATTGTCTAAAGAATTTGTGCGTCAGTGGTTAATTGCGAACGGTTTTCAAGGATTAAAAGGACAGGTGATCCCAGAAATGACCGATGAAAAAATAAATGAAATTTCAGATAGATATATTGAGTTATACGAAAAAATTACCGGTGAAAAATTTATAAAATCTGATGTGAGCAATATTAAGAGTAGAATTGAAAAAAATGTACTGTCGTTTTTAAATAAAAGATAATTTTCAGTCACGCATTAATTCCTCCAATATATCAAGTATCTCCTTTTTATTTAAATTGTTGCTAAGCCATTCTAGGGCGCTTTCATTTGTTGAAAATATTTCAAGAGATTGAGATTTGTTTTGTTGATTCATTTTAAACATCGTGGTAGTGGCCACTTGATTTGGTGTGTTCGTAATAACTGCAACACGCCTATTTCCATAAACCTTTGAATTGGCGTTTAAAAATTGAACATATTTATCAATCTCCTCCAAATTTTTGCTGAAAGTAACATTTTTTAAATGCACAAAATAATTTAGGCTCGGCATGAAGAATGGGTCTAAAGTGATGCTTTTCTTAAAAGCTATAAATGAGTCGGCATTTAAAATACCCGAATGGTACTCTATAATAAGATTGTAATCTTTTAAAATTTTATACTTACTTACAAGTCCTGCCATTTAATGAATTGTATATTGATTGTTTTTTATTTTAATGAATGTTCCCTTTTTATATTACTTAAAATATTAAGTATCTCCTCTTTGTTAAGGTTTGTGTTAAGCCATTGTATTGCGCTTTCTTTAGTTGAAAAAATTTCAATTACTTTTGACTTTTGCGTATTGCTATTTTTAAATAAGGTTGCAAAAACCATTTGATTTGGAGAATCGGTTATCAACGCTACCTTTCTTTTATTTTCAGATTTAAATATACTTTCCGAAAAATTATTGTATATTTTAACATCATCTATTGAAGCCGTTACCACTACATTGCTTAAGTCTACGTAAAAGTTCATATCTATAGAAAATAAGGGGTCTAGTTTCATTCTTTCTACAAAATCAATATAAGATTTCAAATCTAAACTGCCCGTATGTGATTCTACTATAAGGTTGTATTCCTTTAAAATTTTATAACTACTTTTTAATAAAGACATTTTTGGGGTTGGGGTTAATTTCTATTTAATAATTTTTAAAACTTAATAACTTAATAAAAGCCCCAAATAAACAACTTTTTTTGGGATTTTGTCTAAAAATTCTTACTTTTTATGTTTTTGTTTTGCCTTTTGGTTTTAACCATTGCTTGATTTAATCGTTTATGAAACTTACCTTCCTTTTAGGTTTCAGCCCACCCACTAAATTTACAGAAATAGCAAATATTCTTATTATTTTTTTAATTATTAAAAGTAGATTGGCCTAGTATAAAAGTTGGAACTTTATTAGATGAATTAATAACAAAATAAAATAGAGTGTAGCGTTTAAACTTATTTTAACGTAATGATGGTAATGTTAAAATCCGTTAGCAATAATTTGAAATCAACCAATTACCTATACTAACATTTATTAAAAAGGGAAATATGAAACTGAAATTTTTAACTTTACCTTTTTTTCTATTCTTATTATTATCATTGATGAGTTGTGACAATGATGATGACAATAATAATAATGAATGCATCGAAAATTATATTGCTTACGTGGTTTCAGTAAATTCAGTAGATTCAGGAACAGTTAATGAAAGTATAAATATCGAAGTGAAATTTGGAGTAAGTAATGGCTGTGGTGGTTTTGGAAAGTTTATTGAAACGAAAAATGGCAATACAAGGACTATTGAAGTTGAAGCAAAATATACAGGTTGCATTTGCACTCAAAATGCTCCAATTATAACCACTAATTATAAATTCATTACAAATAAAGCTGGGAATTATGAACTGAATTTCAAATCTAGCCCAACCGAATATATCACTGTTAATCTAATAATAAATTAAAACACTATTGCCAACTTAAGTTGTATATATTTTATGCTCAAATCGGGGATATTACAAATCTTATAAGAAAAGAAACCCGTTGACAACCATAAAAAACAAATAATTATGAAAAAAATAATCTTATCCCTAGTCTTTGTTTTCTCAATTATAGCTTGTACTCCCGATGATAATTTGGAACCAATTAATAATTTGGAAAATGTTACGAATCTGAAATACAATCTTAAAGAAATCAATGAACCTAATAATCTTGTGTACACACAAGAATATGCTTTTGATGAACAAGGAAAAGTAATATCAGAGAATTATACTAATTTTTATTATCCTCAATATAGTCATTTCAGTACTTTCGAATATAATGATAAAGGGCAAGTCACAAAGGAAATTAGAGATGGTCAGACTTATTTTAATATAGTATGGTCAAACGATTTTGCAGAAGTTTTTAACAATCAAGACCAAAAAATAGCTGAATTTACTTTTGTTGGAGAAAAACTAATAGAATACAAAACGGAATTCAACAGCAGCAACATAAGAACAAGAAAACTGAATTATAACAAAAATCAAAATGTAGTTTCAATTGAAAATGAAACAGAAATATTTGTTGAATTTTTAGAATATAACCTTTCTAAAAGAAACCCATTGAATCTTATTAAGTCAATTGGAATTTTGAGAATTGATTATAAGCCTTTCTTCAAAAATATTTTTGGAATTGAAAAAGCCTATCCATTTGAAGGAGATGATTATAGTATTCCATTGACTTTTTATGACTATAATTATAAATTTGATACCGAAAACAGGGTTTATCAAATTGAAAATGATAATTCTTTAATATATATAGAGGAATTTACCTATGAACAATAACGGTTGACGTATTTAATTTACGCTTAAATTTGATTTAGTACAAACCGAAAAACATTTAATAAAAATATTGCTTCGGCGGAAAAATTCCGAATTTTACGTCGCACAAATCAGAATACAAATCCATTGCCTACAATATTGAATGAACATATTTAAACAATAAAAAATAAACTTTATAAAATGAAAAAGATACTTTTAATTATCTCGTTAACAATTTTGACAATAACAGCTGTAAAATCACAAGAGAAAATTCAATTTGGAGTAAAAGGAGGCATTAATTTTACTAATATAACATCAAATGAATTATACAATAAAGAATACAAAACAGGGTTTCATGTTGGCGTATTGGTTGAAATTCCATTTGGAAATAAATTTTCATTACAACCTGAAATTTTGTACTCAACCCAAGGTGTTAAGGGGGAGATGCCTATGTATTATGATTTTATATATCCTGGAGGGCCGGCTCCTCAACCTGTGATGGGTGAATATAAACTTGATTATATACAGATTCCTGTTTTAGCGAAAATATACGTAGTTAAGAACTTCTCCCTAGAAATTGGACCTTCATTTAACTTTTTGGTAAATGATGAATTGATTTATAATTCTTGGACGAGCACAGATATAGGGAAAAGTTTTGAATTTAGTGGTATAGTTGGGCTTTCCTACAAAATTAAAAACGGATTTTTTGCAAATGCAAGATACTTTCATGGTTTTACAAACGCTTTAGACAGTAATTTTTCGGAACCAAAAAATTATGGATTTTCAACTGGATTTGGTTATCTGTTTAAATGATAAATATGTAAATCCTTTAAAATACTGATGGAAACACCTTAAAAATTTATGCTAAAATTTGAACCAATACAAACAACAAACATGCAACAAATGATTTGCTGCCACCGAAAAATCTCCGATTTTTTTGTCTCATCAATCTTAAAAATCCAGTTGTGTTAAATTTGACGTAAAACAAAATTCGTGTATAATATAAATAATAGAATTATGAAACGAGCATCACAAATTTTGATACACCAAGGAATGATTAATGGCGAACCTGCCTGCGGCTGGCAGGCTGCATCTGTTCCAGCTAAAAAATAAAATTTAAACAGATGAAACGAGCATTACAAATTTTGATACACAGCAGAATGATTAATGGCGAACCAGCCTGCGGCAGGCAGGCAGCATCTGTTACCAACAAAAAAATAAAAATTAAACAGATGAAAAAACTGATTTGTCTTTTTATTTTGACTATGGGAATTATTTCCTGTAGTACTGACGATAATACTAGAATTGACAATGCTGATTTGATTGGGAAATGGAATTGGACAAATACTGATGGCGGAATTGCATTTCAAATTCATGAAACACCAGAATCAACAGGGAAAATAATTCATCTGAGTTTAATGGAAAACGATACTTATTCAATAACTGAAAACGGAAATGAAATATCAAAAGGATCTTATGAATTAATTTTAAAAAAGTCAATTTACTCAGGAGAATTGGAAAGATTTATTCAATTTCCTGAAAACCATCAGTACACAGGAATTGTAATGAAAGGAATAATTAAGACTTATGAAAATAATAAATTGGATATTTCCGACAATAATTACGACGGAATTGGAAGTGGATTTGTAAGGATTGAATAACAGCCTGTTGGCAATAAAAACGAACAATAATTAATTTTAAACAAATACATTATGAAAAAGTATCTTCTAATTTTTAGTATAATCTCTATACTAGGAATCTCATGTAGTGATGAAAGTTTGGAAACTACAAATATGAGGGTAAATCATTTTCAACAAACTGCTACAGGTGAAGGTCAGACTTTGGTATATCTAGTTCAGGAGGGAAGTGATATTGGAACTGAAAAATGGAATAACTTTTATTCAAATATAGAAGGGTTTGAATACGAACTAGGATACGTTTATGATTTAATTGTTGAGAAACAGGCTATTAAAAATCCTCCAGCTGACGGTTCTTCAATCAACTATGGATTAATAGAAATAATCTCAAAGGAGAAAATAGAAGACAACGTTTCTTTTGAAGTCATACTGAAATCAACAAAGAGAAGTGATCCACCGAGTTTTGTTACTGGAAATAAAGTTTCTGGATTCAAAATATTAAATACAATTGAAATTGATTGTAGCGACCTTTGTGACCAAATGGTTCAAATGCTTGAGACAGAAAATGAACTATTGGGATTGTTCAAACATACTGAAACCGACGCCATAAAATTAATAGAGTTAAAAATGGAGTAAAAACACATAAATAATTATGAAAAAATTTAAACACATATGAAAACTAAAATTATTCTTTTTGCATTAATAATAGGACTAACTTCCTGCGATATTAATAATGACTGTGGTGAATGTTTTAGTCCGCCGAGAGCGTTTAATTTTGTATTTATAGATAAAGATTCTTCCCAAGATTTATTTAATAATGGGACATTTAAAGTTGAGGGTTTAAGTGTTACCAATCAAAAAGATGAAACTATAAATTTTAAAATAATTAAATATCAGGATCAAACTATTCTGTCTTTCAATTCAATTGGATGGGTTCTGGAGCCCAGTGTGTATACAATTGAATTAAGTCCGGAAGTTTCTGTGATTATGAATGTTGATATGGATAAAATAACGGATGATTGTTGCACTTATTTTGAAGTTAAAGAATTTGAAATTTTGAATTATGAATATTCAGAATCTACTTCAACAGGAATAATTCAAATTGAAATATAATTCACTATGAAAAAAATAGGTATTATTCTTTTACAAATTTATATTACAGCTATATTAGTTGTTTCTTGTAGTAAAAATGATAATGTAAATATTTCTTCAGATTCTGTTTCAAATGTTTCAAGTACTATATTGAGAATAGATAAAGAAGCATTTAGCAAGTTGAATAGCAATCGTACAAAAAATATAAGTGATGGGGATATATTTACAATAAACAAGGGCACTAGAGTGGGGGATATTTTACAATTAAACGTGTCATATAGTGGTGGATGTAGGCAACATTTTTTTGAGATTATTTGGGATGGATTGGTTTATACAGATAATCCTTGTTTTATGAATCTAATCATAATACATAAAGGGAATAATGATACTTGCGAAGCTTTAATTACTGAAACAATTATTGTGAACTTAAAAGAATTGGTGGGTGATATTACTTATAAAGATAAATGTGCTTATACTATTTTCAGTACCTTTAATTCGAGTGAAACCCCTGATTTAGAAATTATGGGCATCAATTAGAAATTTACAGAAAGCATCAGTTAATTTAATTAATTTGGAAGAAGGAATAAGTATTGATACCTATATAGACAAGCTCCTAACTGAGTGTAAAAAGGGCAATGAAATGTACCAAGAAAAGCTGTACAAGCATTTTTATGGGTATGCATTAAGTATTTGCAGGTTATATACATACTCAGACCATGAGGCTGTCAGTATTTTAAATGATAGTTTTCTAAAGGCCTTTTCTTCAATTCAAAAAAAAGGGTATAACAATTCGATACCTTTTAAAAATTGGTTAAGAAGAATTTTAATAAATACGGCTATTGATAACTATCGAAAAAACGCCAAGCATAACAATTATTTACAAATTGAAGAAGCGGAACATCTAGAAAACAATACTGATACTATAAATGATTTAACAGTTGAGGATATTATAAAATTATTGGACTTTCTGCCTGAAACTCATAGAATGGTGTTTAATTTATATGAAATACAGGGCTATAATCACCTTGAAATATCAAGTAAACTTGGCATTAGCGAGAGCACATCAAGAGTTTTTTTAACAAGAGCTAAAAGGAAATTAAGAGTTTTAATTTGCGAAAATTTTAAAGAAATTTATGGAAGATAATTTTGATAAAATATTAAGTAATAAAATTAAGGAATCGCTTGAAAACAGCAATGTTCCATACAATCCCGAGCATTGGAACATGCTTGTTGCAAAAAAGAAAAAGAAAAATAGAAAAGTTGTTTTTTTCTGGAGATTTGCAGGAATATTATTGTTGTTTATAGTTGCTGGCAGTTTAGGTAAGTTTTTATTTAATAGTTCAGATTTAAAAAATCCAATTAACCCAAAAGAAATTATTGATAATAAAAATGACTTGTTGAAAAATGATACGTTGAATGATGATAATACTTATATCACTAAAAATAAGACAGATAGTTTAAATACCGATGATTCAGAAATAAAAGAAATTGACTCGGTAACTATTTTTAAAAAGTTTATACCAAAATCAAACTTACCGTCTAAGATATATATTACTTCAATTGAAAATCATAGTACTAAAAGTAAACATAAAAGTAAAAATAACGAAGCTGTTATTTTAGATGATTCATTAAAAATTAAAAATGCAATTGCTGCGAATGAATTGTTACTGATAAAAGAAAAAATAAACAAGAATAATGCTGCTTCTGAAAATGTGACATTAAATAATGAGGATTCAGTTATAAATTTCAACAAAATAAATGAGAAGAATCAGAAACATATTAAAAAGGACATAGTAGCTGCGTTGGAAGAGGAAAGAACAAGCGAAGAGCCTGAGCATAAATCTATAAAATTAGGTTTTAATTTGTCGCCGATTATGAATTACAATCAAGAAAATGAAAATTCAACTATTGGATTTGCGGGCGGTGTTTCAGTTGAATTTCCTGTTTTTAAAAATTTCGATATTTCTACCGGTGTTTTATATACCAACCAAAAGTTTAATTTAAATAAGAATTCAAATTATTATGCAGATACTTCAAGTGATGTTATTCGAACTAACAATTTTAATAACCAATTAGAGTCAAAAGACGCAATTGTTAGTGGAATTGAAATTCCTATTGCGCTAAAATATAATTTTTCTATTGATAAAAAGGATTTGTTTATTTCTGCAGGATTTTCATCTACCTCTTATTTTAAAGAAAACATTGAGGCAAACTATATAGTTACCAACAGGACTGAAACAAGTACACAAGATTCTTTTGGAAACAATATTATTCAATATGATTTAGTTCAAAGTGATAAAAAAGTTATAACCCCAACTACTTCAAATAAATTTAATTTCGCAAGTATTTTAAATGTTTCGTTTGGCGTTGAATTTCCAATTAAAAAACAATATCAATCAATTATTATTGAACCTTATTTTAAATATTCGTTAATGCCTATTACCCAGGAAAAGGTTGATTTTTCAAGTGCAGGAATATTTGTGCGATATAATTTTAGCCTAAAAAGAAAATAATTTTTTGTAACTGTAGCTATTTACTTGTTTTATACGTATTGATGATATAGGTTAATAAATTTAATTACCACAAGTGTAAAACCTCAATGCCTACCACAAAAAAAAGGTGGTAGGCGGAGGTTTTATAAAACAAACAAGTAAAATTTTAATTTCGTAAAAACCTCATAGTTTCTAAATTTTTATATATGAAAAAAATAATATTTATTCTTTCGTGTAGTATTTTACTTTTAAGCTGTTTAGATAATGATGAAACGGTTTCAGAAGAATATTCGCAGATATGGCAATTAACAAAAATGACAGGCAGTATTTCAAACTCTGAAACTACTGGAGGTGATATGGATTGGCAAGAGTTTTATTTATTGAATTCTGATGGAACTTTTTTAAAATCGC
The DNA here is from genome assembly GCA_036568005.1 of Lutibacter sp. Lineage (GTDB taxonomy): Bacteria > Bacteroidota > Bacteroidia > Flavobacteriales > Flavobacteriaceae > Lutibacter. Next base: position 99,611 of record DATCTJ010000011.1, on the reverse strand, counting down.
GCGAGCAAAATAATGTATTAATTAAAATATCAGGGACATATACTTATGAAAATATATCAGAAGAAAAATTTATTGTGTTTAGCTATCAATCGGAAAGCTCTATTATTGGAAATTGCACGCTAGAATTAAAAGAATATTTAATTGTTAGGGAAAATAAACTTATTGGAACTTGGTTGGCTTGTGATGGTCCGGGATTAGAATATGAGCGGTTTGAACTATGTGGAACAATATAAATTTATTGATGATATTAAATTAAGCGTATCTCAAAACAAAAAATAGTTGCTGTTTTTGTACAATGAAGCTTTAAAAAAATAAAAAAGTCCCAAAAGAATATTCTTTTGGGACTTTAGTTTTATATATTATAACGTGAGTTCAATAAAATAAGAACAGTTTGCAATGATCTGTATTTAAAAACAAGCTATTTTTTCTTTTTTTGTTTTGCCTGTTGCTCTTGGGCTTGAGCCATTGCTTGATTTAATCGTTGTCGAAACTTGCCTTCTTTTTTAGGTTTCTTTTTATTTTCCTGAATTTTTGCGTGAATTTTTTCTTCATCAATGATATAATGTTTTATAACCAACATGATAACTATGGTTAGTAAGTTGGAAACAAAATAGTATAAACTCAAACTGCTCGCATACATATTAAAGAAAACCAACATCATCACAGGTGAAAGATACATCATCATTTTCATCATTTTTTGCATATCTGGCATTCCTTCCTGCTGTGGCTGTTGCATGCCCATTTGTTGGCTTTGGCTCATTCTCATATAAAAGAAGATGGCTACTGAAGCTAAAATTGGGAATAAGCTTATATGAGATCCATACATTGGGATTCTGAACGGAAGTTCAAATACGGAGTCATATGCCGACAAGTCATCTGCCCATAAAAATCCTTTTTGGCGTAAATCTATGTTCGATGGAAAAAAACGGAATAAGGCAAAGAAAACAGGCATTTGTAATAATGCAGGAATACATCCGGCAAGCGGACTTACACCAGCTTTGCTTTGAAGTGCCATTGTTTCTTGCTGACGTTTCATAGCGTTTTCTTTCCCTGGCAAACGTTTATTGATATCTTCCATTTCCGGTTTTAAAACCTTCATTTTCGCACTTGAAACATAAGATTTGTAAACCAAAGGAGACATAATTATTCTAACAACAATGGTTAACAAAATAATAATTAACCCGTAATTTCCAATGAATAATTGTAAAAGGTTGAAAACCGGAATGAAAATCAAACGGTTTAAATAACCGAAAATTCCCCAGCCAAGATTTACAATTTCTTTAATGTTGCGGTCGTATTTTTTTAGAATTTTATAATCATTTGGTCCAATATACCAATTCATATTATAATTAAATTCACCTCCTTGTAATGCCAGTGGCGCTTTTAAATAAAAGGCTTTTGTGAACGTGGTATCAACATCTTCATCAATTGACAATGTTTTTGATGCTAATTTCGCTGTTGAAAAAGCTTCTTCGGATATTAAAATTGTGGAAAAGAAATGCTGTTTGTATGCAACCCAGTTTACATCTTTTTCTTCTGCATCATCTTCGCCGCCAATGGATAGGTAATCAATGCTTTCATCATCTTTCTCATAATACATTTCAGTTTGCTGATTTTCATAGCGAATGCTTTTCTCTTTTCTGAAAGCTTCCAGACTATAATCTAGGTTAATTGGTTTGTTTGTGTCTAATGATGCACTTAATCCTTGCGAACGAACAGTAAAGTCAACCATATATTCTGTTGGCTTCATCACATAGCGATATTCTAAAAAGTTACTTTCAGAAACTTTTAATTTCATCGAAAGCACTTGATTTCCGTCAACTTTACTTAGAAAAGGCTCAAAAAATAAGTCTTTTGTGTTTAATGTTCTGTTATCAGACGTTCCAAAGTTGATGTTAAAAGAAGCATTATTGTCCTTTACCATATATAAAGGCAAAGAATCATAAGTCACGTATTTCTTCAACAAGGCTTCCTTAATTTGTCCGCCCTTATTTGAAATAACCAGTTTTAGCAAGTCATTTTCCAGCACGGTTTCTCCATCTTCTTTAGCTGAAGGAAGTGTTGCAGAATATGCAAAAACACCTAGCTGACCTTGAGCTTTAACTAAAGAAAGCGAATCGGTTGCTTGTGTTATTACGTTAGGATTTGAAGTGGAATCTGTAAGGGGTGAATTTCTAGTCTCCTTTACTACGTTTTCTATTTTGTTTTTTTCAGCTTCTAATTTTTCTTCAAGAGTTGGCTGATTGCTGTACATCCACCATAAAACGATTGCTCCTAATAAAACAAAACCAATCAGTGAATTAATATCAAATTTCTTTTCTTCCATGGGTATAAATAAATCTCAATTTGTCCATTACTTTTTTTAGTAATTTAAAAATCCCGACAAATGTACTAAATGTAAATTAAATTAGGTTTCTTATTAATGATTAGTTGGCAGGTTTAAAGAGTGATTTAACGCGGCTTTTACAAAATCCACAAACAAAGGATGCGGATTTAAAACCGTGCTTTTATATTCAGGATGGTATTGAACGCCAACAAACCAAGGGTGTTTTGGGATTTCAATCACTTCAACCAGATTGGTTTCTGGGTTTTTCCCAGTAGCAATCATTCCAGCTTTTTCAACTTGTTCCAAAAAATCGTTGTTAAATTCATAACGATGTCTGTGCCTTTCGCTAATATGTTCTTTATGATAGATATTCCTGACTTTACTGCCTTCTTTTAGCGCACAATCCCAGGCTCCCAATCGCATAGTGCCACCATAATCAGTAATGTTTTTTTGCTCTTCCATTAAATCAATAACAGGATATAAGGTATTGCTGTTCATTTCTGTTGAATTGGCGTCTTTTAAGCCTAAAACATTTCTAGAAAATTCGATAACAGCTATTTGCATTCCTAAACAAATGCCAAAAAATGGAATGTTGTTTTCACGTGCAAACTTTACGGCTTCAATTTTTCCTTCAATTCCGCGCTCACCAAAACCGGGTGCGACTAGAATTCCGTTTAAATTATTTAATAATTCAGGAACATTTTCTACCGTCAATTCTTCTGAATGAATCCAATTGATGTTGACTTTTACTTCATTTTGAGCACCCGCATGAATAAATGCCTCTGAAATAGATTTATAAGCATCGTGCAATTCTACATATTTTCCGATAAGACCTATTTCAACCGTATTTTTTGGGTTTTTAAAGCGTTTTAAAAATTCATTCCATAATTTTAATTCAGGCTGTTTGTCATTTGGCAATTGCAATTTTTTCAGCACAACAGTATCCAAACCTTCTTCAAGCATAAAATTAGGAACATCATAAATAGTTTCCGCATCAATAGATTGAATAACATCTTCTTTTCTAACATTGCAAAAAAGTGCCAGTTTGTCTTTTATAGAATCTGAAATTTCATGTTCTGTTCTACAAACCAAAATATCAGGACTTACCCCGCTTTGCATCAGCATTTTAACAGAGTGCTGGGTAGGTTTTGTTTTTAATTCGCCGGCAGCAGCCAAATAGGGTACTAAGGTTAAATGAATAACGATGGCATTTTCATGACCTAATTCCCAAAGCAATTGACGAACGGATTCTACATAAGGCAAGGATTCAATATCACCAACAGTGCCACCAATTTCGGTAATCACAATGTCAAACTCTCCAGTATTTCCTAGAATTTGAATGCGATGCTTAATCTCGTCGGTTATGTGTGGAATAACCTGTACCGTTTTGCCTAAAAACTCACCTCGGCGTTCTTTTTCAATCACAGATTGGTAAATTCTTCCAGTAGTCACGTTGTTTGCCTGTGATGTTGGAATATTTAGAAAACGCTCATAATGACCTAAATCCAAATCGGTTTCTGCACCATCTTCCGTTACATAACATTCTCCATGTTCGTATGGATTTAAAGTTCCCGGATCTATATTTATGTAAGGGTCAAGTTTTTGTATGGTGACAGAGTAGCCTCTTTCTTGTAATAATTTTGCTAAAGAAGCTGCGATAATTCCTTTTCCAAGAGAAGAAGTAACGCCTCCTGTTACAAAAACGTATTTGGTATTTTTCATTATTCGTAGGTTTTGGCAAAATTACATTTAATGTTTTAGTCTGCAAAAACAAACCTTCAATATTTGGAAAAAATTGAAGGTTTGTTTTTAAATCGAATCTTAGAGAATAATTACTTCTTTTTGCTTCTAATCATAGCTTCTAGCATATCCCACATTTCCTTCGGAACTTCTTCTAGCATATTAAATTCTCCAGCTCCTTTTAACCATTCCCCACCATCAATAGTAATAACTTCACCATTAATATAGGCCGAAAAATCACTCATTAAATAAGCAGCTAAATTTGCCAATTCCTGATGTTCACCCACACGACCAACCGGAACTTTCTTTTTCATATCGAATTTATCCTTCAAATTTCCAGGCAATAATCTGTCCCAAGCACCTTCAGTTGGAAATGGACCAGGAGCGATGGCATTTGAACGGATGCCATATTTAGCCCATTCAACAGCCAAAGAGCGTGTCATTGCCAAAACACCAGCTTTTGCGGTTGCAGAAGGAACAACATAAGCAGAACCTGTCCAAGCATAAGTGGTAACAATATTTAAAATAGTTGATTTTGGTTGTTTAATATCTATCCAATGTTTTCCAAATGCGAGTGTGCAATTTTTACTTCCTTTTAAAACAATGTCAATAACAGTATCGAAAGCGTTGGCCGATAATCTTTCAGTAGGACTGATAAAATTTCCTGCGGCATTGTTTAAAAGTCCGTCAACTTTCCCAAATTTATCTAAGGTTGCCTGCAAAACAGCTTCAACTTCGGTATAATTTCTTACATCACATTGCACTACCAAAACGGTTCCTCCAGTTTTTTCTTCTAACTCTATCTTAGCTTTTTCTAATTTCTCAATATTTCTTGAAGTGATGACAACGTGTGCGCCAAGTTCCAAAAAATAAGTGGTCATGGCTTTTCCCAACCCGCTGCCACCCCCAGTGACAACAATGACTTGATCTTTTAAACTTCCTTCTTTAAGCATTGGTTTGGTATACATTTTTCTTCTAATTTTAGTTTGTATAAAAATAGGTTTTTTTTCAAATTAAGAGCTTAAAATAAAAAAAATATTTTTTTTAGATTCTATTTGCTAAAAACAAAAGTAATTGTATATTTGCCAACGCTTTTAAGGAGAGGAATTCCAAAGAAAGCCACATCAGAAGAACCACTATTTTAAAGATATTTGTAATGAGTAAAAGAACATATCAGCCATCAAAAAGAAAAAGAAGAAATAAACACGGTTTTAGAGAACGTATGGCTAGTGCAACGGGAAGAAAAGTGTTGGCAAGAAGAAGAGCTAAAGGAAGAAAAAGAGTTAGTGTATCTTCTGATCCTAAACCAAAAAAATAATGAGACAATAGTTTTATATATAAGGTGTTACTTTTTAGTAACACCTTTTTTTTGAACTATTAATAAGTTTTTAAAACTATTTTATCCCATAAAACGAATTTTATAGATATTTACACTTTACTATTTTATATTTAAAAGATGCCAAAAAACAACAACATTAAATCAATTTTAATTATTGGATCAGGACCAATTATTATTGGCCAAGCTTGTGAATTTGATTATGCCGGCTCACAGGCAATTAGATCTTTAAAAGAAGAAGGAATTGAAGTAACGCTCATAAATTCCAATCCAGCTACTATAATGACAGATCCGTCTTTGGCTGATAATGTGTATTTGCTGCCCTTAACCACAAAGTCAATCATTCAAATTTTAGAAAAGCACCCAAATATCGATGCGGTTTTGCCAACAATGGGCGGACAAACAGCGTTGAATTTATGTATTGAAGCTGATGACAAAGGGATATGGAAAGACTTTAATATTGATATTATTGGCGTTGATATTGCTGCCATTCATATTACAGAAGACCGTGAACAATTTAGAAAATTGATGGAGAAAATAGGTATTGGTCAAGCACCATCTACCATTGCAAATTCATATTTAAAAGGAAAGGAAATTGCGCAGGAATATGGATTCCCATTGGTTATTAGACCTTCCTTTACCTTAGGAGGTTTTGGCGCCTCCATCGTTTATAAAAAAGAAGATTTTGATGATTTATTAAGTCGCGGATTGGAAGCCTCACCAATTCACGAAGTTATTATAGACAAGGCATTGTTGGGATGGAAAGAATTTGAACTTGAGCTGTTACGAGACAGAAATGACAATGTGGTAATTATTTGTACCATAGAAAATATGGACCCGATGGGTATTCATACAGGAGATTCAATTACAGTTGCCCCTGCAATGACATTGAGCGATACAACATTTCAAAAAATGCGTGATATGGCCATTTTGATGATGCGCTCTATAGGTGATTTTGCTGGTGGATGTAATGTGCAGTTCGCCGTAAGTCCTGATGAAAAAGAAGATATTATCGCCATTGAAATTAATCCAAGGGTTTCGCGTTCTTCGGCATTGGCCTCAAAAGCCACTGGTTATCCGATTGCAAAAATTGCTGCAAAGCTTGCTATTGGTTATCATTTGGATGAACTTAACAATCAAATTACCAAAACAACTTCAGCTTTATTTGAGCCAACGTTGGATTATGTAATTGTTAAAATACCACGATGGAATTTTGATAAATTTGAAGGCGCAGACAGAACATTGGGCTTGCAAATGAAATCGGTCGGAGAAGTGATGGGAATTGGACGCTCGTTTCAGGAAGCACTCCATAAAGCCACACAATCATTGGAAATTAAACGCAATGGGCTGGGCGCCGACGGAAAAGGAGAGAAGGATTACGATACCATTATTGAGAAATTAACCTACCCAAGCTGGGATCGGGTTTTTATTATATACGATGCACTTCAAATTGGAATTCCGTTAAGCAGAATTCACGAAATCACGAAGATTGATATGTGGTTTCTGAAGCAATATGAGCAATTATTAGCATTGGAAAGAGAAATTTCTATGCATAAATTGGAAACTTTATCCTACGAATTGTTGTTGGAAGCAAAACAAAAAGGATTTGCCGACCGTCAAATAGCGCATATGTTAGGCTGTTGGGAAAGTGAAGTTCACAATAAAAGACAGGAATTGGATATTAACAGGGTTTATAAATTGGTAGATACTTGTGCTGCCGAATTTAATGCGCAAACACCTTATTATTATTCCACTTTTGAAAATAAAATGATTACCGAAAAGGGAAGTATTGCCGATAACGAAAGTGTGGTAACCAACAAGAAGAAAATTGTAGTGCTGGGTTCTGGCCCAAATAGAATCGGACAGGGAATTGAGTTTGATTATTGTTGTGTACACGGGGTTTTGGCCGCAAAAGAATTGGGTTATGAAACCATTATGATTAATTGTAACCCGGAAACGGTTTCAACCGATTTTGATACTGCCGATAAATTGTATTTTGAACCAGTATTTTGGGAACATATATACGACATTATTCGACATGAAAAACCGGAAGGCGTTATTGTGCAATTGGGCGGACAAACAGCTCTTAAGCTTGCGGAAAAATTGGATAAATGGGGCATTAAAATTATAGGTACCAGTTTTGATGCGCTTGATTTGGCAGAAGACAGAAAACGTTTTTCTGAGTTGTTGATGGATTTAGGCATCCCTTTTCCAAAATATGGAACAGCAACCACGGCTGATGAGGCTGCTGCAATTGCTGATGATTTGGATTTCCCAATTTTAGTTAGGCCTTCCTATGTTTTGGGCGGACAAGGAATGAAAATTGTGATTAATAAAGAAGAATTGGAAAAGCATGTAGTTGGTTTACTTCGAAAAATCCCAAACAATATGTTGCTGTTGGATCATTATTTGGATGGCGCCATAGAAGCGGAAGCTGATGCAATTTGCGATGGGGAAGAGGTTTATATTATTGGGATTATGGAACATATTGAGCCTTGTGGTGTTCATTCCGGAGATTCAAATGCCACCTTACCACCATTTAATTTGGGCGAATTTGTATTGCAGCAAATTAAAGACCATACACTAAAAATAGCCTTGGCTTTAAAAACCGTTGGCTTAATAAATATTCAGTTTGCCATAAAAGATGATATTGTTTATATCATTGAAGCAAATCCGAGAGCTTCTCGTACGGTGCCATTTATTTCAAAAGCGTATAAAGAGCCTTATGTTAACTACGCAACAAAAGTAATGTTAGGTGCTAATAAAGTGAAGGATTTTAAATTTGACCCTAAATTAGATGGTTTTGCCATTAAGCAACCTGTATTCTCATTTAATAAATTCCCAAATGTTGATAAAAGATTGGGACCAGAAATGAAATCGACTGGAGAAAGTATTTTGTTTATCGACAGTCTAAAAGATGACCAGTTTTACGAATTATATTCGAGAAGAAAAATGTATTTGAACAAATAATACTAGTTAAAAGACTAAAAAAGAGCGCATTGCGCTCTTTTTTTATGCGATAATTGTTGAGTGTTAATTTATTATATATATTTGTTCAACTAAACCTAATTAACTTTGAACAATATCAAAACAGAGTTCACTATAAAGGATCTCGAAAATTTTTCAGGAATCAAAGCCCATACCATTCGAATTTGGGAAAAAAGGTACAATTTATTTGAACCCAAAAGAACAGATTCAAACATAAGATATTACGATATGGAAAGTATGCAAAAACTGTTAAACGTTTCGTTGTTATACAATAATGGATTGAAAATATCCAAAATAGCAATGTTGTCCAAAGCAAAAATGGAAATAAGCGTGAAGGAGCTTGTGTTTAAAGAAGGTTTCGAAAGCAGTGCACTAAATTCATTCAAATTGGCGATGCTGAATTTTGATGAAGAATTATTTAACAAGACCTATAATAGCCTTATATCACAAACATCTTTCCGAAATATTTTTTTTGAATTATTTATGCCATTTTTAAATCAAATTGGACTTCTGTGGCAGGTAAGTTCCATTACGCCTGCGCATGAACATTTTATCACCAATTTAATTAAGCAAAAGATTTTTATCAACATTGAGAAAATCCAATTTTTACAATCAAAAGACAATTCGAAAAAATTTGTGCTGTATTTGCCAATGAATGAAATTCACGAACTAGGCTTGCTTTTTTTGCATTTTGAATTGTTGTTTCATGGTCATCATTCCATATATCTTGGACAAAGTGTGCCTATTGAAAATTTAAATGATCTCCAAAAAATATTTAATGATGTTTGTTTTGTAGTTTATTTAACTGTAGAGCCATCAAAAGAGTCTGTGGAAGAATATTTACAGAAAGTTTATAATGAAGTACTGAAAAACACCAATGATACTTTGTATGTTTTAGGCTCAAAGTTGACACAGTTTGATGCAGTTTCACTCAAAAACGAACAAATTAAACTTTTTAAATCCCCTGTTGACTTGTTAAATATTTTGTAATTTTTTTTAATAATTTATTGTTTAATAATATTCTATTCTAGTTCAACAATGCATAATAAGAATAAGTCTTTAAATGAAGAAAGAAGCGATATCTGTATTTTGGTTTAGGAGAGATTTGCGGTTGGAAGATAACTGCGCTTTATTTCATGCCTTAAACTCAAAATTTCCAGTACTTCCAATATTCATTTTTGACGAAGCTATTTTAAAGGAATTGCAAAAAAATGACCCTAGAGTAAATTTTATCTATGGTGCCTTAAAAGATATCAATCATGAATTGGTAAAACGCAATGCTTCGTTATATGTTAAAAAGGGATATCCACCCGATATTTGGGCTACTATTTTTGAAAAATTCGACGTAAAGAATGTATTTTTTAATAAAGACTATGAACCTTATGCAAAAGAACGAGACGAGGAAATAAAGAAGCTTTGCAAGCAAAAAAATAGCAATTGCCATACCTATAAGGATCAGGTTGTTTTTGAAGAAGCTGAAATTGTGAAAGTAGATGGATTGCCGTATAGTGTTTATACGCCCTATAAAAATAAATGGTTAGAAAAATACAAGGCCAATTCTCCAATTGAATACAAATCTGATAGTTTAATGGACAATTTCTTCAAATCGAGCTTTTCATTCCCATCTCTAAACAAGATTGGTTTTGTTGAAAGCGCAATCAAAGTATTGCCGTTTAATGCTAAATGCATCAAAAAATATCAGGATATAAGAGATATTCCATCTGTTGAAACTTCTAATGCTTCGGTACATTTGCGTTTTGGGACGATAAGTGTGCGTAGATTGGTAGATTATGCCAATAATACCAATCAAATTTATTTGAGCGAATTGATTTGGCGTGAATTTTTTATGCAGATTCTTTTTCATTATCCGAAAGTGGTTAATGAAAATTTTAAATCAAAATATAATTTTATTCCTTGGAGAAATAACGAAGATGAATTTAAATTGTGGTGCGAGGGTAAAACTGGTTACCCCATTGTTGATGCCGGAATGCGCCAATTAAAAAAAACCGGTTATATGCACAATCGCGTTCGGATGATTGCTGGAAGTTTTTTGTGCAAACACTTATTAATCGACTGGCGTTGGGGTGAAGCATATTTTGCTGAACAATTGCTCGATTTTGAATTGTCATCAAATAACGGTAATTGGCAATGGGTTGCCGGTACAGGTTGTGATTCGGCACCATATTTCAGGGTTTTTAATCCGTTAACCCAACAAGCAAAGTTTGATCCTGAGTTGAACTACATTAATAAGTGGATTCCCGATTTTAACAATTATAATATTCCGGAAATAGTAGAACATAAATTTGCTAGAGAGCGCTATTTAAAAGCAGTAAAAGGCAGTTTCTATTCATAAAATTGACAATTATTTTTCAAGCTTAACTTAGCTGTTTTTTGAACTTCGAGGCTTATTTTAAGTGCCTGAAATCGTTGCTATTTACGTAATAATTAATTTATATAACTGATTTTTTACAATTTCATATAAAAGAGTGTTAAAATAATCAATTCTATATATTTTCAGTAAATGTTCTCCGAATCGGAAGAAATTTTCTATTTTAAAAACATTAAATATGTAGGACACTTCTTTTTATGTTAAAAATAATATTTTTAATCTATTGAATAACAGTTATTTAAAACACCTATTCGGATTAATTCTAAATAATTTTATAGCCAGATTAGCTGACATATGTCATTATAAATCCTACATTATTGGTATATTTTTACATCATAAATTTGAATAGTAATTTTATTATTTATAAAATAAAGTAATACAAGAAAACTTTAGTTTGTAAATTTTTTCAGCATAAATATATAGTATAATGAAACAAGAAAATGTAAAACTAATTTGTGATGCGAATGAAGCAGTAGCTATCATTGCCCACAAAACGAACGAGGTTTGTGCAATATACCCGATCACACCATCATCTCCAATGGGTGAACATGCGGAAGTGTATAGTTCACAAGGCCAAACAAATATTTGGGGAAACATTCCGAGAATTGTTGAAATGCAAAGCGAGGGCGGTGCTGCTGGGGCAGTTCATGGCTCACTTCAGGGAGGTGCCTTAACCACAACATTTACTGCATCACAAGGGTTATTGTTAATGATACCTAATATGTATAAAATTGCCGGAGAATTGTTGCCAGCCGTAATTCATGTGGCTGCAAGAACGGTTGCAACACATGCATTATCAATTTTTGGTGACCATTCGGATGTTATGGCAACGCGTGCAACCGGATTCTCAATGTTGTTTTCAGGATCAGTTCAAGAAGCACATGATTTTGCATTAATTTCACAGGTTTCTGCTTTAAGAAGCAGGGTTCCATTTTTAAATATTTTTGATGGATTTAGAACATCGCACGAAATTTCTAAAATAAACGGAATTTCAGATGATGTTATTAAAGCAATGATGCCGGAAGAGGAAGTGATGAAACACAGAAAAAGTTCTTTGGATCCTGACAATCCGGTGATTAGGGGAACAGCACAAAATCCTGATGTTTTCTTCCAAGCACGTGAAGCAGCAAACACTTATTACCAAAATGTTCCAGGAATTGTTCAGAAAACAATGGACGAATTCTATAAACATACTGGAAGAAAATATAGTTTGTTCTACTATATCGGTCATCCAGAAGCGGAAAAAGTAATTGTTGTAATGGGTTCAGGTGATGGACCAATTAGAGAAACCATTGACACCTTGGTTGAACAAGGTGAAAAAGTTGGCGCTTTAATTGTTCGTTTGTACCGTCCGTTCTCCGTATACGATTTTATTGAAAATATTCCGAAAACAGCTAAAAAAATAGCGGTTTTGGACAGAACAAAAGAACCAGGAAGTGTTGGGGAACCTTTATATTTAGATGTGGTATCTTCATTTGTTGAAATGGGTGAATCCATGCCAACAATTATTGGTGGCCGTTATGGACTTTCTTCCAAAGAGTTCACACCTGCAATGGTTAAAGGAATTTATGATGAATTAGACGAAAATGCGCCTAAAAACCACTTCACTATTGGTATTAATGATGACGTAACCAATACAAGTTTAAAGTATAGTCCAGAATTTAAAACAAAGAAAACAACATTCAACTGTATGTTTTATGGTTTGGGATCTGATGGAACAGTTGGTGCAAATAAAAACTCTATTAAAATCATTGGTGAAACCACCGATAATTATGTGCAAGGATATTTTGTATATGACTCCAAAAAAGCAGGTGCACAAACAGTTTCGCATTTGCGCTTTGGACCAGAACCTATTTATTCAACCTATCTAATTAACAAAGCTAACTTTATTGCCTGTCACCAATTTAATTTTATCTATAAATATGATATTTTAGAAAATATTAAAAAAGGAGGAACATTTTTATTGAACACACCTCATTCAAAATATAAAGTTTGGTCAGAGTTGCCAAGTGTTATGCAACGAAGAATAATTGATAATGATATTGAATTTTATGTAATTGATGCCACAAAAGTTGCCCAAGATGCAGATCTTGGTAAACGCACAAATACTATTTTACAAACATGTTTCTTTGCCATATCAGGCGTGCTTCCTAAAGACGAAGCGATTAAAAAAATTAAGGACGCCATTGTAAAATCGTATTCACATAAAGGTGATGATGTTGTTCAAATGAATTTTAATGCAGTTGACAAGTCATTAGAAAATCTTCAAAAAGTTGAATATCCTCGTCACACTACAAATAATGACAGTTTAATACCAATGATGACAGCCAATGCCGATGATTTCACAAAAGAAATATTAGGAACTATATTGGCTGGTAAAGGAGATTCATTGCCTGTGAGCGCATTTCCTGTAGATGGAACATTTCCAACAGGAACAACACAATATGAAAAACGTGGAATTGCAGATTTTGTACCGGTTTGGGATGATGCAGATCTTTGTACTCAGTGTAATAAGTGTGTTGCAATTTGTCCACACGCTGCCATAAGAGCTAAAGTTGTTACAAATGAATTATTGTTAAATGCACCTGAATCACTAAAAAGTGTACCAGCAAAAGGAAGACCTTTTAATAGCGATAATGAAAGTTATATATTGCAGGTTTCACCTCAAGATTGTACAGGTTGCGATTTATGCGTTGCTGTTTGTCCTGCCGAAAGTAAAGAAGTTCCTGGTACTTTCGCCATTAACTTAACCGATTTACGTAAAGTTCAAGAAGTAGAGACCGCAAATTGGGATTACTTTATTGATTTACCAGATTATGACAGAAAACAATTGGTAACTTCTACAGTTAAAGGATCACAGTTCTTAGAGCCATTGTTTGAATTCTCTGGAGCTTGTTCTGGTTGTGGCGAAACACCATATATCAAGTTAATTACACAATTATATGGAGATAGCATCTTAATTGCAAATGCAACCGGATGTTCTTCTATCTATGGCGGTAATTTACCAACAACACCATATAAAACAAATAAAGATGGACGTGGACCGGCTTGGGCTAACTCTCTGTTTGAAGACAATGCCGAGTTTGGATTGGGAATGCAATTGGCATTGACGAAAAAGCAAGAAATTGCAGTAGATTTATTGAAATCTTTAGAAAGCAAAGTTGGCAGCACTCTAGTAAATAACATACTTAATAATGCTGAAGGAGACGAAACGCTTAAAGAACAAAAAATAAGTCAAATTGATGAGCTCAATGAAATTTTAGACACCATTGATACTTATGAAGCTAAAAAACTAAGAAACCTTTCGGAATACTTACGTAAAAAAGCAGTTTGGATATTTGGTGGTGATGGTTGGGCTTATGATATTGGATATGGTGGTTTAGACCATGTGTTTTCTTCGGGTGAAAACGTTAATGTTTTAGTGATGGATACGGAAGTTTATTCAAATACTGGTGGACAAGCATCTAAAGCCACGCCGATGGGTGCAAGTGCTAAGTTCGCAATTTCAGGTAAGAAAACTTCTAAGAAAAGTTTGGCCTTACAAGCAGTTTCTTATGGAAATGTTTATGTGGCACAAATTGCCATTGGCGCAAAAGACAACCAAACGCTGAAAGCAATAGAAGAAGCGGCTGCCTATCCAGGACCATCATTAATTATTGCTTACTCTCATTGTGGCGAGCACGGTTACGATTTAAAAGATGGTGCATTGCATCAAGAAAAAGCGGTAGAAACTGGTTACTGGCCATTATTTAGATTCAATCCTTTGGCAGAAAAAGGAAAGAGATTTAAATTAGATTCTAAAGCACCTTCTGCACCAGTTAGTGAATTTATGTACAGAGAAACTCGATTTACAAGAGTGGTGAATGAAAATCCTGAATTGGCAAAAGAGCTATTGGATAAAGCCCAAGAGCAAGTGGAAGTTAATTGGGAAAGATTAGAACTATATAGAAATTTATAAATTAATTTAATTTAAAAGTGCCAAGTATTTTAATACTTGGCACTTTTTTTTTACCTTTAAATACTATTGTAAAGACTTGATTTTTTATAATAATTGAAGGAATTAAAAAGATTCATAGCTATCTTTTTTGGATAATATCATAAAAAAATAAAAAAATGAAATCAAGATCAGAAGCTTATTTTAAAGAAGCGGAAAAAAAGTTGAAATCGGCAAAAGAGGAATTATTTAAACCCGCTGAAGATATTGTTAGTTATTCAGTTTGTAAAAATGCTCAGTTTGCCATTGAGAACTTTCTTAAAGGATATTTAACAAAAAACAATATCGAACTACAGCCAAACGAAACTATCGCTTCACTGTACGATAAATGCGCAAGCATCGACAAGCATTTCAAATCCATAGATTTAAATGCCATAGGATGTAAAAATCATGCAATCGATTCTCGTTATTGCTCAGAAATTAATTCGGTAAGCGCATGCTTTGATACCGCAGATAACATTGACACGTATCTAAGAAAAAATAAAATCGTATAAAAAACGATGTTTATTTCATTTGAGAAAGAAAAAAACTTACTTTACATTTGTGTAAAATAATTAGTCAATGAATTATATTTTATTTGATGGTACAGTTCGCAATTCATTATTGCCATTGACCTTCACAAAACCCGTCGCCGATTTAAGAATAGGAATACTTACCATTCGTGAAAAATGGGAAACATATTTGGGTTTTACCACCACAACGCTTACCGAGGACTATTTGGAAGAAAAATTCCCCATGGTTGAAATGGCTCAAAATGTTATGATAAATGCTTCATTTTTGCCAACACTTTCCTTAGTGGAAAAAATAATGGAATTAAAAGAGAATGAGGCCATTTTCAAAGATGAAGAAGTGATTGCTTTTTTTACCACAGATGCACAAGAAACAATTGATTTTGAAGAATATGAACAAATTGAATTTGATTCAGAATTGATTCAAATTAAAAATACTTGGGATTTGTTTTCTTTAAATGAAATGGCTTTAAAAGCAGATTTTGAATTAATTACAGAAGGTAGAGTATCGCAACCGATTCCTGATGGCGTTCAGTATAAAAATAAGGAAAATATTTTTATTGAAGAAGGTGCCGAAATCTTATTTTCTGTATTAAATGCTAGTAAAGGACCTATTTATATTGGGAAAGATGCCTTGGTAATGGAAGGCAGTTTGATTCGTGGACCTTTTGCATTGGGTGAACGTTCTGTGGTTAAAATGGGCGCTAAAATTTATGGAGCAACCACAATTGGGCCTTTTTGCACCGCTGGGGGAGAAATTAACAATTCTATTTTATCGGGCTACTCAAATAAGGGGCACGATGGATTTTTAGGAAACTCAATATTGGGTGAATGGTGTAATATTGGTGCAGACTCTAACAATTCAAATTTAAAAAATAATTATAGTGAAGTGCGTTTGTGGAATTATGAAACTGAGAATTTCGCCAAAACTGGTTTACAATTTTGCGGTTTAATTATGGGTGACCACTCTAAATGTGGAATTAATTCGATGTTTAACACTGGTACCGTAATCGGCGTAAGCGCAAATATTTATGGCAGTAATTTCCCGAGAAATTTTATTCCTTCTTTTAGTTGGGGCGGAGCAGCGGGATTTTCAACTTATCAAATGGATAAAGTAACCGAAACTGCAACATTGGTTATGAAAAGGAGGGGAGTTGATTTTGATGAAAAAGAAAAACGCATTCTCGAACATATTTTTGAAACCACCAAGAAACACAGAAATTTTTAAATAAAAAAGGGTCTTGAAACTTATATTTCCAGACCCTTTTTAATTATAGCAAATTCTAGCTTTTTATTTGTCCTTTTTTGAATTTCTCAAACTTATTTTCCGTATTTTTTGGCCAGCTGTTGTTGCTTAAATCTACATCGGCAGTTTGCTCATCAGGATCAATTATGATTTTTGTGATTGCTTTGCTCGATGGAAAGACTTTTGTGACTTCTGCATCATTCTTTCTCCAAATTTCTGCAGGATATTGTTTACGTTCTTTTGAACCATCTTCATATTCAAACTCAACAACAATTGGCATCACCAAGTCTCCCGGTTTTTCAAAAACCAATTCGTAAAAATATTTGGGACTTTTCAATGTCGCTTTTTCCTCTGAAGAAAAATTTTCATTGATATAATCGCTCAACAAATTATAATCTTCAGGTTTTTTTGACTTCAAATCATTGTTAAATTCTGGACTGTCTTCAGAAACCAAGTACAATGCTGGAGGCAATTGATCTACGGTAATACCATATCGTTTTGCCATATTTTCGGCACGTTCGGTTGGTTTGTTGGTCACATAAAATTTTTTTACATCTTTTATGCCAATATCATTGGCGCCAGTGGTATAAAACCAACCTCTCCAAAACCAATCTAAATCCATGGCAGATGCATCTTCCATTGTTCTAAAGAAATCGGCAGGCGTTGGGTGTTTAAAAGCCCAGCGTTTTGCGTAGGTTTTAAATGCATGGTCAAACAATTCAGGACCCATTATGGTATGTCGCAATATCCACAATCCAGCCGCCGGCTTCGCATAGGCATTGCTTGAAAAGTCGAACAAATCTTCACCTTCAGCCATAATTGGAGATAATTGAGATTGATCACCTTTCATATATGGAACAATATTTTTTGGCAAACCTCTGCTTAAGGGGTAATTATCTTCATATTCCATTTGAGCGAGCATTTGAACAAATGAATTTAATCCTTCATCCATCCAAGTCCATTCTCGCTCATCAGAATTAATAATCATAGGAAAAAAATTGTGTCCAACTTCATGTATGGTTGTTCCTAACATTCTATATTTTGTTTGATCGCTATAAGTTCCATCAGGATTTGGTCTTCCCGGATTGAAACAAATTTGGGGATATTCCATACCCATTTGTCCATCAACCGAAATGGCCTTGTGATAAGGATAGTCAATTGTATGTTTTGAATAGGTGATCAAGGTTTGCGCCACAGCCCTGGTTGAATGATCGCCATATAATGGATTTGCTTCTTTTGAGTAATAAGAATAGGCCATAACGGTTTTTCCATTAATGTCAACTGCCATTGCATCCCAAATAAATTTCCTGGATGTAGCAAAAGCATAATCTCTCACATTTTCAGCATAAAATTTCCAGGTTTTGGTTTCCTTAGATTTTGTTTTTTCTATTTTTGTAGCTTCTTCTTGCGTTACAATAATAACAGGATTGTCGAAAGATTTTCTGGCTTCTGCCAATCTTTTTTGTTGGGTTTTTGTAAGCACTTCATTTTCATTTGTAAGCACACCTGTTGCGCCTAACATATGATCTTTTGGAGTTGTAATGCTCACATCATAATTTCCAAATTCTAAAGCAAATTCACTTCTGCCAAAAAATTGTTTATTTTGCCATCCACTCACATTGTTATAAACACATAGTCTCGGAAAAAATTGCGCAATTACATAGCTGTTATTTCCATCGGCAGGAAAATGCTCAAAACCCGATCTTCCGCCTTGTTCGATATGGTTATTAATATTATACCACCATTTTATTTTAAATGAAAATTTTTCACCGTTTGCCAAAGGTTTTTCCAAATTTAAACGCATCATGGTTTGATTGATTAAATATGAAGCATCACTGCCGTCTATATTTTTTACATACTCGATTTTGAACCCCCCGTCAAATGGTTTTATGAATTTTTCTGAAAATTGTGATGGCGTAAAAAGTTGTGCTGAATTCTCTGACTGAATATCTGGGGTTTTTGAATCTGCAGCGCGCATATTTTGATCTAACTGCAACCATAAATATTCCAAATTATCTTTAGAATTGTTGTGATAAGTAATAATTTGTTCACCATAAATACGGTTATTGTCCTCATCTAAAACAATATCCATGTTATAATCTACCTGTTGTTGGGTGTATTCATGTCCAGGCGCACCAGACGCTTTGTGTTCATTGTTTGGGGTAGGAAGCTCTTCGTGTAATTGTTTAAATTTACTGTTGTTGTAGTGTGCTTTTTCTTGGGCAGTTAAGGGCGAAATCACTGTCAACAATAGGAAATAAATAAAAAGTAATTTTTTCATGAAATTAAGAAGTTTTAATAAATAATTAGTTAAAAAAGCCACCCAATTGAGTGGCTTCTTTTACTAGGCTTTAATTTGATTTTTTTTAAATTTTTCGAATTTATTCTCAGTTTTTTTAGGCCAGCTGTTGTTGTTTAAATTTATATCGGCCGTTTGTTCATCTGGATCAACTGTAATTTTTATAATGGCTTTGCTTGATGGAAAAACCTTGGTGACTTCGGCATCATTATTACGCCAAATTTCTGCAGGATATTGCTTGCGCTCTTTTGAGCCGTCTTCAAATTCAAATTCAACAATAATAGGCATCACCAAATCACCTGGTTTTTCAAAAACCAATTCATAGAAATATTTTGGTGCTTTTAATGATGATTTTTCTTCAGCAGAAAAATTTTCATTGATATAATCACTCAACATATTATAATCTTCCGGTTTTTTGGATTTTAAATCATTTTTAAATTCTGGACTGTCTTCAGAAACCAAATACAAGGCCGGAGGTAATTTATCAACGGTGATTCCGTAACGTTTTGCCATATTCTCGGCACGTTCCGTTGGCTTATCGGTCACATAATATTTTTTCACGTCTTTGATTCCGATATCATTGGCGCCTGTTGTGTAAAACCAGCCTCTCCAAAACCAGTCTAAGTCTACCGCTGAAGCATCTTCCATTGTTCTGAAAAAATCAGCAGGCGTTGGATGTTTAAATTTCCATCTTTCGGCATAAGTTTTAAAAGCGTGGTCAAATAATTCATGGCCCATAACGGTTTCTCTTAAAATAAATAAACCGGCTGCAGGCTTTCCGTAGGCATTTGACCCAAAGTCGGTCAAATCCTCGCCTTGCGACATAATTGGCTCTAAGCCGCTTTGGTCACCAGACATATATCTGACAATGTTTTTCGGATGGTCAGTTAATGGAAAAAGTATTGGGTCGTAAATATTTTCCGCATAAATTTCTAAAAATGAATTGAGACCTTCGTCCATCCAAGTCCACATACGCTCGTCTGAATTTACAATCATTGGAAAGAAATTATGCCCAACTTCGTGGGTGATAACGCCAATCATTCCTTTTTTGGTTCTGTCGGTATACTCTCCATCTTTATTTGGTCTTCCGCCGTTCCAACAAATCATTGGGTATTCCATTCCCTGACGTTCCGCATTGATTGAAGTTGCATGCGGATAAGGATAATCAAAAGTGAAGTCGGAATACACTTTTAATGTGTTTGCAACCACTCTTGTTGAATGCTCTTCCCAAAGTGGATTTCCTTCATTTGGATATAATGAATAAGCCATTATTGTTTTTCCGTTAAGATTTACAGCCATCGCATCCCATATTAATTTTCTGGAAGTGGCAAATGCAAAATCTCTTACGTTTTCAGCATAAAATTTCCAGGTTTTTGTTTCTTTTGATCTGTCTTTTTCAGCTGTTAAAGCTTCTTCGGGCGTTACGATAAAAACTGGATTTTCAAAAGCGTTTTTTGAATCTACATATCTTTTATATTGAGCTGAAGTAAAAACATCTTTCGGGTTTTGTAGCAGGCCTGTTGCATTTAAAATATGGTCTTTTGGGGTTGTTATGGTAACGTCATAATTTCCAAATTCCAATGCAAACTCGCTTCGTCCCAAAAATTGCAAATTTTGCCATCCTTCTACATTATTATACACGGCCAAACGCGGAAAAAATTGGGCAATTACATATAAATTATTTCCGTCTGGGAAAGGCTCGTAACCAGACCGACCACGATCAGCCATATAATCATTGACAATATACCACCATTTTATTCTAAAGACATATTTTTCACCTGAAGCTAATGGCTTTGGTAAATTGATGCGCATCATCGTTTTGTTAATGAGATAACTTACGTCTTTTCCATTAGCATCTTTTATAAACTCAATGTTAAAACCACCTTGAAAAGGTTTTCCCATAAAGGTTTTTGTAAATTTGGAAGGTGAATACATCACATCAGGTCCGCCACCGCTAATTTCGGGCGTATTAGAATCTGGAGCACGCATGTTTTGATCAAGCTGCACCCACAAATATTCTAAATTATCTTTGGAATTGTTATAATAAGTAATGGTTTCATCACCTAATATTTTATTATTCTCTTCATCCAAAACAATATTCATTTTATAATCAACTTGCTGTTGTGTATATTCATGACCTACAGCGCCAGAAGCTCTGTGTTCGTTGTTGGGTGTGGGCAATTCTTCATGCAATTGCTTGAATTTGCTGTTGTTATAATGTGCTTTTTGAGGCGTTGTTTTTTGTTCAATTTCTTGTGCAAAAAAGGTTGTGGTAAAAATGGTTAATAAGGCTGTAACTAATAATTTTTTCATTATAAAAAGTTTTGATCTAAATGGTTGGCACAATTTAATTAATTTTTAATAATAGTTTGCTAATAGCATTAAAATTTTAATAAACTTTTGAGATCGGATTTGTTTAGGTAAAAAGTTTTATTGAAATCTTTTACTTTTATTTTTACAATATTTTTTTGGTCAATAAAGTCTTCCGTTAAAATATTATTAAAAACTTCAATAGATTTAAGTTCCTTAATGTCAGTTATTTCCAAATAAAATCGTGCAATATCTCCATCATATTCTTTTCCAATATATTTAAATAATTGATTTTTTCCATTCACAGAGATTTGTAAATGTTCCTGAAGGTACTTTTTATAATAATCATCTATATTCCCAACTTCTGTTTTACTGGCCAAGTTTAATTGTTTACCACTAGTTTTATTGAGCGTAAATTCAATATCCTCAATAAAAACACCTAAAGTAATTTGGATTGATTGCTTTTCTTTTAGGTATTCAATTTCACATAAACTCACATAATACTTGTGCATTGTAAATGCAAACAAGGGAAGTGCCAATAAAATTATTATTATATTTTTTAATCGCATGAGGAGTGTAAATAATGTAGCTAATAAACAAAAATTTACCCAAAGGTAAGTATAATGTCTATATAAAAAATTAATTACTCTTTTGATTGGTTGTACCTTTTACTTTGTTTTATAATAAAATCCTTAAGCAAAAACTCATCGCTCTTGTAAAAGTTACTTAACCCATTATCTTCACAATAATATAAAAACAAATAAATTTCTTCTTCTTTGATTTTTAGGTGAACTGTAAAAAAATCTACACCTATTTTATTATAAATATTTTCGAGAAATATTTGTTTTTGTTTTTTAATCTGCATTTCTTCTTCTTTTCTTTCTTTTCTGTTTTGAAATATATTATTGGTGAGTAACTTAGATATTTCAACAAAATTGACTCCTGAATTTCCGTATGTTGGATCTGTAAATTTTCTGGAATTGGGTGCTTTTTTTGAGGAATTATTATCATTATCAAAAACAGCTCCTTTTGGTAAAGAAACTTTCCCCAGGTTTAGTCGCATTTTTTGTCCAATTTCAACTTCATCTAACTCATTGATACCCTGCTCAAGATAAACTACAAGGGTTTTACTATCAGTATGACTTTTTGAAATTTTAATAATACGTTGTTTATAAACTACCGAAGAAAATAGAATAGAGTCTCCAATGGATGCATACATTGTATAATTACCGTTTTTATCACTTGAAGTTCCTGAATTCGAAGATAAATTTACGATGTTAATGTCTTGTAAAACTATTGAGTCACTTCTAACTGTGCCTTTCAACATAACAAGTTTTTCTTGCGCTACTGAATTTGAATAAACAAATACCAAAAAAACGATTGTAACAATTATATTTTTATTCTTTAATTTCATGATAGCTTTTACTTTCTTCCTGTAAAATTTGAATTACTTTTATTAAATTGTTTTTGTAAAATTCATTAATAATATTCCTGTCTTCACAGTAGGCTAAAAAGTGGTGTATTTTTTCTTCAGGAATGTGTAGTTTATCGGTTAAATAAGCCAATCCAAACTGTTTTATTATTTTTGAAGGGAATTGTTTTTTACGGGTAATTTCTCGTTTTAATCTTTGTTCTGCTTCATAACGTTTGTCGGGTAAACCAATACCGCCACCTCCCATACTAAAAGGATTTACATTTGGCGCCCCTAAAAATCCATGAGTATCAGCCGGCAAAGACTTTTTTAAATCTACAGGTTTAAGTATAAATGTATGATTTGGTGCTGTGTTATATGGCACTTTTTTGATGTCGTAATTTAAATTTCCAGTTAAACCCTCAATAAAAACTTCATCCAGTTCATTAACAGATGGAATTAATTCAACCATAATTCTTTTATATTTTATGTAGTTTTCCGTTATGCTGACTTCTTTTCTTTCATATTCAATTGATGAAAAAAGCAAGATATCATTTAATGAAACCATTATTTCAAAATCCCCGTTATCATTGCTTACGGTCCCCAGTTTGGTGTTTTGGTTAATGATATGCACATTACTAACTGAGTTGTTGGAACTGATTATTTTTCCTGAAATGAGTGCATATTTCTCTTGTGAAAAGCCCTTCATAGCAAAAAAAAGCATAAACAGGCAGCTTAGTTTTCTTTTCATCATAACAAAGAAAGCATTTCAATCTATATAAAAATTACAGTTAATTATAAACTTTTGTTAAGATTGAAAATGAGTATATTTGGTGGAACTTTGTTGGCATGAAACCGAGTATTGTGAATTTTGAGACATAAAGAAATGGTTAATGGCGAAAAGCAGCGATTACAACTAAAAATTAGAAATTAAACTAATGAAATGCGCATAACGCAAACACGATACAATCACCTATGAAAATATGCGCATTACACCTGCCTGTTGGCAGACAGGTATGACCAATAAAAAACAATAAATATTTACAAATGAAAAAATTATTGATTGCAAGCAGTTCATCGGTTCACGGAAAAGGATATTTAGAATATATTTTACCTGAACTGGCGGAATTTTTTAAAGGTGTAAATGAAATTTTATTTATTCCTTACGCTCGTCCAGGAGGAATTACGCACGAAGCCTATACCGAAGTAGCAAGAAAAGGCTTTGAAGGCATTAATATTCGCATAAAAGGAATACACGAATACAGCAATTCGATTGATGCCGTTAACCAAGCAAAAGGTATTTTTATTGGCGGAGGAAATACTTTTTTATTGGTGAAGCAATTGTACGATTTGAAATTGATGTCTGCAATTAAAAACGTGGTTGAAAACGGAACGCCATACTTTGGGACCAGCGCCGGAAGTGTTATTAGCGGACTAACAATGCAAAACACCAACGATATGCCCATTATTTATCCGCCAAGTTTTGACACCTTTGGATTTGTTAATTTCAATTTAAATTGTCATTATTTAGATCCGGACCCAACTTCAACGCATATGGGCGAAACTAGGGAAACTCGTATTAATGAGTACCATACGCTTAATAAAACGGATGTTTTAGGACTTAGGGAAGGAAGTTGGCTACATATAAAAAAAGGTAAAATAATTTTAAAAGGATCTTTAAATGCACGTTTGTTTCAACAAAATAAGCCGGCACTAGAATTGCCGCCAAATACCGATTTAAGTTTTTTAACGTAATCCTAGCTCCTTTACAATTAGTTGTGCATCAGGTGATTTTTTTACTTCTTTAGAAAGAAGTTTGTATGCATTGCTAATTCTGGTAGTATCAACTGTAGATGATTTCAATTGGTCGCTTAAAACCATGGCGGAAATATATGAATCACTGTTGTTTTTTACAAAATCAAAACTGTAATCTGTAAATTCTTTTTCAATTTTTTTTAATTCATTTCCAACTTCACCCAGTTTTTTAACATCATTTTCAAGACGCGCTTTTTGGAATTTTGGAAATAAATAATCAATTTTTTTAAAGATATTTTTTGAAGCCAGTTTGTAATCGTTCAATTTGGTGTTTAATTCGGAACCTTTAATAATTGGCTCTTCTATTTGATCTGGATCTATAGATATTTCAAACTGTGTGTTCTCAATAATTAAAATGACTGCTGCTGATGAATTTTCAAAAGACAACATAAATCGTTCTGGATCGTCAACTTTTCCTTGAAAAACAAATTTGTTATTTTCAATTTTAGCCGAATCAACCGGTTGCAGGTCATTTTTATTAATTTTACTCAAATAAACCTTATCTGATAAAAAAGATTTCAATGTTCCGCGCAACACAAATCCATTTTTTTTAGGCTCAGTTTCCTTTTCTAATTGGCCTTTTGGATTGCTGCAGCTTAAAATGAAAAGGATAAATAAACAAGCGGTAACTATCTTTTTCAATGCAGTTTGCGTTTAAATTTATAAATTTAATAATTTACATACTCAACAATCTCCAACCCGTAACCTGTCATACCAATACGTTTTTTAATAGCCGACGCATTTGACAAAACACGAAGTTTGGTGATTTCTAAATCGTGTAAAATTTGTGCTCCGATCCCAAAATCTTTGTCATCTGGCTGAATTTGGGGCACTTTATGTTCCGTATTTTTTTGGGCTTCCCTTAATAAAGACAATCGATTTATAAGATTAAAGGATTGATTTTCCTGGCTGATAAATACTGCTGCTCCTTTTCCTTCATCGTTAATCATTTTAAAGATTTTAGAAAATTTATCGTCGGGCTTGGCGGTTAACAATCGAAGGATATCATTGTTTATCAAAGAGGAATTTACGCGTACTAAAATTGGTTCATCTGGTTCCCAGGTGCCTTTGGTTAGCGCAATATGAACTTGATTGTTTGTGGTTTGTTTGTAGGCTCTCAATTGAAATTCGCCGAAACGGGTTTGCAAGGTAAAATTTTCAATTTTATCGATTAATGAATCATATTTCATGCGATAGGCCACCAAATCTTCAATAGAAATAATTTTTAATTTGAACTTTTTAGCTACCTCCATCAATTGCGGTAGTCGAGCCATTGTTCCATCTTCATTCAAAATCTCCACTAAAATTCCTGCAGGCTGAAATCCAGCCAAACGTGCTAAATCAATAGAAGCCTCTGTATGCCCTGTTCTTCTCAGAACGCCACCTTCTTTCGCTCTTAAAGGAAAAATGTGGCCAGGTCGTCCAAAATCTTCCGGCTTCGTTTCTTTTGACGTGATTGCTTTTATGGTTTTAGCTCTGTCATGAACAGAAATTCCAGTTGAACATCCGCTTCCAATTAAATCAATTGAAACTGTGAATTGTGTATTGTGTAACACGGTATTTTTATTTACCATAAGTGGTAATCCAAGCTCATCGGCACGTCTTTCGGTTAAAGGCGCACAAATTAAACCCCTGCCATACTTTGCCATAAAATTAATCATTTCTGGTGTAACACATTCTGCAGCCGCAATAAAGTCACCTTCATTTTCTCTATCTTGATCATCAACAACAATAATCATTTTACCATTTTTGATATCTTCTATTGCTTCTTGTACGGTGTTTAGTTTAATTGCACTAGTGGAAGTTTTCATTATTTAATTAAAATTTTTCTATGAATTAATTTGTTGAATGTTTTTTGAGCTTTGTTAAAAATAACATCTATATTAAAAATACCCATTCCTTTTGTCGCTCTTCTGGTTAACAAAAGTCCAAAAGGCAGTAATATTAATGTAGAAAGCCAACTACCTAATATTGCCGAAATAGCACTTTCTTCTGATAGATTTCTACCCAATTGAGAGATGAAAAAATAAATGACAAAGATAGTAATCGCCATAATCAAAGGCAACCCAAAGCCACCTTTTCTTATAATTGAACCTAAAGGTGCACCAATAAAAAACAAGACAAGACAGGCCAAAGAGAATGAAATTCTATAATAAAACTCGAAATCATATAGGTTCAGAATCTTTCTTTTGTCTTTAAAATCTTTTATTTGATATTTATTTCTGTCAATAGTTCTATTAAGCATTTGAACCGATTCATTGAGTACGGTACTTTTATTCCTTAGGTTAAAATTATCCAGTATTTCAGGTGCCAATTTTTTATTTAATACCGAATCTGGGTATTTGAATAATTTTTTCGCATTCATTGAATTATAAAAGATATTCGCTCTATTATTTGTATAGGTGTCATATTCAATTTTATTTGTTTTAGAAATTGAATCTAATTGAACAATGCTTAACATCCCGTGATGTTCTTTTATTTTTTCATCATCAAGCGTATTGTCATCGCTAAATGAAGAGATGTCAATATTAATGGTATACGTTTTAAATGCAGCTTTGGAAGCCGGCATCTTAGCCCTGTCTTGGGGCATTATTACCCGGTTGAGATGCTCTTCATAATAATTCCCATCTTCTAGGGTAAGTGTCATATATTTACTTCCTTGTTCTGTTGAAATAGTACCTTTTTTTGCAGTAATAACTTTAATTTTACCTTTATTGGCATTTAAATCAGCAATTTGAACATTTTTTAACAGATTTTTTTCTTCTCCGTATTTTTCATCAAATTTTATGCTAAAACCAGGTATTTCGGTATTAAATGCCCCGGGAACCAATGCCAAAGCTGGTTTTTTTTTCTTCATGTTCAAATACAAATTTTTCTGTTTCAAGGTTGCCCAAGGATAGATATTGTTTAAGAATATAAAGTTAAGCCCGCTCAATAATACCACTAAAATTACTAGTGGCCGAATCACTCTTTTTAAAGAAATACCCGCTGATTTGATGGCTGCAAACTCATAATTTTCAGCTAAAGTGCCCAAAGCCATTATGGAAGACAATAATATACCAATTGGCAAGGCGGTAGGCGTAAGGATGAGCGCTAAATAGCCTAAAAATTTAAAAATGAAAAAAATGTCGATTCCTTTACCTGCAATTTCATCGAATGCCAGCCACAATGCTTGCATGACCAAAACAAAAAGAACCACAAAAAAAGTGGCTAAAAAAGGTTGTAAGAAACTTTTTAAAATGTATTTGTCAAATATTTTCAACTTTATTATTTTGGTTCAGAGATGGTATAATTTTTTTGATTTTTGTATTTTGCTCTGTCAAAGATAAAAAGGTTTTCCGAGATGGGTTGATTTGTTTTAAAAGATCTTATATTTAATGTAGTGGTTGTACCGTTTTGGCCTATTTCAATGATGTCGTAGATATGTTTGGTATTTGCGTCAATCCCTACCAACACGCTTTTTATTTCAGAATTGCTATCGATTGGCGTTAATTTTACATATTGTATTTTAACTCCTTTAATGGTTTTTAAGGCATCCATTTTAAATGTGTAGCCAGTTTTATAAAATGAAAACATTTTTGAAGGCGTAAGGGTTTGGTCCTTTTTTTTCGATGGATTTTGAATAATAACTTCTTCATCTTCGTGAATAATCATATAAATTTTTTTTCCGTCGAAGATTTGTTCTGTTCCCATATAATTAAGGTTGTACAAATCGCCTTTTAAAGTTACGGTGCCTCTTGTTTCCTGATGAACATTCGCCTCTTTGTTGTCTAGACTATGGTTAAATTCAATGTAAATATTTTTGTAACCTTCAATTTTTTGTGCAACTTCATCTAACAACGCTTTTGCTTTGGCGGCATCCTGACCAAATGAGGTTATACTTATTAATAATAATACTGCTAAAAATACTGTTTTTTTCATGTTTACTATTGTGCTTATGACAATTATATGATTAATTATTTGATTCGTAATCCAACAATTTGTTTAGTGCTATTTCATCGGGAATTAAAACTTGTCTTGCTTTACTTCCTTCAAACGGGCCAACAATCCCGGCAGCTTCCAACTGGTCAATTAATCTTCCGGCTCTGTTATATCCCAATTTTAATTTTCGTTGCAATAAGGAAGCCGAACCTTGCTGTGCATGAACAATAACCAATGCAGCATCTCTGAATAAATTGTCTCTTTCGCTAATGTCTATATCAAGGTTTGTGCCAATCTCATCCCCACTATATTCAGGTAACATGTAGGCATTTGCATAGGCGCGTTGTGACCCAATAAATTCAGTTATTTTATCAACTTCCGGCGTATCAACAAAGGCGCACTGCAATCGAATCAAATTATTGCCATCTGCAAAAAGCATATCACCTTTACCAATTAACTGGTCGGCTCCCGAGCTGTCTAAAATGGTTCTTGAATCTATTTTTGAAGTCACCCTAAACGCCGCTCTGGCCGGGAAATTCGCTTTAATGATACCTGTAATTACGTTAACGGAAGGACGCTGTGTGGCCACAATTAAGTGAATCCCAACAGCTCGAGCCAATTGTGCTAAACGCGCTATAGGCGTTTCAATTTCTTTGCCTGCGGTCATAATTAAATCGGCAAATTCATCAATAATTAATACAATATATGGCAAAAATTTATGTCCGTCGTTCGGATTTAGCCTTCGCAATTTAAATTTTGCATTGTACTCTTTGATATTTCGAATCATTGCCAGTTTCAATAAATCGTAGCGCATATCCATTTCAATACACAAGGAATTCAGGGTATTGATAACTTTGGTGGTATCGGTAATGATGGCTTCCTCGGTATCGGGTAATTTCGCCAGATAATGTCGCTCAATTTTATTAAATAAGGTAAGTTCCACTTTTTTAGGATCGACCAAAACAAATTTGACTTCGGCCGGATGTTTTTTGTACAATAAAGAAGTTAAAACGGCATTTAAACCAACTGATTTTCCTTGACCTGTTGCACCTGCCATTAATAAATGCGGCATTTTGGCTAGGTCAACCACAAATGTTTCGTTGGAAATTGTTTTTCCAAGTGCAATAGGTAACTCCATTTCTGAATTTTGGAATTTTGTGGAAGAAATCACCGATTTCATAGAAACCATTGTTGGTTTTTTGTTGGGAACTTCAATTCCAATGGTGCCTTTTCCAGGAATTGGTGCAATAATACGAATTCCTAAAGCGGAAAGAGATAAAGCAATATCATCCTCTAAATTTTTAATTTTTGAAATTCGGATACCGGCTTCTGGCACAATTTCATATAAAGTAACTGTTGGACCAACAGTTGCTTTTATGCGGTCGATGCCAATTTTATAATTGTTTAGTGTTTCTACAATTCTGTTTTTATTGGCTTCCAATTCTTCTTGATCTACAGATATGCTTTCATTATAGTCTCTCAGTAAATTTAAGGTTGGGAACTTGTAATTTCCCAATTCTAAGGTTGGATCAAACTCTCCGAAATCTTTTACCAATTGGTCGGATAAATTTTCATCCACACGGTTTTCTTCCACAATCTTATCAACAGCGATTGCAACCTTTGCATCCGATTTTGGGTCTGGATCAAAATTTGAATCATTATCTAGATCAGCGCTTTTATCCAAATAATTTTCTGGAACTGTAGAGATTGGTGTTAATTTTTCGAGCGATAATTCAAGCGGCGATTTGAATTCTTCTTCTTTTTTTTCTTCTTCAACTTTTGTGGCTAATTGAGCATCGTTTTCTGAAGAGTTTACCTCAACTTGAATATCATCTATGTTTTTTTTCAGACTGCTTTTAACCAATTCTGGAGTAAGTTTAAATCGGATGACTAAATAGGAAATCAGCAAGAATATCAGCGATAAAAGGAGTCCGGTTTTGCCTAAAAATTGTTGAAGGTATTCGTTCATTTGGTAACCTACAACGCCGCCAAGGTTGAAATTTTTTGGCGCTAAAAATGCCAAAGTGATCGAGATCCAAAGCATTCCCAATATTCCCCAGAACCAAAATTTTCTGATGCGTTTTAAGCCTCCTTTAAAGAAGATTAGTAAACCGGTGAAAAATAAAAGTACCGGTAAATAAAAAGAGGCAAGTCCGAAACCATTTTCAACCACTAAATGACTTAAACTTGCTCCAATTTTCCCCAATAGGTTTCTTACGGAAACATCTTTGTCGGCAAAATTAGAAAGCTGACTTTGGTCTTCTTGCCCGTTTACCAAAAAGGAACTGAAAGAGGCTACCAAAAAAATGGCAAAAAGCATCAAAAACAGTCCTAAAACTGTTTGTGTGAGTCTGTTTCCAAAAAATGATTTTATTCCTTGAAAACGAGGCTTCCTGGGTGCTTTTCCTGTTGTTTTATTAGTTTTGGCCATTCAATTAATTATCTCACAAAAGTATAAAATTAATGTGACTGTGTTTAAATTACATTATAAATTTGGGTACATAAATAATTAAACCAATAATAATGGCAATTATTGCGGCAAAAAATGCAGCCCCTGCTGAAATATCCTTGATGCGGCCAATTTGTTTGTGATATTCAGGGTGAATAAAATCCGCTAATTTTTCAATAGCGGTATTTAATGATTCTGCTACCAAAACGAGTCCGATTGCCATAATCTGGAACATCCATTCGGTAGCAGAAAGGTGCATTATAAACCCAATGATTGTCATAATTAATGCAATAATCACTTGGGTGATAATACTGTATTCAGAAGTAATTAAAATCCAAAGACCTTTAGCCGCATAATTGATTGACTTTATTCGGTTCAGAAAAAAATTACCTTCATTATTCATGTTTAAAGCGCTTTTAAAGCTGCTTCGTAATTTGGTTCATCAATAATTTCAGGAACTTGTTCAGTATAGGTGACAACACCTTCTTCGTTAACAATTACAACAGCTCTTGAGTGTAAATTTGCCAAAGGTCCATCTGCAATTGTCAATCCATATCTTTTACCAAATTTTCCTTTGGAAAAATCGGATAATGTAATCACATTTTCCAAGCCTTCAGCACCACAAAAACGGGCTTGTGCAAAAGGTAAATCGCGTGAAATACATAGTACTTTTGTGTTTTCAAGTTCACTTGCTTCTTTGTTAAATCGTCTTACGGAAGCGGCGCAAGTGCCAGTATCTAAGCTAGGAAAAATATTTAAAATTAGTTTTGAACCTTTAAAATCAGCCAATTTTACTTTTGACAAATCAGATTTTATTAAAGTGAATTTTGGTGCTTTTTTGCCGGTTTTTGGTAACTTTCCAATAGTGTTTATTGGGTTTCCTTTTAAAGTTATTTTAGTCATAATTCTTGTTTTTGATTTAAGATATCAAAGTTAGGTTAAAAAGTTGAAAGATTAAAGTTCGTGTAAATATTAAAAGTTAAATATTAAATATTAAAAGTATTGATAGGTTGTGATAGAGAAAAAATCGTGATTTATATTTCAATGTGCATTAGCGATTGTAGTGGTATCCTTTTTTGAAGTGCAACGGAAAAAAAGATATAGCGAAAAGCGCGACCCCGCCTTTTCGGCGGGGGAATGCCCAAAAAAATTAAAAACATTAAATATTAAGGAAGGGGCCGGTCGCGACCTGTTCGTACAATATGTAAAAAATTCAAAATTCTAAAATCGTAAATCGGATATTTTTGCTAATTAATTTATTTATCTTGCGCCTTGAAATTTGATTGAATTGAAACTTAAAAACTACACCTCGGAGTTTTCCAGAAACCTAAAATTAGCTACGCCTATTATGATGGGTTCATTGGGGCACTTGCTGGTTGGGCTGATTGATGATATTATGGTGGGGCGCTTAGGGCCAGTTGAATTGGCGGCTACTTCGCTTGGCAACAGTTTGGTTTTTATTGCACTTTCTATTGGTATTGGATTTACACTTGCCATTACGCCGTTAATTGCTGAATCGGATGGAGAAGGAGATGTGGAAAAGGGCAGGGGAATTTTTCAGCATGGCTTAATTTTATCAACTATTTTGGGTATTGTGATGGTGGTGATGTTGTTTTTATTAAAGCCAATATTGTATCATTTGGACCAGCCCGAAGAAGTGGTGGTGTTGGCTATTCCTTATTTTGAAATTGTGGCTTTCTCTATGCTTCCATTGATGATTTTTCAAGGATTTAAGCAGTTTGCCGACGGTTTGTCTGAAACAAAATATGCTATGTACGCCACAATTATTACCAATATTGTGAACGTGGGCTTAAATTTTGCGTTGATTTACGGTTTTTGGATTTTTCCGAGGCTGGAATTGGTTGGTGCCGCATTAGGAACGCTTATTTCAAGAGTAGTGATGGTGGTTTTCCTTTACTTGGTTTTAAAGAAAAAGAAAAAATTTGCGGTTTATATGAACCGATTAAAATTTGGGGAGCTTAAAAGCAGCATATTTTTGAAAATTACAAAATTGGGTTTACCAACTGCGTTGCAAATGCTTTTTGAAGTGGGATTGTTTACTGCATCCGTTTTATTGGCAGGAACTTTGGGAGCATTGCCGCAGGCAGCAAACCAAATTGCCATAAAATTGGCTTCAACTACATTTATGATTGCTGTAGGAGTTGGAGCAGCTGCAACCATTAGAGTGGGCAATCAAAAAGGCTTGGGAAATTATCTCGAATTACGGCGCATTGCATTTTCTAACTTTTTATTGATATTGATTATAATGTCTATATTTACTTTTGGATTCATTGTTCTAAAAGATATTTTACCTTGGATGTTTACCGATAATTTAGAAGTAATTGGCATCGCATCCAGTTTGTTGGTGATTGCGGCAATATTTCAATTATCAGACGGGATGCAGGCGGTTATTTTGGGGGCTTTGCGCGGATTGCAAGATGTGAATGTTCCTTCTATATTGACTTTCATCGCCTATTGGATTATCGGATTTCCGATAAGTCTTTATTTTGGTAGCAGTGAAAATTTGGGTACCTTAGGAATATGGATTGGCTTATTGACCGCTTTAACAAGTTCGGCAATTATGCTGTTTTTAAGATTTAACTATTTGTCAAAAAAATTAATACGAGAAAAAAATGAACTTACCTAAATTTTTATTGGGCGACAATACCGATTATTTGGATGCTATTTTTGTGGTGCATACCGAGTTTCCAAGATTTGTAATCAATTTGGTTGATGACGAAATTGAATGGTTTGAGGATTTGGAAGGCGATGATGCCAACGAACTTGCTGAAATGGTTTCAGGTTTAATAGAAGAAGCCACCGCTTTTTATGATAGGGAAATGGAACGTTATGAAAGTGAATAAATTGTTTAATCGTTGAATTTTTGTTAAATCGTAAATCGTAAATCACAATTCGTTTACCTGTTGAATTATTGAATCGTAAATCGAATGTCGTAAATCACAAATCGTTTGGCTATTTTTTTGCCGATTCAACCAATTCAAGTTTGTTCAAAGTGGTTTTGGTGGTGAAAAAACCATAGTTGATAAAAGCGTTATTTTTTTCGATTTTTTCAATGGTTCCCGTTGAATTTGAACCTAGAATTTTCACCTTGTCTTTAACTTTATAAACGTAATCCGATTTTTGTTTTGCGGTAATTATTGCTTCTTTTTGTTGAATCTCCCGCACCTTTACCACTTCAACCATCACTTCTTTTTCGGTGGTTTTAAGTTTCTCTTCTTCTTTTTGTTTTTCAACCTTTACCTTTTGTTTTTCAACTTTTGTGACTGGTTTTACGGGATTTTTCTTTAATAATTTCCCTTTTTCATTGGCGAGCCAATTGTTAAAAGCGGTGGTAAGTTCTTTTTTATTGTTGGTTTGAAAATATTTATTGACCAACTCATTTATTTTTCTTCCGTAAGCAAGCATTTTTTGATTGCTGTCATATAATTCCTGAAAATTTTCTAATTTCTCCTGAATTTTTTGTTGTTTTTCTGATAAATGATCAGATTGTTTGATGGCTTTAGATTTCTCTAATTCCAAGGTTTCCGATGTTTTTTGCAAGATGTTTCGTTCTTGCTGCAGTTTAGAAATGGTTTTATCGAGCCTTACTTTTTCAACTTTAACACGTTTTTTTGCTTTGTTAATCAGGCTAAACGGAATTCCGTTTTTTTGTGCAACTTCAAAAGTAAAAGAGCTTCCCGCTTGTCCGATAAACAACTTAAACAAAGGCAACAACGTCTTTTCGTCGAACTGCATATTGGCGTTTACCACATTTTCCAATTCGCTTGCTAAAACTTTTAGGTTGGCGTAATGCGTGGTAATAATCCCAAAGGCTTTTTTCTCGTAAAATTCTTCCAAAAATATTTCGGCTAGTGCACCGCCCAATTCGGGATCACTTCCTGTTCCAAATTCATCGATTAAAAATAGGGTGCGGTCATTGCATTTTCGAAGAAAATCGCGCATATTTTTTAAGCGATAACTATAAGTGCTTAACTGATTTTCAATGGATTGGTTGTCGCCAATATCGGTTAATATATTCTCAAAAAAACAAGTTTCTGAGCGAAAATGAACCGGAATTAACAAACCGCTTTGCAACATCACCTGCAACAACCCAATGGTTTTTAAAGTAATACTTTTTCCACCGGCATTTGGACCAGAAATAACGATAATCTGCTGATTGCTGTTTAATTCCAGTGTTTGGGGAAATGTTTTTAAGCCTTTGTCCTTATTGTTCAAAAATAAAATGGGATGATAAGCATCTTTTAAATAAACCTTTTTTTCAGAAGAAATTTTTGGCAAACAGGCTTGAACAGTTTTTGCATATTTTGCTTTTGCGCCAATAAGGTCGAGTTTTATAAGGTATTTTTGATATTCAATTAAATCGGGTGCAAATATTCTTGTGGAATCGGTTAGTTCTTTTAAAATTCTTACAATTTCCTGATGCTCGTCATAGACCAAATTTTGAAGTTCCCGAGCAAATTGCAAAGTTGTTTCAGGAGCAATAAATACAATGCTGCCGGTTTTTGAAGTTCCCAACAAACTGCCTTTCACTTTTTTGCGATGCATTGCCTGCACCGCCAAAACTCGCTGATTGTCGATAACAGATTCTCTAATTTCATCTAAATACCCTGCATTGTTACAATGGTTTAAGGCTTTGTTGAAACTTGCGCCAATTTTAGAGCGAATGGCATTTATTTCGCCTCTCAATTGTTTTAATAAGGCTGAAGCATTGTCCTGAACTTCGCCAAATGGCGTAATAATGGCTTTTATATTTTCTATTAATTCTTTTTGAATTTCAATTTCTTCTGAAAATTTAAATAGCGTTGGATACATCAATTTAAATTTATTGAAGAATTTAAGCAGTTCAAAAACAGTCGTTGCGTTGTGCGTAATTTTTAGAAAGGAAGCAGGTTCAAGATAGCTATTTTCAATATTTAACAGGTGAATTTCCTTTTGGATATCATCAAAATAATGGCTCGGAATTCGGTTGTCATTTTCAAGTGATGATAAATATTCGTTTACCTGAAGCAATTCGGGAATCAGTATTTCTTCCGATTTAAATGGTCTAATTTGTAGTGCGGCTCCTTTTCCCAAATCGGAAATGCAATAGTCTCCAACTTTTTTTAAAATGATAAAAAACTCTAAATCGGCTAATGTTTTTTCTGAAATACTGTTCATAAATTAACTTACTTTTGAAAAGTTTTACAAAAGTAACTATAAAAGGGGTAAGTTTAAAGTTTTAAGGCAGCTCGGAAATATTATCAATTTTATAATTTTCATTAATTTTGAATTTAAAAAAAATAATTGATGCATTTGAATATAAGTGAAAGTTGGAGGCCCTTATTGCAAACAGAATTTGAAAAACCTTATTTTGAATCGCTTATGAATTTTGTAAAGGAAGAATATGCCGTAAATACTTGTTTTCCTGCCTCGGATCAAATTTTTGAAGCATTTAATCTGTGTTCATTTGAGGATTTAAAAGTTGTAATAATAGGACAAGATCCTTATCACGGAGAAGGGCAGGCGCATGGATTGTGTTTTTCTGTGAATGATGGTATTAAACATCCGCCCTCATTAAAAAATATTTTCAAGGAAATCGAGAGCGATTTGTCAATTCCTTATCCAGAAAACGGCAATTTAGCACGTTGGGCTAAACAAGGTGTCCTTTTATTAAATGCGACACTAACAGTAAAAGCTAAAAACGCTGGATCGCATCAAAATAAAGGATGGGAACAATTTACGAATGCCGTAATTTCAATTATTTCGGAAAAAAAGGAACAAGTTGTTTTTTTATTATGGGGTGATTATGCCAAAAAGAAAGGCAAAAAAATAGATTCCAATAAGCATTGTGTCTTCATCAGCGGGCATCCATCGCCATTAAGTGCCAACCGCGGATATTGGTTTGGGAATAAACATTTTAGCAAAACAAATAACTACTTAGAAAACAGTAACTTACCTTGTGTAAAATGGTGATTAATATCATATAGTATTTGTGCAATATTTGTTACTTTTACAGAAATAAAATTAAAAAAGATGAAAAATAACATGAAATTTTTTACAGTAATTTTTAGCATACTACTATTGGTTGGTTGTAAAGACAAAGAAAACTATTCAAAAATAAATAATACAGCAGCAGCGCCTAAAACTGATGTTCATAAAATTGTTGTGAATGAAGCTGTGGATGGCGGTAATTACACCTATTTAAATGTTGAAGAAAACGGACAAAATTATTGGATGGCAGTTGCAAGTATTCCAGTAATAGTTGGCGACACTTACTATTATGATGGCGGACTGATAATGAAGGATTTTGAAAGCAAACAATTAAATAAAACATTTGATGAAATTGTTTTTGCAAATGCAATAAGAACCACAGAAATTGTGGAAGCGACTGTTATTGAAACTGAGAATCCACACGCTGCTGAGCCAGTTGCAGTTGAAAACGACCTAAAAATAGAAAAACCAAAAAACGGAACCTCTTTGGCAGAATTATTTTCAGCTAAAAAATCGTTTTCAGGAAAATCTATTATTATTAAAGGAAAAGTAGTGAAGGTGAACAATGGAATTATGGACAAAAACTGGATTCATATTGTTGATGGCACTCAGTTCGAAAACAAAGTTGATTTGGTTGTTACAACAACTGAAACAATAAATGTTGGTGATATTGTAACTTTTAAAGGCGTAATTATTTTGGACAAAGATTTTGGACAAGGATATGTTTATGATATTTTACTTGAAGAAGCTAAAGTGATTAAATAGTTATTTAAGAGCCTATAAATGAAACAAATAGAAAAAAGTGCCGAAGGGCACTTTTTTCATACTAATCAAACTTACTAAGAATGATAACAAAGGTTACAAATCTTTATTATATAAAATATATCCACAATATATATGCCGATATTTATATAAAGTTGTTAATAAATAGTTAAAGTATAGCTAGTTAGGGCTTGTTGAAGTTATAAAATTATCGACCTTGGAACTCTAGTAAAAGCCTAAATTCAGAAGACTTCTTACCTCCCAATTAAAAATTACAAATTAAAACACCTTTGTTTATATTAAATGCCGCTGGGCTTTATAGGATGACCTTACTAATGCGCCACTTTCTACATATTTAAACCCCATTGTCATACCAATTTCTTTGTACTTATTAAATTGTTCAGGCCGTATAAATTCTATTACCGGTAAATGTTTTTTGCTTGGCTGTAAATATTGCCCAATGGTTAAAACATCAACTTTGGCATTAGCCAAATCTTGCATAGTTTCCAGTACCTCTGCTTCTGTCTCACCCAATCCAAGCATAATGCCCGATTTTGTTCTGCGTTGGCCTTGGTCTTTCATATATTTTAAAACCTCTAGGCTGCGATCATATTTTGCCTGAATTCGTACTTCTCGAGTTAATCGTCTAACGGTTTCTAGGTTGTGGGAAATAATTTCAGGAGATACTGTTAAAATTCGGTCGATATTGATTTTGTTTCCCTGAAAATCGGGAATCAAGGTTTCAAGTGTCGTTTCGGGATTTGCCCTTCTGATTGCGTTAATCGTTTCTGCCCAAATAATGGAGCCGCCGTCTTTTAAATCATCTCTGTCAACCGAAGTGATTACGGCATGTTTAATTTTCATCAATTTAATGGAACGTGCTACTTTTTCTGGTTCTTCCCAGTCAACTGTTTCCGGTCTGCCTGTTTTTACGCCACAAAATCCGCACGATCTTGTGCAGATATTTCCTAAGATCATAAATGTAGCAGTGCCTTCCGTCCAGCATTCACCCATATTCGGACAGCTTCCGCTGGTGCAAATGGTGTTCAGTTTATATTTATCTACTAAATTTCTTAAATCAATATATTTTTTTCCAACAGGAAGCTTAACACGCAACCAGGCCGGTTTTTGAATTTTATTGGGTAATGAAGTAGTTTCTTCTGACATTTTATATGAAAATTGACTGCAAAAATACAAAGAAATTATAAACTATAGTACCAGATAACTTTTGTAATCGCCGTAAAAGAAATGAATGATTTTTTTCTTTTTTCAAAAAAGAAAAATAAAGCATAGCAGCAGTTACGATTTCTTTTTATTTTGAAGAAAAAAGGAAAAAAGGAACATTTATTACGGTTATTTTAAAGGTTAAATGGTATAGATAAACCAAATACTGAAACCGATTAGAAATATGATGCCAAACCAGCTCAGCATTTTTAGCCGCAAAGAAGGTTGCCATTCCTTAGGCGTGTGTTTGCCTGATATTAACATAAAATTTATGATGGCAAAAAATGGTGCCGTTAAAAACGATAAAATTGTTGCGATTTTTATTAGGAAACCCATTTCCGATTTAAAGAAAACCAGGATTGAAATTGTTCCAATGGATAGAAAGGTTATCCAAAACCAATACATATTTTTATGCGATTTTTGAGTGAGCAAATCAAAAGCTTTTGTCATGGCCCTTGGCGAGGCATCCAAAGTAGTTAAGGTTGTGCTAAACATCGTGGTGAAGGCTGCAGCCGCGATGAAAATATACATTTCCTGCCCTAAATTTTTGGTATAAAGTGTGATGAGTTGTTCTGAAAACTGAACAGCACCTTCGCTAAAAGTTTCACCTGAATGATACATCACAATGGCTCCTAGAGAAACAAAGAAAATGCCAATTACCAATGTGCTTAAAAATCCGATGTTATAATCGAAAATAGCTTGTTTTGGCGTGAATTCGTTAGATTTGTCTTTTTGTTTTTCCAATGCCCAAAGCGATTGCCAAATAGAAACATCAAGTGGGGCAGGCATCCATCCTAAAAATGCGATTAAAAATCCGATTTCAACGGTTCCTTTCGGAATAATTTGTACAAAACTATATGTATTTGTAGAATTTATGGCAGCAATAATTAAGGCAATAAAAGTACTTAGTGTTAAGGTGATTACAATTAATTTCATCAACTTATCGAGCAAATTATATCGCCCGATAATTAATATGGAAAGACAAATTAATATAATGATGATACTCCAAATCACGGGGTTCGTGGTAATTCCAAATAAATTTGCAGCCAACCCTGCAGTTACGATGGTTACTGCTGCTTGAATGGTGAACATAGTTGCCAGGTTTAAAATAAAATAAGTCAACAGCACACCTTTTCCCAATCTTTTATAGCCATCGAGCAGACTTTCTCCAGTTGCAGTAGCATACCTTGGTCCGAACTGAAAGAATGGATATTTTACAAGATGAATTAATACCAAGGCCCAAATTAGTCCAAAACCAAAATCGGCTCCGGCTCGAGTAGATTGTACCAAGTGTGAAACGCCAATTGCTGCGCCTGCGAAAAGCAACCCTGGCCCTAATTTTTTTAGCCAATGCAACTTTTTTGAAATCAACTTTCAGAAGATTTTTTAATGATTTCTGCTAATAATTTTTTTGCCCGTGATAATTTAATTTTGATATTGCCAATAGGTTCATTTAAAGCTTCAGCCATTTCTTTATAACTCATTTCCCTAAAATAGCGAAGATTAATTATTTCTTGGTAATGAGGTTTTAGCAATTTTAAATAGTTTAGCAATTGTGCTAAATTTTGGTCGATAATTAATTGATCTTCTGGAGAAGGACTTTCATCAAAAATTTTATAAGCTTCAGATTCCTTTTTATCAATAGAAATAGTTTCCGTACGTTGTTTTCTCAAATGGTCTAAAAAAATATTTTTTGAGATTGAAATTAGCCATGTTTTAAAATTATAGCTTTCGTTGTATAAGTTAATTTTATCAAATGCTTTTGAGAAAGTCTTTATAGTGATATCTTCGGCTTCGTCTTCATCTTCCATTTTTGATAGCTGAAAACGGTAAACGTCACTCCAATAAGTGTTTAGCAAGGTGTTAAAGGCTTTTTGGTCTTTTTTTCTTGCTTTTGCGATTAAATCAGCAATATCAATGTTTTTTTTTACCAATGTGTGGGTTTTGAAATCATATTTTTTATAAAGATAAACATTTGTATCAAAATTAAAAATATTTCAAAAAAAGGAATAAGCAGTATTAAATCCTTTTCATTTAATTTTTTTGCCGAATAGCCGATAACGAAGTATAAAAACAGGAATCGGGTAAAAACCAAAACAGCAACTAACTGCCAATTATACATAAAACCTAAAAGTACGATGGCTAAAATCCAAAAGAGCAATTGGGAAACGAAAAACAGCCCCAATAAAAATTTATGTAAAGGTTTGTATAAAGAAGCGGTGGAAATATGTCTTCTTTTTTGATGAATCCAATCTTTATAAACCGTTTTTGGAATAGATTCTGTAAAGCTGTTAAGCGAGAAAGAGATAGTCGTATTTTCTTTTGTTGCTACTTCATTAATAAACAAATCGTCATCGCCTGATTTAATTTTCATGTGATTTATAAAACCGTTTACTTTGAAGAAAGTAGATTTTGTGTACGCTAAATTTCGGCCAACTCCCATATAAGGAACTCCAATTTTTGCATAACTAAAATATTGCATGGCTGTTAACAGGCTTTCAAAACGAATAAGTTTGTTAAGCCACGATTTTTTTATTTTTTTGTAGGCGCCGTATCCCAAAATAATTTGATGTTCATTACTGAAATTACTTACCATCTCAGTAATCCAACTTTCAGAAACAGGAATACAGTCGGCATCAGTAAACAATAAATGTTCATTTGAAGCAGCTTTTATACCTAAGGTAAGTGCATATTTTTTACTTCCCCAAAATTGTTCATTCGCCACCACATCCACAATTTTTATGGGGATTGAAGCTTCTTTTTTAAACTGTTCCATCACTTTTAAAGTGCGGTCATGCGAACAATCATTAATTAAAATCAACTCAAAATTTGGGTAATTTTGCTTTAAAAACAGCGGCAAATTATTAGTTAAGTTTTTTGCCTCATTTTTAGCACAAATAATTACAGAAACCGGCAGATTAAAATTAGTTTCAGAAGATTTTTTTTTAGAAAATGAAAAAGAACCAAAGATAAAAACGTAATAAATAAACTGAATACAAAAAATTACTATAAAAGCAATAAATAGATATTCGAGCATATTTTATTTATTTTCACATTGATCTGGCAATCTACCACAATAGCCGCAAGCTTCACCCTCTTTATTTAAATGTGGATTTTGGCTAGCGCAAGTTCCCGCAAATTTTCCGTCTTTTTTAGCCCAGATTTTTATGGTTAATCCGGCAATACCAATGGCTAAAAGGCCAATTGTAATTAGTATAAGTTTCATAAAAAAAGATATTATGGTACAAAGATACAGATTTATCATCGATGAATAAATAAAGAACTAGGTAAAAAGAATGATGTAATTTAATATTAAATATATCCTAATTAAATTAATATTTAATTACAAAGAATGTGTTTATTGTGCTAATATTTAATGATAATACTTTTTTTTACAGAATAAAATTATTACATTGGCAATTAATTAATATTTAATTTTTTTTATAATTTATTGTTTAATAACCATCTAAAACTTTAAGAATCATAAAAATTAATTTGAATTAATAAATATTAATTGGTTTTTCTTAACAAAAAGACTCGTCCATTTCAGTTGAATAGACGAGTCTTAATTTTTATAAAAATTAGCGCTATTTCTTCACTAACTCTTCTTGTACATTGTTTGGCACCAATTCAAAATTTGAAAATTTAGTGCTAAAACTACCACGACCTTGTGTTATTGACCGCAAAGTTGTTGAATATTTGTACATTTCAGCCAATGGAGTTTTAGCTCTTATGGTTTGATATTTTCCTTCGCTGTCCATTCCAAGAATTACGGATCTGCGCGATTGTAAATCGGTCATAACATTCCCCATTAATTCTTCTGGCACTTTAACGGAGAGTTCGTTAATTGGTTCCAGTAATTTAGGTTTTGCATTTAAGAAGGCTTCTTTAAAGGCATGTGCGCCTGCAATTTTAAAGGAAATGTCATTAGAGTCTACTGCGTGCATTCTTCCATCAAAAAGCATCACGCGAACGTCTCTTGCATATGAGCCTGTTAATGGCCCCTCTTCCATAACCTCTAAAATTCCTTTTAAAACTGAAGGCAAATAACGTGCGTCAATAACACCTCCAACAATGCAATTGTAAAATATCAATTTTCCTCCCCAATCCAGATTCACTTCCTCTTTTCCTCTGATGTTAAATCCTTCGGGTTCTGGAATTCCTTCGTACCAAGGTTCAATTTTAATATGAACTTCACCAAACTGGCCCGAACCTCCCGATTGTTTTTTATGTTTATAACTGGTTGTTGCAGAACGCTGTATTGTTTCTCTATAGGCTATTTTAGGTTGTTCAAAAACTGTTTTTATACCGTAAGTGTTTTGCAAAATCCAGTCAATTGTAGCTAAATGCAATTCGCCCTGACTGGAAAGTATGAGTTGTTTTAATTCTGGAGAATACTTAACATTCACAGTTGGGTCTTGGCTACGAATCTTTTTTAGCGCCTCGTTTAATTTTTCATCATCATTTTTATCAAAAGCTCTCACGGCTTTTGTAATTCTTGCTTCAGGATATACAATTGGTTTTATAGTAATATTAGAACCTTTGATACGTAGGGTATCATTTGTTTCAGTAAATTTTAATTTTAAGGTGGCTCCAATATCACCGGCGCTTAATTTTTCAACCAATTCCCTATTTTTTCCATCCATAATATAGAGTTGGTTTAAAATTTCAATTTCGTTATTTCTTGAATTTTCCAACTTGTCATTTTGTTTAATTTCTCCCGATTTTACTTTAAAGAAACTAATTTGTCCAAGGTTAGGCTCGTAAACTGTTTTAAATATAAAAAGCGAAGTTGGTGCATTGGATTTGCATTCGATATCTATTCCTTCAACACTTTGTTCAGGTTTTAAATCGGCTGCAGAAGGGGCAACATTATCTATAAAACCCATTAACCGACCTGTACCCATATCATTTAAGGCTGAAATGCAAAATACCGGAAACAACTCCTGATTTAACATTCCCTTTTTAATTCCTTCCCGCATTTCATCTTCATTAAGGGTGCCTTTATCAAAATAAAGTTCCATTAAATTTTCATCATTTTCAGCTGCCTTTTCAATCAATTCATTTTGAAGTTCTGTAGCATGTTCAATTTGGTCTTTTGGAATTTCTAATTTTTCAGGTTTTCCGCCTTGAGGTCCAAATTTGTACATTTTCATTTTAAGAACGTCAATAATACATTGTGCACCATCAACAACTAGCGGATATTGCATTTTAACCACATTTTTACCCACCAATTCAACAATACTTCTATAGCTTTCGTCAAAATCGGCGCTAGGATGGTCAATCTGGTTGATTACAAATAAGGTAGGACGCGAAAATCTGTTTATGGATTCCCAAATAATTTCTGTACCAACTTCAACGCCATATTGTGCGTTTATAACCATTACAACAGAGTCGGCCACATGCATGGTAGAGGTGATTTCACCAATATAATCATCCAGTCCTGGGGTGTCAATAATGTTAATTTTGTAGTTGCGCCATTCGGTATGAAGAGGTGTGGCAAAAACGGAAGTTTCTCTTTCATGTTCAATTGCGTGGTAGTCGGAAATAGTATTTTTGTTTTCAACGCTACCACGGCGG
This sequence comes from Lutibacter sp., assembly GCA_036568005.1. Classification (GTDB taxonomy): domain Bacteria; phylum Bacteroidota; class Bacteroidia; order Flavobacteriales; family Flavobacteriaceae; genus Lutibacter. The sequence continues at coordinate 55,321 of DATCTJ010000011.1, read as the reverse complement.
CTGACTAATCCGGCTTCAAAGAGCATGGTTTCAGCGAATGTTGTTTTACCACTTTTATGGGCGCCAACAAAAGCTATATTTTTAATGTATTTGTCATCGTATATTTTCATAATTCAATGGTTTTATAAAAAGTTTTATAAAAGTACAAACTTTTTAATACAATAGTATGACGAATGTTAGGCTTTTTTTAAAGTGTTTTGATTATTTATTTAGGGTGAGATAAGTGTTTTAGGTTTTTGGGAAGGCTATTTTACAGTTCAGCCAAAATAAACGACAATTCGGAAAGTAAAAGTTTTTCAAATGAGTAAATCTTGCCAAATTTGACCTATAAAATAATAGTAACTATAAACTAAAAAGTATGCAACAAGCAATTTTAGCACTCGCATTATTGATTTCGTCAATGATTCTTGGCCAAACATCAATAAATAAAATAGAAGAAGGAACTTCAGTGAGAGTTACTGCAGTGAATGCCTTAAGTGATAATGGCACTGTAAAATTCGCCTTTTATAATAAAGAAAATTTTATGAGACAACCTAATTATTCCAAATCTGCTTCTTTGGAGAACAGGAAAAGCACTGTTATTTTTGAAAATGTTCCTCAGGGAAATTATGCCATTATTTGTTTTCACGATCATAATAATAGCTACCTTATGGATTTAAACGAAAATGGCGTACCCATAGAAAGTTACGGTGTGTCAAATAATAAAATGAATTTAGGTCCGCCTCAATTTGATAGCGCAAAATTTGAAGTGAATAGCAATGCCCTTATTTTAGAAATTAAATTTTAAATTGCAGTTGCAAATACCTAAAAAGATTCCAATGAAATTTGATTCAAAGTATATCCTAAAAATAGCCATAATACTAACAATGGCAATATTTGTAACGGAACGCTTGCTGTTTAAAGGCGGATTTAATTTGCCCATAAATGAGTTGTTTACTATTATTAGTATTCATTTCATGTACGCTTTTGTGTTAACGGCGCTTAATGGTTATTTCTTTTATTTTTTGGATAGTAAATTTAATTGGAAAGAAAATACTAAAAAACGACTGATTATAGGTGCTGTAGGTTCTATTATTATCACAATGATTGGACTTGCTATATTAAGATTTGTTACACTTGTCGTTATTTTAAGAAAACCTGTTGAACGTTTTACAAACGATGAAAATGCCGGTTCTTATTATACTTTTGGACTGGTAATCACCTTAATTGTTAGCTTGGTTTTTCATACAATATATTTTTATAAAGCTTTAACAGAAAAAAAGGTAAAGGAACAGCAAATTGTCGCTAAAACAGAAACGGCCAAGTATGAATCGTTAAAAAGTCAGATTGATCCACATTTTTTGTTCAACAGTTTAAATGTTTTGACCTCATTGATTGGCGAAAATCCGAAACTTGCAGAAAAATTTACCACCAAACTTTCTAAAGTTTACCGATATGTTTTGGAACAAAAAAATAAAGATTTAATTGAATTGGATGAAGAATTGCATTTTGCAAAAACCTATATGGAATTGCTGAAAATGCGATTTGAAGATGCTGTATCCTTTGAGATTCCTGAAAAAGCAAGTGATTCAGATTATAAAATATTACCGCTTTCGTTACAATTATTGTTGGAGAACACCATAAAACACAATGTGGTTTCCGAAGAAAATCCGCTACAAGTGATTATTACAGAGGAAAACGGCTATCTGGTGGTTTCCAATAATTTTAATCCGAAAACCAGTACGGAAAATGGAACCAAGATTGGGTTGAAAAACATAATCGACCGCTATCATTTAATCACCTTAAAAAAAGTGCTAATTGAAAAAAACACAGAGAATTTCATCGTGAAATTACCATTATTGACTCAAAAAACTAAAACAATGAAAACAGAAACTTTAGAAAGCAACAAATATTTAAGAGCCGTGGAACGTGTGCATGACATCAAAGAATTTTATGGAAGCTTAATTTCCTATTGTATTGTAATTCCGTTTTTAATTTTTATAAATTTAAGATATATGCCGCAATTCCAGTGGTTTTGGTTTCCAATGTTTGGTTGGGGAATCGGACTTATATTTCACGGTTTTAAAGCTTTCAGTTACAATCCATTTCTTGGAAAAGATTGGGAAGAACGAAAAATCAAGGAATATATGAACAATGAAGACAAACAGTATTGGGAGTAAAAAGTATAAATCTTAATAATGTAAAATACAAACCTACAAAAGAAATAAAAAATGAAAACAGCATATACCGAAGAACAAAAATATATCAGGGCAAAAAAGAATGTTGAAAAAATTAAAGCATTTTATATGAATTTGATGGTCTACTTAGTGGTGATTCCATTTTTAATATTCATGAATCTGAAATTTTCACCTGAATTTCAGTGGTTTTGGTTTCCATTGATTGGTTGGGGAATTGGACTCACATTTCACGGTTTGGGTGCTTTCAATCATAATTTATTATTTGGAAAAAATTGGGAAGACAGAAGGATTCAAGAATTTATGGATAAGGATAAAAATTAATTTTTAAAACATCAACATTATGAAAACAGTTTATACGGAAGAACAAAAATATTTACGCGCTAAAAAAAGGGTAAAAGCAATAAAAGGATTTTATGTACATTTAATGGTTTACCTTTTGGTAAATGCATTTTTATTAATTGCAAGAGTTTTTTCTGATGGCGGAACAGAAGTGCTTTGGGATTGGCAATCTTATAACACCATTTTATTTTGGGGAATCGGACTCGCATTTCACGCATTTGGCGTATTTGGAATGGATATCATTTTAGGTAAAAACTGGGAAGACCAAAAAATTAAAGAATTTATGGAAAAGGATAAACGGGAATTTTGGGAGTAGAAAAAAATTAAAGTAGGGACAAGTCGCGACTTGTCTGTTTTCACAGTAGGGACAAATCGTGACTTGTCCGTTTTAAAATACCAATTTTCCTATTGAGAACTATGTTGAGCAGAGTTGAAGCTGGGTTGATGCTGTGTTTTCCACGAAGTAAAAGTTTAACAATCCAATAATTTAAAATACCAAAATCCAGCTACTAAAAATATGAAAGCAGTAATAATTGAAGATGAAAAGCCGGCCGCGAGAAGATTGAGCAGAATGCTCAATGAATTTGGAATTGAGCCTATAGCAATGTTACATTCGGTGGAAGAATCCATCAATTGGTTTTTGAATAATGAACATCCCGATTTGTTATTTCTTGACATCCAGCTTTCTGATGGGTTGTCCTTTGAGATTTTTGAAGAAGTTTCTATTAAAAGCGCCATTATTTTTACAACTGCCTATGATGAGTATGCCTTAAAAGCATTTAAATTAAACAGTGTCGATTATTTATTGAAACCAATTGATAACGATGAACTTGAGAACGCTATTAATCAGTTTAAAGCCTTGCAGTCCAACACATCGAGTAATCTTTTAAATATGGAGCAAATTCAACAATTGATTGCTCCAATCAAAAAAAATTATAAAACACGATTTACAGTAAAAATAGGACCGCATTTAAAAATAATTTCTGTTGATATTATTGAATGTTTTTATAGCGAAAACAAAGCGACAAATATTTTTACAAATAACAACAGAACTTATCTTATAGAAGATACCTTGGAGCAATTGGAAGATAAGCTGCAGCCAACTACATTTTTTAGGGTAAATAGGCAGCATTTTATTAATATCAATGCTATAAAAGATATTATTTCATACTCAAACAGTCGATTAAAAATAGTTTTAAATTCATACAAGGATTCAGATATTATTGTAAGTCGTGAACGTGTTAAAGATTTTAAAACTTGGATAGATAATTGAAATTAGGGAAAATCTAAAATTTTAAATCCAACAAATAGGGCTAGCTTCCAAATAATGGGCACAAGACATCTAATTTTAAAATTAATTTTTAAATGCTTCATTTTCTTTTTGTTATAATAAAATAAATTAAGTAAATTTGCACGCCTTTTAGCGAGAGCAGATTTTAAAATGGCTGAGAAAAAAAATAATGTAAACCAACTCTTTGCGTTATTATCGTATAAAAATCTGGATAACAATAAGATACAAATAATTATCATCAGCAAATATGTCTGAAGAATCAAAAAATACTGAAGAGCAAAATGATGCTCCTGAAGTAAATCAAACAGCGGCGAAAGCCCAAACAGAAACTCCTGAAGAAGTTACGGAAACAGTTGAAGCTCCAAAAGCTGAAGAAGCAGAAGTTGAGGCTCCAAAAGCAGAAAAAGCAACAGAAGAAGCAGTAGTTGAGGCAGTTAAAGCTCCAAAAGCTGAAAAAGTTGCTAAGGAAGAAGTAGCTGAAACAGTTGAAGCTCCAAAAGTAAAGAAAGAAAATCCAGAAGAATTTTTAGCGAATTTTGATTGGCACATGTACGAGGAAGGTATTGAAGCCATTGACGCTGAAAACCTAAAATCTTTTGAAGCAGCTTTAGAAGTTACCTTAGGAATTGTAAGTGAACGCGAAGTAATTGAAGGAATTGTTGTAAGAAAAACAGACCGTGAAGCAATTATTGACATCAATGCAAAATCTGAAGGTGTTATTTCATTGAACGAATTTCGTTACAACCCAAATTTAGCCGTTGGAGACAAAGTTGAGGTTTTGGTTGATAAAAGAGAAGACAATACCGGTCAATTGGTATTATCTCACAAAAAAGCAAGAGTTATTAAAGCTTGGGATCGTGTAAATAGTGCACACGAAACAGGTGAAGTGGTTAACGGTTTCGTTAAATGCAGAACTCGTGGCGGTATGATTGTAGATGTTTTTGGAATTGAAGCATTCTTGCCAGGTTCTCAAATTGATGTAAAACCAATTAGAGATTACGATCAGTATGTTGAGAAAACAATGGAATTCAAAGTGGTGAAAATCAACCATGAATTCAAAAACGTTGTAGTTTCACATAAAGCACTTATTGAAGCTGATATTGAAGTTCAAAAGAAAGAAATTATTGGTAAATTAGAAAAAGGCCAAGTATTGGAAGGTGTTGTTAAAAACATTACCTCATACGGCGTTTTTGTTGATTTAGGTGGTGTTGACGGATTAATTCATATTACAGATTTATCTTGGTCAAGAATCAATCACCCAAGTGAAGTGGTTGAATTAGACCAAACATTAAATGTTGTAATTCTTGATTTTGACGATGAAAAAACAAGAATCCAATTAGGTTTAAAACAATTGAACAAACATCCATGGGAAGCTTTAGATGAAAACATTAAAGTAGGTGATACCATTAAAGGTAAAGTAGTTGTAATTGCTGATTACGGTGCGTTTATTGAAGTTTCTAAAGGTGTAGAAGGATTGATTCACGTTTCTGAGATGTCTTGGTCAACGCATTTACGTTCTGCTCAGGATTTCGTGTCTGTAGGCGATGAAGTAGAAGCTCAAGTATTGACTTTAGATAGAGAAGAAAGAAAAATGTCTTTAGGGATTAAACAATTGCATCCAGATCCTTGGACCAATATTGCAGAAAAATACCCAGTAGGTTCAGTTCATACCGGTACGGTACGCAACTACACTAACTTTGGTGTTTTTGTTGAATTGGAAGAGGGAATTGATGGTTTGGTTTATATTTCTGATCTTTCTTGGACTAAGAAAATTAAACATCCTTCAGATTTCGTATCTGTTGGTGATAAATTAGAAGTTCAAGTATTGGAATTGGATGTGGAAGGACGTAAATTAAATTTAGGTCATAAACAAACCAATGAAAACCCTTGGGATGCTCACGAAGAATTGTACGCAATTGATTCTATCCATGAAGGAACTGTAAAAGATAAAAGCGATAAAGGATTAATTGTTTCATTGGCAGATGGTGTTGAAGCTTTTGTTCCAAGTCGTTTCATCATAAAAGAAGATGGCACTAAATTGGCTAAAGGAGAGGTTGCTCAATTCAAAGTTATTGAATTCAACAAAGAATTTAGACGAATTGTTGCTTCACATACCTCAATTTTTAAAGCTCAAGAAGAGAAAAATGTAAAAGCAGCACAACAAAAAAGCGCTGATACTGCAGAAAAAACAACTCTTGGTGATTTAGGCGGTGATCTTGCTGCATTGAAGAAAAAAATGGAAGGCGGTAAATAATCCGAATTTCGTTTAAGTATTAAAAAGGCTGTGTCATATTTGATACAGCCTTTTTTGTTTTTTTACAACTATAAAAATTATCTTTGTTGCAAAAGATTAAAAAATGTCATTAATAAAATCAATTTCAGGAATAAGAGGAACAATAGGAGGGAAAGTAAGTAATAATTTAACCCCGATTGATACCGTAAAATTTGCCGCAGCTTATGGAATGTGGCTTAAAAACCATGCCAAAAACAAAGAACTTACCGTGATTTTAGGTCGAGATGCTCGAATTTCGGGTAAAATGGTGAGCAGTTTGGTGGGGAACACTTTGGTTGGCTTAGGAATAAACGTAATTGATATTGGTTTATCAACAACACCTACGGTTGAAATGGCTGTTATTCTAGATGCTGCTGATGGCGGTATTATTATCACCGCAAGTCACAATCCAAAACAATGGAATGCCTTAAAATTATTGAATCGAAAGGGAGAGTTTTTAAGCGCATTGGATGGGGAAGAGGTGTTGGAAATCGCCGAAAATGATGCTTATGTTTTTGCAGAAGTTGAGGATTTGGGTAAATATAGAAAGAAAGCAAATTATATTAACAAACACATTAAGGAAGTTTTAAATTTAAAATTAGTAGATGTTGAAGCCATTAAAAAAGCCAATTTTAAAGTGGTGTTAGATGCTGTAAATTCAACAGGCGGTATTGCAATTCCTCCTTTATTGAAAAAATTAGGTGTGCAATGTGTTGAATTGTATTGTGATCCCACCGGAGAATTTCCGCACAACCCGGAACCTTTAAAAGAACATTTAACTGACATTTCAGAATTGGTGGTTAAAGAAAAAGCCGATTTAGGAATTGTGGTTGATCCCGATGTGGACCGACTTGCGCTTATTTGTGAAGATGGGTCTATGTTTGGCGAAGAATATACCTTGGTTGCCTGTGCAGATTATGTGTTGGGAAAAACTAAAGGAAATACGGTGTCAAATTTATCTTCTTCAAGGGCTTTAAGAGATATTACCTTAAAACATGGCGGTAAATACCAGGCAAGTGCGGTTGGGGAAGTAAATGTGGTGGAATTAATGAAAGCAACCAATGCTGTAATTGGTGGAGAAGGAAATGGCGGTATAATTTATCCTGAATCTCATTATGGAAGAGATTCACTGGTTGGCATTGCCTTGTTTTTGTCGCATTTGGCAAATTCAAAAGTTTCCTGTAAAGAATTAAGAGACAGTTATCCTGCTTACTTTATGAGTAAAAACAAGATTGAATTAACGCCTCAAATTGATGTGGACGCAATTTTAAAAGCAATCGCTTCAACATATAAAAATGAAGATGTAATTACCATTGATGGCGTAAAAATTAATTTTGAAACTGAATGGGTTCATTTAAGAAAATCGAACACCGAACCAATTATCAGGATTTACACGGAAAGCACTTCACAAAAAAATGCCGATGATTTGGCAAATAGATTTATTTCTGAAATTAAGGCAATTAGTAAATAGCAGATTAAAGAAAATAGGGGAGCAGGCAGTTTTAAATTAAACAATTCAACAATCCGACAATTATAACGGAGGTGCCTTTTCTTTATGCTTAAAGCGTTTATGCGTCCAGAAATAGTATTCTGGCCGTGTGCGAATTTGATTTTCGGTTTTTTCAAGATAGAAGTTGGTCAATTCAAAATCAGGATGTTTTGGGGCGTCATTTGTGATAAGGCTGAAAGTGCTTTCGTAAAAACCGCGTTTTACTTTTTCAATATTCACAAAAGCAATATTTAGATCATATTTTTTCGCCAACATTTCAGCCCCTGTGTGAATTGGGACTTTTACCCCTAAAAACGCGTTCCAATAAAAAGTTTTTGAAAGTTGGGGGGATTGATCGCTCAAAAGGCCATAAATAGCCTGAATATTTTTTTTATGGTTTCTGTCTATTTCTTGGATAATTTTTGAAGTTGGCTTAAGTTGTACGCCAAATCGCTGTCTTGAATTTAAAATTTTTCTGTTAAAATATTTATTGTTAATTTTTGTAAAAGCCGCATATCCCTTATATTCAATAAATTGCGTCAATCCAATAATCCATTCCCAATTTGCATAATGGCCAAATACCAAAATTACGCTTTTTCCATCTTTATGGAGTTCATTTAACAAGTCTATATTATTATAAACATACCTTTTATTTAATTCTTCTTTTGAAATGGTAAAAGATTTTATCATTTCAATGAAAATATCCACAAAATGACGGTAAAACTTTTTGCTGATTTCTGTAATTTCTTTATCAGATTTTTCCGGAAAAGCCAATTTTAAATTGTTGAAAACCACTTTTTTTCGGTAGCCAATTATATAATATATCAGCAAATAAACGCCATCAGAAATGCCGTATAAAATACGAAAGGGCAACAAAGAGATGAGCCAAATTAGCGGATAAACCAATATGTAAACTATAAAATTCACCATAAGGATGCAAATATCGCATTAAATATTTAAATAATTTTGGATTGGTTCAGAAACAAAGAAAGGGGTTGCGTAATTTTTTATACTTTCGCTATTTAATAATTTAGAAGAATGAATATAAATACAGTACTGTTAATAATAATTGTGGCCAATGTAATGCTTTCCATCAAAGGATTTAGTGACCATTTATTTTTTGATAAATATAAATTCCAGATTGGGTCTGTCTTAAGGGGTGAGAAAATCAGGATGTTATCATCGGCATTTTTGCACGTGGACTACCTGCACCTTATTTTAAATATGTATGTTTTATATATTTTTGCCCCGCAAATTATCCTTAGCCTCGGTATTATAAAATTTCTAATCTTATATTTTGGCAGTTTGCTTGCAGGAAGCCTTTTAACGCTCAGTTACCATAAAAAGGAATTATATTATACAGCGGTTGGCGCTTCGGGAGCGGTTGCGGGCATTATTTATGCCGCAATTTTATTGAATCCCGATATGAAGCTGATGATGTTTCCTTTACCAATTCCAATCCCAGGCTATATTTTTGGTATAGGTTATTTGGTGTATTCCATCTACGGAATGAAAAATAAAGTTGGTAATATTGGGCATGCAGCGCATTTGGGCGGATCTGTTGGGGGATATGGATTAATGTTGCTGGTGTATCCCGAAGTATTTTTGGAAAGTTTTATGGTTGTAATATTATTGGGAATTCCGATTGTGCTTTTATTGCTTTTCGGAAAAAGATTTTTATAAAAAAAGCCAAACGAAAGTTTGGCTTTTTTTGAGCGAGAGACCGGGCTCGAACCGGCGACAGTCAGCTTGGAAGGCTGAAGCTCTACCAACTGAGCTACTCTCGCAAATGCTTGGCAAATATACAATCCTTTTAGACTTCTACAAACGTTTTTTTCAGAATTTTAAAACTTTTTTAAGTAATGATATCCTAATTTTTTATATCCTTCATTTTCATAAAAGCGATGTGATTTTTCATTCTCAATATAGGTATTTAATTCAGTGGCTTCATAACCAATACTTTGTGCGTAATTATAAATCCATTCAAATAATTTTTTTCCCAATCCTTTATTTCTGTGATTTTTTCTAATCACCACATGGTCAGGCTCAATCGTTTTTCCGCAATAATGCCGTGTTAAAAACCAAAGTCCGCAAATGCCAACCAATTCATCATCTAAAAATACACCAACACATTTATAATGTTGTGTTGCCATTTCTAAAACGCGTTCTTTTAACACAATTTCAGGTGTATTTGTGTTCAATTCCCTTAACAGTGACAAAATGGTAACAATATTTTTTTTCTCAATTAATTTAATTTCAAGATGTTCCATATTAATAGTAAATTAGCATCATTCATATCAATAGTATAAAAATAATTTCAGAAAAAGAATTGTTTCCAAGATTATGTTGATCATTCAATAATTAAAAAATATAACCATAACAATGATACAAATTAAAGAAATTTCGGCTCAGGAAACATTTCCAATAAGGATGGAGGTATTGCGTAAAAATATTCCATTGCCTTATGAATTTAAGGGTGATTTAGACGAGGAAACTTTTCATTTGGGCGCTTTTAAAAATAACAAACTCATTGCGGTTTCAAGTTATATGAAGGCAGACAATAAAAATTTTAGCGGAAATCAATATCAATTAAGAGGGATGGCCACTTTAACGGAATACCAGGGGCTTGGTACCGGAAAGCTCATGTTGCAAGAAGCTGTTCAAACTTTAAAAGAAAAAAACAGCAACTTTTTATGGTGTAATGCGCGTATTGCTGCCGTTGATTTTTACAAAAAGCAAGGATTTCAAACTTATGGCGAAAAATTTGAAATTACTTATGTTGGGGAACATTATATGATGTTTATAAAAATAAAATGAGGCTGTATAGCGCTTTTGAATAGGATTTTATTGTATTTTACATCATAATTATTACCTTTTATTGTATTTCTGTTTTTTCTATCGAAAAAAATAGTTTAGTTTTGTTTGTTACAATTTGTTAAAAATAAATTGCTAGTGACTACAAATTTAATATCTTTTTAATTGTGCACCATCAGAAAATTTTGAAAAATAGCTTTATAATTTTACTTTATTTAGCATTTACCTCAATTTTACTAGGACAGGAAGTAGCTGAAATAAATAAACTGAAAAAGGAACTGCAACAAGAATTGGTCGATACTTCAAAAGTGACCATTCATTTAAAAATTGCTAATTTATATCTAAAAAGCAATACTGATTCTGCTTTTGTTAACTTAAACAAAGCTTTGAAATTATCAGAAAAGGCAGATACTCAGCTAAAAATTGCCCAAGTCCTGTATGAGATTGGATATTTCTATGATAAAACAGGAAACCACAAAGTTGCCATTGATTATTACAGCAAATCTTTATTGATTTATGAAAAGCTGAATAATAAAGATCAAATGGCCAAGATATACAATTATATCGGTCGCAATTATTCAAAGATATATGCAGAAGATAGAGCTATTGAATATTATTTAAAATCCTTGACGCTTAATAAGGAAATTTCTAACCAAAATGGCATAGCATCTAATTATTCCTATATTGGAAATCTGTATTATGACGAAGAAAATTATGAATTGGCCGAAAAATATTTTAGAGACGCATTGCTAATTTATGAGACGCTAAACGATAAACACGGGATTTCAAAATCCTATACAAATATTGCAAATGCATTGGCCGACAATGGAAAAATTACCGAAGGATTGGATTATTATAAAAAATCAAACGCCATTGTAGAAGAATTGGGAGACCAGCTTGGAATGGCTATCAATTTTAACAATATTGGAGATTGCTATATTAATTTAAAACAATATAAAGAAGCACTTGAATATCTTCAAAAAACTTTAAAAATTGGGAGGGATATTAATGACAAAGATATACAATCTTTAGCGCTCTTAAATATTTCTGATGTGCATAATAAGCAAAAAAATTATCAAAGTGCCATTTATGCTGCAAGAGAAAGTTATGCTTTAGCTGAAATAACCGGCAACTTAGTCTATAAATTAGAAAATTTATTGCAGGCATCAATTGCTTATGAAGGACTAGGTAATAATGCTTTAGCCTTGGAACGATTAAAACAATATACTGCTGCGAATGATAGTTTGTTGAAAATGGACAGGGCAAAAAAAATAAAATTATTTAATACCTTAAATTTATTAGAAAAGTCGCATTATACAATTGAGGATTTGTCTAAAACAAGTGAGGAGGCACAATCAAATTATGAAAGATCAAAAAAACACACCAATATTCTTGTTATTGCTATAGTCATTTTTGCATTTTTATTAATTTTATTAATTCAACAAAACGCATCAAAGAAAAAGGCATATAGTTTATTAGAGTATAAGAATTATGAAGTGAACAAAATGAAAGATGAAATTCACAAACAAAGCAAGAAATTAGAACAACTAAATAGTACAAAAGATAAATTTTTCTCCATTATCGCCCACGATTTAAAAAATCCTTTCAGTTCAATATCAGGTTTTACAGAACTTATGATTGAAAATAATGAAATATATGATTCAAAAAAACGATTAAGATTTTTAAAGGTAATTAAAGGCTCAACCGCAAAAGTTTCCAGTTTGCTAGATAATTTACTTATTTGGGCAAATTCTCAATCGGGGAAGTTAAAATTTAACCCAAAAAAAATTCACTTAGCACAACAAGTAACCGATGTAATTTCATTTTTGGAAATTCAGGCTATCAATAAAGAAATTACCATTTCCAATACGGTTGATAAAACAATTTTTGTTAAAGCAGATGGGAATATGTTAGACACAATTCTAAGAAATTTAATTTCAAACGCTATAAAATTCACCCAACCTAAGGGTGAAATACAAATTTATTCAACCCATAAAAATGATTTCGTTGAAATTAGTGTAAATGATAATGGAGTGGGGATTTCGGAGACCGAAATTGAAACTATTTTCAGTGCTAAAGAAGTAAGTTCCACTTTAGGGACATTTAATGAACAAGGTTCTGGCTTGGGATTAATTTTATGCAAAGATTTTGTGGAGAGTCAAGGTGGTGAAATTTGGGTAGAGAGTGAAGTTAATGAAGGTAGCGAATTTAAGTTTACCATACCAATTTGGAAAGACTAACCTGATAGAATTAATAAATAACTAAGAAAGTCAAGGTAAAATGCCTGGTTTATGATTTTTGTGAATTAAAAAGAAGTTGAATTACATAAATAAAAGTCGATTTGCTCAAAATACTTAGGTTAGTTGGGAAAATTATGCAAATTGATTTAAATTAATACTTCTTATAACATGAAATGCTTTATATTTGATAATGCAAATGCAAATGATTGATCATACAATATAAAATTTGTAAAAATCACGAATCAAATGCAAAATAACTTATATACTAATTAATTTACTAAGTAAACCAGGCAATTTGTCTGGTTTTTTTGTTTAGGTTAGTAAAAACTTAATTTCACCCTTAGTATACTTCTCCCTGGCTGTAAATTCCAGTTAATAATATTGAATATAAACTCTAAATTATAAAATAAACAATGAAAATAATATTTAAAAAATCGGTCTTTAAGCCATAGCGAGCTCATAGCCATTTGATTAAGAATTCATTCGATTTGTTTTTGTTGACAAGCCAGCTTTTTGTCTTAAAATTAGTGAATGATTTAAAGGAAAATTATTAACTTCCGAAATTCTTTAATTATGAATTGATTAAACTTATTTTGAAACACAACATTATGAAAAAATTAAATGCAATTGTTTTTGTCGCGCTATTTTTTATTACAGTTCAGCTTTTTGCCCAGCAAAAAGAAGCGTTTATAGAAAATGTATTAAAAGAGACCTATGAAAATTCCCAATTGGAACAACTTGGTTACGAACTTTTAGATGAAATTGGGCCAAGATTGGTAGGTTCTTCAAAAATGAAAACCGCGCATGATTGGGCGGTTGTTAAATTTACAGATTGGGGAATTTCAGCTTCAAATCAGCAATATGGTGTTTGGCGTGGTTGGGACCGAGGAATTTCTCATATTGACTTAATTGAACCTCGCATAAAATCATTAGAAGGAATGCAATTGGCCTGGAGTGCCGCAACTCCCAAAAACGGCTTAATCGCCGAAGCTATTTTACTGCCAAGCAATATTCAAGATTCATTGAGTTTTGCCAAATGGCTACCTTCAACAAAAGGAAAATTTGTGTTGGTTTCTATGCCACAAAAAACTGGAAGACCTGATTATAACTGGGAGGAATTTGCAACTCCTGAATCTTTCGAAAAAATGAAGGCGGACAGAACAGCTCAAACAACAGCTTGGAATAACAATCTTGAAAATAGTGGGTATAATAGTAGAACCCTAGATGAAGCGCTTGAAAAAGCGGGTGCTATTGGTATTGTTCAATCCAATTGGTCGAAAGGTTTTGGCGTAAACAAAATATTTGGGGCTCGTGTAAAAAAGATTCCCACAGTAGATATATCATTGGAAGATTATGGTTTGGTTTACAGACTTGCTGAAAATGGCAAAAAACCAAAGTTGAGGATTGTGGCATCGTCCAAAGAACTTGGAACTATGCCGACTTTTAATACCATTGCACGTATAGAAGGTACAGAAAAGTCAGATGAATATATCATTCTCTCTGCCCATTTCGATTCTTGGGATGGCGGCAGCGGCGCCACGGACAACGGAACAGGAACTATTACTATGATGGAAGTGGCACGCATCTTGAAAAAATATTATCCAAATCCGAAGAGAACCATTATTGTGGGCTTATGGGGAAGTGAAGAACAGGGTTTAAATGGCTCAAGAGCATTTGTTCACGACAATCCGGCTATCGTAGAAAATATTCAGGCAGTTTTTAATCAGGATAATGGAACGGGAAGGGTTGCTAATATTAACGGACAAGGATTTTTACATTCCTATGATTTTTTGGGTCGTTGGTTGCGTGATGTTCCTGAAGGTATTAGAAAACATATAGAAACTAAGTTTCCTGGATCACCGTCAGGCGGTGGCTCAGACCATTCCTCTTTTGTGTCTCAAAGTGCTCCGGCATTTATGATGAGTTCTCTAAATTGGTCCTATTTCAATTATACCTGGCACACAAATAAAGACACCTATGATAAAATAGTGTTTGATGAGTTGAAAAATAATGTGGCGCTTATTGCTATTATGACCTATTTGGCCAGCGAAGATCCAGAGAAAACTTCAAGAGAAAAAATTATTTTGCCACTCAATTCTAGAACCGGGGAACAAATGGAATGGCCGGCACCAAAAGATGGAAACAGGCGCGGAGGATTGGATTAAATCGGATTTGCAATAGATACTTGAGATTTATTTGGTTGCATCCAATAAACTGTATAAACAAAAAAATGGCAGTCAGTAATGACTGTCATTTTTTACATTAACTCAGCAGAAGTGTTTTATTGTTTTGCTTCTTGCATTTCTTCAGTTTTTGCGCCCATTCTGTTGAATGTTAACATAGGTGCAAATTTTAATTTTAAACCAGCAATCTTTCTGTTATCGGCCGAAGTAAGTCCTTCCTTTTCAACAGTATTTTTTCTGCTGTCAAGTGCTTCATACAATAATTTAATTTCATCCCAGTCTTCACGAGAATAATTGTCTTTATTGGCATCTGTAGCACTAACAAATTGATCATAAACAGTAAGAATATTGTCTTTGTTTACCCAATCAAAATTCATGTCAGCACCAATTTTTCCTTCACCAAACAACATATTTCTTAATGCTTGTTTTGAATTTGCGACTAAATCAGCTTGCATATCTGCTTCAATTTGCACTTTTAAGGCTTCAAATTTTGCTTTACTTGCATCAATTCTTACTTGTGCAGCTTCTCTTTCTTTTAAATTATCTAATGCCATTTCAGCTTCTGAAACTCGTATCTGATAAGAATCATTAATGATTTGCCAGTTGGCTTTAACTTCTGTTGCCTCAACATTTCCTATTGAATCAACATAAACGACATACGTATCTACTGATTTCTCAGCGGCAACTGCTTTTTCATCTTTACAAGATGTGATTGCTAAGGCGGCTATCGCCAATCCTAAAAATAAATTTCTTTTTTTCATTTTTACTATGATTTTAATTTAACTGATTAAGTGATTATAAATTGTTTACAGTGCAAAATTCCATATTAAAGTTAAGAAATTTGTTACATAATTATACTAAAAACTTACATCATTCTTACATTTTATAAAAAAGAAAGTATAAATTTTACAGTACTACTATTTTATAGACCTATATAATTGTAATAATATTAATTTTTGAAACTTGCTTAAGGGTTATAAAGTTTCTTGGCAATATGAGTAGGAATGGATTCGGTAAGCCTAACAGAAAATATTTTTACGGTTAAAACCAATGCCATATCATTTTTAAATGAGTTTTATATTCCAGTTAATATGGTAAGTATCTTTAGGTTTTAATGCTTTTAGTCCCGTACCATTGTTGAAGCTGTCGGAAATTCCCGTAGTGGGCTCAATGGCTATGGTATTTGGATGCGGCGGTGTATATAATTGTAAAAAGCTGTCCTTTTCAGATGACTTTAATGTGAAACTATAAAGAGGCGTTTCAAAACCTATTTCGTTGAAATCTAAAGCAAAACAATCGTCCAAAAATTTGTCTTCAATCAAAAATGTTTGATCAAAAGCAATTTCCTTAGTTTCTTGAGTGATGTTTCTTTCGTTAAAAACATATTTTTGATGACTTTTAAAATGAACGGTACTTTTAAACAAATCATGGCTGTTAAAATAAGGATGCCAACCTATTGTGAAAGGGAATGTTTTGGTGTCTGTATTTTTTATAATAACATTTAAATCAAGACAGTCTTTTGTTAAAATATAAATTAAATCAATGGTATAGTTAAATGGAAAACCTTGGGAATGCAATAGTTCTTCATATCTAAGCACAACTTCAGCTTTTTCTGATGTGGTTTTTTGGTCAATTAATTCAAATGTTTTGTTGTAAACAAGTCCATGTAGCGCATTATTTTCTTCTGTTTGATTTATTTTTAGTTGGTATGATTTATTATTATAAACATAGCAACCATCAGCAATTCTGTTTGCAAACGGAAACAAAATGGCAGAGGCATAAGTATTGTTGTATGTTAAAGGATGCAAATCTTTTATAAGATGATGCTTTGAAAGAATGAGTTCTTGTAAACTTCCGCCTAAATTCAGATTTATTTTGGCATAAGATGCTTTGTTCGAATCTTCAATTTCTATGAAGTTTAAACTATTTTTTAATTCTTTGGTTTGTTTAATATAATACAATGGTTTCTTTTTTAATTATGAATGAGGTTGTTCATTAAAATTTTTTAATTATTTTAAAGCTTATTGCTGAATAAAGGTCAAATATAAAAACATAAATCGACTTTGAATAGTGCAAAAAGACCAATTTCAGATGTAAATAAATAAATTTAATGTTCAATCATTTATCAAAAGCAGAAAACGCTTAAGATATAGCCTTTTAAGTCCAAGAAATTTAAGGTATAATAAATTTGAAGATTATAGTGGTTAGTTTTATATTTGTCGAAATTAAGGGCAAAAAAAATCTTCTTATCACCATTATTTATGAAAATTAAACACATAATATATCGCCTCCTTATGGTAGGTTTGTTAGCATTGGTCATTTATAGAATAATTGACAATAAAAAAGAAAACAGCCGAGGAAAGCAAAAAGGTGGAAGCCAGTCAGCGCTCACTGTAGAAGGTATGGTGTTGAAACCTCAAGAGTTTTCTGAAAACCTATCCCTCTCGGGCTCACTGGAAGCCAATGAACAATTGGAATTGCGAAGTGAAATCTCCGGAATTGTTGAAAAAATTAATTTTAAAGAAGGAAGCAAGGTTTCAAAGGGACAAGTTCTGTTTCAGGTAAACGATCTGGAATTAAGGGCAAAGTTGGCCAAAGTACAGACCGCACAAAAACTAGCTTCTGAAAATGTACGCAGGGCTAAACTTCTTTTGGAAAAAGAAGCCATAAGTCAGGAAGAATATGATATTTCTGAAGCAGATTTTCAATTTGCACGTGCAGAATCACAACTAGTTGCCGCACAATTGGCAAAGGCAACTGTAAGAGCTCCTTTTTCCGGAACAATTGGATTGCGTTATATTTCTCAGGGATCCTATGTAACACCATCCACGCCCATTGCGAGTTTGGTGAATACAGATCAATTAAAAATCACGTTCTCTATCCCTGAAAAATATTCATCCCAAATAAAACTTGAGGACAAAATTATTTTCACAACCTCAAATTCAAAAGAAGAACAAACTGCGACCATTTACGCCATAGAGCCTGAAGTGGATATTGCAACCCGTACCTTAAAAATGCGGGCCATTGCCAATAACCAGGATGGAAAATTAATTCCCGGCACTTTTGCCAATGTACTCCTGGCGCTGGAAATGGTGAATGACGCACTATTGGTTCCAACTGAATCGCTGATTCCTATCCAAAATGGTAAAAAGATTTTTGTCGCCAAAGGCGGACTTGCCAAAGAAATAATTGTGGAAACCGGTGCGCGCACTGCAAATGAAGTTATTGTATTATCGGGTTTAAAGGCTGGTGACACCATTCTCACTTCTGGAGTTATGATGCTTAAAAATGGCTCGCCTGTTAAAGTGAATCTCATTAAACCAGTATCAAATCCTTAAATTATAATGAGTTTATCAACCTTAAGCATAAAGCGTCCGGTACTTACCATTGTAATGAATATTGCAATCGTACTTTTTGGGATTATTGGTTTCACCTATCTTGGCGTTAGGGAATTTCCATCTATTGATCCGGCACAAATATCCGTTCGTACTAATTATACCGGCGCCAATGCCGATATTATTGAATCGCAGATTACAGAACCTTTGGAAAAAGCAATCAATTCGATTGATGGGATAAGGAATATCACCTCCTCCAGCAACCAGGGCTCAAGCAATATCAACATAGAATTCAACCTGGGAAAAAACCTTGAAGAAGCTGCAAACGATGTGCGCGATAAAGTGTCACAGGCAGTGCGAAGCTTGCCGCAAGACATTGATGCACCACCGGTAGTTTCAAAGGCTGATGCCGATTCGGATCCCATTATTTCCATGACCGTGCAAAGTGATGTTAAGAATGTGTTGGAACTATCAGATTATGCCGATAATGTAATTGCCCCGCGTTTGCAAACAATTCCGGGAGTGAGCAGTGTTCGTATTTGGGGGCAACGTAAATATGCGATGCGGCTATGGATAGATCCTTTAAAACTGGCTTCTTACGGTGCTACGGTTAGTGATGTTCGGGCAGCCTTGGCTTCTCAGAATGTGGAACTTCCATCCGGTAAATTAACTGGCGCGAATACAGAATTGGCAGTAAAAACCATCGGAAATCTTACTACCGAGGAAGAATTTAACAATATTATCATTAGGGCAGACGGGGAGAAGGTTATTCGCCTCAGCGATATCGGGAAAGCCTCTTTGGAAGCCGAAAACTTGGAAACCAAATTAAGCGATTCGGGCCAGCCAATGGTTGCCATGGCTATTATTCCGCAACCTGGAAGCAATTACATAGATATCGCCGATGCATTTTACAAGCAATATGAACAATTGCAAAAAGATTTACCTAAAGATTTCAAACTAAACATCGCCATAGACAATACTACTTTCGTGAAAAGGGCCATCACAGAAGTTGTGGAGACTCTGGCCATATCCATCATTTTGGTGATTTTGGTGATTTATTTGTTTTTCAGAAACTGGTCCATAGCCTTGCGCCCACTGATTGATATTCCGGTTTCCTTAATTTCCACTTTTTTTATTATGTGGTTGTTCGGTTTCTCCATCAATGTTCTCACACTTCTTGCAATTGTACTGGCAACGGGGCTTGTGGTGGATGATGGAATTGTGGTGACAGAAAACATTTTCAAAAAAGTTGAACAGGGAATGAATCCTATTGAAGCCTCCATTAAGGGCTCTAATGAGATATTTTTCGCTGTTATTTCCATTTCGGTAACTCTTGCAGCGGTATTTCTCCCTGTAATTTTCCTTGAAGGATTTGTGGGCAGGCTGTTCCGTGAATTTGGTGTGGTTTTGGCTTCCGCAGTGTTGATATCTGCTTTTGTGGCCTTGACTTTAACACCGATGCTAAACGCTTATCTGATGCGGCCGGGAAAACAGGAAAGGTCAAAATTCTATAATTTTACTGAAAAGTATTTTGTAAAAATGAACACCTCTTATGCAGAATCACTTCGGGCATTTATGGATAAAAAATGGTTGAGTTTTCCAATTTTGGCAGCCTGTCTCATCGTTATTGGCGTGTTTTACAATCTGCTCAAAAAGGAAACAGCGCCTTATGACGACCGAAGTTATATCGGCTTAAGTATTTCAGGACCTGAAGGTGCTTCTTATGATTATATGGATGCCTTTATGAACGAGCTTACCGTATTGATCAACGATTCCATTCCCGAAAAGAAAGTGAGCCTTGTTGTTACTTCTCCCGGTTTTGGATCCTCTTCCGTAAACAGTGGCTTTGTCCGCATTGCTCTTGTGAAACCCAGTGATAGGGAACGCACACAACATGAAATTGCCACCGATTTAACCAAGTGGACAAAGCAGTATCCAAATGCCCGCACCAACGTTTCGGAATCGCCTACCATTTCTGTGGGCCGCCGTGGCGGTATGCCGATTCAATACATTATTCAGGCACCAAATTTTCAACAGCTTCAGGAAAAGATTCCTGAATTTATGGAAGAAGCTGGAAATGATCCCACTTTTTCCAACACCGATTTAAACCTGAAATTCAACAAACCTGAAATTTATGTAACCATAGACCGTGATAAAGCCCAAAGTTTAGGCGTATCTGTGCTTGATGTGGCACAAACCCTGCAACTGTCTTTAAGCGGACAGCGTTTCGGTTATTTTTTAATGAACGGAAAGCAATACCAAGTGATGGGTCAATTTGATAAAAAGGATCGTTCTGCCCCTATGGATTTGACTTCCATGTTCGTAAGAAACAAAGCGGGATTGCTTATACAGCTTGATAATTTGGTGACTACGGAAGAGCAAAGCAGTCCGCCCCAATTATACCACAACAACCGGTATATGAGTGCCACGGTATCTGCCAGCCTTGCACCGGGAATGAGCATAAGTGATGGAATAGATGCTATGGAACGCATCAAAGAAAAAGTGCTGGGCGAGAATTTTACCACCGATCTTGGCGGAGAATCGAGGGATTTTGTGGAGAGCAGTTCCAATACAATGTTCGCATTTGGGCTGGCATTGTTGCTTATTTTCTTAATCCTTGCAGCACAGTTTGAAAGTTTTATAGATCCGTTTATCATCATTCTTACCGTTCCAATGGCGGTTGCGGGAGCCTTATTTTCCCTTTGGCTGTTTGGACAGACCTGGAATATTTTTAGTCAGATTGGTACTGTGATGCTGATAGGGCTGGTGACCAAAAACGGAATTTTGATAGTGGAATTCGCCAATCAGCTTCGAGAACAGGGAATGCCAAAACGCGAAGCCATCCTTCAAGCTTCTGAAACCAGACTAAGGCCTATTCTTATGACAAGTTTAACCATTGCCTTAGGTGCACTGCCTATTGCAATTGCACTTGGTGCTGCTTCCACTAGCCGAATAGGAATGGGAGTTGTAATTATTGGTGGAACCATGTTCTCCCTAGTTTTAACCTTATTTATAATTCCTGCGATGTACCTGATGTGGTCAAAAGACAAGAAACACCGTCCGGAATTTGACAAACCTGAAATCCAATTAAATGAATAAGATACTGAAGTTTTTTGTGCTCTTTTTTGTCGTTTCAACAGCCCAATCGCAGGAATTACTGACGGTTGAAGCTGCAGTGAAAATTGCCCTTGAAAACAATTACCAAATACGGATTGCATCAAACGAGCTAAAAATTGATCAAACCGGAGTGAGCGCGGGAAATGCAGGTATGCTTCCCACGTTGAGTGCTACCTTAAATAACAATAATAGTACTCAGAACAGCTCACAAACACGTGCAGACGGAAATTCAATTGAACTCGATAATGCAAAAAACAGCAGCCTTAATTATGGGGTTGTGATGGATTGGACCCTATTTGATGGATTCAAAATGTTTGCGCGTTATGACCAACTGAAAGAACAGGAAAAACTAAGCGATGCCCAATTAAAACAAGCTATTATAAGCAAGGTAAGCGACGTAATGATTGGTTATTATGATTTGGTGCAGCAGCAACAGCAACTTGTGGCATTGGACAGCACCCTTGTTATTTCAGAACAACGGTTAAAACTTGCCAACAATCGATTTACAATTGGTAAAGCCTCCAAACTTGAAGTGTTGAATGCAAAAGTTGATTTAAATACGGATTTAACCACCATCCTGCGTCAAAAGGAATTGTTCGTGAATTCCAAGATCAGGCTGAATGAAATCCTGGCACGAGATACCAAAATCGATTTTAGTGTACTCAATGAAATAACATTAGATCAGCAACTTTTTTTGCCTGAACTCGAATCTCTGGCACAAAAGCAGAATCCACTGTTGCAGGCACAAATTATTAACAATAATATTGCCCGTTTGCAGCTAAAACAGATTAAGTCAGGACGTTACCCAACCATAACAGCCAGTACAGGCTACGTTTTTAGCGAATCAGAATCCAGTTTGGGTTTTACATCCAGCACCAACTCACGGGGATGGAACTACGGATTTAGCGCAAGACTGAATCTTTTTGATGGCTTTACCCAAAATCAACAGGAAAAAATAGCCAAGATCGAACTCGAAAATACTGAGGTGCTAATTGAGCAGCAGAAGCAGACTTTAGCATCACAATTGGGCACTGCGTATCAGACCTATTTAACAAATATCAGCTTAATTGAACTTGAGGAAAGCAATGAGGCCATTGCAAAGGAAAACCTTGATATCACTATGGAAAAGTTCAGGATTGGGACTATTCCAACTATAGAATTCCGTACGGCGCAACTCAATTATATCAATGCGATTGTACGATACAGCAATGCGAAATTTAGGGCAAAACTATCAGAAATCAGTTTAAAGGAATTTGCCGGAAATTTGATGTTTTAAAACTTGTGAAGTATTTCCATTTTTCAATTAAGTGAAATAAATAGACGGCTCATAGATTAAATGCTTCGGCTACCTTCTTTATAGGTGGTAATGCCAATTTTTATAAGGTTGGGCTGACTTTACAGAATTTTTTAGTGTTAAAATGTTTTAGCCACAAGGAAACAAAAACTAACTATTAATAACTTTATATGATGAAAAAACTATTTTTAATTTTGATAATCTTTTCAGTCTTAACTGGATGCTCTAAAGATGATAATGGAAACAATTTAATTGTAATTGTGAAATACAAAACACAGCCAAACAAAAGTATTGATGCTGTAACAGGCTTAAAGAAACTTATTGAACAAGTTAAAGAAGAAGATCATTTTGTAAGTCTTAAACTACATGTTGATCAAAAAGACAATTCAAATATTTTATTATATGAAGAATGGGACGATGCGTTGTATTATCAAAACCAACACATGAATACAAAGCATCTCAAAGAATTTATTGTTGAATCCCAGACTTTCTTAGCTGGCCCACCTGAAATTTCTTTTTGGAAAGTTAACGAGGTATATAAGTAGTTAAGTCGTTAGTTAATCAACGCACCAGCAATAAACCCAATTTAATCATGTAATTTAACATCCGAAAAGAAACAGAATTTAAATGAATTGGATTTTATTAATTTTAGCGGGATTGTTTGAAGTGGCCTTTGCTGCCTGTTTAGGGAAAGCTAAAGAATCAACAGGAATTGAAACCACCTATTGGTACATCGGATTTTTGATTTGTTTGGCAATAAGTATGTTGCTTCTTATTAAGGTAACCCAACAATTACCCATAGGAACGGCTTATGCTGTTTGGACAGGAATTGGCGCTGTAGGCACAGTTCTAATTGGAATCTTTATTTTTAAGGAACCTGCTACATTTTGGAGGTTGTTTTTTATAACCACTTTAATTTTTTCAATAGTTGGACTGAAATTTGTATCACATTAATTTCATGAATGAAGTTAATAAAAAATAAAATTACAAAAAGCCAATATTCCAGCTAAAAAAAATGCTTAATTCAATAAAACGAAATATTTATAAAACTAAAATAACTTAAAATTAAGCATTGGGAAATTGCATTTTCAAAATCGCAACTTTTTTGGTATAAAATCTTTAGATGTTGGTCTAATTCAACAAAATTATTCCCTCACATTCCAAATTTCGTGTAGAGGATCTCCAATACTGGAGAATCCCTTGTGATGCCATTTTCCATCAATCAGATCATAGTTAAACTTCAAGCTAAGTCCAACTTTGGAATCATCCCTTGAAAAGAATTCGATGTTCTCGTTATATTCACCATTTAAGGTTGTGTACCTTCCACCACCAGTTCCCATAAATTGTTTTGTTTCAGTATTGTAAGCTATCCATTGAAATCGAGTTCCAGATAAAATTTTCATAGTTTTTCTTGGACTACCTGTATCACGTAATTGGGTTTCCCCATCCCTTATTCTGCCAGACATTAACCAGGCACCTTGTAATTTCCCTGGTTCGCCATTGTCTATTCTGTTCATTTTCATATTATTATCAACAATTTCAACTACATTATCAGTAACAATCACTTTATAGCTTAACTCGGTACCAACTAGTTCAGAATTAGCAGTGTTGAATTCTACTTTTTCGGTCATAATATCTCCTTCTAATGTCCATGCACCTCCCTGGGTGTGAACAAACTTTCCATTAGTTGCTTGGTATGTTGTTAACACTTGATAGCCTTCCGCAAAAATTAGCACGTTTCTTAATTTATCTCCATTTTCAGTGGTTACATAGTTTTCCCAAGCACCAATAATACCTTGAGCACTAATTCCAACCGATATTAAAGTGTAGATGAGCAATAAAATTATTTTTTTCATGACTTTAGATTTTATTAATTATTTGAAACAAAATATTTAATCTATTTAAAATATATTTTTTAATTGCCTTAAATTTTTAAGGTGCTTTATATGACTTAGAACCTGAATCCAATATTGTAAAGCAACAAAAGATTGTTTTTTAAGAGCCTAATCTACATTTTTTAATTCAAATTTTAAAATTTCACAAGTGGTGGGGTGTTTTATTACCCTGAATTTTACGCAGTAAATTGTTGAGTTTTTCCAGTATATATTTAAGTGATTTTCACTTGCATTATTATTTCTGATAGAAATTTCTTCTTATAAATGAAGATTTATATCATTTTTTAAGGGAATTGGGATATCATAAGAAGAACACCTGTGATTATATTTTATTTCCAGTGAGAAAAGTAAAATCAATTACAATTATGAACGATTTGAGTAAGAGTTTTACGTTTAAAAATGGTGTAGGTATAAAAAAGAATATCAACTTAAATAGTTTATGTAAGACTTAAATCAGCTGGGTAAATCAAGTTGTGGGAAATAAAACAGGATTATTGACGTCCCATTCGAATAATAACATCATTTAAAAATTTTATTTTGACCCAAAAATACCTTCAGCTATTGAAAATGAAGAGATGAAACGATCCATAACAAATTTTGATACACAGCAGAATGATTAATGGCGAATTTACCTACCTATCGTAGGCCTGCCTACCGGCAGGCAGGTTTACCTGCCGATAGGTAGGCTGCATCTGTACCAATAAAAAATAAATCATAAATAGATGAAAATGAATAAAAAAAATAGTTTAATAATTGCTTCGGGTGTTTTACTCGTTACAGCCTTTGTTCTATATCTTCTTAAGTTGAATAGCTTATATATAAATATTATTTTAATTGCATCCTCAATTATTGCAGGATTTCCAATTGCGAAAAAAGCAGTACAGGCTGTTTGGATGAAAGTTTTCAGCATAGAACTTTTAGTGTCTATTGCAGTTGTTGGTGCAATAATTATAGGTGAGTACGTTGAGTCGGCAGCAGTTTCATTCCTATTTTTATTTGGTGCTTTTCTCGAGGCAAGAACTTTAGAGAAAGCAAGGTCCTCTTTAAAATCACTCATTAAAATGATGCCGTTGGAAGCGACTGTTGAAAGAGATGGCAAAAGGGTAACCATTCCTGCGGAAGATGTAAAAAAGGGAGACCTCGTATTTATGCAGTCGGGCGAAAAAGTGGCGGTTGATGGCAGGGTTTTTTCGGGAACTGCTTTGATTAATGAAGCAGCGATTACCGGTGAATCTGTGCCTGTCAAAAAGGAGAAAGGAGCAATGGTATATAGCAGCACGATGCTTGACAACGGATATCTTGAAGTGATTGCAGAAAAAGTTGGAGATGACACCACCTTTGCTAAAATTATTGATTTAGTGGAAGAGGCTCAGGAATCAAAGGCGAAAACTCAGAAATTTTTGGAACGATTTGCAACTTACTACACGCCTGGAATCTTGGCTCTATCTGTTATTGTTTTGCTGTTTACTTGGGATATTCACCTAACACTTACATTTTTGGTTATAGCTTGTCCGGGTGCTTTGGTTATTTCTGCTCCAGTATCGATTGTTGCCGGAATAGGAAACGGAGCCAGACATGGAATTCTTATTAAAGGTGGGGATAAAATGGAAAAATTGGCCAAGATAAATGGGATAGTATTTGATAAAACTGGAACTTTAACCCAAGGTAAGCCATCGGTAACAGCCATTCAATCATATGGGCTAAAAGAAAATGAACTGCTCTTAATGGCAGCAGAAGCCGAGCTGGTTTCTGAGCATCATTTGGGGCGCACTATTGTTAAAGAAGCCGAAAGCAGGGGAATGAAGTTATCCAACAAACCAATGAATTCTGAAATAATTAAAGGACAGGGAATTAAAGCAACTATCAATGGACAAGAGTTATTGATAGGAAATAAAAAATTGCTTGTTAGCAACCAAATAACCTTTACTCAAGCAATGGAAGTTTATGCCCTTGAGCAGGAATTAAAAGGAAATACCGCAGTATATGTGAGTGATAATGAACACGTGTTAGGGATAATATCTATTGCAGACAAAATTCGGGAAGAGGCCTTAGGCGCCATCAATCAGCTCAAACAAAGCGGAATAAAACACTTGGTTATGTTAACTGGAGATAACGAGCATACCGCCAATAAAGTGGCAAAGCAACTTGGGATTGAAAAAGTTTTTGCCAATTTACTTCCTGAAGATAAGGTTTCAAAAGTAAAAACCTGTAAACAAAAGGGGAAAATATTAGCCATGGTAGGAGATGGTATTAATGATGCTCCCGCCATTGCAACGGCTGATGTGGGAATTGCCATGGGCGGTGCAGGAACCGATATCGCCATGGAAACTGCAGATATTGTTTTATTGTCAGATAAATTGGACAAGTTAGCTTACGCCTATAAACTGTCAAAAGCAACCGTTCGAAATATGAAACAAAATATGTTTTTTGCCGTAGGTGTTGTGTTTTTATTATTGGCAGGAGTGTTAACCGGAAAAGTATTTTTGGCATCCGGAATGCTTATCCATGAATTGAGTGTTCTTATTGTTATTTTAAATGCTATTCGATTGGTACGCTTTCCAAAATATCAATTTTGGTTTAACAGCTAAATATTAAAACTAAGCCATTTTGTTACTTCATAAAAATGATATCAATAACTTATAGAAATGAGGTTATAAGAATTTTTAACTATCCTCTTCATCAGCACCATAAAGTAGCTCAATAAATTCTGATTTAGAAACGTCCCCAAAATATTCTTCGATGTTGATTCCAGCGAGCTTTTGTGAGATTTTCTCCTTATCATACTTTAGGCCTGTCAAAAGATTTTCAATATTTTCAAGAGGTTCTTTTCCAAAGAAATCTCCGAAAATTTTCAGCTCTGTTAGGTATCCTTTCTCTACAAACATCCGCACATCAATTTCTCCTACAGAGAAACGTTTGCTGCGCTGAATATTGAATTTTGGGGAGCGGCCATAATTCCAATCCCAGGAATCATATTTTTCTTCTTTTAATAGATGCACCAACTTCCACTCTTCAGCGGTTAAATGATAAGTTTCAAAAGATTCCTGTTCTTTATATAAACCTTCCAGTAAAAGAGCTCTGAAATCTTCTATCTTTATCGGATTGTTAAGGTATTCACTAATATTAGCCACTCGGCTGCGAACAGATTTATGACCTTTAGAGATAATCTTACTCATTTTTACCTGAAGTGCATTTCCCACTTCTCCAAGATCTGTATCAAATAAAAGCGTGCCATGGCTTACCATGCGCTTTCCAGTTGAAAATTGAGCAGTTCCTGAAATTTTTTTATCATTTACAAGAATATCGTTTCTTCCTTTCAACTCGGCTTTCACCCCTATTTTTGAAAGTGCGCCGATAACAGGTTCTGTAAATTTTTTAAAATTATTTAAACGTGTAGTATCATGGTTGGTGATGAAACTGAAGTTGAGGTTTCCTAAGTCGTGATAGACAGCTCCGCCTCCCGAAATTCTCCGTACCACGTGAATGTGATTTTTTTCAATATATTCATGGTTAATTTCTTCCAAAGTATTTTGGTTTCTGCCAATAATAATGGAAGGTTCATTAATATAGAATAACAAATAATCAGATTGCGAATTGAAATTTCGAAGTGCATATTCCTCCAAAGCTAAATTTAGCCTAGGGTTGGTATGTCCTTCGTTTTCTATAAAAATCATGCGATGGGAAATTTAAATTTGAAATGACAAAGAAAAGAATTATTTACTGGACATTCATGTCTTTTTTATAAAAATTGCTTTTTATTTTAAAAAAATAGCTAACTTTATCTCGAAAATAGATAGTGTATTTTATTTTCGCACAGCCCCTTTTTTATAAATAAACTGAGTTTATATACTTTCCATTAATCTATTAAATATTTCAGCCATGTCTAAAGATCCTTATCAAATTAAAAAAACGGTAAACACAAAAAATGGAAGCAAAACCTATTATAGTCTTACTGAACTTGAAAAGCAAGGTTATAAAATTCATAAATTACCTTTTTCTATCCGAATATTATTAGAGAATGCCTTGCGCAATTTTGACGATTTTTCGGTAACCAAAGAAAATATTGAGACCCTTTTACATTGGACCCCCAAGGGATCCGACAAAGATATCCCATTTAAGCCGGCTCGCGTGCTGATGCAAGATTTTACGGGTGTTCCAGCAGTGGTTGATATTGCTGCATTGCGCGCTGAAGTAGCTAGGAAAGGAAAAAATCCAGATCTAATTAATCCATTAATACCAGTTGATTTAGTCATTGACCATTCGGTTCAGGTGGATTACTTCGGAACGGGATATGCCTACAAACGCAATATGGATGAGGAGTATAAACGGAATATAGAGCGTTATCAATTTTTAAAATGGGCGCAAAATTCCTTCGATAATTTTAGCGTGGTGCCTCCAGGGATGGGAATTTGCCATCAGGTAAACTTGGAATACCTTTCAAAAGGTGTGGTTGAAAGAAATGGAGAAATTTTTCCTGATACTTTGGTTGGAACAGACAGCCATACCCCAATGGTAAACGGCATTGGCGTAGTAGCTTGGGGCGTTGGGGGCATTGAAGCCGAAGCGGCTATCTTAGGGCAACCAATTTACTTTATTATGCCCGAAGTTATTGGTTTAAAACTTAGCGGAAAGCTTCCATTGGGCTCTACCGCAACCGACCTCGTTTTAACCATAGCCGATTTGCTGAGAAAATTTGGTGTTGTGGGAAAATTTGTGGAAGTTTTTGGCGATGGTTTAAGAAATCTTTCCGTGCCAGACAGGGCCACCATTGGAAATATGTCACCCGAATTTGGGTGTACCATTACCTATTTTCCTATAGATGATAAGACTTTGGAGTATATGCGGAAAAGCAATCGCTCAGAAGAACAAATAGATCTGGTGGAAACCTATTGCAAAACCAATATGCTCTGGCGCGAGAACGAAGATAAAATAACTTATACTGCGGTTTTAGAATTGGATTTATCAACTATAGAACCTACTGTTGCCGGTCCAAAACGACCACAGGATAAAATTCTTTTAAAGGATTTTAAAAATAAGTTTATTGATTTATTGGATACCTCATTCGATCGAAAATATATTACCCAAGGAGACCGTGAAATGGAGAAATCCTTCACACGATGGAGTGCAGAAGGAGGTGATCAACCTGCCATCAAACCCCGAAAGAAAACTTTTCCAACTGAAATGGAAGTCCAAGAAAAGGATGGATTAAAAGCAGTTTGGATTACTCGTGGCCAAGAGAAATTTATGCTTTCTGATGGTGCGGTGGTTATTGCTGCCATTACTTCCTGCACCAACACCTCCAATCCCTTTGTGATGGTTGGTGCCGGACTGGTAGCTCGAAAAGCCAGAGAACGCGGAATCGACGTAAAACCTTGGGTAAAAACATCGCTTGCGCCTGGCTCTAAAGTGGTTACAGATTATTTGGAAAAGGCCGATTTAATGAAGGATTTAGAGGCGTTGGATTTTCACTTGGTGGGTTATGGCTGTACTTCTTGTATCGGAAATTCGGGTCCTTTACCAAAACAAATTGCCAAAGCTGTTGAAGAACATAATCTAGTGGTGGCTTCAGTACTTTCGGGAAATCGAAATTTTGAAGCCAGAATTCATTCGCAAGTAAAGATGAATTTTTTAATGTCACCGATGCTTGTGGTGGCTTATGCTATTGCAGGCTGCGTAGATATCGATTTAATCAAGGAGCCTATAAGCTATGATTCCAATCAGGAACCAGTTTTTCTGAAAGATATATGGCCCACTGATGATGAAATTAATGAAATTTTAAGTAAAGTATTGTCGCCAAATGATTTTGCGAAAAATTATGGAGAAATTTTTGAAGGCAATGAGATTTGGAGAAATCTGAAAGTTCCCGAAGGCAAGTTATACGAATGGGATAAAAAATCAACCTATATCAAAGAAATTCCATTCTTTCACGATATTTCTGTATATCCTGAACAGCTAAAGGATATTAATAATGCCCGGGCTTTGTTGGTGCTGGGTGATAGTGTTACTACCGATCACATTTCTCCTGCAGGGGCATTTAGTGCGGAATCAGCCTCAGGTAAATATTTATTGGAGCGAGGTGTGAAAAAAGAAAGTTTCAATTCTTATGGTTCTCGTCGTGGAAATGATGAAGTGATGGTTCGAGGCATTTTTGCCAATGTGCGAATTAAAAATAAATTGGCAGATAAAGAAGGTGGGTTTACCAAATTCTTACCAAACGGTGAAGAATTAACCGTATATGAGGCAGCTGAAAAGTATAAACTCACAAAAACACCTTTACTTGTTTTGGCCGGAAAAGAATATGGTAGTGGTTCTTCAAGAGATTGGGCAGCCAAAGGCACTTTTTTGTTGGGTGTAAAAGCCGTATTGGCCGAAAGTTATGAACGTATTCACAGAAGCAATTTGGTTGGAATGGGCGTTTTACCCTTTCAATATAAAAATGGGGAAACTGCCGAAACATTAGGACTTACGGGTAAAGAGATATTTACTATAACCGGAATTGCCAACGACATAAAACCCTTAAAGGAAATACAGATTATAGCCAAAAATGAGCAAGGGAAAGAAAAGACATTCCAGGTCATTGCCCGCTTAGATTCCCAAATTGAAATAGAATATTATCGCCATGGCGGAATCTTGCAATATGTATTAAGGCAATTTCTTGATAAAGCAAATTAATTTCATTAAGTAAGAAAAAATAAATTAGATAGAGAAAATTTCTCATTCGAGATAGCTTGTTAGTACTGTGAAAATGTTGAAATTTAAATAAATGCTTCATTATTTTGATACATGATAAAAGAGCAGGAAAATATCCAATTCTCCTTTGATAAATTTTTAGTTTAAAGAAAAATTAATTTTATTATAAAGCATCTTTCAATTATTTTAGAGGTCAAATGAAACTATTATGTTGGCTAAAATGCTGTAAATCTTAAAAATAAATTGATTGTTAATATTTTAAATTAAAGATGGACATATTAGTCCGCTATTGATTTTTTACGTAACTTTACTTGATTCAAAATGACAATTCACCACCTATAATTAATAATTCATTTTTTATTGATTCAGGGTAGATTTCTTTTGAGTTTGTAAACTAATAATTAATTAAATCATTTTATCATGGAAACAGAAAATCTATATCCAAAAACAACTAAAGAACTCGCAGATAAAAAAGCGGCCTTAGCACCTAAAAACATAGAAGCCTGGCGAAATTTCAGCAAAACAGTTTTTGAGGCAGGCGCACTGCCTGAAAAAACAAAACAATTAATTGCCGTTGCCGTTTCCCATGTTACGCAATGCCCGTATTGCATTAAGTCACACACAACCCAAGCGATGAGAAAAGGCGCGAGTAAAGAAGAAATTATGGAAGCTATTTGGGTTGCCAGTGAAATGCGTGCAGGTGCCGCCTATGCCCATGCAACAATCGCAATGGCCGAAATGGATAAACAATAAGCTATCTTTATGAATGTGTTAAATAGAGATTTAGGACTTTTTATCGACCGTTATGAATTGACCATGGCAGAAGGTTATTTTCGTGATGGTAGAAAAACTGTTCAGGCTAATTTTGATTATTTCTTTAGAAAAAATCCTTTTAATTCGGGTTTCACTGTTTTTAGTGGTTTACAAGACCTGCTTGAAATGATTCAGGAATTTAAATTTGATGCCAATGCTATTGACCATTTGCATAAACAAGGCTTTCATGTTGAATTTTTGGAATATCTAAAGAAATTTCATTTTAACGGCACCATAACTGCACCCAATGAAGGAGAAGTCATATTTCCAAATGAGCCTATTTTAAGTGTTCAAGGATCGCTAATTGAAACGCAGTTAATTGAAACAATCCTATTGAATACTTTAAATTTCCAATCGTTGATTGCAACCAAAGCTAATAGATTGAGGAAAGCTGCCGGGAATCGAACAATAATTGACTTTGGCATGCGGAGAGCACAAGGATTAGCCGCCATTCACGGCAGTAAAGCCGCTATTGCTGGAGGTGCTGATGGTACTTCAAATGAGCTGGCTGCACATTTATATGAACTGAAAGCAGTTGGTACTATGGCGCATTCTTGGGTTCAAAGTTATGAGGATGAATTGACAGCATTCAGAAAGTATGCTGAATTCCATCCTAAAAACTGCGTCTTATTAGTAGACACGTACAATACCTTAAAAACAGGAATACCAAATGCCATGATTGTTGCCAAAGAGATGGAGCAAAAAGGACAGAGACTTTTTGCCATCCGGCTCGATAGTGGTGACTTGGCGTATCTGTCAAAAAAAGCAAGAAAAATGCTGGATGATGCTGATTTGCCTTATATCAAAATAGTTGCATCCAATCAACTTGATGAATATTTAATTAATAGCCTTATCCTGCAGGGGGCAAAGATTGACAGCTTCGGAATAGGAACAAACTTAATTACCGGACAAAAAGATGCGGCACTTGATGGAGTTTATAAATTAACGGATATCAATAACCGGCCAGTTATTAAACTTTCGGAAAATGTGGCTAAAATAACCTTGCCGGGGAAGAAAAAAATCATCCGCTTATATAATGATATAGGAACATTTTATGCAGATGGAATCATGCTTTCCGATGAAAATGAAAACGACATTGATATGATATTTCATCCTCAATTCGTTGAGAAAAAATCGTCTGTAACAGGCTTAAAACGGGAGCAAATAGGTTCAACAGTTATGAAAGCGGGTGAAATTCTTTTAAAAAAGAAAAGTATTTCTGAAATATCGGAGTATCGTGAGTATCGTGTTTCACAATTATCAGAAGAGTACAAGCGGTTTGAGTTTCCCCATGTTTACAAAGTTGGCTTGAGCAAAAAATTAAAAAAACAGCGGGACTTATTAATAAATAAAGAATACTAACTAAAGTAATATGAAAGCCTTATTGATTGTAGATGTCCAAAACGATTTTTGCCCCAATGGCGCACTTCCAGCACCAAAAGGAGATCAAATTGTTCCGGTCATCAATCGTTTAATGAATCATTTCGACAAAGTACTGGCTTCTAAGGATTGGCATCCTATTCAAACGGTGCATTTTGATAAATGGCCCCCACATTGTATACAAGATACCGAAGGAGCCGAATTTCACCCCGATTTAAATTTCCTTAAAATTGATTTAGTATTGCTAAAAGGCACCGGCAACAAAGATGATGGATATTCTGCTTTTGAAGCGACGAATCATAATCTAGCCGAATACCTTCAAACCAATATGGTTGATGCAGTATATGTATGTGGTTTGACTACGGAATATTGTGTGAAACAAACGGTTTTGGACTCTTTAAAAAACGGTTTTAAAACTTATGTAATCAGCGATGCTGTAGAAGGGATTTACCAAAATGAAGAAGACGTACCAACAGCTTTTAAAAAAATGAAAGAGGCTGGAGCTACTGTTATTACTTCTTATGATATTTTAAAATAATTTTTTGAGGCCACTCTGAAAAGTCCAAAATTTAATTTTTAGCAAATTTTCACCCTTTTAAAAATAAATATTAAAAACATCCGACAATCTTTTGATGGATAAAATTACCTTGAGGTCGCTTATTTCCAATCATCTTAATCCTCAGAAGTAAAATTGATTGTAACCTTTTCATTTTAGCCCTACTCTAATGTTGTAGATAGTTTAACTTTAAATTAAAACGAAATGAAAAATTTTCAAAATGTAAAAAAAGTAACTTTATTGGCAGGTGCGTTTTTGTGCTCAGTTACATTATTATCGCCAGCGTTTGGACAAAATACCCCAACCCTTTCAGACCCAGAGATTGCCTCAGTGGCCGTAGTGGCAAATCAAAATGATATTGATTTTGCAGAAATCGCAAAGCAAAAATCACAGAATCCCGAAGTATTGGAATTTGCGAATACTATGATTAAAGATCATAAGACTGTTATCGATTTGGCAGTGGCATTGGTTACAAAATTACATGTAACGCCTAAAGACAATGCAGTAAGTAAAAAATTGCTTTCTGATGCAGAAAAAACAAAGAAAATGCTCAATTCAAAATCGGCTAAGGAATTTGATAAAGCTTATGTAGATAATGAAGTGGCCTATCACAAAGTAGTAATAGCAGCAGTTAAAAATGTATTGGTACCCCAATCTCAAAATGCGGAATTAAAGGCCTTATTGCAAAAAGTGGTGCCTATTCTGGAAGCACATTTAGCGCATGCAGAAATGACTCAGAAAAAAATGTTATAAGAAATGGAGGCTTTTATTTCCATTAAAAACGGTATTTTATTTTTGGTTTCCTTGGTTCTTTTGACAGGCGTTTTCGCCTGTCAATCGAATCATCTTCCTAAAAAATATATTGTTGAAATCAAAGACATGAAATTTCAACCTTCTAAACTCATTGTGCAAAAAGGAGATACCGTAATATGGATAAACAAGGATATCGTGGCACACAATGTAACAGAAAAAAATAATACTTGGGCTTCACCTCTTTTGCTTCCTGAGAGCAAATGGGAAAAAGTGATTGAAAGAAGTGATTCCTATTATTGTAGTATTCATATCAATATGGTAGGAGCGTTAGTAGTAGCATCTCAATAATAAAAATCTTTAGAAATGTACACCGTAGGTTTAAGTCAGACAATCAAATCGAAATTCCATTATAAATCCAATTTTGTTATCGCGTCAATTGTTGACGGAATGCTTGCCTTGATAAAAACTGAAATAGATCGTTCTATTCTTGCCGATTGGCTAATTATTGATAGCCATAAGCCTTTTGGTTAGTTTTAATTATTTAGAAGTTGCGATTCGCAATTTTGTAGTGGCTATCACTATATTTTTTATGATGCGAACGGCTAAGTTTAGTTATTAGGAAAAAAATAAAATTAATGAAAGAATCCACACAGTATTCAGATTTTGAGCTCATACAAAAGATTGTAGCAGGAGAAATAAAATTGTATGAAATTGTAATTAGAAGATATAATCCCTATTTGTACAAAATAGGAAGGTCTTATAATTATAACCATGAAGACACACAAGACTTGATGCAAGACACCTATATTGATGCTTTTATTAACTTATCCAAGTTTGAATATCGTTCAACTTTTAAGACTTGGATTATTAAAATAATGCTAAATAATTGTTTTAGAAAAAGACAAAAATGGAATTCTAAAAATATTATTACTACGGAAATTAACGAAAAATCGGCGCCTATGTTTACAAATAAACAAAGTTCAGACACCTATAAAGCAGTTATAAATGGAGAGCTTAATTCTGTGATAGAAAATGCCCTGTTGCAAATACCAATAGATTATAGAATAGTATTTTCCTTAAGGGAAGTTAATGGGCTGAATGTTGCAGAAACCGCAGATACTTTAAACATTAGCGAGGGCAACGTAAAAGTAAGATTAAATCGTGCAAAATCAATGTTGAGAAAAGAAATGGAAAAATCCTATTCAGCAGAAGAAATTTTTGAATTTAACCTAATTTACTGCGATACAATGGTTAATAACGTAATGAGTAAAATTAAAGAAATAAACTTATGAACCCAATACAGGATATATTTGAATTAATCGGTGAAGATCATATTGCAACAGCTCTTGAAACACCGCTCAGAGATGATGCTTTTGCTAATAATGATGAGCTAAAAATTGAATTGATACAAGCGCATTTCAAAGAAATAATGAATATTTTAGGTTTGGATTTAAATGATGACAGTTTGAACGGAACACCTTATAGGGTTGCAAAAATGTATGTGAAAGAAATTTTTGGCGGATTAAACCCAAAGAATAATCCCGGCACAAAACTCTTCGAAAATAAGTATCAGTACAATGAAATGCTGATTGAGAAAAACATCACATTATTCTCGTATTGCGAACATCATTTTTTGCCTATAATAGGTCACGTACACGTTGCTTATATCTCTGGCGGAAATGTTATTGGACTTTCGAAAATAAATAGATTGGTACAATATTATGCCAAACGGCCGCAAGTGCAAGAAAGGTTAACCAATCAAATTGCCGAAGGATTAAAAAAAGCACTAGATTCAGAGGATGTAGCGGTAATTATAGAGGCCGTTCATCTTTGCGTTTCTGCCCGTGGAATTAAAGACACCAATACAAATACAATTACCGCTTATTATTCGGGGAAATTTCAAGACGAAAAAGTAAAAATGGAATTCATCTCCTTAATTCATAATAAATAAAAAACGATGGAACATATCATAAAAGTAAAATCAGTTGATAAAGTCACTTCTGACGTGCTGAAAATTATAACTGAAAAACCTAAGAATTTCATTTTTGAACCTGGACAGGCAACCGAAGTTGCCATAAATAAAATTGGTTGGCAAAATGAAAAGAGACCATTTACCTTTACATCACTCCCCGAAAATGATTACCTTGAATTTGTGATTAAGACTTATCCTTCACATCAAGGAGTAACCAATGAATTACTGCAATTAAAAAAAGATGACGAATTGATCATCGGGGAATCTTGGGGATCAATCAACTATAAAGGCGAAGGAATCTTTATTGCAGGAGGCGCTGGAGTCACTCCCTTCATTTCCATTTTCAGAAATCTTCAATCCAAAAATGAAATCGGTAGCAATAAACTCATTTTTGCCAACAAGACGCAAGCCGATATTATCAACGAACAGGAATTTAAAAAAATACTGGGCAAAAACTTTATCAATATTCTATCTGGAGAAAAGATTGATAAATACGCACACGGCTACATTACTGAAGATTTTCTTAGAGAATCAATTACAAAATCGAATAACTATTTTTATGTGTGCGGCCCTCAGCCAATGATGGATGCTGTTGAGAAGCAATTGGCAAATCTGAAAGTCCCTTCTGAGGCAATTATTAAAGAACTATAGAATTTTTAAAACCGCAAAAACACCTTAAGATAAAACGAGTATGCCTAATTTTTTTACTTAAAAAATGGCTAATTGTAGCTGTACCAACAAAAAAATAAAAATTAAACAGATGAAAGCGCGATTAAATTATGCAAAAATAGCTCCCGATGCTTTAAACGCAATGTTGGAACTCGAAAAATACGTTTCAAACTCAGGACTTGAAAAAACTTTATATGAATTGGTAAAAACGCGAGCATCCCAAATAAATGGATGCGCTTATTGTATAGATATGCATACCAAAGATGCCCGAATGGCAGGCGAAACCGAACAGCGTCTGTACGCATTAAATGCCTGGCGGGAAACACCATTTTATACAGAACGTGAGCGAGCTGCTTTGGAATGGACAGAAGCACTAACCTTAATTTCAGAAAATGATGTGCCGGATGCGCTTTATGAAGCTATCCTTAAGTTTTTCATCGAGAAAGAGATGGTTGCGCTTACAATGGCCATTATCGCCATTAACGGGTGGAATCGATTGGCAATCAGTTTTCGCACTGTTCCTGGTAGTTATCAGCCTTCCTAAAAGGTATTCATGATGAATGAAAAGGTAATTAAGCTGTTTTTGAGATTGGCGCTTGCAGCCGGATTTTTATCGGCAGTTACCGATAGGTATGGAATATGGGGCGAGAACTTTTCTTCCTGGGGAAATTGGGATACTTTTTTGGTTTATACACAAACAATAAATCCCTGGGCTCCAAAATTCTTAATTCCTACAATCGGAATTATTGCTACCGCTGCTGAAATAGTTTTTGCAATTTGCTTAATTATCGGATTCAAAACGAAGTTGTTTGCGCAATTAAGCGGACTTCTTTTGTTAATATTTGCTTTGTCAATGACGTTTTCAATAGGAGTGAAAAGTGCTCTAGACTATTCTGTTTTTGTCGCTTCTGCAGCAGCTTTCTCATTGAGCCTTATAAAAGTGAAATTTTTAGAATTGGATGAGTATATAATAATAGAAAGTTGATTAAAAGAACAGACTTATGAAAAAAGCACCATTAAAACTGATTTACGATGAGTCATCAGGTAATTTTAGTTAAAGATTTTGGCCCAGAAGAACTAAACTTATTTAAAATCATTGCCAAAGATAATAGCAAAACATAAATATACAGAGTAAAAAAATGATGATAAATTAAGTGATTGGTGCTAAGAGATGCAGTATTGTGGTAAAGATTAAAAATAACATTTCTAGTGTGTTACGCAGGAAATAACTCTTTCTTGGGTAATACTTGCTTTTATACAGGATAATTTTGTCCGATATATATTTTTTGCTATATTTGATTTGTTTAAAATTAGAATTCGGTACTTCTAAACGCAATTTATTTTCTATGATTGATGCAAAATTATTTTTACGCACTTCTTAGGAATTAAAAATGAAATCATTTTATCGTGGAAACCAACAATCTATTCAGAAGAACCAATGGAAAATCGACTGATAATAAGTCGGGCTGGCATATTGAAATTCCTGAAAGAAATATAAAATTAATACTGCAATAAATAGGCAATATCAAAAGTAAAGCGGGTATGAAAAAAATAGCAATTAACGGTTTTGGAAGAATAGGAAGAGCAGCCCTAAAAGTGATTATTGCAACTCCTGGATTGGAGGTTGTGGCGGTTAATGACTTAATGAGCATTAAAAACGCAGCATATTTATTTAGGTATGATAGTGTTTATGGCATATATGAAAGCGAAGTAACTATCCAAGATAACTACTTGCTAATCAAGGATAAAAAGATTTTATTCCTTTCTGAAAAAGACCCAGCACAACTTCCTTGGAAGGAACTGGATATAGATGTGGTAATTGAGAGCACCGGGTTTTTTACAAAGAGAGAAGATGCGGAAAAACATAGCTATGCAGGAGCAAAAAATGTAGTTATATCTGCTCCGTCCAAAAGCAAGGACACTCCAACGGTACTGCACGGAGTAAACACCTTGACTGGGAAAACATCCATATTTTCGTGTGCTAGTTGTACAACTAATAATATTGGTCCTGTGATGGAGATTATTGACCGAAGAATCGGAATAAAAAAAGCAATTTTAAATACGGTCCACGCATACACTTCTTCACAATCTTTATTAGATGCTCTTTCGAAAAGAGACCTTCGAATGGGCCGCTCCGCTGCAATAAACCTAGTTCCAGCATCTACAGGAGCAGCAAAGGCCGCCATTAAGGTACTGCCGCAATTAGATGGTAAGTTTGACGGCATAGCGATCCGTACTCCAGTGCCTGTAGGCTCTATTTCTGATATAACTTTTGTGGCTGACAGAAACACTTCTGCCGAGGAAATTAATGAAATATTAATAGAAGAATCAAATACTGAGAGGTATAAACGGGTATTAGCTACTTCAAACGAGCCTTTAGTTTCTTCGGATATTGTACAAAGTTCTTTCGCATCTATTGTTGATTTAGAAATGACCAGGGTTGTAGATGGAGATTTGGTGAAAATAATGACCTGGTATGATAATGAATGGGGATTTACCAATCAAATGATTAGGGAGATTCAGTTGATATAAAAAGCAGAAATTAAAGTTAGAACAAAATATCAGAAATATTACTTATATCATTTTAAAAAAAATTAACAATTAAAACGTTTAGCTATGGAAAGCGAAAATCCATATCCAATTACAACCAGTGAACTGTCTGATAAAAAGGCAGCTTTAGCGCCTAAAAGCATTGAGGCATGGCGTAACTTTAGTAGCATCGTATTTCAGGAAGGTGTACTCTCCGAAAAAACAAAACAATTGATTGCAGTTGCTGTGTCACACGTAACACAATGTCCCTATGGCATCAAAGCTCAGACTAGGCAGGCGATGAGAAAAGGAGCAAACAAAAAGGAAATCATGGAGGCGATATGGGTTGCCTCTGAAATGTGTTCAGTTGCGGTTTATAAACATGCTACCATTGCGATGGTTGAGATGGATAAAAAGCTCTAAATTAATATGATGGAACAAAAAATAAATCGGATAAAAATAGATCCCGATGCTATAAAAGGGATGTTAGAGTATGAGAAGTAGCTACAGGGCTTGAAAAGATATTATATAAATCAATAAAATAAAGAGATTCCTAAATTAATAGTTATGCCTATTGTTTGGCTATACACCAAAAACACCCGAATGTCTGGAGAAACAGAACAATATATGCAGGCTTTAAATACCCGGTGAGAAACACCATTTTAAACCGAACGCGAACGAGCATCTTTGCTTCCACTTTTGCTGATAAAAGTGAACCAGACGATTATATCCATAGGGATAACTTTTTATTTATTGATTTAGATAAACAAATTCGGGGAGTGTGGGATGGGACTAACCCGCCAGAAACAGAAAAATTGATTAAAAATTTTTAAATTTTTTAAAGAAACAGTTTTAGATAAAAATTACTCATTAACATTAAACACATATAATTATGCAACAACAACCAATTTTAGTATTATTTTTAGCCTTAGCAGGTATAACTACCATTGTCTTTACCTATATATTTGTGTCTTCAAAAAAGGCTGCGCAATCAGAAAAAGGAATGTCTAATCCATTAAAAAAGCGGTTTTGGTTTTCACTTATTCTATTTGTAGTTCTGGGTATTTTCACTACAGCTACAATTCCAGATTCTCCTTATTACCTTTTTGCAGATGAAACTCCGGCAAAAGTGGTACATGTAGCGGCAAAGCAATTTGCTTTTGTTTTATCTGATAAAGCTATTGATCCCACTAATCCTTCAGGAGAGAATATAGAATTACCGGCAGAGGAACTTGTTGAATTTAGAGTCACCAGCTTAGATGTAAATCATGGTTTTGCTATCTATGATAAGTCAAATAGGTTAATTACCCAAGTACAAGCCATGCCAGGGTATGTAAATCGCTTAAGGTATAAATTTAAAGAGCCCGGACAGTATGATATTCTGTGCTTAGAATATTGTGGGATGGCACATCAGGCTATGAGAGCAT
This sequence comes from Lutibacter sp., assembly GCA_036568005.1. Lineage (GTDB taxonomy): Bacteria > Bacteroidota > Bacteroidia > Flavobacteriales > Flavobacteriaceae > Lutibacter. Next base: position 14,086 of record DATCTJ010000011.1, on the reverse strand, counting down.
CTTTTATTGTTAAATAAAAATCAATTAAATATAAAATCATGGAATCATTAAAATTAAAGAAAATCACATCTGTTTGGGTTATAACCGTACTCATATTGTTTGTTGTTAGTATTATATTAGGCATACTTATGCGTCTTAATCAAGGCGAAGTTATCAGCCAATCTCCAGTTACCTTTTATTCAAATATGACTACTCACGGATTAACCATGATTGGTATATGGTTTGTGGCAGGCATGGCAGCAGTTAACTATTTAATGCAGCGTTACGTAAAAACGAGCTATACGGTAAATGTTATTGCTTTGGTGTTTACAGTTGTTGGTGTATTGATGCTTTGGACTTCTACTTTCATTGGTAAATTTCATGCGGCATGGACTTTTCTCTACCCACTGCCTTTTAAAGAAATTGGATCTGCAACATGGGCAACGCTGTTGTTCTTGGCTTCCTTAACGGTGTTAGGCATCGGTTGGTTAATTTGGAGTATAAGTTTAATGACTCAGATACTTAAAAAATATTCCATAGCTCAGGCATTTGCCTGGCAACATTTTAAAAAGAACCCTAAGGTTGAAACGCCACCTTTTATTCTTATCTCTATGATAACGCTTATTGGTGTTATAGCATGCTTGTTGGCTGCTGTAGTGTTGCTTGTTCTGTTTTATGCCGAGTATTTTTCTAAGGGCAATTTTGTGAATGATGCATTATTGATGAAAAACCTTACTTACTTTTTTGGTCATACCATTGCCAATGAAATGCTCTATTTAGGTTTGGCTGTTATTTATGAGTTATTTTCAGAAGTAAGCGGAAGGCCAAAATGGAAAACAACCTGGTATGTAGCATTAGCCTGGAACTTTACGTTGATATTTGTCCTAACTGCTTTTTTCCATCATTTATACATGGATTTTGTACAACCAGAAGGATTTCAAATTATTGGACAATTAGCCTCATATTTAGCTAGTTTGCCAGCGGCAGGGGTTACTGTATTCAGTGTTTTTATAGCAGTTTATCGAACTAAAATAAAATGGTCGCTTACCAATTTATTGTTTTTTATTGGTATTGCAGGATGGGTTATTGGCGGTTTGGGTGCGGTAATTGATTCAACTATCTCCAACAATATTGTGCTACACAATACGCTTTGGGTTCCTGCGCATTTCCACACTTATAATGCTATGGGGAATGTGTTATTTAGCCTTGGATTTTTCTACTGGTTTTCCACACAATTTTCTGAAAATAGTAAAGTATCAAAATTCACAACTTCAACATTAACCCTACTTTTAATTGGTGGAATAGGATTTCTTTTAGCATTTTATTTTGGTGGAGCAGATTCAATTCCGCGTAGATACAGCAGCTATCCAGCCGATTTTCCTATGGCAGCGCCTATGGCCAATATTGGAGCTGCTTTTGCTACTGTATATTTAATTGCAATCTTAATTTTCTTCTTTAATATTTCTAAAAGATGTTTAAAAATATTATTTTCACCATCATAACGATTGGTTTCTGTATCAAAGTGAATGCCCAAACGGTTTCAGCAGAGGTAAAGGAGGAGCGTAATATCTATGATAAAATATATGATGCTCCACTAAATGTAGTGGGCGAACAGCAGCGATCTTTACAGGAACTTTATAGCGAGAAACCCCTACTGCTGGCACTTGTTTTTACACGTTGCTCTGGTGTATGCAGTCCTTTTTTGTTGCAGTTAAAGGAAAATTTACAGTTCAGGACTAAAGATAATTCATTCCATGTTTTAGTCCTAAGCTTTGACCCCAGAGATAGTATAAAAGACATGAATTTGCTGGCGAAAAAATTTGACTTAGAAAACAATAAACAATGGATTTTTGCAGTAACAGATAGCATTACTAGACTAAATCAATCAATTAGTTTTGATCCTATTTGGGATAGTACAATAAATCAATATGATCATGATGCCCTTTTGGTAGGCATCAATAGCGAGGGGTATATCACAAAAAAATTAATAGGGATAAGACAGAGACACGAAACGGATTTATTAATTGCAAGTGTTAACAATGTCTTTTCACCAACCTATCGTTTGCCTAGTAAAAACTTATTGTTTTCCTGTTTTAATTACGATCCCAAAACTGGTAAAAACAAACTTGGACTTGGACTAATTTTTATTGCCCTGCCAGCGGTTTTAACCTTATTGATGCTAATTTTTATCAGTTATTTTGTTAAACATAAAAGACCTGAGATTGAAGAAACACTTTGATAATACGGAGATGATTTGGAATTTTATAAACTTATGAAATGAGCATAAGGTATGCGATGCAAACACGAATGATGATATGCGAATTACACCTGCCTGTCGGCAGACAGGTATGACAATTAAAAAACAATAAATATCAACATATGAAATGGAAATTAAAGGAAAAACAGCAGTAGTAACAGGCGCCAGCAGTGGGTTAGGAGCTGCACTGGCTCTTGCTTTAGTTACTAAAGGAGCCACAGTTTACGGTCTTGCGCGCAATTTAGATAAACTCAATACACTTCAAAAGCAGTTGGGCAAAACATTTATTCCTGTTAAAATGGATATCACCGACCAAAAAGTTGTAGCGGCTTGGGTGGAAAAAACTTTTTCTGCTGCCAAAATTCCCAATATTCTGATTAATAATGCCGGAGCCGGATATTTTAATAAAATAAATGAGCTTCCCTTACAACATTGGCATGATATGATTAATACCAATTTAAATGGAGCATTTTACATTAGCTCGAACATAGTTCCATTTATGAAAATGAATAATATTTCATGTCATATTATCAACATTGGTTCTATTTTGGGAAAAACCACCAGGCCAGATAGTGCTGCCTACTCAGCTACAAAATATGGCATTCAAGGATTTAGCGAGGCTTTATCTAAAGAGTTGCGTGACTATAATATTAAAGTCACCTGTGTGAATCCAGGAAGTATAGAAACTCATTTTTTTGAACAATCAGGCATTAAGCCTCAAAGTAATATGTTGCAACCCACAGATATCGCAGCTTTGATTATTCATGTACTGGAAACACCAAATAATATGCTCATTGATGAAATAACACTCCGACCCTTGCAACCTAAAATGAAATGGGAAGAACAACAGGAACCTTCCTCTCCGGTTTGCTATGCAAATAGCAGTGAAGTGAGAAAGGAATTTCGAGATGAGGTGCCAATAAAGGTTAAATTTGTACCGACACCTATAAAACAAAAAGACAAGAAGAATTAAAAAATAGACGATAAATAAATCATCATAACAATAATTTATGAATAAGCACTTGCACCAATTTTTTGCAGAAGATCATCAACGGATTGATAAGTTGTTAGATAAAGCAACGGAACAACCAAGCGAAATTGATTTGAATTATTATCATGAATTTCGAACCCAATTATTGAAGCATATTAAAATGGAAGAAAAAACCCTGTTCCCAGCAGCAAAAAAAGCAAACCCTGAAGTGATGCAAGAGCTTCTTCCACAATACCGACTTGAACATGGGGCGCTGACTGCATTAATGGTGCTTCCACCTACAATGTCTTTGGTAAAAGTAATAAGATACCTATTGAAAAAACATAATTTGAAAGAAGAAGGACCCTTGGGTTTGTACGAGGTTTGTGAAGGATTGACTCAGGACCAAACACAAGCGCTTTTAGATCAACTCATAGCCACAAAAGAAGTCCCTGTTCACCCTCCCAATCCAGCACCCATTGCCGTAGAAGTTGCTCGGCGGGCATTGGCGAGAGCAGGCTATGATTTTGATGAAATTATTCGACTTACTAAGGATTAATCAGCTGATAAAATATCCAAAAACAATAATAAAAAAGGGAACCATTTTGGCTCCCTTAAATAAAGATTATTCTTTTGTTTTGATAACTCTCACTTTCCATTGCTCTGGCCCTTTTTCAAGATATTCCCATTTAAAAGGATCTTTGCTTTCTGCTTCCATCTGATAATAAAGAGGCAAAGGGTCGTGATCGTTGATGAATTCAAAAGCTTCACCCGACTTTATATCGGCAAAGGCTTCGTAAAACATTTCATGTCGTTCTGCTGGCGGAAAAGGTCGTAAGTCAAACTCGTTAATGGTAGAAAAACCATCATCACCTAAACCACTTTTAAATTTTTTAGTTATATGAATAACATATTCATTGGGCTCTTGTTTTTTATATATCCAAGAATGCTGTCCCTCAAATTTCTGCACAAATATAGCATGGATCTCAGTTGGTTTTTCGGCAGCTATAATTTCCATGATGTCATCTTGCTCCATCATTCCGTAACGATGAAATACAATTTGTTTCCACTCCTTTTTATCAGCTTTCCGAAGGTCGAGCAAGGTAGATATATCAGTAATATCTCTACTTTGGGAAGCTTCGGTACGGGTAACTTTCACTTTCCACTCTCTTCCGCCACGATTGAGATATTCCCATCCAACTACGTCTCCATAAATGGATCGAAACTCATAAAATAGCGGGATAGGATCGTGGTCATTGATAAAGATAAAACTTTCATCAACTGGTAATTCCTTAAAGAGCTGAATTAATTTTTTATGTCTTTCAATTGGAATAAGCACACGCATATCCAATTCCTCTGTCTGTATTTTATTATCCATGGTAATTTAATTTAAGAGATGAATTTTTATATTTTTTTTTAAGCATTACTGTTTTTCAATACAAACAATATGGCTGATTTATATTATAAAGAGTTTTATATTAGTGAAATATGGAACTCAAGGGCAAAGATAAGTGGTTTAGTTCAAAATTCGAAAATTATATTGGACAAATTTATCCTTTATTAAATAAATTACCTATTTTTGCATCATAAACAAGAGAATATGTTTTCAAAAGATTGGAAACACAAACAAAGCTGTTATTGTTGAGGCGAAAGGCGAAGTTTTGCTGGAATTGGTTAAATGCGAGTGATACTTCAGTAATACCCCTAATGAACAGTATATTTAAAAATAAAGGAAGATTTCCAAGCCAATTTTATATGGAAATTGAGACTAAAATATAATTTGTAACTAATTAAATCAAATAAAATGGAAAATTTAAACACAAACATCCTAAATGCAACCTTGCTAAACCCAATGGTAAAACATGCAACCATCTTTGCCCGTTATGATGGGTTAAATCCTGGAGAACACTTTATTTTACAAAACGACCATGACCCGAAGCCTCTTTATTATCAGCTTGTTGGTCAAAAAGGCGATGTTTTTACTTGGGAGTATTTAGAGCAAGGTCCTGAATGGTGGAAAATAAAAATTACTAAAAATAAATAGTTAATAAAAATTCATAAAAAAATTTCAACAAGATGGGAGTATCAGAAGATAATATTCTTAATGTAACATTGTTAGAGCCTAAGCATAAACACCCCACCATTTTTGCACGCTACGATGAGCTAAAAGAGGGTGAAAGTTTAACCATACACAATGATCACGACCCTAAGCCTCTTTATTATCAATTACTTGGGGAAAGAGGTAATGTTTTTACTTGGGAATATCTGGAAGAAGGCCCTGAATGGTGGAAAGTTAAAATACGAAAAAAAATTGCCGGTGAAAACGATGAAACACTAGGGCAGTTAGCAGCAAAAGATCTACGTAAAGTCCAAGTTTTTAAAAAGTACGGCTTGGACTTTAGTTGCGGTGGGAAAAAGACAGTAAAGGAAGCCTGTGCAGAAAAGGGACTTGATGTTACTAAAATAGAACAAGAATTACAGCAGACAGATAAAGTGCCTGCTGCCCATCCGATACCTTATAATGAATGGAACCTCGATTTTCTAGTGGACTATATTATAAATACACATCACAGGTATATCAGGAAACAACTGCCAGACATCACTACATATGCCAATAAGGTCATGGAAGTTCATGGCGATAAACATCCCGAGTTAATGGACATTAATCAACAAGTAATAGTGCTAAATTCCACATTAACAGATCATCTGGAGAGAGAAGAAAGAACCCTATTTCCTTATATAAAAGAATTAGCGCGTGCAGATAAAAACACAAAAGCGCCACAAGCCACTCATTTTAATTCCATAAAGGATGTTGTAGGCAATCATGAAAATGAACACGAGGGCGTAGGAGAAAATTTGAATTCTCTTAGGGAACTTACGGGTAATTATACCTTGCCAGAAGATGCCTGCGCTAGTTATACCTTATTGTATAGGTTGTTAAATGAATTTGAAGAGGACATTCATATGCATATTCATTTGGAGAATAATATTTTATTTCCGAAGGGCATAGCATTAGAACAACAACTAAAAAATAACTAGAAACAGCATAATTAGTTCTTTATTTACCCTATGTTAGGTGCTACCGTATAGATTTGGAGACACCTGCTTTTGCGTATGTATTATTTACCTGAAGTCATAGTAAAGAAAAGCCCTGGAACATCAAAGCATTTGAAAAATGATGAGATTATCTCCGCATAAACGTTTACTTATTCAAGTAATTATAGGTTTTAAATAGCGCTGCCGGTTTATCGCCTTAAGTTATTTAGTTTTGATAATCCAATAGAAACTGCCTTAGCCAATAAGTTGATTTTATTATGATAATTATTTTGTTAGACCAGGATGTTGGTATTTTGTTCTTACAAGAGTTCAGATTTACTTTACAATACTACTTACATCTACTTTAATGATAAGGAGTTAGTTGTGTTAGCCATAGCAAATAGCAATATGATTTTGTAAAGTTGCCGGTAGTTATAAATTTCAAAAAGACAAATAACTTGCGATGATGAATACAATCAATATAAAAAGAATTTATGATGCGCCATCTGAGAAGGATGGTTATAGGATGTTAGTAGACAGGCTCTGGCCTCGAGGAATTTCTAAAAAAAATGCAAATCTCGATGAATGGAATAAAGAAATTGCTCCCTCAACAGAACTGAGAAAATGGTTCGACCATAAGGAAGATCACTTTGATGAATTTGTCAAGAAGTATCGTGAGGAATTAAGGCCCAAAGAAGAAGAATTAAACAGGCTGAGAACTATTGCCAAAAAGAATGGAATTACATTGTTATACGGTGCAAAAAATTCTAAGATGAACCAGGCAGCTGTGCTAAGAGCTATTTTATTATTCAAATGTTAAAAATAATCTTTAACTCGGACAAACTTGTCCGAGTTAAAGATTTTCACTATCTTTGCTTTAAAATTATATAGATGTTTTCAAAAGCCTGTCAATATGGAATAAAAGCTGCAATTTTTATTGCAATTAAATCTCAAGAAAAGTCGAGAGTTAACTTAAGTGATATTTCTAAAGAGATTGATTCCCCAATTGCATTTACAGCAAAAGTATTACAGAAATTATCAAAAAATGGCATTATAGATTCTGTTAAAGGTGCCGCTGGTGGCTTTGAAATAAAAAGCGACCAGTTAGATAAAATTATGATAAGCCAAATTGTGGATTCAATTGACGGAAACCCCGTTTATACAAATTGTGGTTTGGGATTCGGCAATTGTTCAGAGACAAGACCTTGTTCAGTCCATTTTAAGTTTAAAAGCATTAGGGATGATTTAAAAGAAATGTTGGAAACAACTTCATTACTCGAATTATCAAATAACATAAATAATAAATTGGCCTTTATGAGGCGGTAAATCTGTAACATACTTATAATAAATGTTACAGCTAATTTATAGTTAAAAAAGTTATAGTATTAAGCATAGTTGTACCCAAATTTGATAAAAATAAAAAAATTAAAAGCAAATCAATTAGATAAAAAAATGTTCTTAATTTTTAGACAACCTATTTCAATAGGGTGCAATGTTGGTGTAATAAGAAATAAAATTAGCAAACGAAATAAGATAAAGATTAAAAATTTTATAATGAACTGTTAATTTCTAAACATGGATAAGAAAAGAATAATTATAGTCGGAGCTGGGTTCGCAGGCCTTCAACTTGCAAGAAATTTGGATGAGAACCTTTTTGATGTATTGGTTATTGATAAAATTAATCACCACCAGTTTCAACCATTATTTTATCAGGTTGCCACCTCACAAATTGAACCTTCAAACATATCATTTCCATTACGTCATATTTTTAAAAATAAAAAAAATGTTCAAATAAGGCTGGCGGAAGTTATAGATATTGATTCAACAAACAATGCAATAAATACAACTGTAGGAAATTTTTATTACGATTCTTTGGTTATTGCAATTGGCTGTAAATCAAATTTTTTTGGCAACAATGATATTTGCCAGCATTCTTTTACGTTAAAAACAACTTATGATGCCATTAAAATACGAAACCATATTTTGCAAACTTTCGAAAACATTATCCATGCAAAAGGAGACGAAAAGGAAAGTTTGTTAAACTTGGTAATTGTTGGTGCCGGACCTACTGGGGTTGAGTTGGCAGGTGCGTTTGCCGAAATTAAAAAGAATATCTTACCCAAGGATTATCCCAGAATTGATTTTACAAGATTCACAATTACTTTGGTGGAAGGAACTAAAAACACCTTAAATAACATGAGTGATAAGGCCAAAATAACTTCTCGAAAATATCTAGGACAAATGGGAGTAAAAATACTTGACGAAACATTTGTGACTGCTTATGATGGAAACATTCTTAAATTAAACAATGGTAATCAAATAAATACCAAAACGGTTATCTGGACGGCTGGCGTCACCGGTAACACTATTGAAGGATTGCCTGAGGAGGCCAAAACTTTTGGCAATCGACTAAAAGTGAATAGGGTAAACAAGGTTGTTGGCACTAATAATATTTTTGCAATTGGAGATATCGCCTATATGGAGACGCCAAAATACCCCAAAGGACATCCTCAATTGGCAAATGTAGCGGTAAATCAGGGAAGGAATCTAGCAAAAAATTATAAACGAATGTTGCAAGGAAAAGCCCCAATAGATTATGAATATAAAGATCTTGGTTCTATGGCAACTGTTGGAAAAAATAAAGCGATAGTAGATCTTCCCTTTATAACTTTTAAAGGCTATTTCGCCTGGCTAATGTGGATGTTTTTACACTTAATGCTTATTTTAAGCACCAGAAATAAATTATTAATTTTTATTAATTGGGCCTGGGTTTATATTACAAAAGACTCTTCGCTTCGGTTGATTCTTACGCAAAATAAAGAGGTATGCAGTGTTGAAAAAACATTGGTGCACTAAATAAGCATATTTAAGTCCATTGAACTTTTTGCTTATATAAATTATTTTTATCTAGGTAATGTAATGAAAAATAGGTGGTGGATTTTCTAAAAAAAATCTTCAAAGTGCGATAGAAAAATATTTTTTCATTTGCCCTTCCATTTCTTTAAATTCCACTTCTGAAATATATTTATGGGCGAGCGCAAACACAACATTTTCCGCTCTAAAAATATGCAAGCGAATTAATTCCACCAGCGATTTGCCTTGTTCAATTGCGGTATCAGTGAGCACTGCTCGTGAAGTGGCGTCTGTAAGCCGTGATGCCATTCCCATAAGGCTGAATGCAAGCGTGGTTAATTGCATCATTTTTATGTGGTCATTTTCAAGCATATCAACTGCAGTTTCGGGGATGGCCGCCGTACTTTTTTCCCCTTTGTCGATCAGTCTGTCGTGTAGCAGCGGAAATAAGATGCGTTCTTCCTTCAGGTTATGCAACACAATGATGTCATCAAGAAATTTAAAAAAGTCACCAAGCTGTTTGTTGCGGTCTTTATTGATTCCCTCTTTTCTAATCTCTAAAAGCGTTGTTTCAAATTTTTGCAACTCAGACAGAATAATTTTATGCTCGTCGGTAAGATGGCGGAGAAATAATGAAAGTTCATCATAGTTAACCGATTGAATGCTTGGCGGTTTGTAGGCATCCGGCGGATCCATGGGCGAAAATTCCATTTTTCCATCGGTGTCTTTTTCTATATTTCTTTTGAGGTAATCTGTTTCAGAAAAAATATTATTCATGAGTATTTGTTTTTAAATTAATTTCAGTTTTTAAGCGAGATGATTTGATGTTTTAATTTGATATACCCTGAGCGAAATGAATTAAGCAACCCTATAAAAGTTAGCAACCAGGCAAAAAGAGCAATGTAAATGAAGACATCATAAATCGCATGCAAAAAATGAATATTCAATGCCTGTGCCATTCTTAAAGTGCAAACCGTGTACATCCCCTGCGGGAAAACCGCGCCCCAATATAGCGGGTCATATTTTAAGGGATATCGCTTAATCACGTGCCTCCAAATAGCCAAAATGATAAGCATGGGGATCCACCAAGTTCCTGTTGCCCAATAAAATACCGTAAACCCTTTCATAAATGGGAGGAGCGATTGGAGAAACGGGGCGTCAGGGGAATTGATGATTAACAATGAACCGGCCAGTGTTGAGATGGCCATAGCTCCCATGTTGATCCAGTAAGGAGGTGCAAGGTCATCTGGAGAAAATTTAAAGAACGTATATCGATAAAAAATAAGGGATATCATCCAGATATAAAACATTCCGCCCCATAACCACATAGAAAGCGCAAAGAAATTAACCTCAATGCGGTAAGGTTGTTGCATATGTGTGGCCACCAAAGCACTGAGTATGGCTACCGATTGCGTTGCGACAATGGCGGTGAGCCACGCCCCGGTAATCCCCTCTCCAAGCGAAGGTTTGTCTTGTTTAATGGTGAGCGCAGTAAATATGGTATAAGTCAGAAAAACCCACAGGATTGTTCCAAAAACCAACAAAATTAATGCAATATTAAAATTCTCAAACATCAGTATGTATTGGGTGCCTAAAATACATGTTCCGGCTACTGCGGTAAAAAATCCGACCCCTTTTATGTGATTTGTCATATCGCCAACAACCTCTTTTGAAAACCAAACCAAACGGAGAATGTTCAGCACCCATAATAAAGCGAAAAATATATTATTGAGGATGAATAAGGTGACGGCAATAAATTCCATTTCCAATAGGTGAGCCGCAATGGAAACGATGCCAGTAGCCATGACGAGTGCAAAATAGGCAGGAGAAAGTTCCCTGATTTCATTTTTTAGCACAGACGAGATTAGTTTGCTTGATGCTGCAAAAGAAATAGTATTTAATTGATTCATCTTTAGACAATTTTAAACTGGCTGAAAAAATATTTTTATTTGTTTGTTAATGGCTGTTTAATGCCAATGCGCTGTAAAACAACGCAAATTATCGCTATCACTGCAAGCAACATCCAGCAGGTAGTCCAAACTCCCGTTACTGTTAGCATATAGCCAAAAAGGATAGGCCCAAAGAATCCCCCAAGTCCGCCCAAAACGCCCACAATGCCTCCTACGGTTCCCATACTGGTGGGATAATAATCGGAAATGAGTTTGTATACCGCTGCGCTTCCAATTCCCATCATCAAACCAATAATAAGGATTATTGACGCCAAAATCCATTTGTTGGCTTGAAAATAAATATGGGTAAGCCCTTTTGCCAGTAACTGTCCCTTCACCACCGAATCACCTGCTTTTACGATGGGTTTTTGATTGAAAGTGGCCGTAGGTAGAAATAAAAAACCTTCTTCCTCATTATGCAGAACGCCAAATCGTATGGCAGTTTTAGAGGAATCAGGTTCTTTGCCCTGAAGAAAATAGGTATTGTTTTCTACTATAATTTCACTATTTGAAACTGAATTGACAGTGCCTGATTTTGCCGCCATAATTCCCTGGCCGGGTGTTTGAATTTCTACCCGTGGTACAAAAAGCAAAGTTAAACTGACTATGCAAATTCCGAATACCCATACCAGTACTTTGTGTGCCCCCACTTTATCGGAAAGCCAACCGCCTACAGCCCTGATTAATCCGGAAGGCAAACTAAATGAAGTGGCCATGAATCCGGCAGAAATAATGGACATGGAATACACATTTACATAATAGGGTATGAGCCATTGCGCCAAAGCGACAAAACTCCCAAAGACAAAGAAGTAATAGAAACCTAAACGCCATACCCTGCTTTCTTTTAAAGGAGAAAGCCGCTGAATGATTGTTTTAGATTCTTGTGGTTTCTTGTTCGTTGTTCCCAAAAGAAAAATGATGCCAACCACCACAAGCAAGGTGGCATACAATTTTGGTAAAGTCTGCCAAGCTTCAATATTGGCGCCGTGGTTTGTAAGTTTATTAAGTATAGATGGCGCAAACAAAGTGGTTATTGCAGCCCCGACATTTCCCATACCAAAAATTCCCAGGGCCGTGCCTTGTCTTTCTTTTGGATACCATAAGGAAGTGTATGCAACGCCTGCGGCAAAGGAAGCTCCCGCCAGCCCAAATCCGAAACTGAGCAATAGAAAGGTCATATAATTATTTGCCTGTGATAAAAAAAACATTGGAATGGCACAGAAAAATAAAATTGCCGACATTACCCATTTTCCACCAAACTTATCGGTGAGAATTCCTACCGGCAAACGAAAAATAGAACCTACCAATACCGGAACGCCTAATAGCCATCCTATTTCAACAGGGCTCCATTTGAATACGCCGTTATTTACCAGAAAAGTAACCAATACCCCATTAATCATCCATGCGGCAAAACAAACAGTAAATGCCAGCGTATTAAAAAAAAGGATTCTGTGAGAGGTTGCAGTTGCTTTTTGGTTCATAATTATTTTGATGTTATTTTCATTTTGAAATTCATCCTTCCCGATTCCGGAAATTTGGATGAGAACCTCACCGTATATTTTCCCCCTGGAACCACAATGCTATCTTTTGAAAGTGGGTAAAATGTATCGCAATTATTGTATTTGGTCCCGTTTACTTCGTATTCAAATGCGATACCTTCGCCTCGGGCAAAAACTTTGCAATAATCAATGGTAATTCCTTGGACATATTCTGACTGCTTCAGCAATGATGCCTCAATACGGAATTCTTTAATAATAAAAAAGGCTGCTACGGAAAGAACTACAAGTAAAACAGAATTAATTATTGTCATGGTTTTTGATTCGTTTTTAAAACTTTTAAATAGTCGAGCCTTAAAAAGCTCTTTTTAGGCAAAATATTTTATATGTCGCAAATTCAAGTAATGAAAACAGTTCTTGAAAAAATTGACAATAAGATAGTTTCCATTTATTCATCATCCTTTTGAAGTTAAATCCGGCTGCGGCAAGCATAATATTTATGTTGTCTCCCACAATTCCTTTGTAGAAGTTTCTTCCTAATCGATGGTCCGTTTTAAGATGTCCGATTACGGGTTCTATTGCGGCTCTTTTCTTATGCGCCTCTTTTAGTTTTTTCTGCTGATACTTTGTTTGGGTTTTGTCATTAAAGGGTTTTGGCAACAGAATTTGTGTTTCTCCAATTTGTTTTCGGCCTCGATAACCTCGGTCAACTGCGGCTTTTTGAGGAACTTTTCCAACAAGTCTTTCAACTTGTTCCAATACAGGTTCTAAGGTATGTCCATCAAACTCATTTCTAAAACCCATTGCTCCAACAATCACACCTGTGTTTTGGGTGCGAACGAAAGACGCTTTATTTCCAAATTCAAATTTTTTGTGTTCTTTTCCTTTAGAGATGCACTGTGTTTCAGGTTCGTGCAGAGAATAAATTTTGTTTTTACTTGTTCGTTTTTGAGCTAGAACTTGTTTAAATAATTCAATATCTGTAAGATAAATGGAGTCGGGTTCAAGATTTCTCTCTAATTCACGAACCAATCTTCCTGCAATGGTTTTAACTTTTTTGTCCGCTTTTTTTGCTTTTGATTTATTTCTTGGATGATTTCTGAAACGCTGGTCCACGCCTAATTTTTTAAGCGTTCTGGTGTAGGTCTGACGAACTGAAAGCTGTTCCTTCTTTGCAATTGCAAGACACTTTTTGATGATCTTTTTATGCAACTTTGCATCTGTAGGAAAAGTGATATTTTTCTCCTGAACAGTAGTGTCAATACTAACCTGATCATCATTGCTGTCATCTCCGTTAATACGGATGCTCTCTTTGAGAATCAACTCTATTCCCGATTCTCCAATGCGTTTGCGAAAATGAACAAGTTCAGAAGCTTCACAAGGTTCCGAAGAACTAAATTCTTGTTGTCCGCAAAAATATTGATAATAAAGATTCTCGGTCCATTGCTCTACGACACTTTCGTCCGAGATGTTCCGAAGATGCTTCAAAATCAACAATCCGACCATTAATCGAATTGGCTTTGCAGGTCGACCATTATCCTCACAA
>DATCTJ010000010.1:0-3522 GCA_036568005.1 Lutibacter sp. | reverse complement strand
TATTTAGAGGCACTTTAGTTAACACCTCATAAAATTTATGCTTAAATTTGAACTGAAACAAATAATAAACATTCAACAAAAATTTGTTACGGCGGAAAAATCTCCGATTTTTACGTCGCACAAATCTTATAAATTACCGTTGGCAATAATATGAGATTCGAAGGTAAAATTTATATTCCAAACAAAAGTTTTTTGAATTTAAGTGATTCTCAAAAATGGTATTGGAGCGGAATTATTTTATTTTTAATTTTCTGCTTTTTAGCAATTGAAAATCACGACAATTGGAAAAATGATTTTCTTGATTTATTTTTCAAAATTTGTTGTTTTGTATCACTCGGCATATTTGCACTTGGAAAATTTGGTTCAATTGGCTCTTCAGAAAAATTAAATGGAAAATTAGAAGGTATAATAAAAATATCAACTGAATTTATTGAAATTAACGCTGAACATTATCCCATTAAAGATATTAAAATGTTGAATTTAACAATCAAAGACTTTTGGCACAAATACGAACATTCTGGACCTAATTATGTTGGACCTTGGTATATGGCTGGAATTAACAATAAAGTTGAATTTAAGTATATGAATAAGAATATTTCAACCCAATTTAGGATTGATTTAGAGGATGAATTTAATGTATTGGAAAATATTAAGAATAAACTGAAAAATACTATTGCCAACACCTCATAAAATTTATGCTTAAATTTGAACTAGTACAAACCGACAAACATTCAACAAACGATTTGCTACGTCCGAAAAATCTCCGATTTTTACGGCGCACAAATCTTATACAAACCCGTTAGCAAACAGCTTAAAAAACCACACAGAAAAACATAACCTAAAGTTTTATTGTAACTTTGGAGCAAATAAATGAATGACATAAAATGAGTGATATAAAAAAGGAATTTTTAGATAAACTTCAAGACTTTTCAAAAGAGCTAACTGAATATGTTTCGGACAATGTTGGTGATTGGAAAGTTAAGGGTTTTATAGATATAGAAAAGAGCGTTTACACCATTTCTTCTGACACAAAAATAATTTCAAAAATTCTTGAAATTCAACTTTTTCCTAAGTTTCAAGAATTTGCTAACCAAAACGGATACGAAATAGTTCTTGCAGAAATGCAAAATTGGTATCCTGATTTATCATTTGTAAACAAAAAGAATCCAAAAATAAAATTCGCAGTTGATATAAAAACAACTTACCGATTAGATGACTATGATGGATTTTGTAATGGATTTACGCTAGGTTCGCACGGAGAATATTTCAGAAAAAGAACAAGCACAAAAAACATTCAGTTCCCATACGCTGATTACACTTCACACATTTGCTTAGGAATTTTATATACAAGAGCATTATCTATTGACATTGATGAAACTAAAATACTTCAATTAAATGAGTTAGATAAAATCACTTCAGTAATTAAAAACCTTGTTTTCTTCGCTGAAGAAAAATGGAAGATTTCGAGTGACAAAGGCGGTAGCGGAAATACAGCTAATATAGGGAGTATTCAATACATAGATGATATTCTTAAAGGAAACGGTGTATTCAAAAATCTTGGAGAAAAAGTATTTGATGAATATTGGATAAATCAAGGCGTTTTAAAAGTTCCTGACCCAAAAAAAGCAGGTAATTTTAAAAAGCTAACTAAATTGACAGAATTTCTTGAATTTAAGGGAATGAGTACGGATAAAATCAATCCTATGAAACCTAAACGAAAAAACAAGAAAAAATGAAAATATTTGTCCCACCAATAAAATCTCAAGGTATCAAAACCAAACTTGTCGAATGGATTTCTTCAAACGTAAAAGAAATATCCTATGACCGTTGGGTTGAACCATTTATGGGAACAGGCGTTGTTGCATTCAATGTTCGCCCCAAAAAAGCGTTACTTTGTGATAGTAATCCACACCTTATTAATTTTTACAAGGCAATACAAAACAAGGAAATAACAAGTGTAATAGTAAAGAACTTTCTAAACCAAGAAGGTCAAAAACTTTTAGAAACGGAAGGAAAACATTACTATGCTGTAAGAGAAAGATTTAACGAGTTTGGGAATCCTTTAGATTTTCTATTTTTAAGTCGTTCTTGTTTTAATGGAATGATGCGATTTAATAAAAAAGGTGGTTTCAATGTTCCTTTTTGTAAAAAACCAAATCGCTTTGCACAAGCTTTAGTTACAAAAATAACTAATCAAGTAGAGAACATTTCTCAGATTATTGAACAAGGCGATTATGTATTTAAACACCAAGATTTTAATCAGACTTTATTAGAATTAAAAAGTTCGGATTTTGTTTATTCAGACCCACCATACATTGGAAGACACGTTGACTATTTTGACAGTTGGTCAGAAGAAGAAGAAATAGTATTAAACAAAGGATTGGTAAATTCTAACTGCAAATTTATTTTATCAACTTGGCTAAGTAATAAATACAGAACTAACGATTATGTTTTTTCAGTTTGGAAAGATTCTTTTGTAGCGACTAAAGAACATTTTTATCACGTTGGTGGCAAGGAAACAAACAGAAACGCTGTTTATGAAGCTCTTTTATCAAATATTGAACTTAAAGACAGTGTAACAAATTCTGAAATGAAATCTCGAATTAAAAATGATAAATCACAGTTGACATCTAAACCAAAGAATTATGATTTACCTAAACAATTAACATTAACGCTTGAAGAAAGCCGATTTGCTAACAATGTATATAAAAAATAGGCGAAATAGTTGTAAAATCAAGGCTTTTGGCTCGTATCAAACTTTGTGCTTAACTGAAAGTTTCGTGCTTCGAAATCGCCTACTTTTCATATACTAACCGTTGCAAAATATAGCAGAATAGAATTTCGGCGGAGAAAAATTCTGTAAAAGTTAAATTGAAATTACTGAAAAAACACAAATTAAAACGGTTCGATTTTGAGCAAAATGTCGGAATTGAGCAATGAAACGAAAAACCTAAAAAGACAAATTAAAACAAACTGAGAAAGATTTCTGATTTTGAGTAAAATGACAAAATTAAGCAACGAATCGTAAAAACTTAAAAAGAAAAATTACAACAAATTGAGAAAGTTCTGGTTTTGAGTAAAATGACAAAATTGAGCAACAAATCGGAAAAACCTAAAAAGACAAATTACGACAAATTGAGAAAGATTTCTGATTTTGAGTAAAATGACAAAATTAAGCAACGAATCGTAAAAACTTAAAAAGAAAAATTACAACAAATTGACAAAGTTCTGATTTTTAGTAAAATGGCGGAATTGAGCAACGAAACGGAGAAACTTAAAAAGACAAATTACAGCAAATTGACAAAGTCCTGATTTTTAGCAAAATATCAGAATTGAGCAACGAAACGGAAAAACCTAAAAAAGAGAAATTACAACAAACCAACAAACATTCCAGATTTTTACAATCATTAAACTGATTGAAAAATGGACAGATTAAATTTAGAACTTAAATAACAAAATTTGAACTAAAAACTACATTTTGCAACACCTCATAAAATTTATGCTTAAATTTGAACTAATACA
>DATCTJ010000009.1:0-67287 GCA_036568005.1 Lutibacter sp. | reverse complement strand
AACACTTAATTGTCCGTTTTCAAATTCTTTAACAAGCGATTCTTTAAATTCCTTTGTGTAGTGACGATGTTTGTTGATTAATCGAATATTTGCTCTCATATAAATTGACTTTTGTGGTCAACCTATATCAGGGACGTACATTTTTTTCCTTTACACTTCCAACTTCTCACCTTTCAACTGTTGATAATAAAAAGCTGGCAATAAAATAAAAACAAACAAAGGTTGAATTAAAAATCGGCGAACATAAAAAATCAACAAATAATTTTGTGTAATATTAAATTTTAAAAGTATAAAAAGTATCAAACTCAATGCCACAAAAGCAAGAACATAAAATTTGATTGTAAAATAGAGTGTCTTTGCATCATTGAAAACCAAATAAATAATCGCTAAAGAAATAATAGTATTTAAAAAGTATCTGTAAAAAATATTCCAAAAATAAATACTGAAATCTATTTCGGGAATGGAAGCATATAAATAATCATGTTTAAAATAGTCCAGAAGCGGATCGTAAAAATAAGGCTGTACCACTGCACGAATTAAAATTAGCAGCAGAAACAGTAAAATAATTAAGCCTATTCGAAGCGATTTTTTCATTTTTTTAAGCTTGAAAATTTCCGAACCCAAACAAACCAAAGCAAAAATGTAATTCCGTAGATAATGGAGGGAAACAGAATTTCATGTAATACATTTTGATATTGAGGATATTCATAGATTGCAATCGAAATAATCGCAATTCTAACAATGTTTATGAAATAGATAAGCAAACTACCAAACAAGATATATAAAACGGTCGTTTTAAATTTCCCTGCAAAAGCAATTATAAAAGCAATAAATAATATAATGATGCTTATGGCATTACAGCCTTCAACTATAAATGCGGTTAATTTACCTTTAATAAATAACTTTAAGGCAAGCGTTTCTGTATCCTGCGCTAATTCAGTTGGATAAGCAAAACTGTCTAATAAATATTTTGTTTGTTCGGCAACAGTTTGGGTAATTGGTGCGCACGCAAATGGCGCTATTTCATTTTGGGTTCTATTTAAATAAAAAGAATACAATAAAAACAGCAGCAAATACGAACCAAAAAATTTTATTAAAAATAATACTACCGTTTTATTGCCTTTCACAAAAAAAGAATTTTAATTTTGCATAAAATTACAAATTAATATGAATATTCCTCATTTAAAAGATTCCATTACTGCTATTGCAGAAAGCAACCAATCGGTTTCAGAAAAGCGTCAGGCAATTTGCGATTACCTAAAACAAGAAATTGATTATTATCATTGGGTGGGTTTTTATTTTAAAAATGGCGATAAAGCCGAACTAAAATTGGCCGAATTTGCCGGCGAACCAACCGAGCACATTATAATTCCTTTTGGCAAAGGCATTTGCGGACAAGTGGCAATCAGCAACAAAAATTTTGTGGTTCCAGATGTTTCAGCCCAAGACAATTATATTTCCTGCGGATTTAAAGTGAAAAGCGAAATTGTGATTCCCATTTTTGTAAATGGAGAAAATATTGGTCAAATTGACATTGATTCTCACATCACAAACCCTTTTTCGGAAGCCGATGAACTTTTTCTTGAATTTGTGTGTAAAAAAGTGGCGCAATTAAAATAGATATCCCCTATAAATAACTGTATAATGTTTAAAAAATCCCCAAAAATCACTGGTAAAAAAAAGGGTTTAGTAAACAAAATTTCTTTTCTGAATAAATTTTTTAGAAAAAATAATCCTAAAAAAACTTCCCTGAACTATAATGAAATGGTCTCGAATTTTGAGCAAAAAATTAAAAATATCTCTTGAAATATTATGACTATTTTGTGTTGTATAGGCTATTGATTATTAGTAGCTTTGCCAAACATTTACAAAGATAACTTATGGGTACATTAAAAAAAGCAAAATCGGCTCTGATTTCAGTATTTCACAAAGACGGTTTGGCTCCGATCATTCAAAAATTAAACGACCTTAATATTACAATTTATTCTACTGGAGGCACCGAAAAATTCATCAAAGATTTGGGTGTTAACGCAATACCTGTGGAAGAGTTAACTTCATATCCTTCAATTTTAGGAGGAAGAGTTAAAACATTGCACCCAAAAGTTTTTGGAGGAATTTTATCAAGAAGAGAAAATAAGAATGATATTTCACAATTGGCGCAATATGAAATTCCTGAAATTGATATTGTAATTGTAGATTTGTATCCATTTGAAAAAACCGTTGCAAGCCATGCAGCGGAACAAGAAATTATTGAAAAAATTGATATAGGCGGAATTTCACTTATCAGAGCCGCAGCAAAAAACTTTAATGATGTTATTTGTGTTTCATCACTTAACCAATACGATGAGTTTTTAGAAATACTAAAAACAGGGAAAGGGGAAATAACTTTAGAACAACGCAAAAAATTTGCAGCAAAAGCATTTGCGGTTTCCAGCCATTACGATAGCGCCATTTTCAATTATTTAAATGAAGGTGAATTGTCGTTTAGACAAAGTTTTGATAAAGTTTCAGTTTTACGATACGGCGAAAACCCGCATCAAAAAGGTTTCTTTTTTGGAAATTTAGATGATCTTTTCGATATACTTCACGGAAAAGAACTTTCCTACAATAACTTATTGGATGTTGATGCAGCCATAAGTTTAATGGAAGAGTTTAAAAATGACGAACCAACATTTGCCATTTTAAAACACAACAATGCTTGCGGCGTGGCGCAAAGAGCTACTTTAAAACAAGCTTATTTAGATGCTTTAGCTGCCGATCCAACTTCGGCTTTTGGAGGTGTTTTAATTTCAAACAAAGTCATCGATTTGGAAACTGCCGAAGAAATTCACGAACTTTTTTGTGAAGTTGTGATTGCTCCAGGGTTTAATTCAGATGCCCTAACGCTATTAAAAGGTAAAAAAAATAGAATTATTTTAGCTCAAAAGTCTATTGAATTACCAAATACTCAATATAGAACAGCATTAAATGGCGTTCTTTTTCAAGATAAAAACAACAAAACAGATTCAATTGACGTTGTACAATTTGTGACCGAGGATAAACCAACAGACAGAGAACAGAAAGATTTACTTTTTGCCTCAAAAATTTGTAAACATACCAAATCAAACACCATTGTACTTGTAAAAAACAAACAGCTTTTTGCAAGTGGAACTGGCCAAACCAGTCGAGTTGATGCTTTGGATCAGGCAATCGCAAAAGCAAAACATTTTAATTTCGACTTAAATGGAGCGGTCATGGCGAGTGATGCTTTTTTTCCATTTCCTGATTGTGTAGAAATCGCAAATAATGTTGGAGTTACTGCAGTAATACAGCCAGGAGGCTCAATTAAGGATCAATTATCAATTGATTATTGCAATGAACATAAAATGTCGATGATATTTACAGGCACACGTCATTTTAAACACTAATTTAAGTAACTTTGTGAGATTTCAAATTTAATAAATAATAAAAATATATGGGTTTTTTCGACTTTATGACCGAGGACATTGCAATTGATTTGGGCACTGCCAACACACTTATTATTCATGAAGGTAAAGTTGTTGTGGATGAGCCCTCAATAGTTGCAAGAGACAGAAGCACTGGAAAAATTATTGCGACTGGTAAAAAAGCCAGTTTAATGCAAGGTAAAACTCATGAAAATATTAAAACAATCCGGCCTTTAAAAGATGGCGTAATCGCCGATTTTGAAGCTTCGGAGCAGATGATAAAAGAGTTTATAAAAAATATCCCAAGTATCAAAAAACGTTTTTTTGCTCCTTCATTACGTATGGTTATTTGTATTCCATCAGGAATTACTGAAGTAGAAAAACGTGCTGTAATTGACTCTGCTGAACATATGAATGCCAAAGAAATATTTTTAATTCACGAACCAATGGCTGCGTCTATCGGTATTGGCATTGACATTATGCAGCCAAAAGGTAACATGATTATTGATATAGGAGGCGGAACAACTGAAATTGCCGTAATTGCTTTAGGAGGTATTATTTGTGATAAATCAATTAAAGTTGCCGGCGACGTTTTTACCAATGATATTGCTTATTATATGAGAACACAACATAATTTATATGTTGGGGAACGCACAGCTGAAAGAATTAAAATTCAAGTTGGTGCCGCAACGGAAGATTTAGAAGCGCCACCAGAAGATATGCTTGTTCAAGGGCGCGATTTATTGAGCGGTAAACCAAAACAGGTCCAGATTTCATATAGAGAAATTTCAAAAGCATTGGACAAATCCATTTTGCGAATTGAAGATGCTGTAATGGAAACGCTTTCAAAAACACCACCTGAATTGGCTGCCGATATTTATAATACAGGGATTTATTTGGCTGGAGGAGGATCTATGCTTCGCGGGCTGGACAAACGTTTGTCAAGAAAAACAGATTTGCCCGTGTATATTGCTGAAGACCCTTTAAGAGCCGTAGTTAGAGGCACGGGAATTGCACTTAAAGATTTGGAAAAATTCAAAAATGTATTAATGAGGTAGGTTAATTTTCTATTATTTATATGCGGCAAATCATTTATTTTATTAAAAAATTCAGATATTTTCTGCTGTTTATAGTTCTAGAAACCTTGGCTTTTATTGTGATTGTTCATGATTATTCCTTCCAACAAAGTAAATTTGTAAATTCTGCAAATTCAATTACCGGAGGTGTCTATAACAAAGTTAACGCTATAAGTGCATTTTTTTATTTAAAAAAGGACAACCAGCTATTAAGCGAAGAAAATGTGCGTTTAAAAAACTTATTGGAAGAAAAAGAAAATAAGTTTGTTTTGGATAGCTTTACGGTAATAGACAGTTCACAATATTTTCAAAAATACAACTATTCCGTCGCAAAAATCATCAATAATAATTTCACCAAAAGAAATAACTTTTTAACAATAAATAAAGGTGCTAGACATGGGTTGGCCCCAGATTTAGGTGTTATAAACAGCAAAGGAATCATAGGCGTCATTAAAAACGTGTCTTCAAATTACGCTACGGTTTTATCATTATTAAACACCAATTCAAAAATTAATGTGCGCTTAAAAAATAGTAATCATTTTGGCACTTTAGTTTGGGATGGAAAAGATTATAACATTAGCCAGATTATAGATATTCCTAGACAGGCTTTGGTTAAAGAAGGGGATACTATTATTACTGGAGGGAAATCAGCGATTTTTCCTGAGGGTATTTCCGTTGGTGTTGTGAAAGATTTTAAATATGAACACAATAAATATCAAATAATTAATATTTTGTTATTTAATGATATGAGTGCTATTAGTGAAGTTCAGATTGTTAAAAATCTTCATAAGGATGAACAAATAACTCTTGAACAACGTGTTGTAAATGAATAATCTAGTCATAAATAACGCCATTCGCTTTATAGGCCTTTTGTTTTTACAGGTTTTTATTTTAAACCATCTAAATATTTTCGGATATATAAATCCGATGGTTTATATTGCTTGGGTATTTTTATATCCTGTTAAAAAAACAAGGAGTTTATTTTTGGTTTTAAGTTTTTTGCTGGGAATTTCCATTGATTTTTTCTCCGATTCGGGAGGTGTCAATGCTTTTGCCATCACCTTTATTGCCTATTTTAGACTTCCCATATTAATGGCTGTTTTAAGAAAATCGGATCTTGATTATACCCAATTTAATTTAAAGATGCTTTCGGTTAATAGAATTGTTTTATTTATTTCTATATTGACAATTATTCATCATTTCATCGTTTTTAGTTTGGAATATTTTAGTTTTAGAGAATTTTTAAACATTATTACCAATACCGTTTTAACAAGTATTTTTACCATACTTATTAGTTTTTTGGGAATTACCTTGTTTACCAAAAAAAATAGATGAAACACTTTTTTATAAAATATTTTGACAGATAGAAGGATAAATATTAGCATTTCATTGGTTTTTTCAAAATCAATAAAAATTATCAAATGAAGAGAACTGGCCTATTATCTTTTTTAATTATTTTTATAGGAGTGATATATATTGCCCGGTTATTTTACTTGCAAGTTTTGAACAATTCTTTTAATACATCAACACTTAATAATTCTGCTGTAAAAGTAATATACGACTACCCTGAACGGGGGTATATTTTCGATAGAAACGGGGTGTTGCTGGTTGCAAATCAATTGTCTTATGATATCATGGTTATTCCCAGAGAAGTTAAACTTTTAGACACCATTGCATTTTGCAAACTTCTTAAAATTACGAAAGAAGAATTTATTGGAAAAATTGAAGCAGCTTCAAGTTATTCCACAAGGATCCCATCTACATTTTTGCAACAGGTTTCAAAAGACGATTATGCATCTTTGCAGGAAATAATGTACAAGTTTAAAGGATTTTATATTCAAAAGCGATCATTAAGAGAGTACCCAAAGCGTTCTGCAGCAAATGTATTGGGTTACATTAGTGAAGTAAATGAAAATATGATTAATAACAATTCAAAGTACCATTTGGGGGAATTAATTGGTACGGCAGGTGTTGAGAAAACTTATGAAGATGTGTTGAGAGGAACAAAGGGTGTTAAGTTTATTCAACGCGATAGATTCAATAAAGAAATAGGTTCCTTTAAAAATGGATTATATGATACTCTTCCAATTTCTGGAAATGACATAACATTGACCATTGATGCTGTATTGCAACAATACGGAGAAGTTTTAATGTCAAATAAACGTGGGGGCATTGTTGCAATTGAACCTTCTACAGGTGAAATTTTAGCCATGGTATCCACCCCAACCTATGATCCAAATTTAATGGTTGGCAGAGATCGTTCAAAAAACTTCACGAAATTATACCTCGACGCTGTTAGTTTACCTTTGCTGGATAGAGGTTTGCAGGCGCAATATCCGCCGGGATCACCATTTAAAGTGATATCAGCTTTGGTAGCCTTACAAGAAAATGTAATTACCACAGGAACGTCCATCCAATGCTTTGGAGGCTATAAATATGGGTCTGGAAAAGGGGCTTTTATGAGATGTCACTGTGAAACCGGTGGAAGCCCCGTTGCATTAAATATGGCAATTTACCGATCGTGCAATAGCTATTTTGCGAATGCTTACCGAAAAACAATTGATAAATTTCCAACACCAACACAAGGCGTAAATGTATGGAGTAAACATGCAGAAAGTTTTGGTCTGGGAAATTATTTAGACAACGATTTGTCTGTTGGGCAAAAAGGAAATATACCCAATGGAAATTTGTACAATAAAATTTATCCTAACGGAAGGTGGCGTTCTACCGCAACCATATCCAATGCTATTGGTCAAGGAGAGGTGTTGACTACACCAATTCAATTGGCTAATATGACTGCCGCAATTGCAAATGAAGGATTTTATTATATTCCTCATATTGCAAAAAAAATTAAAGGTAGGCCCTTAGATAAAAAATTTACCACCCCCATATACACCACTATAGATAAAAAGCATTTCAAACCTGTTAAAGATGGTTTGTTTGATGTTTTTGAAAATCCGAGAGGAACAGCAAGGGGGTCACGAGTAGAAGGACTTGAGATAAGCGGTAAAACAGGAACATCTGAAAACCCACATGGACAAGACCATTCCATATTTATTGCCTATGCGCCTAGAGAAAATCCGAAAATTGCCATTGCTGTTTTTGTAGAAAACGGTTATTGGGGCTCTCGATGGGCAGGCCCAATTGCAACTTTGATGATAGAAAAATATTTAACAGGCAAAATTGGAAGGCCATTGGTTGAAGAGAGAATGATTAACGGCAGCCTTCAGGAAGAATATGACAAACAGATAAAATAAAATAAAAAAGTTGAGAAGCAGAAAAGACAATATATTTCACGGAATTGATTGGATCTTGGTCTTGTTTTATTTCGTTTTCATCTTTTTGGGGTGGATCAATATCTATGCGGCTACAATAAGTGAAAATAATTTCGATTTATTAAATTTTTCAACTGAGTATGGAAAGCAACTTATTTGGATAGGATTGAGCCTTCCAATTATCTTACTTATTTTAATGTTTGAAGCCAAATTTTATGAGAAATATGCATCGGTTATTTATTTAATTTTTCTAGTGCTGCTTGCCGGACTTTTTGTTTTCGGAAAAAATATAAATGGATCAACTTCTTGGTACGCAATAGGTAACTTTAGTCTTCAACCTTCAGAATTTGCCAAAGCCGCAACAGCATTGGCAATAGCCAAATTGGTGAGTGATAAAATGTTTAACCTTAAAAAGTTAAGCACACAAGTACAGGCATTATTACTCCTGTTTTTCCCTGCTATACTCATAATATTGCAGCCAGATCCAGGTTCAGCATTGGTATATGCAGCGTTTATTTTTGTATTGTATAGAGAAGGATTGCCATTTTATTATATAACAGTCGGTTTTATCGCTTTATTTCTTTTCGTAATTACACTTATTCTAGGCTATAAAATGACCCTCATAAGTTCTTTGGTGTTATTTATAGGAACCCTTTTGTATTTTATTTTTTACAGGCCAAGGGCTTTTAGGAAAGGATGGGGCAAAATAGTTGGCATCTATATTATGACGGCCATGTTTATTTTTAGTGTCGATTTAGTTTTTAACCATGTATTTAAACAACATCACCGAGATAGATTTGATATCATACTTGGTAAAACTGTTGATATGAAAGGTGTTGGATACAATACCAACCAATCGGTTACTACAATTGCATCAGGTGGATTTTTTGGCAAAGGATTTTTAGAAGGAGAACGAACGCAGGGGAATTTTGTACCCGAACAAAAAACTGATTATATATTTACAACTGTTGGTGAAGAATGGGGATTTGTGGGCAGTGCCCTTGTCATTATTTTATTTGTGGCCTTTTTGCTTAGAATTATCAATAAGGCAGAACAGCAAAAAACCAAATTTAGCCGAATTTATGGATACAGCATTGTCGCCATATTTTTTATGCATTTCGTTATAAATATAGGAATGGTTATTGGGTTAGTACCAACTATTGGCATTCCATTGCCTTTCTTTAGCTACGGAGGATCGGCGCTTTGGGGATTCACCGTACTGCTTTTCATTTTTATCAGACTCGACGCCAATAAAATCTATGAGTGGTAGTTACTGCTTACGATTATTTCAATCCAATTTTATCTTTAAATTACTTTTGTAAAGGGACTTTGTTTTTTTTGCCCAGATGTTAAATTCTGGATTTCAAGCTTTGTAAGAGTATAAATTATATAAGATATCAGATATATGAAAAAAGATGCCCAAGCTTATGTTGCTTATGAAAATGAAGCTAATAGTTTAGGTGTTTTAACCATCCAACATAATAATCGCTTGGTTTCATCAATCTGAATTTAGTGCAAAAAAAAACATCACCAAAGGGGATGCTTTTTTAAATTTGTAGGTTTAAAATTTTATAGAGCTGCTACGTGCTTAGCCAATTTAGACTTTAAGTGTCCAGCTTTATTTTTGTGTATAACATTTTTCTTTGCTAATTTATCAAGCATAGAAACTACTTTTGGAAATAACGCCACAGCTTCTTCCTTTTCAGTTATAGCGCGTAAGTTTCTAACAGCATTACGGGTTGTTTTATGCTGATATCTATTTCTTAATTGCTTCGCGCGATTACTTCTTATTCTCTTTAATGCTGACTTGTGATTTGCCATTTTTTAGTTTATTTAATTTTTTTTTGTAGTCCGTAGGGGAATCGAACCCCTGTTACCAGGATGAAAACCTGGCGTCCTAACCCCTAGACGAACGGACCATTATGTATTTATTAACAAATGTTATTTTGTCAATGCGGATGCAAAAATACAACTATTTTCTACACCACAAAATATTTTTCAAAAAAATTAGTAAGCTTTCGCAAATAATACTCTTTGAATGGATTTTTCTCCAGTAAACACGCACTTTCCTTCTTCAATTTTATTATTTAAAGGGATGCATCTTATCGTTGCTTTGGTTAAATCTTTTATTTTTTCTTCAGTTTCAGGAGTCCCATCCCAATGCGCAGAAATAAACCCGCCCTTTGTTTCCAATACTTCTTGAAATTCTTTAAATGATTCAACTTCGGTAATATGTGATTCTCTATAATTTAGTGCTTTCTGATATAAATTATCTTGAATTTCTTTTAATGTTTTTTCAACATATTCAACAACAGCATCTTGAGTAATATTTTGTTTTTCAAGCGTGTCTCTGCGCGCTATTTCCAAAGTGCCATTTTCTAAATCTTTCGGTCCCATGGCGATTCTTAAAGGAACTCCTTTTAGTTCGTATTCTGCGAATTTCCAGCCTGGTTTGTAGGCAGTTCTAGCGTCATATTTTACGGAAATTCCCTTTTTGCGCAACTCAACAGCAATTTCATTAATTTTGACTGAAATAGCGTCTAATTGCTCGTCAGTTTTATGAATTGGTATAATTACAACTTGAATTGGCGCAAGGTTTGGAGGTAAAACCAAACCTAAATCGTCAGAATGTGTCATAATCAACGCACCAATCAACCGCGTGGAAACACCCCAAGAAGTAGCCCAAACGTATTCTTGTTTTCCCTCTTTTGAAGTAAATTTCACATCAAATGCTTTTGCGAAATTTTGACCTAAAAAGTGAGATGTTCCTGCTTGTAATGCTTTTCCATCTTGCATTAATCCTTCAATACAATAGGTTTCCAAGGCGCCGGCAAATCGTTCGCTTTCGGTTTTTAAGCCTTTTATTACTGGCATTGCCATGAAATTCTCTGCAAAATTACCATAAACGTCCAAAATCAATTCCGCTTCTTTAATAGCTTCTGTTTCTAAAGCATGGGCCGTATGTCCTTCTTGCCATAAAAATTCAGCAGTACGCAAAAATAAACGGGTACGCATTTCCCAGCGCACAACATTTGCCCATTGGTTAATTAATAGCGGTAAATCACGGTAAGATTGAATCCATCCTTTATAAGTGCTCCAAATAATTGCCTCGCTTGTAGGTCGAACAATTAGCTCCTCCTCTAATTTTGCATTAGGGTCAACCATCAATTTTCCTGGCTTGTCTGGGTCATTTTTTAAACGATAATGCGTTACAACGGCACATTCTTTGGCAAATCCTTCGGCATTCTTCTCTTCAGCTTCAAACATGCTTTTAGGAACAAAAAGCGGAAAATAAGCATTTTCATGGCCAGTTTCCTTAAACATTCTATCCAATTCAGCTTGCATTTTTTCCCAAATTGCATAGCCATAAGGCTTGATAACCATGCAGCCTCTAACGCCCGAGTTCTCTGCTAAATTTGCTTTAACCACAAGCTCATTATACCACTTGGAATAATCGGTTTCTCTCTTTGTCAAATTCTTACTCATAATCAAAAGTTTGGCATAAATATTGCGCCTATTTTAATGAAAATTATTAATTTCGACAAAATTAGTTTTTTTTAAATAGTTCAACAATAAAAACCACAACTGATTATGAAAGCTTCAAATATAATTTACCAAAAGTACTTGCGAATTGCCCTTTTATTGGTGCTGTTTGCTAGTTTATATTCTTGTGGCACTTATCAAAGCGCATACAATACTGAGACTGACGGCATTTATGCCTCAAATAATCAAATCAGAAATGAAGTGGTAATAATTGAAAAGCGATCCAATTTTGATCAAAATTATTTTTCAAAACAATTGGAGGATTTAGACAATTTAAGGCAAGAGGATACTTTTACGGAGATTGATGATTATTATTACGATGATACAACAGTTCAGGATGATCAATTATATACAAATTACAATGAACCATGGGGATATGATGGCGACGTTGTAATTAACATAAACAGTGGTTATGGTTATATGAGTTCTAGTTATTATTGGTATAATCCATTTTACTATCCTTATAATAACTATTACCCATATTATTATAACCCTTGGGGCTACAACTATTACAATCCGTATTATTCTTATGGGTATAATCCTTACCGTTATGGATACTATGGTAATTATTACAATCCATACAATTCTTATTATTATAATTATCCATATTATTATGGACGGAACTATGATAGTTATGGGAAAAGAACAAATCGAAGCACGGGAATCAGGTCATATGAAAACTCTAATTTATCCACTTTAAGCAGAAGAAGCAGTACACAAAATAATTCGACTAGAAGAAACATTAATACTTCAACCAGAAGAGCTACAGATGGAAATTTAAACAGAAACAGCAATACCATTAATAGAAATAGTAATATTCGATCAACAAGATCAAACAATAATACGATTCAAAGAGGTTCAAATAACAATACAATTCAACGGTCTTCATCAACCAGAAGAAATTCATCTTATAATTTCTCACCTTCTACCATGAGGTATTATTCCACTGAACGCGTATCATCACCTAATAGAAGCGCAAATTCAGTATATAGGGTGAATCCGAATAATTCAGGTACTCAAAATTACAATAACGCGTCTAGTAATATTAGAAGGGAAAACGCTGCCAATAATGTTAGAACTGAAAATAATTCGAACACTGTTAGAAGAGAGAATAATTCAAACAATAATTCAAACAATAATTCATACAATACAAGAAGTTCTGGAAATGATAATTCTTCGGCTAGCAGAAGCTCAAATACAACAAGTCGAAGCAGTTCATCACAATCATCTTCTTCAAGCTCATCATCAAGAAGCAGTTCAAGAAGAGGTAATTAAAAATTTTGAGGTTTAAATAATTTGAAAATTATGAAGAAATTATATTTAGTGATAACATTAATGTGTTTTGGTTATATTTTAAAGGCACAAACATTGGGGTATAATGATATTGGAGTATTATTTTCAAAAGAAAATATTACTGGTACTGCGCGTTATAACGCTATGAGCGGCGCTTTTGGTGCTTTGGGAGGTGATTTGTCGGCTATGGAAATAAATCCAGCAGGTGCCGCTGTTTTTTTGACTAGCGAATTTGCAATCTCCTTAAACAACAGAAACTTAAAAACAAATGTTGGTTTTTATGGAAACAAGACACAATTTGAAAATGATTTCACCAATTTATCGCAAGTAGGAGGTGTATTTGTTTTTAGGGGTTATAGCAGCAACTCTGAATGGAGCAATATTGCATTAGGGTTTAACTACAGCATTGCCAACGATTTTGAAAATTTTTGGATTGCGGAAGGAAATAGTGGTTTTGCCCCATTGACCGACTTTTACGATCCTGATGTAGTTTACGGCCTTGCTGAAAATCAATATTTCGAAAATTTTACGGATGGCAAAAATCGTAAATATTCATTTACGTTTGCAGCACAGCATAAAGATAATTTATTTCTAGGGGCATCCATAACTACATATGATGTTGAAAATTACCAAAGAACATTAACTGAAGAATACAACAACGACGGTGGCGGAAACACTTTGGATGTGTCTTCGCGACAAGAATTATTAACCTATGGTAACGGAGTGTCTTTTAATTTTGGCGCAATTTTAAAACCCAATGAAAATATACGTTTAGGACTTGCTTATCAATCGCCTGTTTGGTACACCCTTTCCGAAGATTTTGTAGAATATGATGAGAATGTTTATAAAAACGATGTGCTATATACCAGTGAGTATTCGGGAGTAAATACCTTTGATTATAAGTTGAGAACACCAAGTAAAGTAACTGGAAGTTTTGCCTATATTTTTAGTACTAATGGACTTATTAGTGTTGATTATTCCTATAAAAATTATAGCAACATTGAATTAAGCGACGGCAATTTTATTGATGAAAATAGAGCTTTTAGCACCAATTTGGAAGGTGTCGGCGAGTTGCGATTAGGTACTGAATGGCGTTTTGATAATTTCTCATTTAGAGGTGGATATCATTATGAAAACAGCCCCTATAAAAATGCAATAAGTTCTGATAATTTAGAAGGATTTTCTTTGGGTGCCGGTTATAAATTTAGAGGAGGAAAATTCGATATTGCCTACCAAAATTCAAGCAAAACTGCACCTTATAACTTTTATCCACAAAGCAACCAGGTAGATTCGGCAGAGTTGAATTTTGACACTTCAATATTTACCGCAACATTGGTCTTGAATCTTTAAAAGAATAATTATAAAGCAATAAAAACGTCTCTGCTTTGAGGCGTTTTTTTATTTTAAACAAGTACATGAATTATGTTTTATGTATTTTTGCACAAACTATTAAAAAAATGAAAAACAGCAATCTTAAAATCGAAAAAACGAATATAGCTACAATCCTAAAATTTACTTCAAACGGTATTTTAGCAAGTGGCAGTCACCAATACAATAATATTGACGAAGCCAAAAACTCCCCTTTGGCACAGCAATTATTTTATTTACCTTTTGTGAAACGCGTATATATTTCTGCAAATTTTATAGCACTTGAACGATTTCCAATAGTGGAATGGAGCGATGTGCAAGATGAAGTGAAAGATGAAATTGAAAAATACCTAAATGCAGGTGGTGTGGTGGTTTCACAAGAAGAGGCGCCGAAAAAAATTCCGGTTGAAGTGTATGCAGAATCAACGCCTAATCCTTCAGTGTTGAAGTTTGTAGCCAACTTAAAATTGGTAGACAATGATTTGGAATTCAAAAATAGAGAAGAAGTTAAAAATGTCCCTTTGGCAGTAGAATTATTTAAATTTCCATTTGTAAAAGAAATATTTATTTCAGAAAATTATGTGTCAATCACCAAAAACAACACAGTTGAATGGAACGAAATTACCGTTGAGATAAGAAGCTTTATCAGACAATTTATCGCTGATGGAAAAACAATTGCTTTGGCTAATGCAGTTCCGCAAAAAGTTTCCGAAGTTTATATGCCAGATATAGAACTTGATGATGTTTCCAAACAAATTATTGATATTTTAGAGGAATACATAAAACCAGCTGTTGCCTCAGATGGCGGGAATATCTTGTTCCAGTCTTATTCACCATCCACAAAAATAGTAAACGTCATCTTACAAGGCGCTTGCAGTGGTTGTCCGTCATCAACAATAACGTTAAAAAATGGGATTGAAAATACATTGAAGCAACTAATCCCAGGAAAAATTGATGAAGTTGTAGCCGTTAACGCTTAATTTGAGATGGCAGAAAAAGTTACACCCTATAAAGATTCAGAGCTTAGTAAAAAAGAACAAGTTACTAAAATGTTTGATGCCATTTCTAATGAATACGATGGATTAAATCGTGTTATTTCATTTGGGATTGATGTAAAATGGCGTAAAAAAGTTGTTGATATTGTTGGAAAAACTAATCCTGATACCATTTTGGATATAGCCACAGGGACTGGCGATTTGGCCATTAATTTGGTTAAAACAAAAGCTTCAAAAATTGTTGGTTTCGATATTTCTGATGGAATGCTTGAGGTTGGCCGAAAAAAGATTAAAAACCTTAAGCTAAATAATACTATTGAAATGGTATTGGGGGATTCTGAATATATGCCTTTTAAGGACAATTCATTTGATGCTATTACGG
Source organism: Lutibacter sp. (assembly GCA_036568005.1). Classification (GTDB taxonomy): domain Bacteria; phylum Bacteroidota; class Bacteroidia; order Flavobacteriales; family Flavobacteriaceae; genus Lutibacter. Next base: position 51,930 of record DATCTJ010000009.1, on the reverse strand, counting down.
TTGCTTTTGGCGTTCGGAATTTTGAAAATCTAGAAAAAGGATTGGCTGAAATATACCGAGTTTTAAATAAGGGAGGCATTTTTGTAGTTTTAGAAACATCTATACCTACAAAAACACCATTTAAACAAGGGTATCAGTTTTATGCCAAAAACATACTGCCTTTAATAGGGAAATTGTTCTCAAAAGACAAAGTCGCCTATCAATATCTGTCGGATTCTGCGGCTTCCTTTCCTTATGGACAGGCTTTCAACAATATTTTGCATAAAATTGGGTTTATAGGTATAGAAAATATACCGCAAACATTTGGTGTTGCATCAATTTATATTGCAAAAAAATAATATATGAAACGAGCCATAACAAATTTTGATACACAGCAGAATGATTAATGGCGAACCTACCGATAGGTAGGCAGCATCTGTACCAATAAAAAATAAATCATAAACAGATGAAAAAAGTATTTGTTGTAATTTTTTTGGTAATCTTTTCAGTAAATAACTTGAAAGCACAAAAAAGAGATATTGTTCAATACAAGCAAAACTGGGACAAGCAACAGGTGTTTTGGGGATATTTTTTGGGAATAAATAAAAAGGATTACAAAATATCTTATAATGATAAATTAAACCCCAATGCTTTTATCGTCTCAACCCCAAGTTTGGGTTTTGAAGTTGGACTTATTGGGGATTTACGCTTGCACAATAATATTAGTTTAAGGTTAGAACCAGGACTTTCTAGTAATTCAAAAGAATTGGCGTTTACACATATTTATGGTGGGGCAAAAGACAGTATTAGGGAGGTAAACTCAACTTATTTTAGAATTCCTTTACTGCTGAAGTTTAATACAAACAGGTTAGACAATGTGCGACCTTATGCCATTGCCGGGGTTTCTTATGATTATAATTTTTCGAGCAACCAGGACAATCCCGACGATAATTATGATGGAGAATTCAGAACAAAAAAGAACAACTTTTCTTATGAATTGGGTATTGGCGTAGATTTATATTTGCCCTATTTTATTTTTTCACCATCCATTAGAGGTGTTTTTGCCATTAATGATGAGTTGGTTAGGGACAATAATGCAAATAGTCCTTGGACTGGATCGGTTGATTATTTTGGAACACGTGGCGTTTTTATTAAGTTTGCTTTTCATTAATCTCTTAAGTCAACCGCTTAAATTCACTCAACAAAATTGCGGTAGCCGTTGCTACGTTTAAACTTTCGGTTTGCTTTAACGCGCCAAATCTTGGGATGGAAATGGTATTGGTTATTAATTTTAAAATGGATGCACGAATCCCGTTTGCTTCATTTCCCATGACCAATACTGCACTTTCGGGCAAATTACTTTTATATACATTTTCGCCGTCCATAACCGCAGCATATCTGGGTAATTTGGATTGTAGTAAGTAAGTTTCCAATTCAGTATAAATTATTGGAACTCTTGCTAATGAACCCATGGATGATTGCACCACTTTTTGATTGTAGCAATCTACCGTATTGGTTGAGCAAATTAATTGATCCACCCCAAACCAATCACACAATCTTATAATAGCGCCCAAATTTCCTGGGTCATTAATTTCATCCAAAGCAACAATTAAACCCGATTTTATGGAAGGTGTTGTTGAAGGAATCCTAAAAAGTGCCAGCACGTTATTTGGCGTTACCAAAGTGCTTATTTTTTTTAATTCGGTTTCAGAAATTTCAGTAACTTTCTCTAAATTTTTATAGATGGCATTGTCAACACAAAATAATTGCTCCAATTCAAAATTTGAATTTAAAAATTCAGCGACAATTTTAGTGCCTTCAGCAACAAATAAATGATGTGCGGTTCGGTACTTTTTTTGTTTTAGACTCGTTATTGTTTTTATTTGATTTTTGCTTAAGCTCATTAATTTATTTATAAAAAATTGAAATTTTTTAAACCGTTGAAAAGTTATACTTTTGAAACAAATTTAAACGCTTATTTATTGAAAACCAATTTTATAATATTATTAATTCTCGCAGGTATATTTTTTGGTTTTTCATCTTGTAATTCAGTTAAGTATGTTGCTGAAAATGAGTTCCTACTTGTAAAAAACAAGGTTGTTGTTAACGATAAAAAAAATGTTAATGATGAAATAAACGATTACATTGTTCAACGTCCAAACACTTTGGTGCTTGGTGCGGCTATACCATTGCATTTTTTTAATTTAGGAAATAAAAATTTTGAAGCCGATTTTGATCAATGGAAATTGGACAGTCCGGGATGGTATAATTTTACAACAGGTGTATTTTCAGAAAAGCAAGCACGTGGCCTACGAAATTTCAAATATAAAATGCATCAATGGGTTCTAAAAAATGGAGAACCACCAGTTATTTTAGATTCGAAAAAGACAGCACAAACGGTTAAAAATTTAACGCAACACTACTACAATGAAGGTTTTTTTAAAGTGAAGGTAACTTCAGAAGAAAATCAATTAAAAAACAAAAAGGCATCTGTTGATTATTTTGTAGAAACAGACAAACCTTATCAATTAGACAGCATTACAACTGTTATCCAATCTGCAGTTTTAGATTCCATTTATAAGATTCATAAATACAAATCGCTCATTGAAGAAGGAGGTCAATTTAAGTTGTCATCATTTGTTGAGGAGCAAAATAGGTTAACCAATTTATTTAGAAACACAGGAGTTTTTAGATTTAATAAAAATGCAATAACTTTTGAAGCGGATACTTCAACCACCAATTATAAATCGGATGTGGTGCTTCTTATTGATGGCAATGTTGGAAATTTCCCATTTATCGTTCAAAAAATTCAAAAAGTCAATATTTTTACCGATTATTCATTTACCAACGAGGCAAACAATGTTATTAAGGACAGTTTGGATTATAAGGGATTCACATTTTATGCACAGGAAAAATTAAGATATAATCCAAAGTATTTGCTAAATTCAATTTTTATTGAACCAAATGATCTTTATAAAGACGATACAAGAGAGCTTACTCGGAAAAATATAAGAGGCCTTCAAAACTTCAGGACAGTCGATATTAAATATGTGGAATTGGAAAATGATATGCTGGAAGCGTCCATTTATTTATCGCCTCTAAAAAAATATTCTATAGGAATTAATACTGAATTAACGCATTCCAATATCAGACAGTTAGGGATTTCAGGAAAACTTTCATTTTTAGACAGAAATATTTTTAGGGGAGCCGAGTTGTTGAAATTTTCAATCCAAGGTTCCTTTTTGGATTCAAAAGATGCGGCTGAAAAAGGAAAATTATTGAATGCTTGGGAAATGGGGAGTGATATTTCACTGGAACTACCAAGATTTGTGTTTCCGGTAAAATTCGAAAAATTAATACCAAAAAGCATGGCGCCAAAAACTATTTTTACTTTGGGAACAAGCTTGCAAAAAAATATTGGGCTGGATAAACAAAAGTTCACCGGAATTATTGATTATACTTGGGAATCATCAAAAACAATAAATCATAGTTTTCAGCTGTTGAATGCACAATTTATAAAAAATTTAAATATTGATTCATACTTCGATATTTATAAATCAGAATTTAATGAAATTCAGGATATTGCAAACACCTATTTTGATGAAATAATAAGCCCTGGAACCACCTTGGAATTTATAGATAGACGTATTGATGCGAATTTTGAGCAAAGTAATCCAGACGAATATAAAACTGCCAAAAATGTCATAAACCGTTACAATATAATTACAGAAGATGTTTTGGTTCCTTTGATGGCTTATACATTTACCTATAACAATAGCGAAAATTATAAAGACACCAATTTTTCTTTTTTTAGGTCTCGATTGGCTTCTTCAGGTAATTTAACCACATTATTAGCTCAGGAGAAGGATGCCAACAATACAAAAACACTTTTTAAAATTCCAATAGCCCAATATGTGAGAGTTGATTTGGAATACAAAAAATTTTGGAATTTGGTAGGGAGCAATGTTTTGGTTTTTAGAAGTTTTTTAGGGGTGGCGGTTCCTTATGGTAATTCTAGCACTATGCCTTTTAGCAGAAGCTATTTTATTGGAGGTCCCAATGATTTACGCGCATGGAAAATTTATGATTTAGGACCGGGTTCAACAAAAAGCGGACTGGAATTTAACGTTGGGAACTTAAAACTTATCAATAGTTTAGAATATAGATTCAATGTAATAAACAGTATAAACGGAGCTTTATTTGTTGATGCCGGTAATATTTGGGACATTTCAAATACTGCAATTACAGAATCGGAAGCTAGATTTAAAGGATTTAATTCTGTCAAGGACATTGCCATAGGATCTGGTTTTGGACTTCGCTATGATTTAAGTTTTATTTTATTACGATTGGATTTAGGTTTTAAAACCTATGAACCATATCTTTCAGAAGGAAATAAATGGTTTAAAAATTATAATTTAGGACATGCGGTTTATAATTTTGGGATAAGTTATCCTTTCTAAATCATTATTGTCCGGTTAAATTTTTAAAAACAAACAGACCGCCCCGATGGGGCTTAAATAATTGAAATTTCTCATTTTTCTACAAACATTTAGCTCCTATGGAGCTGTTTCAGTCCCAGAGGGACGACCTATTTGTAGAAAAATAGATTTTTCCCAAAAACAAGCCCCAGCGGGGCGAACTGTTTATCAAGTCCCATTTTGATTGAGATAAATCATTTTTTATGAGTTTTTATCGGACAACAATGTTTACAAATAGAATAATATGCCTAGTTTTTTTTGTTTATCACATTCAGCCATTAAATAGAAGGTAATGTCAATAAAGTTAGCTACGTATTTTTAAAAAATTAGTTAAGCTGTTGATATTGTGAAGTGTAAATTTGTATCTTTGATAGTCTAATCTATCCCAAGTATTATTTAACAATGTAATTATTTTTTTAATTTTTTAGAACGGATGAGCCAAACGCCTAGATTAAGAGATTTCACTATTGTAAAAACATCTTCAGTACATGGCAAAGGCGTGTTTGCAAAAAGAACGATTCCAAAAGGAACAAGAATTTTTGAATATATGGGACAAAGAGTGAATAAGGAAAATTTGGCAAGTGATTTAGCAAATGGTTTAACAAGTATGATATATGTGCTAAGCTTAAATGAGACTATCGCCATCGATGGGGAAAGAGGTGGAAATGACGCCCGTTTTATAAACCATAGTTGTTCGCCAAATTGTGAAGTTCTGTATTTTAACGAAACCCCTTACATTTATGCAATGGAAGCACTGATAGCGGGCGAGGAGTTGTGTTTTGATTATAAATTGAATTTTTATAAAGAAGCTATAAAAATTACTGCCGAACAAAAAAAGGAATGGTTTCCCTGTAATTGTGGTTCAAAAAACTGCAGAGGTTCCTTATTTTTATATTGAAACCAATTAAACTATTCTATTAATCTAATTTTAAAAAACATGAAAAAATCATTAACAAATGCAAGTATGGCTTCAAAAGCTATACTGACTACGGCTGTGGTAATGGCAATTCAAATGTTGCCGATGAATTCTTACGGACAAGTTTTAAGCAAAGCCAAAGGCGTAAATGCCCAAGCAACAAAGAGTGCACAAAACATTTTTTTAAAGTATGATCTGGAACACAAAAGGATGAGCATTGTTGGCGTTTTAAAAGGCTTGCCTGTGTATAAAAATGACCGTGGAGAATATTTCACCATCGATTCAAAAAATGGCGATTTAAGTTATATAAGCAATGAAGATTTTGCAAAATATCAATGTTGTGTTTATATCAAAATTGGAGATATAAAAGGCGAAAGTAGGCTAAAAGCTAAGATAGTGAGTGAAAACCCAACTGATGTTTCCAATCAAGAAAATGCCCTAACTTCTAGAAATAATAAAAAAACGCTTTCATTTATTAAATTTGGAGGAGACGATATAAGAGATATTCAAGTGATTGGCATAGATAAAGAAGGGCGTACTATTAACAAAAACGCAAGAGGGGAAACTTTTTACATGGATGCAATTACTGGAGATTTTGTTTTTGTGAAAATGTAACTGAAATCCGCTGTCCTTTTATGGCCACATAAAAAGTTTGGTTTTCTATGGATTACTTTTGACCATTACAGAGAAACTAAAGACTAGAACATAATTCTTAGATTCCCAGGAAACATTTACATTCCACCTATTTTTACAATCTATACTACCACCAAAAAGCTCCTCAGAATTGAAATTTTGAGGAGCTTTTTAAAATATATTAAGAAACGATTATACCAGCAAATCGTTAACACTTCTAACGCCTGCAGCACTTTCATTGAATTTGGCTTTCTCAGCATCGGTTAAATCAATTTCAACAATTTTTTCGATACCATTTTTGCCTATAATACAAGGCACACCAATTGAAATATCTTTCATTCCATATTCGCCATCCAATAAGGCAGAACAAGGGAACATTTTCTTTTGATCGTTTATAATAGCCTGAACCATAGAAGAAACTGCTGCACCTGGTGCATACCAAGCACTAGTGCCTAACATTTTTGTTAATGTGGCACCACCAACTTTGGTGTCTTCCGCAACTTGTGCCAAACGCTCTTCTGATAAATATTGTGTAACGGGAACGCTGTTTCTAACGGCCATACGTGTTAAAGGCAACATACCCGTATCACTGTGACCAGCAATTACCATTCCGTCAACATCAGATTGTGGGCAACCTAGTGCTTCTGCTAAACGGTATTTAAAGCGAGCACTGTCTAAAGCACCTCCCATTCCAATAATTCTATTTTTAGCAATTCCGGCAACTTTATGTGCCAAATAAGCCATAGTGTCCATTGGGTTACTCACCACAATAATAATTGCTTTTGGAGAATGTTTAAGTAAACTTTCAACAACTGATTTTACAATGCCGGCGTTAATTCCAATTAATTCTTCACGGGTCATTCCCGGTTTTCTTGGAATACCACTTGTAATAACAGCAACTTCACTTCCTGCTGTTTTTGAATAATCGTTTGTGGTTCCTGTAATTTTAGTATCAAATCCCATTAACGACGCTGTTTGCATAAGATCCATTGCCTTGCCTTCAGCAAAATTTTCTTTAATGTCAATCAATACCACTTCTGATGCGAAATTTTTAATAGCGATGTACTCGGCACAACTTGCACCTACAGCACCTGCTCCTACTACTGTTACTTTCATATTTTATGTGTTGTTTGTTTTATAAAAAATTAATCCAAATTTACAAATTTTTATACTAAAAAGTGCTAATATTTACGATAAAAAAGGGACTGCAAATATGCAGTCCCTTTAAATTTTTTATACAAATATTGGTAATAGTGTAATTTTAAAACGCCAAATGAATTTACCTATAGCTGAATGCAATTCCTGCAGCCAAAGTGTTATACTCTTGTATGGTGTAATCAGCAAATATTTTGAAGAATCCCAAACTCAGTCTTGTTCCCACTGTGGCTCTAACTCCACTGGCATCGAAGTCCAAATTTATGGGATTGGTCACTTCTTTTCTTTCGGTATCATTAGGAGGTGGGTATCCAGTGTCATATTCCAAAACATAAGTTCCTAACATTTTCAAATCGGAAGTACCTGCACCATAACCAATTCCACCATAAAAATTAACAACGAGAAAGTTTAGTGAAGCGATGGCTTGAATTGTAAAGGACGACAAATTAAATGTTGCTTCTTGGTTGGCTCCGGGAAGCGAACTGTCGTTTTGAATGTTATAATTTACATCCATATTGGTGTAGGCACCTAGCAAAGAAATATGTAACGGTAGTTTTTCAATTACACCAAATAAACTGGTGATTTCTTTTTTAAGGCCAAATCCAAATAAATTACCCTTTACGTCATCAGATCCAATATCAGGAACCAATCTAATCATCACATCAAATTGTTTTGGCAAACCTAATGTAAATTGTATGGAAGGTGTAGGGACCGCATTCAAAGGCAAATCTTCTTTAACACCAGCAGGCATTAAAAATGTTTTTGAAACAGTTTGCCCTTCTATTACAGCAGTAGCGGTTACTGGTGCTTCCAACGTATTTGAGCCAGCCACTGTTGCGGCTGTTAGTGAGGTTGAAGTTGTTGATGAAGATAATCCAAGATCGGCAAATCTAAAAAGTTCATCTTTACTTGGCACCATAGAAGCGTTTAAGCCAAATGAAAAATCGAACCCAAATGTTTTATGTGCTTTTGCGGTATGATACCAACCACTGTTCATCCCATAAATCAAACCTTTCATGCCCGGATTTAAGTAGGCTTGAGTCAACTTGTTGGCATCTTGTATATTTGCGTAAAGTATGGATTCAAGCCCATTATCTTCTTGGGCTTTCATAGAAACTGCGTAAACAAACATTAAAATTAGTAGTGAAAATTTTTTCATAAAATTAGTTTTTAGTTATAAGTAATCAAATTTAGTGAAATTTATTACAAAAAAAGACCATCGTTTTAGACAGTCTTTTTATATTTTCAATAATTTTGATGTAAATTACACATCAATTTTTGCGTATTTTGCATTTTTCTCGATAAATGCTCTACGTGGCGGAACTTCATCACCCATTAACATCGAGAAAACACGATCTGCTTCAGTTAGATTATCAATAGTAACCTGTCTAAGCGTCCTAAATTCGGGATTCATGGTAGTATCCCAAAGTTGCTCGGCATTCATTTCTCCAAGACCTTTATAACGTTGTATGGAAACACCACCACCCATATTTTTAGCAATTAAATCGCGTTGGTCATCGCTCCAGGCATATTCTCTTTTCTGGCCTTTTTTAACAAGATATAAAGGAGGTGTTGCAATATATATATGGCCGTTTTCAACCAATTCTTTCATATATCTGAAGAAAAATGTAAGAATTAAGGTGGCAATATGACTTCCATCAACATCGGCATCACACATAATAACCACTTTATTATAGCGAAGTTTCTCTAAATTTAATGCTCTTGGATCATCTTCAGTTCCAATTGATACCCCTATAGCGGTATACATATTCTTAATCTCTTCGTTTTCAAAAACCTTATGTTGCATGGCTTTTTCAACATTCAAAATTTTACCCCTTAAAGGTAAAATTGCCTGAAAAGCTCGGTCACGTCCTTGTTTCGCCGTTCCGCCAGCCGAATCTCCCTCAACTAAGAAAATTTCGCATTTTTCAGGATCGGTTTCTGAACAGTCACTTAATTTCCCTGGCAATCCACCAATAGACATCACTGTTTTGCGTTGTACCATTTCACGTGCCTTTTTGGCCGCGTGACGTGCTTGTGCAGCTAAAATTACTTTTTGAACAATGATTCTGGCATCACTCGGATTTTCTTCCAAATAATTCTGCAACATTTCAGAAACGGCCTGACTTACAGCGGCGGTAACTTCACGGTTTCCCAGTTTTGTTTTTGTTTGTCCTTCAAACTGTGGCTCGGCAACTTTTACAGAAATAATTGCTGTCAACCCCTCACGGAAATCATCTCCGGCAATTTCAAACTTAAGTTTGTCTAGCATTCCTGAAGATTCAGCATATTTTTTAAGCGTATTTGTCAATCCGCGTCTAAAACCAGCCAAATGCGTTCCGCCCTCAATGGTGTTGATGTTGTTCACATAAGAATGTAAATTTTCGGTATATGACATATTGTATACCATTGCAACTTCAACAGGAATGTCGTTTCTTTCTCCTTCCATAGAAATTACTCTAGAGATTAGCGGCACACGCGTGGCATCCAAATACCGAATGAATTCAGGCAACCCTTCATCACTGTGAAAGGTTTCTGTAATCAGGTTTCCTTCATCATCCAAAACTCTTTTGTCGATTAATGTCAGGGTAATTCCTTTATTTAAATAGGCAAGTTCCCGCAACCTTGTTGCTAAGGTCTCATAATTAAATTCAATGGTTTGTGTAAAAATAGTGGTGTCTGGCAAAAAAGTAACCATCGTTCCCCTTTCACTGGTTTCACCAATTATTTTTACGGGAGCCAAAGCTTTTCCTCTAGAATACTCTTGTTCCCAAATTTTTCCGTCTAAATAAATCGTTGCTCTTAAATGTTCAGAAAGGGCGTTCACAACAGAGACACCAACGCCATGCAAACCACCAGAAACTTTATAAGAATCTTTGTCAAATTTACCGCCGGCACCAATTTTGGTCATCACCACTTCAAGTGCAGAAACACCTTCTTTTTTGTGCATTCCCACAGGAATACCACGGCCATTGTCTTTTACAGAAACCGAATTATTTTCATTTATTATTACATCTATGGCGTCACAATGGCCTGCCATTGCCTCATCAATAGAGTTATCAACTACCTCATAAACCAAATGATGTAATCCTCTTAAGCCAATATCTCCAATATACATGGACGGACGCATGCGCACATGTTCCATTCCTTCCAGCGCCTGAATACTATCAGCCGTATAACTATTTTTATTAGGTTCTTCACTCATATTAAAATCTATTTTTTTATTGTAAATTTTATAACATACAAATATAATGAATCAACCTGCTATTTTAACGAGTTTTGCGATTGTATCGTAATTAGTTATCAACAATTCCACTTTTAAAAAAAGTAGCTTAAAAGGGCTAAAAATAGCCTTAAATACGATATAAGGCATTTTGGTAAAAAATGAGAATTATAAAAAATAGAAAATTGTTTAAATGAAGTTATTTGCGCTCAGAAAAATACGGAATATTGCTTTTTTGATGGAATAACGGCGATTATTTGGGCGTTCCCCCGCCGAAAAGGCGGGGTCGCGCTTTTCGTTGCAATCTTTTTTTCGATGAAATACCTCAAAAAAGGATTTACACTTCACTCGCTAACGCAAAACTAAGAATTACAATTTTTGAGTTACGATTTCTACCTGCCATTGTGTGTTTTGGACGTAAGGTTTTTTTCTATTCCCAACCTTTCCATCCAGATAGATTGGAACGGAAAGGGAATTTAATCGAACATTTAAAATCCTTTAGCTGTTTTTCCGTTACAATAATAGTTCCCCCTTCGGGGGCTAGGGGGCTTTTTACCTCTTCTAAAATCATTTTGTTCAGAAAAAAACACATAAAGTATTAGGGTTATTTATTTTAATATTATTTTTGCGGATGCAAAACAAGGTACTTATATTAGATTTCGGTTCGCAATACACACAATTAATTGCCCGAAGAGTTAGAGAACTCAATATTTTTTGTGAAATTTTTCCTTTCAACAGCAAAAATTTTAAGGTAGAAAATTACAAGGCAGTAATTCTCTCTGGAAGCCCGTTTTCAGTACGTGCAGATAACGCCCTGTATCCCGACTTATCACAAATAAAAGGGAAAAAACCTTTGCTGGGCGTATGTTATGGAGCACAATTTTTAGCACATAATTTTGGTGGAAAAGTCGCTGCTTCAAACACACGTGAATATGGCAGGGCAAATCTTTCTTTCGTAAAATCAAATGAACTTTTTTTTGAAGATGTTAAGCTTGGAAGTCAAGTTTGGATGAGTCATAGCGACACTATAGTTGATTTGCCCGAAAATTTTGAGTTAATAGCTAGCACACAAGATGTTGAAAATGTGGCATTTAAAATAAAAAATGAAGATACTTTTGGTATCCAGTTTCACCCCGAGGTTTACCATACAACTGATGGATTGAAAATATTAGAAAACTTTTTGGTTAAAATAGGTGGTGTAGCCCAAACTTGGACCCCCGATTCTTTTGTGGAACTAACCGTTGAAAATTTAAAAAGGCAGATAGGAAGTGATAAAGTTGTTCTCGGACTTTCAGGTGGCGTAGATTCAACTGTTGCAGCAGTTTTATTAAGCAAAGCTATTGGAAGTAATTTATATTGCATCTTTGTAAATAACGGTTTGCTGCGAAAAAATGAATTTGAAAATGTTTTAAATCAATATAAGCATATGGGTTTGAATGTAAAAGGCGTCGATGCTTCGGCACGTTTTTTGAAAGGTCTTGAGGGGGAATCAGATCCAGAAGGAAAACGCAAAATCATAGGTCGCATTTTTATTGAAGTTTTTGATGATGAAGCGCATGCAATTGAAGAGGTAAAATGGTTGGCACAAGGAACTATTTACCCTGATGTTATAGAATCTGTTTCGGTTAGCGGCGGACCATCAGCAACCATTAAGTCGCATCATAATGTGGGTGGATTACCCGATTTTATGAAACTTAAAATTGTGGAACCGCTACGAATGATTTTTAAAGATGAGGTACGTAGGGTAGGAGCAACATTGGGAATAGATGCTGAATTATTGGGAAGACATCCATTTCCGGGCCCAGGTTTGGGAATTAGGATTTTAGGTGATATTACCGCAGAAAAAGTGCAAATGTTACAGGAAGTTGACGCTATATTTATAAACGGACTAAAGGAATGGGGCTTGTACGATAAGGTTTGGCAGGCAGGAGCGATGTTATTGCCAGTAAATTCAGTTGGCGTAATGGGTGATGAAAGAACTTATGAAAAAGTAGTGGTGTTGCGCGCAGTTGAATCTACTGATGGAATGACAGCCGATTGGGTAAATTTACCTTACGAATTTTTACAAAAAACATCAAATAAAATAATAAATAGCGTTAAAGGCGTTAATAGAGTAGTGTACGACATTAGTTCTAAACCACCGGCAACTATTGAATGGGAATAACCCATTTTTTTAAATTAAATTTCATTTATGAAACGAGCCATAACAAATTATGATACACAGCAGAATGATTAATAGCGAATTTACCTGCCTGCGGCAGGCAGGTCGCATCTGTACCAATAGAAAATAAAATATAAACAGATGAAACGAGCATAACAAATTTTGATACACATAGGAATGATTAATAGCGAACTGCAGCTGTTACCGCTAAAAAATAAAATTTAAACAGATGAAAAGAATAACCCTTTTATTTGTATTCCTTTTTTTGTTTACGGGAATTACCATAGCCCAGCAAAAGAAATATATTTCTTATACAGTTAAGAAAGGTGAAACTGTAAAAAGTATCGCTAAAGCATATCATATAACATCCAGAGATTTGCTTCAACTAAACCCAGATATTAGTCGAAATCTCGAACCAAATACCGTCATCATTGTACCAAATTTGAATTATGGTATAGAGGATACCAAGGTTCAGGAAGTAAAATTAACGCATAGTAATAAAAAACGATACGAAGTTTTACCAAAAGACACTTTATATGGTATTTCCAAAAAGTATGGAATCACTATGGAGGAATTAATTGCCGCTAATCCACAGATAGCAGAAGGTTTAAAACCCGGAATGGAATTGATAATCCCTGAGCCAGGAGTAATAATAAAACCTTATGATACTGTAACTTATGAGTTTCATATAGTGGTTAAAGATGACACCTTGTATAATTTGTCGAATCGATACAATATCACCCAAGCGGAATTGATAAGATTAAATCCATCACTAAAGGATGGTTTAAAGATTGGTTTGGAGTTGGTGGTTCCTAAAGTTAACAATAATCTGGACCTACTTAACTACGAAATTCATACAGTGGTTAAAGACGACACACTGTATAATTTATCAAACCGTTACCAAGTTACACAAGCTGATTTGTTAAAATTGAACCCTGAACTTTCGGATGGTTTGAAATTGGGAATGAATTTAAAAATAAAACCGATTAAAAATGGGAAAAAGGATATAACCTCGGCGAATGAAGTGCGATACACTAAAAATAAAGGCTTTTTTACTGAAAATTTCGATTCTTCAAAAGAAATCAACCTTGTTATGTTGCTTCCTTATAACTTGAATACGACATCTGATTCAACTAAAACTGACAACTTCAGAAAAAGCAATTCTTTGTTAAATATTGTTACCGATTTTCATTTGGGTGCAATGATGGCAATAGATTCTTTAAGAAATAGAGGACTGAACGTTAAAGTTAAATTTATAGATTCTGAAGATTCCACATACCGACTTCAAACTATTATCAATAGAAATGATTTAAAAAATGCCGATATTGTGATAGGACCCTTATATTTTGAAAATGCTTTTTGGCTTTCAAAACGTATTGATGCGCCTATTGTAGTTCCTTTCTACTCAAAAAATCAATCGGCAAATTCTGCCAATAACTTGGTGAAAGCCGCACCAGAAAATGAATTATTGCAAAGCGAACTTTTAAGCTATTTGGAAAAAAATTACAATGGTGAAAATATTGTTGTTATTAATGATGAAAAATCTGAATCTCAAACTAAATTATGGCAAATTGTGAACAGGTTAAAAACATTTAAGAACGTTAATAATATATCGGTTGTAAAATCGGAATCTGGCTATATTTCAGGAGGAAAGTTTTCCGATAAATTAACGAAAACAGCCAAAAACTGGGTAATTTTGGTGAGTAATGAAATGGTGACAACAGCATCGGCAGTAAATAGTTTAAAAAGTATGGCCGATAACTTTGCAATTACATTAATAGCATTGGATAAAGGCAATAATTTTAATAGTGTGGACAATAACTTGCTAGGACAATTAAACTTCATGTACCCTTCTATAGATTTTCTGGATGTAGATGATGTAAAAGTCAATAATTTTTACAAAACCTATCAGGATAAAAATTATGCGATTCCTTCAAAATATGCGATAAAAGGATTTGATATTACTTATGATGTTTTGGCTAGAATAGCAACAATGAACAGTTTGGAACAAGGACTAAAGGCGGGGAAATCGTCAAGAATTTTAACCTTATTTAATTATAATAGAAATTTGTTGGGAAGTTTTGAAAACCATGGAGTTTTTATCGTTCAATACAACAGGTCTTTAACACCTATTATTTTAGAATAATATTAGACATCTTTAGAAATATTGCGTATTTTTTGTTTTTTTCTCTTTGTACTAACTGCTCCTTAAAAGTATAACGGCATTAACCATTGTAAATTTAAAAATCGCCATACGGCATTTTAAAATACAATTGGTATAATAAAATAAGGTAATATATAACATAAAAAAACACGCCAATTGGCGTGCTTTTTTTTATGTTTTGTAAAGATTTATATTTTTTTAAGCTGATCTTTCAACATTTTAATTTGATCGGTTAAAATATTTTGTGTATCAAGTTTTTTAGCTTCCGTAATTAACATGGTAGCTTCCCTTTTTCGTCTTTTGGACATCGCTATACCTGCCAATTGCAGTTTTGCCATGGCTATATCGTGCTTCATATTTAAACCCAAACTTAAGGCTTTTTTAAAGTATTTTTCAGCCTGGTTTATATTGGTTTGTGAAACCATAATTCCCTGTAAGAAATGGTAATAGCCCTGCTGTTTTTTAATTAAGGCGCTTTCCGGATTTTTAATGTAGGACAACCATTTGCTTGCTCCCGCAAAATTTTGTTTTCTAAGTTGCAAAAATGCCAACAATATAAATTCATTTTTAAAGTAAAACAACACAAAAATTCCAGACAGAAGCACAATAGAAATTCCATTCATAATGTTGCCATCAATAAATTGAAATACAGCCCATACTAAAATCCCTGCCGCTATTACTAGTTTTATATATTTATTAAACATTGATATTTATTTTTTTAATGGACTGCAAAGTTACATTTTTGCAATGGTTTAAATTATTTTTTATAATGTTTTTTAAATTGAAAATAGGCTAGGGTGCTAATGATTACAAAGATAACAAGGGCATAATAAACAAAAGTTGGAGTAATTACTTTATCGCCGCTCGCATAAGAGTGCAATCCTGATAAGTAAAAGTTTACGCCAAAGTAAGTCATTAAAATTGCAGCAAATGAAGCCACAGAAAACATGTTATATGTAAATCTGCTTCGTAAGCCTGGAACCAAACGTAAGTGAAGTACAAAAGCATATATCATAATACTAATTAATGCCCAGGTTTCTTTTGGATCCCATCCCCAATAACGTCCCCAGCTTTCATTTGCCCACATTCCGCCTAAAAAGTTACCAATGGTTAACAGAATTAAACCAACTGTTAACGCCATTTCATTGATAATGGTGATTTCCTTAATCATTAATCCAACCTTTTCTTTATTTTTCTTAGTGGTTAAAATCATTAATATCAAAGCCACCAAACCTAAAATCATTCCCAAGGCAAATGGTCCGTAACTTGCTACAATAATAGAAACGTGAATCATTAACCAATACGAATTCAGCACCGGCTGCAGGTTTGCAATTTCAGGATCCATCCAGTTCCAATGTGCAACCATTAAAATAAATGCGGTTAAAAATGCTGTTGCGGCAATTGTCATCGATGATTTTCTTCCAAAAATCAACCCGAAAAGCATGGTTGCCCAACCTACATAAATCATAGACTCATAAGCGTTACTCCAAGGTGCATTTCCACTAGCAATCCAACGCGCAATTAAGCCCCCTGTATGAAGCGTAAATAATAATATTACGATGGCAATACACGCCTTAATTGAAAAATCAAGAATTTTATTTTTCTTAAAAATTTGAAAAATTACCAAAAAGAACATCAGTACTCCAATATACATATAGTAGCTGTATATTTTTTTGAAAACATCATATTTGTTATAGGCAATCTCAACGTCAATTTTATGATCTGCAGGATAAACTGCGCTTCCGTACTTTTGTTGGAATTTAATAATTCCTTCCAAAATCTCATCTGATTGTGTGTAATTATTTGATTTTTGGGAGGATGTTAAAGTTTGTAAATACACTGGTAAAATTTGACCCACAAATACAGAATCCGCGCCCTTAAAATTAGCTTGGTCTAAATCATTATGTGAAACCCAGGTATTGTTAGCATCATTTGGAATTGGGAATATCCTTAAAATATCTCCTGTAATAGCAGAATAAAGTAAATTCACTCTTCTGTCAACATTGATAACATCTTTTTCAAACTTACTTTTGATATTGCTTTTTTGTGCTTCCTGTTGAACATCAACAAGTTTATAATTTCCTTTTTCATCAAAAAAGTTTGCAAGAGACGCATATTTTTGTTCGTGAGGAATACCTAGTAGATCTCTCAATTTTGTATTTCCTTTTTCAACATAAATGATACCAACCTGAAACCAAAGTCTTGGATTTTGCTCTATGGATAAAAATACCTGTGTGGCATTCATATCTTTGTAGGTATCAGATTTACTGACTTTTCTTAGCAGTTCAGAGGCATAAGTATGAATAGGTTTCATTCTTCCCCCAGCATCTTGTATAACAACCCTGCTAAATTTGGCGGCGTGGTTTTTATCAATAATATTGGCTGTTACCAATGAATCTATTTGTTTTTGAAGTGGAGCATGATCGTGGTCTTGTGAAAAGGCCATCACTGAAATAAACAGTAATAAAACAGTTGTGATCGCAGCTTTTTTCTTTCTAATTTTATCTAGGCTATTTCTAAGGTAATCAAATCTGGTGTTTTTCATAAAAACAATCAATATTAAACCTGCATATAATAAGAAATAACCAATATAGGTAATTGTGGATCCCCAGAAATCGTGGTTAACCGATAAATGAGTTTCTTCATATTCAGGTGTTATGTTATAGCTTGACTGGAAAAATTTGTAGCCTTTGTAATTTAATATATTGTTCATAAATATTCTAAAATCGAAGGTTTCTTCGGGTGAAATAACGGTTACTTCACTGGCAAATGACATAGCACTGTTAGATCCCGGATAGTTGTCTAATTGAAAATCAATGAGTTTAATGCTGAACGGCAATTGCATTTGCATGGCGCCATAACTCATTCTGAAGTTTAAGTTTCCGACAGAGAATACCGTTGGTGGCTGAATGGCGTATTGTCCTCCATATAATTTTATTGTTTTGGTTTCACCACCTGCAGTAACTTCAAATTCTAATTGAGCCATACTCGATTGTTCTTTGTCACCCGAAATAGTTTTATAAGATCCTTTAATTGGCATTTGTGAAATTACAAATTCCATCCCTGCAATTGAATGAACCGCTAAAAGTGAAAAATCCTGCACAGAATCTTTAACAATGGTGCCTTCAAATTTATCGGCCATTCTATAAAATGTACCGTCTACAGCCGATTTAATTTTTAAACCATCATCAGTTGTTATAAAATCTATTGTATTTGGCGTAGGCGAATCAAAACCAACCATAACACCATGTACTTCATCAGAAGTTCCTTTTTTAATATAATGATCATGCCTTCCACCAGCACCTGACTCAACAAATTTTAAATATTCTTCACCATTCTCTGTGGCCTCAAAAACTTCTTGGGCATTGGGTATATATTTTGTTAATTTGACATCAAGTCCTTTTCCTTTAAAATCTGTTTTATAATGAAAATTATTATTGCCTATTGCAGACAATAATACAGGTTTGTGGTAAGGTGTTTTTTGTTCGTTGCCATCATTGACAACGACACTTATGTAGCTTTTTTCAGAAAAAAAGATATTGCTTACGGCACCTTCTTTAATAGGCATAATTCCCTCAAAGCTTATATAGCGGGTTATTCCTGCGCCTACCAGAATTAAGAAAAAGGACAAGTGGAAAACCAGTACCACTAATTTTTCTTTTTTATAAAGTTTGTATTTGAAAATATTTCCAAAAAAGTTGATTGCGAAAAAAACCATTATGGCTTCAAACCACCAAGCATTATAAACCAATGCTTTTGCAGTTTCAGTGCCGTAATCATTTTCTATAAAAGTCGCCACTCCCATTGCGGCAGCAAAAACTAAAAATAAAACAGCAGTTACGCGAGTTGAATAAATAAGTGAAAGAAATTTGTTCATCTTTATTGATTTAATAGTAAAAAATTACATTTTGCGAAGATAATGATAATTGTCATAACAGTAAATTATTAATATATATTTATGACAAAATTAATTTCACAAAATTTCAGGCACAAAGATAAGTGTAACATTTATTGCATTTAATGACTATTGTCATTAAAAAAGAGACTAGGTAATAAAATAATTGTATAAATATTTTTGTAAATTTGTAGCTTATAAATTAGTAAGTGAATCAAGCCAAAACAAATTTTGATACAGCAGAATGATTAATGGCGAACCTGCCTACCGGCAGGTTTACCTACCTATCGGTAGGCTGCATCTGTACCAACAAAAAAATAAAAATTAAACAGATGAAAAACTTAAACAGTTTTAAAATACACAGAGATGTCTTTTTAAATATAAAGCGTCCCGATTCTTTTCATCTCTAATTTTATTCTTATTCTAGTGATTTCCAATCACTCCCAAATTAAATTTCACAAAATCTAAACAAACATTCTTATGGAATTACCATACGCAGAGCCCTATAAAATTAAAATGGTTGAGCACATTAAACAATCAACACAGGAGCAACGATTAAAATGGATACAAGAAGCCGACTATAATTTATTCAATCTTTCTTCGGATAAAGTCTTTATAGATGTATTAACCGACTCTGGAACTGGCGCTATGAGTGATAAACAATGGGCTGAAATGATGATTGGTGATGAAAGTTATGCCGGTTCTTCTTCATATTTAAAACTTAAAGAAACCGTTCAAAATATTACTGGATTTAACTATTTCTTGCCTACACACCAAGGTAGGGCAGCAGAAAATGTGTTGTTTTCCGCTTTGGTGAAAGAAGGAGACATTGTTCCTGGAAATACTCATTTTGATACTACAAAAGGCCATATCGAATTCAGAAAAGCCAAAGCAGTTGATTGTACCATTGAGGAAGCTTTTGACACTTCCAATATGCATCCTTTTAAGGGAAATATTGATTTAAATAAACTTGAAACGGTTTTTAAAAGTCATCCAAAAGAAAAAATTCCTTTTGTGGTGCTAACAATAACTTGTAATAGTGCTGGTGGACAGCCAGTTTCTGTACAAAACACTAAAGAAGTTTCTACCCTATGTAAAAAATATGGCATCCCATTGTATTTTGATGCCGCGCGTTTTGCCGAAAATGCATATTTTATCAAAAAACGCGAACCTGGTTATGAAAATAAATCCATAAAGGAAATTGCCAAAGAAGTATTTTCTTATGGTGATGGAATGACCATGAGTTCTAAAAAAGATGGGTTGGTAAATATGGGAGGTTTTATTGCCCTTAACAACGAAGAAGTTTTTAAGCAAGCAACTGTTTTTAATATTATGTTTGAAGGTTTTATCACTTATGGCGGTATGAATGGCCGTGATATGGGTGCTTTGGCTGTTGGGTTGGATGAAGCTACAGAGTTTAATTATTTGGAGAGCAGGGTAGAGCAAATTGCCTTTTTAGGACAAAGATTGGTTGATTTTGGTGTTCCTGTGCAACAACCATTTGGTGGTCACGCCATATTTTTAGATGCCAATAAATTTGTGCCAAAAATTCCGAGAGAAGAATATAGGGCACAAGCTTTAGCAATTGAAATTTATATTGTTGGCGGAATTAGAGGCGTTGAAATAGGAACAGTCTTGGCCGATAGAGATCCGGTAACACGCGAAAATCGTTATCCAGAATTAGAATTGGTTCGGTTGGCCATTCCAAGAAGAACGTATACAAACAATCATATGGAATATATTGCCGTTGTTTTAAAAAATATTTATGATACCCGTGAAGAAGCAAAATCCGGTTATAAGATTGTTGATGAAGCACCAATTATGAGACACTTTACTGCTAAATTCAAAAAAATATAATACTAATTACTCTTTTTTTTGATACTTTTGCAAAAATAAAATGTAAAAAAATATAGAGATGTTATCAAATGCCAGTAAGTATGCTATTTTATCCACTTTGTATTTAGCACAACATTCAAATGAACAAAGAAAAATTAGCGTAAAAGAAATTGCGGAAAATATTGATGTCCCAAATCCATTCTTGGCAAAGCTATTTCAACAATTAGTACGGGGTAAGATTATTTCTTCTACCAAAGGTCCGCATGGTGGATTCTATTTATCAGAAAAGAACAAACAGAAAAATGTACTTGACATTATTGATAATATTGATGGTTTAAATAAATTGAATGGGTGTTTTATGGGTTTACATGAGTGTGATTCCACAAACCCTTGCCCAGTTCATTTTATTGTCGAGCCATTTAAAAACAATATATTCGCAAAGTTTAGAGATTTAACCATTATGGAATTTGCACAAGAAATTACTGATACCAATACTCTTTTAACCTTAAAGAATATAAATCCTTCGCTCGAGTCACCATTAGATTAAAAACTATGATAATTGTCATAGGTTTTTTAAATTGAGGTATATACTTTCGCTTAATTAAAAGATAAAAAGGTCTTTTAATAATTATATAACCAAATAATCAATTAATACTGTTAAACTATGTTATCTAAAAAACAAGCAAGAGCTTTCTTTTTAGGCGGAACATTGGTGACGTTTCTTGTATTTATAGGACTTACCATTTTTTCTTTCTCAAAGGAAAACGACCAAACAAATCATGAAAATATTACTGCCGAAGTGGTGCGCGGAAAAGAAATTTGGGAAACCAACAACTGCATGGGCTGCCATACCATATTGGGTGAAGGTGCCTATTACGCACCCGAATTAACAAAAGTTGTTGACCGTTTAAATATTCGATACGATGGGAATGGGGAAGAAGTTATCAAAAGTATTTTAATGTCTCCTGCGCCTTGGCAACCCAACGGAAGAAAAATGGTTGCTTATGGAATGACAGAGCAAGAAGCATCAGATGTGGTGGCCTTTTTTAACTGGATCGGAAAAATAGATTTAAATGGCTTTGATAGGGTAATATCTCCATTGGCAAAAGAAAAAATCAACAAATAAAAAGAACATTATGAAATAGCTTAAACTAAATTTCATTAAAGCAGAAATTAAAGATGAGCTATTGATAATGACCATTAAAAAACAAATAAAAAGAACATTATGAAATAGCTTAGACTAATTTTTATTAGAACAAAAATGAAATATGAGCTATTGATAATGACCGATAAAAACAAATAAAAATAACATTATGAAATATAAATCACAAAAAGTAGCCTATTGGTTTTTTGCCCTTTCAATGTTGCTATTAGTTTTACAGATAACCTATGGTTTTATCATGGGTTTTGCCCGCATGGGGTTCGATAATCTACATGAATTTATACCTTTTAATACCGCAAGAGCGGTTCATACAAACTTATTGGTAGTTTGGTTATTGTCTGGTTTTATGGGTGCTGCCTATTATATTATTCCAGAAGAAGCACAGCGCGAATTGGTAAGCGTAAAATTGGCGTATGTCCAATTGATTAGTTTGGCATTGGTTGGCGTAACTGCAATTGTAGGATTTCACTTTAATATTTGGGAAGGAAGAAAATTTCTGGAAATTCCAAGACCTTTGGATTATTTGGTTGTAGTGAATGTACTCTTATTTTTAGGGCTGATTTTAACAACATTATTTAAGGGAAAACGACAAACAACAACGGCTTTGGTACTTTCTATGGGATTGCTTTTTGCCGCATTGCTTTATTTGCCGGGTATGTTGCCTTTTGACAGTCAGGTAACGGATTCATTTTTCCGTTGGTGGGTTGTTCATTTATGGGTTGAAGGTGTTTGGGAATTGATTATGGGAGGTATTTTATCTTTCTTATTGATTAAATTGACAGGAGTTGACAGAGAAGTTATTGAAAAATGGCTGTATGTAATTGTTGGATTGACGTTCTTATCAGGCGTTTTGGGGACAGGACATCATTATTATTATATTGGGGTAAATAAAATTTGGCTAGTTGTTGGTGGAATTTTCTCTGCATTAGAACCGTTGGCATTTTTGGCAATGGCGTTATTTGCTGTTAATATGTATAGAAAAGGGGAGAAAAAACACCCTAATAAATTGGCTTTATATTGGACACTTGGAGCTGCAATAGTTTCATTTGTTGGGGCAGGATTACTGGGATTCGCACATACATTGCCACAAACAAATATTTATACACACGGTACATTAGTTACTGCAATGCACGGCCACTTGGCATTTTGGGGTGCTTACGGAATGATTGTTTTTGCAATCATCAGTTATAGTTTACCTAATATGACCGGAAGAAAATTATACGACAGTTCTAGAGGAAGAATGGCTTACTGGCTTGCCAATATTGGTATGATTGGTATGACGGTTGCTTTTGGTGTTGCTGGTGTTGCCCAAGTTTATTTAGAACGAAAGTTTAAAATGGATTTTATGATGGTTCAAAATGAAATTGCCGTTCACTTTATGGTGTTGGTGCTTTGCGCTACTATGTTTGCTACGGGAATCGTTCTTTATATTATCGATTTTTATAAACATGGAACACCGAGTGATGAAGCTTTAGAGATTCAAGATTAGTAAATTAAATATTTTTTTTGTAGTTTTTAGATAGATTTCCAGCGTTGAAGATTATATTTTTAACATATTGATATAATTTGACACGCTGGTTTTTTTATCGCTTATAAAACTTTTAATAATCATACTATGAGTATAAAAGCTCCCTATTACCATACAATCGGTAAAGAAATTGAGGTGTTTGAACACGCCTTCAAAAATAAAATTCCCTTTTTATTAAAGGGACCAACGGGCACAGGTAAATCTAGATTTATCGAATTTATGGCCCATAAATTGGAAAAAAAATTAATCACAATTTCCTGTCACGAAGAAACTTCTTCAACAGATTTAATTGGTAGATATATTATAAAAGGTGCCGAAACAATTTGGTTAGATGGTCCGCTTACAACCGCAATAAAAGAAGGCGCCATTATTTATTTAGATGAAATTGCTGAAGCAAGACCCGATGTAATTGTTGCCATACATTCACTTACCGATCATAGACGTGAATTATTTATTGATAAATTGGGTGAAACCATTAAAGCCCACCACGATTTTATGTTGGTGGCCTCCTTTAACCCAGGATATCAAAAGGGATTTAAAGAATTGAAACCTTCAACGCGACAACGATTTATTGCAACTTCTTTTGCGTATCCTGAGGCAAAAATTGAAGCGGAAATTTTGGTGAATGAAACCGGAATTGACCTGGATATCGCAAAAAAATTGGTGAATATCGCCGCGAAAATCAGAAACCTGACGGAGCTTGGATTGGCGGAAACAGTTTCAACCCGTTTGTTGGTTGATGCTGCCAAATTAATTCATAGCGGTTTGCCAAAAAGACTTTCTGTTGAAGTCGCCGTGGTTGAACCATTGACCGATGATTTAGAAGTGATAGAAGCATTGAAGGATTTGTGTAACTTGATGATTTAATAAAATTCATAGTTTACAGCTTATCTCTAAAAACAACTGAAAACCGATACTGAGAACCTAAAATTCAAAATATGTTCGAACCCGATGAATATCTGTTTACCAAACTAGCTTTTTACTTTAAGCGTCGCAGCCAAAAAAAACAGGAAAACATCGCTTATGCAGTAAACTTATCCGACTTAATACCAAGGTTAACAATTTTTGCTCGTGCCATCACTGGCGAGCCCATCGAGATTTTTGAGGCAGAAAGAGAAGGAGGCTATAAAAATAACAACTTTTTTCTTCCGGTTACTTTTTCCGATTTTCCTACAGAAGATGAAAATATTTCCTTTTATTTATTCAGAATAGTTTATTTGTCGGTTCAGAAAAATTTGAATTTAAACTGGAATGACCATCAGGAACATGAATTGATGGAATCCCAACAAAAAGCGCAGGAAACATCATTGGCCGTTTTGGAATCAATGTTTGAACAATTTCCAATCACAAAAAAATACTTCGATTTATTTATTCAATTTTATAAAAGTAAAGCCAAAGATGAACATTTGGCAGATTATACTTTTGTCTACGGAAAGTGGATGCGGAATACTATAGAAGATGATGTCGATGTGTTGAAGAATTTTACGGATGAAGTTAAAAAAGGCCAGGAAGATCAGCCGAAAACCATCATAAAATCTAAAGCTGTAGAAGAAATTATTTCAGTGCAAGTTGATGTAAAACAGCAGGAAGACGCGGTGCTGCAACATCAATTTGAAAAAGTGGAAACTGCTGAAGAGTTTGGTGGTAATTTCAAGGATTTTGATGGCGACGATGATTTGGAAGACCACGCAAATGCTTTGGATGAGCTAAACATGAAATATACGGTGCGCGTTGATGACACAGCTCATTCTGTTTATCAAGCCGATTTTATTGAAAACACTACAGTTTCGGAAAGTGCAGAATATGATAGTTCAGGATATCATATCACTTATGATGAATGGGATTATTCCAAACGTGCCTATAAACCTGATTTTTGTAAAGTGTATCCAAAAACACAACTTAAATCGAATGTTTCGTATTATAAAAGAACGATTTTAAAGAATAACTCAACCTTAATAGGATTGCGAAAAATGCTGACTTCGGTTAATAATAAATACCAATTTCAGCGTAGGCAAACCCAAGGAGAAGAATTTGACATAGATGCGATAACCGATTTATTTGTTGATGTGCATTCGGGCCATACGCCTTCTGAAAAAATATACCTTTCGAAACGAAAAAAAGAAAAGGATTTATCCATCTTACTGTTGTTGGACATTAGTTTATCGAGCGATGGATATGCTGCCGGAAATCGTGTTATTGATGTTGAAAAGGAGGTGTCTATTTTATTTGGGGAACTCCTGAATGAATTTAATATCGATTTTTCCATCGATTGTTTTTATTCAAAAACCAGAAACCATTCCACCTACATCACCGTAAAGGATTTCGATGAAGAATGGAACAAGGCAAAGTTTAAAGTTGGCGCGGTTGAACCAAGTGGTTATACTAGAATTGGTGCTGCTTTGCGGCATTCGGGCGCAGTGTTGGATAAACGAGAAACCAAAAATAAATGGGTTATTTTAATTTCCGACGGAAAACCCAATGATTATGATAAGTATGAGGGAAAATATGGCGTTAACGATGTGAAACAAGCCTTGCGCGAATTAAATGAACGTCAAATTAATTCCTACGCACTAGCCATAGAAGCTCAGGCAAAATATTATTTGCCGCAAATGTTTGGACAAAATCATTACCAAATTATAACTACACCTGTTGAATTGCTAAAATCTTTGGTGCTGTTATTTGAAAAAATTAGGCACCAATCTTAGGTTCGATTTCGACTAATTTATTCCCTGATTTACCAATATTCCGATATTTAATGGCTTTTTGTTAGAATGTATCATTTCAAAAACTCCATAATACAACTAACTTAATGTATTATTCTTTTAACCGCAAAGAAGCAAAAAACAATCCCAAAGGGCAAAAGAATAAGAAATTATCGAAATAGGAATCGTAAATAAAATAATTTTCTTAACAATTTAATTGCTTAGCGATTGGGCTTAAATAATGGAATTCAAGGTATTGCAATCTTTGCGTAAACCTTGCGAACTTTGCGGTTAAGTTTTTTTCAATTTTATAAGATCCACTCAGAAATATTAATGCACTAATAAAAGACTAATTGGTATTTTATTAGTATATTTGCACCATAAATTAAACCCAAAATAATGAACATCACTAAAGAAAATACAGTTGCAGAAGTAATGGCCCAAAATATGGGCGCAGACCATGTTTTTAGTAAATATAAAATAGATTTTTGTTGTGGAGGTGGTGCAACATTAGAAGCTGCTTGTAAGGAAAGTGGCGTTGAATTTGAAGTTCTGAAAAAAGAAATTGAAGCCATTTCGAACAAAATTTCAAATACTGATTATTAAAATTAAAAATCTCAAAAAAATGAATTCTTTTTTATCAACCGTAGAAAAATTACCAAAAGGACATCCTGTGGAAATATATTACCGGGAAAGTGCTTTAATTCAAGAGTTATTATTGGAATTGACAGAAGCAGATCCTGTAGAAGATTTTCAGAAATATTTCAATATTTTTAATCAGTTAACAACCATTGAAAAACGATTTGCCCGTAAAGAAAATCAATTGTTTCCTTATTTGGAAAAACATGGATGGGAGGGACCAAGTCAGGGGATGTGGTCATTTCACGACAATCTAAGAGCGCAAATAAAATTGATAAATGAGTACAATACGGAAAAAAATACTGCCAAAATCATTGATAATATCCCTTATTTGGTAGAAGGAATTAAACGTTTATTGAATGTAGAAGATGTGCGCTTGTTTCCAAACTCCATGGAATTGCTCACAGAAGAGGACTGGAACGCGTTTTACCAAGGAGATGAAGAAATAGGGTGGATGTTGTTGGATAAACCTGCACCGTTTCCAGCAATTAAAGAAGAGGCTTATGTGCATCCGAGTGAAGATTTTACCGAACGAGATTTGTCTTTTTCATTAGACAATACCTTCCATTATGATGAAGGTTATATGACACCGGAACAGGTGAATTTGCTCTTGCGTTTTTTACCTGTAGACATTACTTATGTTGATGAAAATGACAAAGTAGTTTTCTACAATAGAGGCGATGATAGGGTTTTTCCTCGAAGTAAAGGTATTATAGGCCGCGAGGTTCGTTTTTGTCATCCGCCAAAAAGTGTGGATATGGTATTGCGAATTGTGTCCGAATTTAAAGCCGGAACTAAAGATGTTGCCGAGTTTTGGTTTAATTTTAAAGGAAGAATTATCCATGTTAGGTATTTTGCAATTCGAGATAATAATAAAAAGTATAAAGGAGTGATTGAAATGTCGCAGGACATTACCGAAATTCAAAAACTTGAAGGTCAAAAACGACTGTTGGACTGGGATTAGTATTTTAAAAGTAGGGGCAGGTCGTGACCTGCCCGTTTTTAAATGTAGGGGCAGGTACGACCTGCCCGTGCCAAAATTAAAAAGATATGGATTTAGCCAAAGTGAACGTAAAAAACATTTATTACCCGCCAGGGGGAATACTATTATGGATTATCATTTTTTTGGAATTATTTACTTTCGGAATTGCACTGTTAGCTATGGCTGTTTATAGCAAAGATGAGCCCGAGGTATTTCATAATTCTAGGTTGCTTTTGAATACAACTTTTGGGTTGACAAATACTATTTTTCTATTAACCAGCGGTTTTTTTATGGCAAAATCTGTACAAAGTTTTAAGGCCAGTAACAGCGAAAAATCTTCCTTGTATTTGAAATTGACCATGTTGGGAGGTTTCCTTTTCTTACTTTTAAAAAGTTTTGAATATTTTGAAAAAATGGAGGCTGGCTACTCAATAGGCTACAATACATTTTTCACGTTTTATTGGATGCTGACTTTGTTTCATGTGATTCATGTGCTGGTGGGATTGGTGATTTTAAGTTCAGTTTTTGTTAGTTTAAATAAGAAAAAATCGAATTTAGAACTTCAAGATTTCGAGGCTAGCGCTGCATTTTGGCATATGTGTGATCTTATTTGGCTCATGTTATTTCCTGTAATATATTTAATCTTTTAGATGGAACACCTACCAATTTTACTGAAAATCTATTGGGGTATTTTAGATATCCATAAAACAAATAAAAATAATGCCTAATGAAAAATCACCTATATTTTAAAGTACTGATATCGCTTTTGGCATTAACATTAATAGCGGCTTTGGTTGGCCCTTTGGATATTGGAATAAAAGCGGCTTCAACAATAATTTTGACACTTTTTATGTTGAAATTTCTTGGCGTGGCCTTTTATTTTATGGAGCTTAAAAAGGCCCATATTTTTTGGAAATCCGCTGTCCTAATTTTTATGTCAATATTTTTGGGAATCATTTTAATTGTTGTTTAAAATTCCTAAAAAGTTGTCTATAAATAAGCCAAAAATTGACGAATGTCATATTTTTTTAGTTTAATATTTATACTTTCGTTGCTTGACATTAAATAGGAAAATAATTCCTGTGTTATAGAAGTCTATCTTCAAAACAGAATTAATTTCTTTTAAAATAAAAATTTAGTTAGTAGTTTAAGTTCGAACCAAAACTTTGATGGTAACATCAAAAGTTTTGTTTCTTTTATTTTAATTCAACACTAAAAATTCAATAGACGAAGAAGTGAAAACCGTATGGGTCTGGGTTTTGAAATCTTCCTTTTTAGCCTTAAAAATATTGTCCACATAAGTTTGCGGATTTAAATCGATCAAAGGAAACCAAGTGCTTTGTACCTGAATTTGCAGTTTATGACCTTTCTTAAACGTGTGATTTACGTCTTGCAGCTTTATGTTTACCGCTGTTTTTTTATTCGGAATAAATGGTTCAGGATAAGTAAAGCTATTTCTGAATTTTCCGCGCATTACCTCACTTCTTACCATTAAGTGATAATTACTCATTTTTAAATGATCTTGCATTTTTTCGTTGGTTTCTTCTACATCCGAAGGATGCACATCAATCACTTTTACAATCCAATCCGCATCGGTTCCTGTGGTAGCCACTTGCAGTTTTGACAAAATATCGCCTACTAACGTGAAATCCTTTTCCAAAATTTCAGTTTCAAAAACCAACACATCGCCTCTTCTGGCAGCAAAACGCTGGTCATCGGTCATATATTTTCTTGGTATAAATACAGTTTTTATATCTTCGGAATAAGGCACGGGTTTTTTAAGGTCGCTGATAAATTTTATGCCGATTTCTTTTTCTTCTGAATTGGTTAATTTTTGATTATCCGACAAATACATCGCTACTTTTTTAGCGCCTGCAGGTGGCCAGGTTTCGTATGATTCCCATGTCTTTTTTCCAGTGTCATACACATAAGCTTCTGGCAAACCTGTATTTTTATCGCCGCTTCCTTTTAGGAAATGATTGAAAAATTTTGTTTCTATCTGTTCTTGGAATTTTATGGAGATGGAGTCGCCAAAATAATAATTTCCCACACTGTTTTCAACGGCTGTTCGGGCCCATTGTCCGTGACTCCAAGGCCCAAAAACCAAGGTGTTATAATTGTCTTTATTGTATTTCTCAATGGTTTTGTAGGTTTCCAAAGGGCCGTATAAATCTTCGGCATCAAATTGTCCGCCAACTACCATGGTTGCCACAGATGATTTTATGTTTTTCAAATGCTGTATAATGCCCTTGCTTTGCCAAACTTCATCATAATTTGGGTGTTCTGTCAATTCTTTCCAGAAAAAATCATCTACTTTATCTTTATTTTGAAGAGCTGTTTCATCTAATTTTTCGGATTGGAAATAGTGATTTAAATTGCTTAACGGACCGGCATCCAGAAAAAACTGGTATTGGTCTTGTGTTTTTAAATCGGGAATAGCATACCATGCCGTATCGGAAGGGGTATCTTTTGGGGTTCCAAACAAAGCGGTTGCCCTAAAGTAACTTAATAAATAAGCGCCGTTGTGGTGAAAATCATCAAAAAAGAAATCGCCAATAGGTGCTTGTGGTGATGCCGCTTTTAAAGCTGGATGCGCATCAATGGCCGAATAAGTACTGTAAAAACCAGGGTATGAAATTCCCCAAGTACCAACATTTCCGTTGTTGTTTTCCACATTTTTCACCAACCAGTCAATGGTATCGTACGTGTCGGAACTTTCATCAATATCCTTCTCAGTTTTTTTATTGGGAATATATGCGCGCATATTGTCGTATGTTCCTTCGCTCATCCATCGTCCGCGTACATCTTGATACACCACAATATTTCCTTCTTCCATTAAGTATTTGTTGGGCGCAATGCTGTTTTTCAAGGAATCTGCTCCGTAAGGCTGACAGCTATAAGGTGTCCGTTGCAATAAAATGGGATATTTTTTACTTTTGTCTTTTGGCGAATAAATCACGGTAAACAATTTAACGCCATCACGCATGGTAATGGTTATCTCCTTTTTATCGTAATTTTCCTTGACAAAATTGATTTCAGTTGCTTCGGAAGTCGTTGTTTTTTTGCAGCTAAATAGGAAAATAAAAAGCAATAGGATGAATACTGCTTTTGAAAAATAAAATTTCATGTATGTGTAGTTTGATTTAAGGTAAAACTACAAAAAGTAATTTAATATTTTTAGCTGATAATTAATCAAAATTATATTTTAAATTTATTCCTGCATAATAATTTACAGGTTCTCCAGGATAATAATAGCGTGGCTTGGCAGTTCCGAAACTGGTTGCGTTTATAAGTATCATAGACGCATATTTTTCATTCAATATATTGTTCAATCCAACAAAAAGGTCAATGGAGAATTTTTTTTCTTCTGAAGTTTTAAAACCGATGACGGCATTTACCAAATGATATTTTTTTGAAAAAATTGAATTGTCATCTCTCATAGGTATTTTTCCAACATAATTAAAGTCGGTCCTTCCATAAAACCCCTGACTTTTCTCAATAGTAACCGAAGAATTTAGTGTGATATTTGGAACGCCCGTTAACTTGTTGCCCGAATAATCGTTCTCAAAATCTGTAAATTCTTTAAATTTAAAATTGTTAAGGCTCAAGTTATTACTGTGCTTCACATTAAAAATACGGGTTTTTACCAAAAAATAATTACCCGTAATTTCCAATCCTGTGTAACTGGTTTTCCCCGCATTTACGCCAACATATTCATCTTCGCCAACGCGTTTTGCCACCAATAAATCTTTAACGTTCATTTGATAAAATGCAATATCATAGGTTAGTTTGTTTTTAAAAGCCAAACCTCGGCTTCCAATTTCAAAATTCCACCCTTTTTCAGGTTTTATGTTGGTGTTTAACCTGTTGTTTGGCAATAAGGTTTCTTCCAAAGTAGGCGTTGATAATCCGTGGCTGATTGTTCCATAAACCATTGCTTTATTATAGAATTGATGTGTAATACCAATTTTAGGCGAAAGAATGGCTTTAAAATGATATTTCCCTGAAAAATCAACGGCATCACTGTTAAATTTATCGGTCAATATAAAGCTGGTCTGATTCAAATTCATGCCTAAATTGACTTTGGTTTTTTCAGAAAGTTGTAAGTTAGAATCGAAAAACAGGTTAATATACCCCCTGTTTTCTTTAAAATCGCTTATTGTATCGCCTTCCACGCTTCCTGTTTCTTTGGGATATTCAAGATACAGATTTTCCAGGGTTTTGTATTTTTTAATATCGTTGAATAATTCTCCGCCAACAAT
Organism: Lutibacter sp.; assembly: GCA_036568005.1. Lineage (GTDB taxonomy): Bacteria > Bacteroidota > Bacteroidia > Flavobacteriales > Flavobacteriaceae > Lutibacter. The sequence goes on along the minus strand of DATCTJ010000009.1, from coordinate 20,215 downwards.
CCATTGAAAGGATTTTCCGAATAATTGGTCATTCAGTTCCAATTTTGTTCTAAAGCCAATAGCAGTTGTTTTATCTTTTAAAATATTAAATGGCCGTGCTTCATAACCATCAAAAAATGAGGAAAATATGCTGGTAAAATGTTTTACATTCGAACTGTAGTTGTGTTTCCATGAAACCCCTAGCAGGGATTTTTTATAATCTTCAAAACCTTTGGCGCGTTCCCAATTTGAGGCAGCTGCTTCTGGATTGTTTTTAAAATCATTTTCGTTTATTGAACTTGGAATAAATGATTTCAAATCGATATGGCTTACAATAACAGTCAGGTTGTTTTTATCGTTAGTAAAATGATTTGACGCCAATGTAAATGATTGTTTGTCGGTTTTATTATTATCCCTGTAGCCGTCACTTTTTGTATTGGCATAAATTAGATTGGCGGCATTTGTTTGGTTTCCCAAATTTGCCTGTAACACATATTTTTGTAAGCCAAATGAGCCAAAAGTGTAGCCACTTTTCATCATAGTTTTATCAAATAAACCTTTGTTGGGAATTAACTGAATGGTACCGCCCAATCCAGAACCATAAATGCTTGAGGATGGTCCTTTTAAAATTTCAATTCTTCCCAAAGCAATCAATTCAATATCTTCAACAGAAGATTCACCCGATCCATTTGTCAACGGAATGTCATCAAAGTAAACTTTAATTTTACTGGTGCCATATAAATTTCGTGAGCCAATGCCGCGTATGGTAATTCTGTTGGTGGTTTGTGTGCCGCTGAACATTAAAACACCGGGAGCTTTATTAATTACAGAGGCAATATTTACCGTGTTGTTTGCGAAATCAGCATTTGAGATTACGGTTATGGAAGCAGGAATTTTGTTTAATTTACTTTTGAAATTATTTCCGACAATTTGAATTTCATTTAAGTTTTCCGTTAAGGACTGTAATGCCACAATATGAAAATTGAAGTTGTCAATCACTATTTTTGCAGAAGAAAAACCGATTTTTTTGAAGGTGTAAACACCTTTTTTTGTAAGGGTAAACAGCCCTTTTTCATCAGAAACGGAAACGATGTCATTGTCGGAATTTAAAATATAAACGTCTGAAATTTCGATGGAATTTTCCGCATCAATAACTTTTCCTGTAAATTTTTGCGCTGAAGTATGCATAGCCATAAATAAGAAAAACAAATAAAGGAAGGGATTTTTCATAGATCACGCAGCATCTTATTCCTTAACAACGATAAGATTTTATGAAATGTATTAATATGGCCAGTTTTAAGCAGGTTAGTTTAGGGGCGTAATACGCACAATTCCTTTAAATTCAATCGCAACATAAATATAACCATCGGGAGCTTGCACTACATTTCTGACCCTGCCCAAGCCCTCCAATAACTTTTCTTCTTTTACCACTTTGTTGTTTTTAAGAACACACCTATTTAGGTACTGAAATTTTAAGGATCCCACCAAAAGATTTCCTTTCCATTCAGGATATTTATCGCTGGTTACAAAGGCCATTCCGCTTGGGGCAATTGAAGGAACCCAATAATGTATCGGGTTCTCCATACCGGGCATCGAAGTTTTTTTTGTTAAAATGGAACCATCGTAATTAATTCCATAAGACACTTTTGGCCACCCATAATTTTTGCCTGATTTAATAATATTTATTTCATCACCGCCTTTTGGGCCATGTTCATGAGTCCAAATTTCACCGGTTTCAGGATGAAGAGCCATTCCTTGCGAATTTCTGTTTCCATAAGAGAAAATTGCTTTTTTGGCGTCTTTTACATTATAAAACGGGTTTGAGCTTGGGATTGTCCCATTTGTGTTAATTCTATAAATTTTGCCGGCATCTCGAGTGATATCTTGCGGATTTTCCTTGTTATTTCCCCTGTCACCAATAGAGAAAAATAAAAACCCTTCTTTGTTAAATTCTAAACGGGAACCATAATGTGCCCCATTTTTTGTGTTTGGGGTGGCTTTGTAAAGCAACTCTAAGTTAACCAATTTGTTGTTGTCAAGTTTTGCCCGTGAAATAGCTGTATTGCTGCCTTTGTTGTCATTTTCTGTATTCGCGGCATAAGAAAAATAAATCCAGCCGTTTTTAGTGTATTTTGGATCCAATTTAATATCCAATAAGCCACCCTGACCATTATTTTCTATTTTTGGCAATCCTTCAACAATTGTTTTTTTTCCATTTTTGAAATGAATAAGCACTCCTTTTTTCTCGGTGATAAGCATAGAGCCATCCGGTAAAAATGCCATTCCCCAAGGTTGTTCCAATTCAGGAACAATTGTCTCAACTTTATAGTTAAATTTTTGCTCAATAGTTGTAGGCTCAACGATTTTTTCCTCAGGCTTTTCAGTGAAAGAATAAAAAAACACTACAAAAACAATTAAAACGATGATAAAATATTTCATTTTTTTCTATGAATTAATACTTCAGCATCAAATATATAAATAATTTATAAATTTTTTAGCTGTAAATGTTTCATCGATTTACAACGTTTTCAAAAGTTATTACATTGAAAGATTTAAAATAGTGTAGAAAAGCAAACTCCAGCCACAAACCAACAACAAACCGCCAAGTGGTGTAATGGGTCCTAAAAATGTTAACTTTTTGTTTTTTGCCGATGAAATGACCAAACCGTAAATACTGAACGAAAACAAAACAATACCCGCCATAAAACTGTACACCATATATTTTTCTGACACGGTTTCCAAGCTGAAGTTAAATCCGATAATCAGCAAAACAATTGCGTGATACATTTGATATTTAACGCCTGTTTCAAAGCTTTTTAATTGCTCTTCATTTAATATTTTCTTTAATGCGTGTGCGCCAAATGCGCCAAAAACTACGGCCAAACCGCCTATAATACTGGCAAAAAGTAAAGTAATTTGTATCATTTAGTTATTTAATTTAAGTTTAAGCTAAAGTAATTATAAAACTAATAATTGCAATTTAAAGCTTAAAAGTAAGGTTTTTCCTTACTTTTTGTAAGGTAAAACCTTGCTTTTTTTAAAATATAATAACGTATAATTGTAGTAAAAAATAATTGCATTTTTATTTATACTGTATTATTGGGGAATAAAAATCCTCTGTTTGTAAATTTTAAGAACAAAATACGCGAACACAATGTTTAACCTAAAACCACCAACTATGACATAGCTAATTTAACAAACAGAGGAAAGTGTTGCAAATGTAATGCACCTCACAGGATTTACAAAATAATTATGCGCAATTATGCGCTATTAACTAATTTAAATTTTATTAAAATGAAAAAAATAATTTTAAGTATGGTGTTTGTTTTTGTAAGTATTGTAATGGTGAATGCGAATGATTTTATATTGGAACAAAGTGACGATTGTTTTGATAGAGCTATTCATGATCTTGAACAAATGGAAGATGTTATTGGAATAACATATAATGAAAGAGATGCTACAGATTTCTTAAATGAAAGTTACATGCTATGCTGGTGTTTGGATCATTTAGATTACTGTTTAGATAATTGGTAGAATTTAATCAGAGGGCATCTATAGTATTCTTTAGATGCCCTCTAAAATTGCAAATAATTATGAATATAAAAAGAAAGCATATCATTTTTTTATTATTTATTTTAATTGGATTTAAGGGTTTTTCACAAATTAAAAATGCGAAAATATCTTATAAAGTTAAAATTAATACGAATATTGATTCTTTATCCAAACTTAGTCCTGAAAGGGAAAAACTTTTTAAAATGATTTTTAATGAAATTAACTCTATTAATATGGAGTTAATTTACTTTAATGGAATTTCCGTTTTTAAAGAAATACCTCCAATCTTTATTAGTAAAAAGCAAGAATCATTTCATAAATTGGCTAAAACAGTTGCAAGAAATAGTGATAGTTTTTACACGAATTTAGGCGCTAATACTTCGTCGGTCTATCGTAACTTTGAGGGTATTAATTTTTTAATTTCATCAAATTTTATATATAAGTGGGAATTAATTAATGAAAAAAAATTAGTTGGAGACTTTGAATGTCATAAAGCGTTAACAGTTTATACCTATAAAGATAGAAAAGGTAATTTTAAAAAACTGCCAATTGTAGCTTGGTACACTTCAAAACTGCCAATACCTTTAGGCCCAAAAAATTACGTTGGATTACCTGGTTTAATTCTGGAATTGGAAGAGGGAGATAATGCAATTGTCTTTTATGCAACTAAAATTCAATTAAATTTAAAAGATATGCAAGAAATTAATTTTCCAAAAGATGTTAAAATTGTAACTCAAGAAGAATTTGATAAAATAACAAAAGTTTCCTATAATGGTTTTTTTAATATGAATTAGAACTTAATTTATTAAAATGAAAAAAATTGCTTTTATATGTTGTTTTTGTTTAAGTGTATTTTCATACGCCCAAACCATTACCCTAAAAGGCAGCATAAAAGACAGTTTACAAAATCCGTTAAGTTATGCCAATGTAATTGCTAAACCAGCAGACCTTACAAAAAATTTACAATTTGCCATTTCAGGAGATGATGGTTATTATAAATTAGAACTCACAAAAAAAGATACTTATACTATTTCTGTTAGTTATTTGGGTTATCACACTGCCAATTTTGAGTTTGTGGCGACTGAAAATTTTGAAAAAAATTTTATTTTAAAAGATGCGCCTAACCAGTTACAAGAAGTACTTATAGAACTGCCTGTAAACGTAAAAGAAGATACCATCACCTACAATACCGATAAGTTTGTTACTGGAGATGAACGTAAACTAAAAAATGTACTTAAAAAATTACCAGGTGTTGAGGTTGATAAAAATGGCAGTGTTACGGTACAAGGCAAAAAGGTAACAACTTTGTTGGTAGAAGGTAAAAAGTTTTTTGGCGGTGGTTCAAAATTAGCGGTTGAAAATATCCCGGCAGACGCCATCGACAAAGTGCAGGTGATAGACAATTACAGTGAAATCTCCTTTTTAAAAAATGTGTCGGATTCTGACGAAATGGCGATGAACATTCTCTTAAAAAAAGACAAGAAGCAATTTGCTTTTGGGGATATTGAAGCCGGGAAAGGAAATAAAGACTTTTACAGAACACACAGCAACTTGTTTTATTACAGTCCAAAAACAAATGTTAATTTTATAGGTAATTTAAACAATACAGGCGAAAAAACCTTCACTTTTAAAGATTATTTAAGTTTTCAGGGAGGCGTTAGTGCCATTTTAAAGGGCGATGGTTCCATTTACAATACTTCTGGCAGTGATTTTGCGCAATTCTTTGAAACACAAGATTTAACAAGCAGCACAAACAAATTTGGCGCATTAAATGTCACAAGAGCTATCAACAAAAATTTAGATATTTCAGGATACGCTATTTTTTCACATTCAAAAAATGAGACCTTTATAGAATCGAACAATCAATATGCTGCTTTTACGGAAGAAAAAACGCACAAGTCTAATACCAGAAATATTTTGGGCATTGCCAAATTTAATGTTGAATATGTGCCAAAGGTTAATGATCAATGGTATTTTAAAACCCAATACAAAAAAACTGACAACTTTAAAACCAACAGCATTATTTCAAGTATTGACAACGACCAAAAAATTATTTTTTCAGATAACAATGCCATCGCAACCTATGTAAATCAAAATGTGGAATGGCATAAAAAATTATCCAGAAAACACACTTTTTCTTTCGGTGCCGATGTAACTTTTGACAAAAACAACCCAACAACGCTTTGGCAAACAAACCAGCCAATTTTGCAGGGATTAATACCGGTTGAAGTTTCAGAAAATTACTTAATAAACCAATTGAAGGAAACTGAAAGCACAAATCTTAATGCAATATTGAAACATTATTGGGTACTAAATAATTTCAACCATATTTATACCACAATTGGGAATAAATATATAGCTGATTGTTTTTATACGGATGACAGCCAGCAATTAGACAACGGAATATCTAATAATTTTTCGTCAGCAGGTTTTGGTAATGCATTAGATTTTAAGTTAAATGATTTGTTTGTTGGCGTGCATTATAAATTTAAAACCGGAATTTTTGAATTGAAGCAAGGAGTATTCTTACATAATTACAATTGGGAACTCAATCAAGAAACGAATTTAAGCAAACATAAAGTTGTATTATTGCCCGATTTTTTAGCGAAAATTGAGTTTAGTAGTTCAAAAAAAATACAATTAAATTATCAGTTAAAAACTTCTTTTTCTGATGCCTCAAAATTAGCAAATCGTTTTTATTTACGTTCCTATAACTCAGTTTATAAAGGAAATAAGAATTTAGAAAATGAATTATTTCATACCGCTCGTATTTATTACAGTCGATTCAGTATGTATAGAGGGTTAATGCTTTTTAGCGCCATCAATTACACTAAAAAAGTAAAAGGAATTCAAAACGCTGTTCAATTTGAGGAAACCAATCAATATATTTCTCCTGAAATGGTAAACAATCCAGAAGAGCGTTGGAGTTTAAATTTGAATATTGACAAAAAAATTAAAAACCTAAAATATGGTCTAAAAACCAAGGTTTCATCGTCAAAATATTTGCAAAAAATAAATAACGATTTTGTAACCAATAATAATAATAGTATTGGTTATACGCTATCGGTAAAAACCTTGTTTGATAAATTACCAACAATTGAAGTCGGTTTTACCCAAAATGTTGGAAAATATATTTCCAGCAATCAAACATCAAAATTTGTAACCAATGAACCTTTTATAAATATTGATTATGATTTTTTAAAAGGATTTATATTTTCTTTTGATTATGAAAATTACAGCTATCAGAATAAAACCTTTAATCAAAAAAACACCTATCAATTGGCAAACACAACACTTTCTTATAAAAATGAAGATAGCGCCTGGAGTTTTAAAATAGATGCCAAAAATTTATTTGATGTCAAATATAAAAATGAAAATAGTTTTTCTTCATATATCATTTCAGATTCCAAAACCTATATTTTACCAAGAATTGTAATGTTTTCTATTGGTTATAATCTTTAAAAATTTCAATCAGTAATAAATCTCCCTAAAAAATCATTCTTATAATAACATATTTTGTTTAAAATTCATTATTTAGTTGACAATAGTAATCATTATCAATATTTATGTTTGTCAAATTAAACTAAATAACCACATTTGCATTATAATTAGTAATACAACATTAAAAAATAAAAAGTATGTGTGGAATAGTTTGTGCGTTTGACTTAAAAGAAAAAGCTGAGTTGTTGAGACCTCAAATTTTAGAGATGTCTAAAAAAATCCGTCATCGCGGTCCGGATTGGAGTGGGATTTATGCAGATGAGAAAGCGATATTGGCCCATGAAAGATTGTCAATTGTTGATCCAGCTTCTGGGAAACAACCATTATTTAGCGAAGACGGGAAATTGGTGTTGGCCGCAAATGGTGAAATCTATAACCATAGAGCCTTACGCAAACAATTTGAAGGAAAATATAATTTTCAAACAGCATCGGATTGTGAAGTGATTTTGGCTTTGTATCAAGAAAAAGGCACTGGTTTTATTGATGAAATGAACGGTATTTTTGCTTTTGCCTTATATGATGCTGATAAAGACGAGTATTTTGTGGCGCGAGACCATATGGGAATTATTCCTTTATATATGGGTTGGGACGCAAACGGAACTTTTTATGTGGCTTCTGAATTAAAAGCATTGGAAGGCGTTTGCACAAAAATTGAGTTATTTCCCCCGGGACATTTTTTATCAAGTGTAGATGGAGAATTGACCAAATGGTACAGCAGGGATTGGACAGAGTTTGATGCCGTGAAAGACAACCAAACCAGTATTGATGCCATTCATGACGCATTGGAAGCTGCGGTACACCGCCAATTAATGTCCGATGTGCCATACGGCGTATTGCTTTCTGGTGGTTTGGATTCCTCAGTAACTTCAGCAATTGCAAAAAAATATGCGGAGAAAAGAATAGAATCTGATGATACCCAAGCGGCTTGGTGGCCACAATTGCATTCATTTTCTGTTGGATTGGAAGGTTCGCCGGATTTGGCGGCAGCGAAATTGGTGGCAGACCATATTGGAACGGTTCACCACGAAATTAAATTTACCATACAAGAAGGATTGGATGCCATTCGCGATGTGATTTATAAATTGGAAACTTATGACATTACCACCATTCGTGCTTCAACCCCCATGTATTTATTGGCAAGGGTCATCAAATCTATGGGCGTAAAAATGGTGCTTTCCGGGGAAGGTGCCGACGAGATATTTGGTGGCTATTTGTATTTTCATAAAGCGCCAAATGCCAAGGAATTTCACGAAGAAACTGTTCGTAAATTGAGCAAATTGCATATGTACGATTGTTTACGTGCAAACAAAAGTTTAGCGGCTTGGGGAATTGAAGGCCGTGTGCCTTTTTTAGACAAAGAATTTATGGATGTGGCAATGCGAATAAACCCACAAGATAAAATGATAAATGGTGAGCGCATGGAAAAATGGGTAGTGCGTAAAGCTTTTGAAAGTTATTTGCCGGCAAGTATAGCTTGGCGGCAAAAAGAACAATTTTCTGACGGTGTTGGGTACTCTTGGATTGATACCCTGAAACAGATTGTGGCTAAAGAAGTTACTGACGAACAATTGGCAAACGCTAAATACCGATTTCCTTTACAAACGCCAACAAATAAGGAAGAATTTTATTACCGTTCTATTTTTCAGGAACATTTTCCTTCAGATGCCGCAGCGCTTTGTGTACCACAAGAAGCATCGGTTGCTTGCAGCACTAAAATTGCACTGGAATGGGACGCGAGTTTTAAAAACATGAACGATCCATCTGGCCGGGCAGTGGCAAATGTGCATGCTGATGCCTATGTAAAATAACCGCTGATTATATTAGTTTGAAGTAAGAATCCGGTGTAAGCCGGATTCTTTTTTGCTATAAATTAGCAGAAAAAGTTCTTTTCAAAAATCTTAGTTTTGTTGTGTAGATTAAAATGATTAGTTTTCATCTTAAATTGAAATTTTAGTTTAGATATTCTGTTAATTAGAGTCCATTAACAGCTTAGTAAAACCCTATTAAAAATCAAAAAAAATGCTATCAAAAGAAATACAATTAACATTAATTCCAACCCTTAAAAAATATTTTGGCTACGACAGTTTTCGTCACCAACAGCAAGAAATTATAGAATCGGTACTTTTAAAAAAAGACAATTTGGTGATTATGCCAACTGGTGGCGGAAAATCGGTTTGTTTTCAGTTGCCGGCCTTGTTGTTTGATGGAATCACTTTGGTAATTTCGCCTTTAATCGCCTTGATGAAAGACCAGGTTGATGGATTGACTGCAAACGGAATTCCAGCCGCTTTTTTTAATAGCAGCCAGTTAAGTTCCGCCCAGAAAGGGATTTTTGATAAAGTGATTAATTCAGAAATAAAATTACTGTATGTGGCTCCCGAGAGTTTGGGCTTGCTTGAAAACATATTATCTGAAAAATACATTAGCTGCATTGCCATAGATGAAGCGCATTGTATTTCTTCGTGGGGACACGATTTTCGACCTTCATACCAGCAGTTGGGATTTTTAAAACAAACCTTGCCAAACACGCCAATTATTGCCTTGACCGCCACTGCCGATAAAGCAACAAGGCAAGATATTGTGGAACAATTGAACATCCCAAATGCCACGCAATTTTTAACTTCTTTCGACCGGAAAAATATTGAGTTGGAAGTGCGTCCGGCCAATGACCGTGTTACGCAAATTATTAAATTCATCAATAAAAAACCCAATGAAGCAGGTATTATTTATTGCTTAAGCCGTAAATCGACCGAGCAACTGGCACAAAAATTAAAACAAAACGGCATAAAAGCCATGCCTTATCATGCGGGTTTAAGTTTTGAGGAAAGAACAAAAACCCAAGAGAATTTTTTATTCGACAAAACGCAAATAATATGTGCTACCATCGCCTTTGGAATGGGTATAGACAAGTCGAATGTACGTTGGGTTATCCATTATAATATGCCTAAAAATATTGAGGGTTATTATCAAGAAATTGGGCGCTGCGGACGGGATGATTTAAAAGCGAATGCCTTGTTATTTCATAGTTATGCCGATGTAATTCAACTAAGGAATTTTGCAGAAGGTGCCTCAAATGAAGAAGTGCAATTGGCCAAATTGGAACGCATGAAGCAATTTTCTGAAGCAACCACTTGCAGAAGAAAAATATTATTAAGTTATTTTGGGGAATTATTATCAGAAAACTGTGGGAATTGTGATGTGTGTAAAAATCCGCCCCAATTTTTTGACGGAACCATCATCGCACAAAAGGCACTTTCTGTAATTACGCGATTAAATGAATTGGAAGCATCGGGTGTAATCATTGATGTTTTAAGGGGTGCGCACAATGCCACTATTATTGATAAAGGGTACGACAAACTGAAATCTCATGGTGTTGGAAAAGACATTTCATGGCAAGATTGGCAGCAATATATCATTCAATTAATCAACCAAGGATTTTGTGAAATAGCTTTCCATAAAAACAATGCCTTACAGCTTACGTCTTTTTCAAAAAAAGTATTATTTGAGAAAAAATCGGTTTATTTAACAAAACCAGTTGCATTCAAAGAACAAGCAGTTGTTCAATCAGCACCAAAAACTAAGAAAGCTAAAAATGACACCTTGTTTGAACGTTTGAGAAAGCTTCGTTATAAAATTTCTTTGGAAGAAAATATTCCTGCTTATTTGGTTTTTAGTGATGCTTCATTAAAGGATATGGATAGAGAAAGGCCGATGAGTGCATCGGAATTTATGGAAATTAGCGGCGTAGGACAACGAAAATTGGAAGTTTATGGGGATGAATTTATTGCAGAGATTATTTCATTTATGGATGGAAAAACACCAAAGAAGAAAAAAGGGGATACGTATAATGTTACTTTTGAATTGTATAAAGATGGATTAAGTATTGATGAAATTGCCGAAAAAAGAAAGCTGAGTCCAACCACCATATTTTCGCATTTGGCCAAATTATATGTAGATGGAAAGGATATTGACATGTATAATTTTATCGATAAAGAAGAAGTGGAACAAGTGAGAAAAGCAAAAATAATACTGGAAAATCCACAAGCTTTAAAGCCTTATTTTGAATATTTTAAAGAGGAAATGGAATATTTTAAAATTAGGTTGGCCTTGACGATTCTTAATAGTTAAAAGTTTATTTTAAAGTTAAATATTAAATATTAAAAGTTAAAGACTGATTTATAAATTTTATGCATATTTCAAAATAAACTCCCTTTCCTTGGGAAAGGGTTGGGGATAGGAAACCCCTCCATCAAAGATGTGCCGATTTTACAATTGGATTGTTCTCAATAACATTGGACAATACAATGTGGGTGGTGGTTTCTCCGTAGGTAATTAACTGGTCAATAAATTTCGCTAAATGTTGTTGGTTTTTTAAGACAACTTCCATCACAATATTTTCATTTCCTGTTATTCTGTAGCAATTTATTACCTCATTAAAGTCTTTTACTTTTTCAATAAAAGGTTTTAACCTACCCATAAAAGCGCGCAAGGTAATAATCGCTTTTAGCTGATTTCCTGTTGCTATATAGCTCACTTTTGCGTGATAGCCTTCAATAATACTAATATCTTCCATTTTACGGATACGTTCTGCAACAGCAGGTGAAGAAATGCCAACTTGGCGTGCAATTTCAGTATTCGATTGTCTGGCATTCTGCTGTAAGCAATCTAATATTTTCCAGTTAATAGCGTCTATATTCATTTTTTAAAGTTTTAGATATAAAAATATTAAATTTTAAGCTATACTGATACAAACACCTTAAATATTACATATATAATAGTAATTTCTGAAGTAAATTTGCATGCTAATTACAATAACAAATGTGTAATCCTGAAGAACAACATCTAAATCAGTTGGTGATTTATCAAAAATCGCTTGATATCTTCAAATTGTCTCGACACATTGCTTCATACATAAGCAATGACAAAAGTGTCATGGCTATGTATTTGTCTATGAATAAAATAGATAAATACGCGGATAATTTAGTGATGAATGCTTTTGGGTTGGTGCCTAAAATTGTAGAAACTGAATGTCAGGAAAATCCAAATTTAAAGCTAAAATACGCAAAATCACTTCGGTATTTTATTGATGGTTTGTATAAAGATTGCCTGAAATTAGAGCGTACAAAAATTCAGGGAATGGATTTCGTAAAATTACTTAGAAAGGAACTTATTAATTTAAGACAAATTCATAAAAATTACGTTAAGTCGCTGTTATAGGTATATTTTTTGTGCACTTCCCCGATTGTTGTTGACCGGTTTTTTATTTATTTTCATGTTTTTTTACACACCCCTAGCCCCTCTCAAGAGGGGAATTTGCTTCGTTAACTTTTAATATTTAATATTTATTGACCTTTCAGCTTTCAGCCTTCAGCTTTGAGCTTTCAACTTTTCACCAACCTTTGTCTGATTGCTTCATATAAAAAAGCGCCACAAGCCACAGAAACATTTAGCGAATCAATTTCTCCCAGCATCGGTAATTTTGCTTTATGGGTAACAATTTTTAAAATAGACGGATTGATACCACGATCTTCCGAACCCATAATAATGGCTGTTGGCAGCGTTAAATTTAGGTCATAAATTAAGGTATCCGTTTTTTCGGTGGCAGCTACCAATTGAATATCTGCTGCCTGAAATTGAAAAATAGCATCTTTAATATGGTCAACTTTGCATATCGGCATTTTAAACGCCGCACCTGCCGATGTTTTTATGGTATCGGCACTTATGGGCGCATTCCCTTGTTTTTGGATTATAATTCCATGCACTCCGGCACATTCTGCTGTTCTAATAATGGCGCCAAAATTACGGACATCAGAAATCTGATCTAACAACAAAAATAGGGGAGTTGTTGTATTTTCTAAAGTAGCTGTTATCAATTCATCTAAATCCACAAACTCAATGGAGGAAATTTGTGCAGCAACGCCTTGGTGATTTCCGTTTTTAGAAATACGGTTTAATTTTTCAACAGGAACATGACTTGTGGCGATGTTATGTTGCTTAATAAGGCTATTTAATTCAGAAAATAAGTGACCGCTTAAGTCCTTTTGCAAATATACCTTGCTAATGGTTTTTCCAGAGTTTATGGCTTCTATAACAGCCCTTATACCAAATATTTTTGAAGATTCGTTTTCCATGGTACAAATGTAGGGATAAATAAAAGACCATCCGAGTAAAAAATAAATGGAATTGATTAGTGGAAAATATTATTTATTATAGTTTTTTGTTTATGTTATTTTTTGGTATAATATTAAATAAGGCTTTTGATTCTAAAGCTTAATAATTAAAACGAGTTAATTATTATTCATATGTGTTTGTTTAAGTGTTTTTAAAATTTGAGACAATAAATACCAGCCAAAGCCTTAGCATTGGATTGTAATTTCAGTATTTAGTTTTCTCAATATTTTTATTTTATTTAGGTTATCTATTTAATATTTAGTATTTTAAAAATTATAAAAGGATAAGAGATTGTAAATTTTCATATTCGAGCTTCGAATTTTGCATTGCTGCTAAATTTTTGCGTCAGGTGTTTGTGCTTATCCAGTTTACACTCAATTTCATACACAGATTTCATATTCTAGTAAAAAAAACGAGCTTGTGTTTATCTTTATAACGTCGGAGTTAGTCTTACACTAAATCCTAATTCTCTTAATTTACTGATGCTTTTTTGAATATTTTTTTGTTTGTTTCGTTCATTTACTCTTTCTATTTGAACACTAGGTTCTTTATATACTTCTTTGTTTTTTAATATGTGATATGATGCTTTAATAATTTTATGACTTACGGCTACTAGTGCTTTTTTCGCCCCTTTTTTGATTAATAATTTATGATAGAATGTTTTTAAATAACCTTCTTTCTTTCGGGTTGCTCCCCAAGCTGCTTCTACTAATGCGGATTGGACATGTTTGTTTCCATGGATTACTCGTGTGCTTTTTTTTTACCTGCACTTTCGTTGGTTCCTGGACTCAGTCCCGCCCAAGAGGCTAAGTGATGTTCATTTTCAAAGGCACTCATATCAACTCCTATTTCACTTATTACTGTGGTAGCTGTGTCTCTTCCAACGCCATCAATGGTTTGTAAAAGTTGAAGTTCAACTTGATATTTAGCTACACATAAGTCTATTTGTTTGTCTAATTCGCCGATTAATTTCTCGTTTTCATCAATTGTTTTACGAATTATTTTTAGCATAAACTTATGGTGTTCTGTTATTTTTCCTGTTAATGCTTTGGCTATATCAGCTCTATCTGCTTTTACCTTGCCATGAATATGGGTTAATAAATGATTTACATCGTCGTTTCCATCAATAATATTATTAATTATTTTAGTAGCACTTACGCCTTGTGTATCAGAAACTACACTACTCAATTTGATATTGCAATCTTCTAAAAATTTAATCATTCTGTTTTTTTCAGAGGAAATAAATTGTGTTTTTTTCTTTTTATATCTAACCAAATCTCGAAGTTCTCTAATCTCTTTTGTTGGGATAAAACTTCCTTTTAATAAACCACTCAAAAGTAATTTGCTAATCCAAATGCTGTCCTTTTTATCGGTTTTGTGACCTGGCACATTTTTGATATGACGTGCATTAACCAAAATTATCTCAAAATCTTCTTCCAAAATATTGAATAATGGTTTCCAATAAATACCCGTACTTTCCATAGCAATGTGTGTAACCTTTTCGGATTTACACCAATCTCTTAATGCTGTCAATGAACTTGTAAAAGCTGAAAAACTTTTGGTTTGGTAATCTTTGTTGCTCTTACGAATGGTAGCAACTACTACATCTTTGTGAACATCTATCCCGCATCCAACAGAAATAAGTTGTTCGAATTGAACGATTTCCATAATATTCGTTTTAGTATCACTAATTTACGAATTTTATACCTCTTTTATGAACATCGCGCTTGACAAACTCATTGGTGTTTGCGTTTGCTAAATCATGGTTATTTCATATGTTGATATTTATTGTTTTTTATCGGTCATACGTAATTCGCATATCATCATTCGTGTTTGCATCGCATACGTTATGCTCATTTCATACAATCATTTAGTTGTATTTTTAAGCGACATAATATTTACTGCTAAATTTTTAAAAATTTGTAAAAAAAAAGGCCACCATTTGGTAGCCTTTTTAAAAATTTGTTTTAAGAATTAATAACCAGGATTTTGTTGTCCTGCTAATGTTGGATTAACATTAGTTTCCAGAATTGGAATAGGCCATATAAATCTAAAATCACTATATGGAAGTGCGGCTTGAAATGGTCCCGCATAAGGTGTACCAATATTATAAGCTGTTGCCACAGGATGTCCGCTTGGTGCTTTTGCTGGTATTCCAGAAATACCACCAATGGTTTCATGTTGTAAACGATGAATATCTGGCCAACGACGACCTTCCATCAAGAACTCAATTCTACGTTCTTTAAGAATTGCTTGCACCATTAAGGTTTGTGTACTTAAAGTAGATGCAGTATGTGCTTGAGTTGCTGGTGTTGCTAATGCTCTATTTCTAACTAAATTTAGATTTGTCAAAGCACTAGCTAAATCTGGTGAAGATTTCCTTGCGTAGGCTTCTGCCATGTTTAGTAAAACTTCAGCATAACGTATTACAGGAGCAGCATCAGTATAGGTTGTGCCATCCTTGTATTTGTTAGTAAACTTTTTGTTTCCACTTGAAAATACCATTGCATCTGATGATACACTTCCTGTAGTTGTGCCAGTTTGACTTTCAAATCTACGTTTATCATCTGGTAACCATTCCGAATCATTCCAAATTATAGGGCTAATACATACTAGTAAACGTGTTTTGTATTGAGAGGCTAAAGCCGCATTAACACCAGGATTATTAGTTGCGGATTGCTCAATTGAAAATATTGATTCCGTATTGCTATAACTATTTATAAAAGGACCATTTGGACTGGAAGTTAAAGAATACAAACCATTTAATTTATTTCCTTCAGTAATCACTTTGTCCCAATCACCCATATGTAAATAGGCGCGTGTCTTCATAGCAATAGCTGCTTCTTTTGTAGCTCTTGTAATTTTACCGTTTCCAGTTCTAGAATTCTTAGACAGCAATTTTGTTTCAGCCTGAGTCAAATCGGCAATAACTTTATCATAACCCTCTTTAACTGTACCTCTACCAAGCAAAGCGCCAGCTTCAAGGTTCTCTAAAGTAGTATTAGGAACATCTCTATAAGGAACACCAGGGTGCGTTGCACCTGCAGTAAATTTGTATGGTTTCGAAAAGTGAAATAACAACTCCATATGGGAAATAGCTCTGATATATAAAGCTTCACCAATGTAATCATTTCCTTTTTCCGCTGAAATTACGCCGGCAGCAACTGCTTTAGTAACACCATCAATAACAATATTTGCTCTGTTGATTAAACGATAAGTATCTACCCAATAATACACATTATTGGCAGTTCCGCCATCGTAGGTTGCTTGATATGTTATTCTATAAAAAGCCTCAAGATTTAATGCATCTTCACCTCTGTTATCCCCTTGCTGAACAAAAGCAGCTCCAAATATATAACCTCTACCTGTACTAGTATACTGTCCTATTGCAGCAGCTTGATACATGCCAGTAACCGATAAATCAATTAAGGAAGGAGTTGAAAATGCTGTATTTTCAGAGATACTAGTAAAAGGGTCAACTTCAATAATATCTTCGTTACATGAAGATATTAGAATACCCGTCAATAAAACCGGCACAATAAATGCCAATTTTGCATAATTTTTTAATGATTTAAATATATTTTTCATAATTATAATATTTATCAATTATAGACTCATGTTTATTCCCATAGTAATCACTTTTTGACGAGGATTACCATTCCAATCAACACCTAAAGATTCCATTTCAGGATCTAATCCTGTATAATCTGAAATCATAAATAAGTTTTGTCCTTGAACAAATACTCTTAATTTATCAATTCCGGCTTTTTCTAAAATCGAATTAGGGAATGAATACCCAAAAGTTACATTATCTAACTTTATATAGTCTCCTTTTTCAACGAAACGAGATGAGGCAGCTGCTGTTAAATTGATGAAAGCATCTTTGCCGTTATCAAGTTTTGGAGTCCATCCATCACCTGGGTTTTCAACACTTTGCCATCTTCCTAAAATTTCAACACCGTTGTTTGTAAATCCTTGGTTTAATATGTTTCTACGAGTTGTGTTATGAATATCATTACCACCGCTAAAACGTATCATAAAGCCAAAATCAAAATCTTTATAGCTCATTTTAGAATTGAATGCCCCAAAATATGTAGGCAAAACATTTCCAATAATTGCTCTATCAGTCGCCGCTAGTGAAGATGCTTGAGTAATATCAGTTGGGTTAGCAGGGTCAAATACTTTATAGTTAGAAGTTGCAATATTTCCTTGAACTAAACTACCATCTTCTTTGAAGTAAACCGGGTTACCATTAGCAGGATTTACACCCCAGTATTTATAACCAAATAAATTATACATAGATTCACCTTCTCTTAACAAATTATAATTGTCAGCAGATATAATATCACTTCCATCAACCAATTTTTTAACTTCATTACCCACTAAAGATAAGTTAGCATCAACACTCCAATTGAAATTATCGTTATTCACTAAAGTTGCCCCAATGGTAAATTCATATCCATGATTTTCTAAATTACCTATATTTTTAGCAACTTCACCACCAGGATTTGAAGTAGAACCAGGAATACCTAATGAAGGGATTAAAGGCACTCTTAAAATTAAACCATCTTGTTTATTTAAAAAATAATCAAAACCTAATTTAAATTTACCTTGGTACAAATTAGCGTCAAAACCTACGTCAAGCTTTTTGCTGGTTTCCCATTTTAATTGGTCATTACCCATTTGGGAAAAAGCGATACCATTGTAATCAGAATATTTATAATTGCTGTATAATCCCAAATAAGGGGTTTCTCCAATAGAAACGTTCCCAACCTCAGCATAAGAGGCTCTTAGTTTTAAATCAGATACTACATCAAGTAAAGGTTCCATGAATGATTCTTTAGAGATTGCCCATCCTACAGAAGCACCTGGGAATAGACCCCATTTGTTTGCTTTTGGTAGGTCGGATATACCATCATAACGCATTGAACCTTGTAAAAAATATTTTTCTTTGTAGTTATAGTTTATACGAGATGCATAAGAAACAAATCCTTTATCAGCCATTGAACCACCTGATATTTGTGTTGTAACTGAGCCTGAAATTAGGTTTTGATTAAAAAAATCATTTGACAATCCATTACCCCCAGCAAAAAAACTATTCACTCTTTGGCTTTGGAATTCGTTTATTAAAACCAATGCAAGATTATGATTTTCTGCAATAGTTTCGTTAAATGAAAGTACATTTTGCCAGTTCCAACGGGTAGCGTTTTGGAAGTTATTTCTAATTATTCCACCAGAACCTGCTCCATCCCCATGAACAGAATTATAATATAAAAACCCCTCAGTTAATCCTTGGTCAACACTTGCTTGTGCTTTGTATTTTAATGAAGGTAAAATAGTAACATCTGCAAATACACTAGCAAGTGTTCTGTTCACTTTAGACTTGAAAACGTTGTTGTCTATAACGTATACAATGTTTGTAATGTTTGATTCTGCTAATGTTGTATTCTGCCATCTTCCAACAGTTCTAGCGTCAACAAGATCAAAATTATAACCAGAAGGGTGTTCAGGATTATAAATTGGCACGTTTGGATGTTGTCTAATAGCGTTAAAAATATTTCCGGATAAAGAATTCACTCCAGTATTTAAACCGTCATAGTCTGTTTTTGAAATAGAAATATTGGTACCAATTGTTAACCATTTTTTTACTTTTTGGTCAACATTTGCTCTTATTGAATAACGTGTCATATCATTTGGTAAGGTTACACCTTCTTGAGATGTATACCCTAAAGAGAAATAATAATTGCCTTTATCAGTAGAACCTGACATAGCTAAGTTATGATCTTGCTGGAAAGCATTATCTCAATACTGCTTTTTGCCAATTTGTATTAAATTCATCTCCTATAGCCCAAGGAGCTTGGCCAACGTTTGTCCTCTTTTCATTAGAAATAGTTATAAAATCTGGTGTTTCTAATAAATCGATTAAATCTACTGGAGAAGCAATACCTACATAGTTATTGTAGTTTACGGAAAATTTCCCTCCCTTTCCTTTTTTGGTAGTGATTAAAATTACTCCATTTGCAGCTCTTGAACCATAAATAGCAGTTGCTGAACCATCTTTTAGGATTTCCATAGATTCAATGTCAGAAGGATTAATATCACCTAAACCATTAGAAGAAGCATAACCTCCCATATCACCTGTAAAGATAGGGACGCCATCTACAACGATTAACGGATAAGTTCCAGATGAAATAGATCCAATACCTCTAATTCGAATACGAGGAGTTTCTCCTAGTACTCCGGTTTGTTGCGAAACTTGAACCCCTGCAGCCCTACCAGCCAATTGTGATTCAAAACTTGGTGTAGCTAAAGATGCAATTGCATCTCCTTTCACTTGGGAGATAGAACCTGTAACTTCGCTTTTCTTTTGAGTTCCGTAACCTACAACCACAACTTCTTCTAAGCTTTGAGCATCTTCTTGCATCATAATATTGATGCTGTTTGATGCGCCAACAGTTTGTTCAACTGTTTTCATACCAACAAAACTGTATTGCAATATAGCGCCTGTGTTGACTCTGACGGAGTAATTTCCATCAAAATCTGTTTGCGTACCTGTTTTGGTACCTTTAATAAGTACTGTTACTCCGGGTAATGGTCCGCTTGCGTCGGATACAGTTCCTGTAACAGTTTTTTCCTGCGCAAAAGTAATTTGCACAAGTAACGCCAGTAGCAGCGTTAAAAATCCATTAAACTTTGTTTTCATATTATAATTGTTTGAATTAATTAAAACCAAAACCTTGATTTTTTTTGATATTCTCAATGATTATGTTAATAGAATAAAAATATATCAATAAATCTAAGAGTTTGATGTGATATTATAGATGAGGCTTTCTTTAAATGGTTGCGTGTGAATATTGATATTAAAATAATATTAATTAGTCGTTCCTTAAAAACTATTTAACACATTGATTATTAAAAAATTAACTTGATATTTTCTTGTTTAAATCTACAAGATTTTGTATTTTAATAACATAAACCTTGCAATTAAAATTTATGTTAGCCAAGCCAAAAA
>DATCTJ010000008.1:0-28696 GCA_036568005.1 Lutibacter sp. | reverse complement strand
AGCATCTTTAGCTGAATTACTGGAAATTGACACAGAATTGTTAATGGAAAAATTATTGTCTGATAATGAGCAACTTGAAAAAGTTATCAATTATAAAAACCTATTGCAGGCTGGGTAAATGAAGCTTGCGAAAGTTAAATTTATATAAATATGTTTGTGAATCTTCGATTTCTTTACGCTCAGTCCTTACGAAAAATATCATATGACGGGTTTCTTTGATTCGTTTTCAATTTATGTTTAGCACTTATTTTATTACTTTTAATATTTAATATCTAATATTTAACTTTCACCTTTCACCTTTGAGCCTGTCTCCGGCAGGTAAACTTTCAGCTTTTAGCTATCAATGTTGCGATACTAACCTAAGCAAGTATGAACCATATTCATTATTTTTATATTGTGCTGCCAAATCAAGTAATTGTTCTTTAGAAATATATCCTTTTTCATAGGCGATTTCTTCGATACAGGCTACTTTTAATCCCTGTCGCTTTTCTATGGTTTGAATAAAATTGGAAGCTTCGAGCAGGGAATCTTCTGTCCCTGTATCAAGCCAGGCATAACCACGTCCCATCATTTCAGTTTTTAACTTGTTTTGAAGCAAATAATTCTGATTTACGGTGGTGATTTCCAATTCACCTCTAGCGCTTGGTTTGATGCCTTTCGCAATTTCGACCACGCTGTTCGGATAGAAATACAAGCCTACAACCGCATAATTGCTTTTAGGTTTTGTTGGTTTTTCTTCGATGCTGAGCACATTTCCTTTTGAATCAAATTCGGCAACGCCATATCTTTGGGGGTCTTGCACGTAATATCCAAAAATGGAGGCTTTATTTTCTTCAGAAACGGTTTTTACCGCATCGCTTAAAAGCTTTTCAATGCCTGCACCATAAAAAATATTATCACCTAAAATGAGACAAACATCATCGTTTGCAATAAACTCTTCTCCTAATATAAAAGCCTGGGCCAAACCTTCTGGCAATGGCTGTTCTTTATAGGAGAATTTCATCCCTATGGACAAACCGTCGCCCAGTAATTTTTTAAAGTTCGGCAAATCCTGCGGGGTGGAAATGATAAGCACTTCTTTGATTCCTGCAAGCATCAAAATGGAAAGTGGGTAATAAATCATCGGCTTGTTATAAATGGCCAATAATTGTTTGGAAGTTCCCTTTGTGATTGGGTGCAATCTTGTCCCGGAGCCGCCTGCCAAAATAATTCCCTTCATAGTTATCTATTTTATTTAATCTGCGTTTTATTGCAAATTAATATTACTCATCCTTCTTAAACGCTCAAATTTAAAGCGCTATGCGAAATTAACTATTTATTGTTTAATTTCAGCAATATGCACTAAATCATTCCAACCCAAAAATCTAGTATAAATTAATTAAATGAATTTCTTTTGAATTATTAATACTTATGCCTATATTTAGGGTCGCAAAAAAAATTTGAGTGATTATTAGGTTGCTAAACACAGCCTTTTCAACACTAAATAAATTAAAAATTTGAACTAATTAATAAATGATAATTATTTAAAATAAAATAACCCTTTTTCAATTTGTAGAAGTCTGCTCTATCAAAATTTTCCTTAATTATGAAATCAAGATCATTAATGGAGTTCATAACTCCTGAAGCTATCCACAGCTTCGCAAAAAAGAATTATAAAACCTATGTGGCGCACTGTGAAGCCAGAAAATTAAAACCTATGGTATTTAATGAATTCTTGAAAAATTACGCTGTCTGATTTTTTTCCTTTTATAGCTTTCCTCTTCAGAATTCAATCGCTAAATTTTTCTAAATTACAATAAGTGGCTTGCTTTGCAATCGCCTATAGGGTTGTTGTTTTCAAAAATGCCATCAATTAGATTTTTGAAATAGCCTGATAATCAAATATTAATTGAGTATGGCAGTATGTATATGTTTATTGATTGTTTCTAACAAGTTACTTTTAGAAACAGGTTTTGAAAGATAATCCGTACAACCGATAGTTAGTGCTTTTTCTTTATCTGCCATTAAAGCATAGGCTGTTAAAGCAATAATTGGTATTGTTGAATTTGTTTTTCTAATTTCTACAGTAGCATCCAGTCCGTTCATAACTGGCATATTAAAATCCATTAGAATTAAATCAATGCTGTTATTGTTTTGCATAGTATCAACGGCTTCTTTGCCGTTTAACACATGGATTAGGTTAAAGGGATGATTCTCTAGCGCAGCTTCTAAATACCAAAAATTAGTTTCTTCATCTTCTGCAATTAGGATTGTTTTAGGTTTGGCATTCTTTGGTTCTATTTCCAAATTGTCATCCTTTTTATCATCTTGCGTGGTTATTCTACAATAGGGTTTTGTAAAATGAAAGGTAGCTCCTTTATAGGGTTCTGATTCTACCCATATCTTACCGCCCATCAATTCAACTATCCCTTTAGAGATTGCTAATCCGAGTCCGGTACCATCTTTTACTTCTAGTATTCCATTATCCGACTGATAAAATCGCTCAAAAATATGTTGATGGTCTTTGGCATTAATACCAACACCTGAGTCCTTAACATAAAAATGCAGTATCTCTTCATTTACTATATAGCCAAATTCTATCGTTCCGTTATGGGTAAATTTAAGGGCATTTTCCAATAGATTAGACAGAATCTGTGCCAATCGTGTTTCTTCACAATTAATAAAGCTGTCAGCATCTTTTAGTCCTTTAGAAACTCTTATACTGGTATTTTTGTTTTTAGGCGAAATAGAAAATTGATGGTGTAATTGGTCTAATAATTTATTGAGATTGAATGCCTTAGGAATCAAGGATAGTTCTTTCGCCTCTATTCTAGATACATCAACAATATCAGAAATTAGATTCATCAAACGATTTCCACTTGCATTAATTATCTCATGGTATTTTTCTTGTTTATCTCCTGAAATATCTTTATTCATCAACAATTCTGAAAACCCTAAAATAGAATTCATGGGCGTTCGAATTTCATGGCTAATGTTCGCTAGAAATGCAGACTTTAAACAATCACTGTTCTCTGCTCTTTCTTTGGCCACTAATAATTCATTAAACATCTCTTTACGATTGGTGATATCAGATGAGATTCCCACCAAACGAATAAAAGCACCTTGATTGTTAAAAATAGGTGAGCCATAATCTCGAATCCAACGTATTTCACCATTTAAAAGAACAATGCGATATTCTATATCGTAGTTACCTGATTTGCTATTTTCTAGTGCTTCTAGAACTTGTTGTTTATCATCGGGATGGATGATATCATTTAGGATTGATGGGTTGTTATAGATTTCTTGTTGAGATGTTCCAAATATTTTCTCTGCTGAAGGACTGATATATTCAAATCGGAACTTCTTTGGTGAAATAATCCAAAATACATCTTCCAGGTTTTCAGCAATTTCTCTAAAACGCGTTTCACTTTTAATTTTAAGATTGTTAACCAGTTCTAATTGACGCCCAAAATATTTAGCTATCAGCAATAAAATAGACACAGTTATCAAAATATACAAATAAAGCAGGATTGATGAAGTAAGTGGACCAAAAACTTCATTTACATTAAAATGGGCTTTTATCAAATGATCAAGTAAAATAAATACCACAATTACCGGGATGAAAACCAGAATTAACCTGCTTTCAATGGTGGATTTATAGACATGAGAAAATGGCCAAAACTGATAATTAATTTGAGCTAATAAGGCATAACTAAAAAGAAAAAAACTAATGGAATTAAGGACTGAAATAGGGAAATTATGGACTTGGTGTAAATCAGGAACGTTTTCTATATAGGTAATTATAAAGAATGCACTCGAAAAATAAAGCAAACTAGCTAAAAAACCAATGATTTTTCGATATGCCATTTTTTTTAATAACAATACCAAGACAATGGATTGTATTAAAAAAAACACATCTGTAATAACAGACATTTGACCGGAGTAAACATTGCCTAAAACCACCTGCTTTTGAGCCAAAAAGGTCCCAAATTCTCCTTTAAAAAAAAGATGGTCAAACACTGCATAAATAGCTATCACCAATAAAAAATAAGCCAAAAACGTTGTTAAATATTTAATGGGCTTGAAATTATTATCTTTCTTAATTAAGATTAAAACGCTACAACTAAGTATAAACAGCAGTGCTGAACTTGGGGGCATTGGAATAAAAGATTTTGAAATTTGTGCAAGTTGTAACCATCCTGTTCCCCATCCTACCAGCACAATGCAAGAGATGAATACTACGGCAACAATTATTTTTTTATCAATACTTCTCATATAATAATATTAATAGGGGTCATTTTAAAGTCTTTATTATATAATAAATATTTTGGGTTTTTTAGAATAGGTCATTTGGGGCGAAAATTTTAATAATTGCCACAAATATAACAATTTAAAAAATATTAAGACGAACAATATAAATTATCTTTTGGTTATAAACATTCCTTTTTCAATGGTTAATTACCCCTAAAATAAAGCAATTTCGATTTTTCTATCTAAAGTCTTTTTTTATGTTAAATCCAAAAACCCATAGTTAAAAACTACCAGAATTAAATTAGACTAGCAAATATTTTTGCGTAAATAAATAATTCGATTTTAATATTATTATTTAACTGGCCAAAATAGATTTATGGCACCATTAATAATACGATTTTTGGGTTGGTTGAGTACTTTATTTAAAATTTGTACCGAAAAATGTAATGAAAAAAAATTTATTTTACTTTATCTACCTTTATTCCATTTTATAATGAAACTCTTGAAGCGGTAATAAACGCAGGGCTTCTATTTACATATGGCTCGGAGTTAAGCTAGTGAGCATACCCTATCGCTATATAGAGCAATTAGAACTAACTTTAGAGAACCACAAATAAAGCAGTTTATCAGCTGCAGAACAGAATGAAGCAGATTAAATATACAGGCAACTTAAAGCTTTAAAGGTGAAATAAATACACTATTAGTCGAAGACTAAAGCTTCGTTTTAAATGATGGTGTAGTTAAAAAACCAGTTCCATTACATAGAAAGGTATGATGGCTTATGGGTTGTTGAATACAGGTCGGTTAAATAAATATTTAAATTAGATTGGTAGCGTGTTGGTAATTAGTTCTGTCACAAATTACACAAAATTTGTGACAGAGTTAGAAACAAATCCGTAACAAATAGTTATCTTTTTTGTTACAGAAATATAAGCAATGAGTATAGAAGATAAAATATTAGATCGTATTACGGCACTCCCAAATGGAGAATTGTTGTTTCCTGCAGATTTCAATGATTTGGCAACAGGTATTGTATTATTTCACAACCACCCAAGTGGGAGATTAACACCTTCCCAGACAGACAAAGACCTTACTCGTAAAATGAAGGATGCTGCAAAACTATATGGATATTACGGTAATTGACCATTTGATAGTCTCAAATCCTCAAAACTAATACAGTTTCTCGGACGAGGGAGTATTATAAATATGACGCTTATTTAAAGTTATTTAGATAAGCGTTTTATATTTATCGAAGTAATTCACTTTACTAATAGCGTAATTACCTGATAATTTGAAGACTCTAAATGCATTTTATATTTTATGTAATTACGGAAACCCATAAATATCCTTGAATGCAAAATTATATGTTTAACATATAATTTAAAACTCCAAAAATTACGAGTCTATAAGTTTTTATTTTAAAATTCACCAATGGTTTGGTGCAATAAGGTATTATTTATTAACTAACAACTTAAAAATATGTTTAAAAATTTATTTTCATTTAAAGGCCGAATCAGAAGAACTGAGTTTGGCTTGACCTTTATCATCTTCTGTATTCTTGCATTAATACCATTTGTTAATTTATTTGCATTATTCCCTTTATGGGCACAAGGAGCCAAAAGGTGCCATGATGTTGGAATTAGTGGTTGGTGGCAATTAATTCCTTTATGTCCTATATATTTATTGTTTGCCAAAGGAAATGCTGGAGCAAACACTTATGGCGAGGATCCTAAATTACTATTTGTTGAAGAGCATAATTTTTAATCTGATATGTGGTATAAAATTATAGAACTTGCTGATTGGTTTGGCGAACTGACCGATAGATACAAACTTGTAAGGGATTTTAATAAGGCAGGTAAAAATGCATTTATTATTGGGATTGCACCAACTCTTTTAGATGCAAAAATAACTAGTGGTAATAGCTCATATAAGCACGAGTTTTCAAAATGGTTAGGTGGTGGTTTTAGAATTAAAGCACTTTCTGGCAGTTCTTTAACAAAGACAGAAATAATTGAAATTGGAAAAGTAGTATTAGATAATGAGGAATTGGTAAGGAAATTAATTTCCTTAGGATGGGATACTTTGGAAGTACATGATAATGCAAGCTATAATGGTTTTCAATGGGAGTTAAAAAAGTTTGCTAATCTAGGTGGATTCTTAAATTAGTCTATATGGATTCTAATAAAATATTGTCAAATATCAGTAAATACTTAGAGAGTATTTTTATTATGAACAAACATTCTCTATGGTTTGATATTACAGCAACACTTATTGTAGGGATAATTATACTACTGATAATTAAAAAGAAGAGAGTTAAATCACAACCAAATGAATTATTGCAAAAAGCGAAAAAAAACCCAGTAAATATGGATAACCTTATGCTTAGTATCAATAATTCAAAAATGCTATATAAAGAATTGAGCAAAAAGTGTCATCCTGACAATTTTGTAAATACAGATAAATATATTATCGCAGAGGAAATTTTCAAGGAAATAAGTGCTTATAAAAGAGATTTTACAGCTTTACAAAACATTAAAGGCAGAGCAGAAGTTTCATTGGGTGTTAGATTTAAGTAATGGCAGCAGTATTTTTTATAGTATTTCTCGTTCCAAGAATTTTTGGCGGAATATACTGCTCTAAAAAAGCTATCCAACTTAATAGAAGTGCTGGGGGTTGGGCTGTTTTTGGGATAACCACGCCAATAGTAACTATAATATGGGTCAATAGTGTAAAAAAAAGAATAAGTTGGAGTACTGAAAAAAACATCAAAGCATAAAGCCCATAAATTACCCTATGAAGAAGTGGATAAAACTACTATTAATCGCTTTTAGTGCAGTTGTTACTGGGATGGTTAAGGAAAGAGTAAAAAACTATAAAACGGCACTAAAATAAATTTGCTGCCGTTTTATAGTTTTTGTATATTAGCCTAAAAAATATACAAATCGCAGACGGTAAATTAAATATCGAAGAGTTTCAACACCATTTTAAAACCTCAAAAAGTTTTAACACAAATGATATTGTCCATTTTTACAGACAACTAGAACCCAATCTAAAAATAAGCACCATCAATTGGCGAGTCTATAATCTTACACAAATTGGGATATTAAACAGAATTGGCAGAGGAACTTTTGTTCTCGGTGAGAGCGTCAATTTTGTGCCTGAAATATCAAACAAACTCAAAAGAACGTATTCCAAGGTAGTTAAAGAATTTCCATTTGTTAAATTTTGCATTTGGGAAACTTCTGCCATTAATGAATTAATGGTGCATCAACCTGGTAAATTGTACACTTTAATAGAAGTTGACAAGGACGCTACAGATGCTGTTTTCTTTTTTTTAAAGGAGCTTAATTATACTGTTTTTGTAGAACCAACATTAGACATTCTTGAAAAATATGTGCCAGTTGATAAGGATGTCTTTATTATAAAATCATTGGTAACTGAGGCTCCAGTGCAATTGATTACAAATGTCCCTACGGTTACAATGGAGAAAATATTAGTGGATATTTTTTGTGATGATCTTATTTTTTCAGCCCATCAAGGTTCAGAAATGAAAACAATTTTTAAAGAAGCTTTTACAAAATACGCTATTAATGAAAGCAAATTACTAAGATATGCAGACAGACGTGGAAAAAAAGAAAGCTTCACAGCATATTTAAACTCAATACCAAATTTATGGCAGCATAACGAACCTACTGCCAATTTATAGTTATGATAAATCAGCAAAAAATAACAATTGATTGGATTCAAGCAGTATCGCAAAAAAACCGCAATGCCGATAAAATTCTAGTAGAAAAAGTAATTAGAGCTTTATTGTTGTTGGAAGGACTTGTAAAACAAAAACTTCCTTTTGTATTCAAGGGTGGAACTTCTTTAATGCTTCATTTTAATTCCACTAGAAGACTTTCAATAGACATTGATATTATACTTCCTGAAGCACAAACAAATTTGGAAGAGCTATTGGAACAAGTAGTAAAAGAACAAGGATTCATAAGAAATGAACTTCAACACAGAAGCACCCATACCAAGATGATAAAAGAACACTATAAATTCTTTTATATTCCACTTCACAAAACCAATAAAGAAGAAGAATATGTGCTGCTAGATATTTTGTTTGAAGCAACAAGCTATACCAATCTTATTCAGCTCCCAATTCAATCAAGTTTTACTCCTATAAAAGAAGAGCCATTAATGGTAGTTGTTCCAAGCTTGGAAGATCTTTTAGGAGATAAGTTAACCGCTTTTGCTCCAAATACAACAGGAATTCCATACTTCAAAAAAGACGATAGTATGAGTATGGAAATTATCAAACAACTATATGATATTGGTAATTTATTCGATGTTGTAACAGATGTAAAAACCATTAAAAAAACCTTTAACCATTTTGCAAAAACAGAATTAGATTACAGGGACCTTTCGGAACTTAATGAACAAGATGTGCTAGATGATATTTATCAAACCTGTTTGTGTATAGCTAGTAAAGGACTTAATGGTAAGCGAAATTTTGAAGAACTACAACTTGGCATTCGTAGAATTACAAATTTTATCTTTTCAGAAAATTATCATCTAGAAAAAGCGATTACTCACGCATCAAAAGCTGCATATATGGCTACGATACTAAAATACAATGAAAATACAATTGAGAAATATACAACACCCGCTCTTTTAAAAGATTGGACAATTACCGAGCCATTGAACAATAAACTTAACAAGCTTAAAAAATCCAATACGGAAGCATTTTTCTATTGGTATAAAATATACAATCTTACAATACAACATAAGTAAACACGAACAAACAACCACTGGCAGCAAAAATTTAGGAATCTGCGAACCAAATGCGATCTAAAATTGAAGCGAATGAATACAAAGATTATATCCTGGGATTCATTTTTTACAAATACCTGTCTGATAAAGAATTGTAGTTTGCAAAAAAAGAAGATTTTTCAGACAAAAATATAAAAGACCTCTCGAAAGAAGATTCAGAAACCGCAGATCACATCAAAAAAAAATATTGATTATTTTATTGCTTATGATGATTTGTTCAGCGCACTTTGAACCCCCAAAATCAATAGTATTTACAAGCTCAGTTTGTTTAGGGGTCGAATTATTAGCTATAATTTTTTCATTTAATATATCACGCAATATGTATAAATTTTGAAATTTGTTTGGATAAAACAAGCCCTCTAAATTTAAAACATTTGGAGGGTATCAACCCTTTACGTTGGTCATTCTTTCAAATTTCGGAATAGGTTACCCTTTTGATTCCAATTCTACAATTGCATCAAAAATTTGTTGATTTGAGAAGCGCTATTCAATATTAGTATTTCCTTATCAATGTTGTCCGATAAAAATTCATAAAAAATGATTCATCTCAAAACAAATGGGACTTTAGAAACAGGTCGCCCCGAGGGGGCTTGATTTACATAAAAATCTATTTTTATACAAATAGGTCGTCCCTCTGGGACTGAAACAGCTCCGTAGGAGCTAAATGTTTGTAGAAAAATGAAAAATTTTATTATTTAAGCCCCGTCGGGGCGGTCTGTTTGTTTTGAAAAATTTAACCGGACAACAATGTTTCCTTATCTATATACGCTTTTAAATCTTCTACTAAAAAATGTAATAGGATTCATCCAAATCTTTAGACATTTGGTTTAGTGTCATAAACATGCCTGATTTTGTAAGTAATTTTCCTCTTAAATTCTAATTAATTTTGCATTTAGCGAATTTTCCATTTTGTTGTTTTTTGAAATAAGATTCTTGATTAATCGTACAAATATCAAAATAAAAAAACCTTAACTCTCTAATTATTAGATTGTTAAGGTTTTATTTTACTCTAAAAAGCGGTCTGGACGGGAGCCTAAGGCTTCCTTCCCATATATCTATTCTCATTCGACTAAACACACATAAGGCACTTATTATCAACAACTTAATTTCATAAAAGATTAAATTGGTTCTTGAAAATTATAGAACCTTATTGAATACAATTGTTAAAATGCTGACTAGATACTGACTAGAATTAATTAATTTCTTAAATTTCATTCCTAAAACACTGAACTTATGGCAACAATCAAATTCTTATTACAAAGCCAATCAGACAACTCCCCTATTTATTTGAGGTTATCCATAAATAGGGCAAACTCCATAAAACGCAAAATAGGGTTATTTATCAATTCTAATGATTGGAGTAAATCAGCCGGATTTCCTAAAGAAAATAATACTGACAACAAAAACCTCAAAACTGATTTAAAAGATTTAGAAAGTAAAATCCTAAAAAAGTTTAATATGGCTTTTAGCAATGGCGTTGAGATCAATGGCAATTGGCTAACCAATAAAATAGATTTACATTTTGAACGTATTTCGGAAGCAACCAATCAAAGCGAGTTGGTAACTGACATAATAAAAGACATTACCGATAACGCCAATGTTAGAGAAAACTCAAAAGGAGGTGTGGGACTGAGTAAGAGCAGAATTGATTCTCTCAAAAATATGTCAAGACTCTTTAAAGAATTTCAAGGTAAGAATAATTATAAAGTTAAGGATCTCAATAAAAAGGTGTTTGAAGAATTCAAAGTGTGGCTTTTAAATAAAAGAAACTATTCAAACACATACGCCTTTAAAAAACTATCTGACCTGAAAGGAGTTTGCAAGGAAGCCAGATCAAAAGGTATTGAAACCTCGGCAGAACTAACTGATATCAAAACCAGACAGCTTTCAGCATACGAAGATGATATGGATGTAATCTATTTAACCAATGAGGAAATCGAAAAAATTGAAAAAGCAAAACTTCTTAATGAAGCACACATAAATGCACGTAAATGGTTAATCTTAGCCTGCTTTACCGGGCAAAGGGCAAGTGATTTGTTAAAAATAACCACGGACAACTTTAAAAAAACAAACAATAAGGAGGCTATTGAACTCAAACAACAAAAAACAGGGACGAAAGTTGAAATACCCATTCTTCCCAAAGTAAGAGAAATCTACGATAACGGATTACCTTACAAGGTTTCCAGTCAAAAGCTCAATAAATACTTCAAAGAAATTGGCGCCATCGCTGAAATTAACACACCGGTAATGGGCAGGATTATAGAAGCAAGCGAAAACAAAAAAGAAAAAAAGAAAAGAGGTGTAAAAAAAATACGGCCTAAACATAAATACATAAGTTCAAATATTGGACGAAAAACATTTTGCACTTTACATTACGGTGAATTGCCAACCCCAATAATTATGAGGGTTAGCGGCCATAAGAAGGAATCTACTTTTCTAACTTACATCAATAAGGAAGACGACAAGCATATTGATGCTTTCTTGGAATACTATAAAAAGCAAGAATCAAAGGAGAAAAAAGAGCATCGACTTAGTATAGTTGGAGACCAAGAAAAAAAGAATGTTAATTAAAAAAAAATATCATGGAAAAGTGTAATGAATATTTAAAAGAGCTTAAAGATTTATATTTAGATTTTGACTCATTAAAAGATGCACCATTTATGTTTTTCAGTTTATCAGCGAGTGATTTATTACATAAAATTAAGATGGATGTAGATAACAGCTATGTAAATAAATCTGCTGATGCTTTCAGTAGATATTCCAAAATGATAGAGACTAAATTGGGAGAGTTACCATATGATAGAGCTAAAGATCTTACTCCTGAAATTGAAAAATCATTCCTTGAATACAATTATGAAATTAACTTTGATAATTATTCGATTGAAACGATTCTAAATTTAGATCCAGAATCTGGGCTATATAGTGATTTATCTTATCCTATTAACATGTTACAAACGGATTCAAGTGATGATGATATATTTGATTTACAAAACGCTTTTTTATGTTATTGTAAAAAAATGATTTCTGAAGATATAATAAAACATCTTAAAGAAGTCAATCAAAAAGATAATGATTTACTACCAATTACAAAAAATAAAAAAATTTCAGAAAGTCAATTATTAAATGGAATAAAATTAAACTTAGCAGATAGATTCAGAATAGTCAATAAATTGTTTAATGTTAGTAAAAAAATTGAAGAATTCAATATTTTAGATAGAGAAAAAGATCAGTTACTAAGTTATATTTTGGGATGTAATATTTCTAATGCAAGACAGTTAAAGAGTGGCATTTATAATGCAAAAATAAGAAATGAAGAAATTGATAACTATTTGCAAAGTTTAAATAAATAAAAAGTTTGTAAGGTTTTAGTTACACACTTATTACACAACAACACATCTATCAATAACATTGCATTGTATTAATCTTAAAAATATTACAATGCAAACAATTCAATTCATTCAGGTAACACCTGAACAACTTCAAGAAGCCATTATAGATGGCGTGAATTCTAAATTAGAGGATTTAAAAAAGAATTTCCAACCAAAAGAACCCGAAGAACTTGTTACTCGCAATGAGGTTGCCGAGATGTTTAAAATTGATCTCAGCAGTGTCCACAATTGGACGAAAAAAGGGAAGCTTAAAAGCTATGGCGTATCAGGAAGCGGCCGGATCTACTACAAGAGAGGAGAGTTAGAAAAAGTTTTGATTGAAATTAATCAAACTAAAAAATAGCGCTATGGCAATTAATGAACATAACGCCGAAAATTTCTCAGGCAATCAAAATGTTGTCAGACCTAATACCATTACTACATTACCTATTCAATTTCAAGGAAGAGGTGAAGTCAAAGGTTATATATTCACTCAAACATACAAGACAGATAGAGCATTTATCTATGAAGTCTACTCTGACGATAGTATACACCATGAGGTATTTAAACGATTTGTAAACAAGCGTTTCGCTTGCGAAAGCTACCCTACGTCTAAAGCATTTGGGATATGGGCATGGACCTGTATGACTTTGGAAGATGCTTTGGATAAATTATATGAATTAAATAGCAGCTTGTGAAAAAGTGGAAAGATATATATAACAATACATATGTTAAAGTACCGGTTGCAATGATTATTGATGCTCAACAAAAGCATTATAGTAAAGAGTTGAGGTTATTTCTACTTTTAAAATTATTGTATAAAAATGGCAAAGTTAAATTGACAACTGGCGCATTGATAGAATTAGGACGGTTAACTCAAATTAAGGCTCGAAAAACAACTATAAAGCACTTGAATTTTCTAAAGGAAAAAGGATGGATTAGATTAAATAGCCAAACAGGATTTTTCATTATAGGTTCTTTTGATATGATAAGAATAGAAAACAATTGGTTAAACCGTTTGTCCTTTCAAATAAGTATTTCCAATTATTATAAAATTAAAGCAGTCACGGGAGCGGTAATTTATGGTTATCTGCATAAAGATTTTTGGCGGAAAGTTAAGAGGGATAAAAGCGTACAAATAAAGGGAAGTACCTATCATTTTAAATCTTTTAACTTCAACTATAAAGAAAGATCTGCTCCTGTTTCTGTATTAGGCTTACATGAAATATTTGGTATTTCCCATTCCGAAGCTTCAAGACTTAAAAAGTTCGCTCAAGATGCGAAGTTCATTAAAGTTAAAAAGAATTTCAGTAATGAAGAATTTGATGAGTCAAAAGCTAATTATGAAAGGAAGTATTTTCTCGAAGAAAAGGGCAAGAAGATTGTCAACCGTAAAGGAAAATATAGGTATCAACTAATTGATACTATTACTCCTCTATTTTACTTCTCAAAAAGGAAAAACTTGGGAACATAAATAAAGGGATATACAAGGGAAGGCTGAAAGCTTGGAAAAGGACTTCGCAGTTACACAAAGAAAACACCAAGAACCATCACAAAAATCAAAACCAACTAAATTAAAATAAATATTAAACAAATAAAACTTACAATTATGAAAAGTAAAGAAAAGAAAGTTGAAGAAAACATTGATTTAAGTATGCTGAATTTAAATGAATTTAAAAAGCATCTGAATAGTCAAGGTGAATATTATAGAGAGATTGGATTAGATATCTCAGAAAATTTTAGAACCATTATATCTATTGAGAATGAATATACGGTGGAGCCTGATTTACATTATTTTTGTACCTGCGGTGGGCAGCTTAAACCGGATTTTTACTACCTCGAGGTCATAATTCGGGAATTATGTCAAGCAGATTGTGCACATAGAGAATATATCGAATGCTTAATAGCAGACTCTGTTAAAAATACAGATGAGAAATAGTCATATAGGCCATACTGCGATAGGTATTATAGAAAGATTGATGAAATTCGTTTCATCAATCTTTTTTAATATGAGAAAGTCGTCAAAAAATGTGTTGTTGGAGCTGTAGAAGCATTGCTGTTATTCCGTTGGGAAAACAAA
The DNA here is from genome assembly GCA_036568005.1 of Lutibacter sp. Taxonomy (GTDB): domain Bacteria; phylum Bacteroidota; class Bacteroidia; order Flavobacteriales; family Flavobacteriaceae; genus Lutibacter. The sequence goes on along the minus strand of DATCTJ010000008.1, from coordinate 14,197 downwards.
ATAACAAATAGCCACTCTACCATCAATTATGGTATAAGTATATCAAAATCAAATAAAAGTTCAAAAACCTTCAATACGTCGTGTGAAAAACAGTATATATTAACATAAAACTAAAACACCAATTCGCTAAACCTCAGCTATCTCTAATAGCTGAGGTTTTTTATTAACAAACCTATTGTTTAACCAAGAAGCCGTCTCAATATTAAATTTTGAGGCGGTTTTTAATTTCCATTTATTATGATACACAAGATAGCAGAGGTACAGATTTCGTACCGTCCAAACAAACTGAAAGGAGCCGTTAAAATCACAACCAGTGAATTAGCCGTTAAAGTAATCCGGGACAACTGGAACAAGAACACACTAAATCTCTATGAAGAATTTAAAGTTTTGCTTATGTCTAATAGTAATCATGTCTTAGGAATAGCCACTATTTCAAGAGGGGGAATGACTGCTACATTAGTGGATATGAGGATCCTATTCTCAACAGTCTTAAAGTCTGGCGCCACAAGTATGATAACTTGCCACAACCACCCCTCAGGCAAACTGAAGCCATCACAAGCTGATATTGACATTTTTAAAAAGATTAAAGAAGTAGCTAAAGTCCATGACATTAACTTTGTCGACAATCTTATCGTGACCGAAGAGGGGAAATTTAGTTTTATGGATGAGGGGTATTAATTCTAAAATAGATATATCATTATGGAAGACAAGAGAACAATCCTGCTGCACAACATCACACCGGATGAATTAAAGGAAATGATTGTATCGACCATAAGAGTCGAAATGGAAAATTTAGAGCTTCGACTCAGCAAAAGGAGAACAGAAAACTATTCCGTGCAAACAGCAGCTAAATTATTGGGAGTATCTGAATTAAGTGTTTACTCTTATATCAAAAAAGGGATGTTCCCTGCCTCCAGAATTGGGCGTAAGTACCTTATTAAAATTGCTGACCTTGAAAAAGCGCTGAAAGAAGTAAAATCCTTAAAATACAGAAGGTAACGAGCGCTTCATATGACGATATCTTAAACCAATAAATATCCAAATAAGAATTCCTAATGCTGTTAAAAAATTCATTATATTTATTAACATTAACATTTTTACCATGTGCTACGATATCAAAACAAATTTGGAAGCTCAGTTAAGTCGCGCCAATCGGAAAGGGGATTTGCAGGCAATTGAAGAAATCAAGGAAAAACTGGTACCTTTTACCGACTTGCCTATATACCACACCACAGGGTTCAATCATCCAAAATTGCTCATTTATACAGATCGCTCACCTTGGTACCCTGAAATCTCAACCTGGGGCTTGGTGCCGCAGTGGGTAAAAGACAAAGAGCAGCTAAAGGAATTATGGAATAAAACGTTAAATGCAAGAGGAGAAACCATTTTTGAAAAACCATCATTCCGGGAATCTGCCAAACATAATCGTTGCATCATCTATGTCAACGGTTTTTATGAACACCACCATTTTGATGGAAAAACCTTTCCGTTCTATATCCATCAAAAAGATGAGAAACCTCTGCCGTTGGCAGGACTTTGGAGTGAATGGACCAATGAAGAAACTGGAGAGCTTCTAAATACTTTTTCCATAGTGACCACCAAAGGAAATAAAATGCTGGCTAAGATCCATAACAACCCTAAACTGGAAGGTCCTCGTATGCCGGTCATATTGCCTCAGGAATTGGAAGACAAATGGCTCAACCCAATTGAAGACGAATTGGATGTTAAATCCATTCAGGAATTAATAAGGGAATATCCGGATGAAGAATTGGACGCCTATACAGTCAGAAGACTAAGGGGAAAAGAATATGTCGGAAATGTTGAGGAGGTTTCAGAACCTTATCAATACAAAGAACTTAAAATTTAATATCATAACACTTTAAGATTCTCAATCCGAGAATTGTGCCATTTCCTTTAATAGCAAATCAGGAGTGAGATTTCCAGTAAGTTCAGCAAGCTTTAGTTCTTCTTTATAAATTAAAATATCATACTTATGATAGGCTTGCATATCTTTATTTGCCTCTTTGGCTTTATGCAAACCAAATAGCACACCTTCCAAATGAACAATATTCATCAGCCGTTGAAATTGCATCGTAGACAAATTCAACCTGCCCTGCTCTTTTGTTATCAATCCAAAATATTTAGTGTATCTCATTTTTCAAAATTAGGAAAATGAACCTCTTCTGATTGCTTATGATTTTAGCAAAATAGACTTAATAAAAAACCCACCACAGATAGACTATGGTGGGTTAAAAAAATTGCTATGAAAAAGTATAGGCCTATGAAAACCTATATATCAAATATAGCATATTTAATCTTATAAAAGTATTTTTGAATTGATTTCTTTTCGATCCAAGGATCAATCTTCTATTTACTACCCCATTTATTTAGCTAAATGGAATTAATATAAATTAACTAATTTGAATTTTTTAACAATAAAAAAGGCTATATTTGAGCATAATACTTGTGGAAAATTGCTAAATATCCCTTAAAATAAATTCTTAATTGGAATATTGTTATTATTTTCAAACTTAGTTATTATTTAATTTGCAACAAATGAAAAGCCAATTTGATGATTTTTAATAGCAAGAAGAAGCCATTTTATGGCTCAAAACCAACCCAATATGGATGGATTATAGCCATTTTGTGGCTGGCATAACAAGTTACCGCCAATGCTAAAAAGACAACAAAAGTGAACAGAATGAATGACAGAAATAAAATGCCAACCGCACATTCAGGTACATTTGCTTGCCCCTACACACGGGCGACCGCTTCGCAATCAAAAAAGCTTGAATTTTGCCAACACTCAAACAAGGAATATGGAAACAATTAATTTAATAGGGAGTATCTGTTCAATTCTTGGACTGTTAATTGCAATTTTTCTGACGACACAAGTCGTTTCAATAAAAAACAAATTGACAGACAACTCGACAAACAAAGTCAAGCAAGAAAAGAATAAAGTTAAAAATGGAGACATCGCAGGACGTGATGTAAATAAATAGGCTTAATGGCAGACGAAGAGAACAAAAACGAAGTTACCCAAACAAATAACACCGTTGACAATGGAGACATTGCAGGGCGTGATGTTATTAAGCCAACTACAATCAACATCGGACGGATTTCCTTTGGTGGTAAATCTCAATTGGAAGTGCTTTACGAAAAACTAGAACATGAAAAGCAGAACTCTCCAGTTTTTTCTGAAATGGTTGAAGAGTTGATGCATTTTAAATCATACGCTACAAACACAGAAATTATAGGTCTTGAAAAGAAACTAGAAAATGGAAATAGACTTCGATATTTAAATTTTGCTGAAAGAGCAAAAGAGAAATTCACGAAAAAGCTATTGAAAAACGAACATTCCGAAACAGCTCAACACATTTATGCATTTCTTTTAGCTAAAGTCTATTCTCGATTTGAAACACATATTTATTCAAGATTAAACGAAGGACATCCTGAAGAATATATCAATCAACTCGTTGACGAGTTTGTTGTTAAACCTTTAGAAGATTTATTAGGCAATAATTTATTGCACATCTATGAAGATGAAATTAATGGAATGATTTATTACCTAATGGGCAATTGTCATATAAAATGGAATTAATATGCTAATTTATAGCCAGGCATACGATTTATATCACACTATGTTTAGGATTCTCCAAATAATGGAAAAATCTAAACAAGATTTGGAAGTTGATAAGCTTAGAATATTAGATTTTTATTTAGCCTTTCCTGCTGAACTCCTTGAAATAAGAAGTTTTGTTGGATTCAAGAAATATGAAAGATTTCTGAAAGCTGAATCAAACTCATATGAACGAGTAATTGACAGAAAAAGGCTATTTTTCAAAATGGAACATATTCAGGTTTCTGCAATGAAAGCTTTAATTTCTTATGATTTATTTGATGCAAACGAATTTAAAAATGGAAAATTAAAAAGAACTGATGTTCAACTTACCGAAAGTTTGTCATCAAGAATTCAAATAGCCAATGATGAAAATCAAAATTTGATTAACCTAATTACAGGTCCATTAGCATCAATGAATCTCTATGGGCATCTAGGACTTAAAGAAAGAACCAATCTAATAGAATTTAAGTATGACGCAGTATAACCCATTTTTAAAGTTAAATCGACTAACCATTTTTACTAAGAATGGCAAAACTGCTTATGACCAAAAATTTCACGAAGGTGTTAATATAATACGGGGACATAATAGTGCAGGAAAATCAACAATTGGAAATTTCATATTTTATGTTTTAGGTGGTGACTTTAAAAAATGGACAACAGCTGCAGTTTATTGTAGTGACGTTTATGCAGAAGTGTATATTAACTCTGAACCGATAACTATTAAAAGAACTGTAAGTGATTCGGGAAACCAGCCAATGTCAATTTTTTGGGGAACGTATGAAGAAGCTCTAAAATCAGCTAGCGAAGGATGGCAACTATTTCCGTATCGAAGAAACGAATCAACTAGTAAAAAAAGCTTTTCTAACGCTTTATTCCTTGCTTTAGGATTTCCTGAATTAAGGGGTGATGTTGACAGCAATATAACAATGCATCAAATTTTAAGGATGCTTTATGTTGACCAAAAGAGCTTAACACTTGATTTATTGATGACCGAAAATTTTGATTCATCAATCACAAGAAAAACTATTGCTGATTTACTTTTTGGCGTCTATGATGATTCTTTATACACTGATAAACTTTCGCTTAGGGAATCAGAGAAAGACTATGATATAAAGAAAAAGCAATTTGAAGGAATTGAGCAGATTTTTAAAGCCAGCGACAATGAAACAAACGTTGGCACTATCAATGCATTAATTGATGAAAATAACACACATATTAAAAGCATTGATAAATATCTTGAAAAATTAACACAAGAACAAGATGATGCTAGTAAAAAATCTGACGAAGAAGAATTAAAGGTTGTTACAATAAAAACTAATCTTTTAGCATCAAGGAACAGTCTATCTCTTTTACAATCAGAAATAAATAAATTTGAGTTCGAGCTTTTAGATTCACAAGATTTTATAAGAAGTTTAGAAAAAAGAGCATTGGCATTATCTGACTCCTTGCTTACAAGGGAAACTTTCGTTGACTTGAAAATGCATCATTGTCCAAATTGCTTATCTCCATTAGTCCCGGCAGAAGATGAAAATCATTGTGAACTATGTAAACAGCAGCTTCCCGAAGATAAAGGCTCTTCTCAAATAAAAAGAATGCAGCAAGAAATTGACAATCAAATTAGAGAATCAAAAAAATTATACCTAGAAAACGAGCATAAACTTTTAGGGCTAAAGTCCAGTTATCCAACACTTGAACAAAAGGTAAGGGCTTTTCAAAGAGAACTTGACGAAGCCTTATCAAGCGTAAAAACTGTCAGAAACCAAGAGTTTGACGAATTGCTTATTAAGAAAGGTGAGCTTAGATCAAAGAATGATTATTTAATAAAACAACTACGTGCGTTAGAGCAAATTGAAGTTTTAAGAAAAGAACTTGCAGGACTTAAAATCAAAATAGATTCATTAAAATCAAATATCTATTCAAAAGAAACAGAGCAAAGAAATCGCTTGCAAAATGCGTTTCAAGTAATTCAGTCTTTAACCCTACGTCTATTGCATAGTGACTTAGGAAGACAAGCTGAATTCAGCACAGGTAAAAAAGTTGAATTGGACTTTGAGAAAAATACCTTTTCATTAGACGGTGAAAACAATTTTTCAGAAAGCTCCAATGTGTATTTAAAAAATAGTGTTCGCTTTGCTATATTTTTTGCTTCATTACAAAAGGACTTTTTTAGACTTCCAAGGTTCATACTTTGCGACAATATTGAAGATAAAGGAATGCAACCAGACAGAAGTCAAAGTTTTCAAAATGAAATTGTGAAATTATCGTCTGAATCAGAAGTGAGACATCAAATTATTATAACTACTTCAATGATTTCTCCAGACCTTGATAATACTGAATTATGTGTAGGTGACTTTTACTCTGAGACAAACAAAACTCTAAAGATAGAATAAATGAAAGCGCCCCTTCACAGCAACACACATTGCCAAGTCGCACAAGCCGACACTCAAGCCAAAACTTGGCAAAGAATTTGTCTGTCCAATCACACGACTGAACGACTAATGGACGAAGAAAAAGAAATACTAAGCGATAACAGCTGTTTTGTAAAAGCGGGGGATTCTTGCTTCTATGACAGCAAAGTGCTAAATTCAAGCTTTGTGCATCTAATGAAGTTTAGTGCTGAAAATCTCCGGCTTCACAAAGAGGCAAAACATTATCGGTCAGTGTAGAAAGCCAGCCGCACATTCAAGCACATTTGGTTTTTTGCCGACACACAAATCCCAAACTAAAAAACCAAAAGAGCCTGAATTTTTGCCAACACACAAACAACAGAAATAAAAATAAATCGTAATTTTGAAGAATTAGTCCAAACAAATACGACAAGATGAATTCATTTGGTGAATATTTACGAAACAAACGTGAACAACTGGGCCTTCCACTCAGAAAGGTTGCAGCGGAACTAGACATTGACACTTCTATTTTGAGCAAAATTGAGAGAAGCGAACGTGTGGCGACAAAAGAAATGTTGCCAACTCTGGCTAAGACTTTGGAAGTGCAGGAGAAAGAAATAGAAATTGAATTTATTAAAGCGTTTATTTTATCGGACTTGGGTGAATTAAAATTTTTAAAAAACGGCTTGGAAGCTACACTTAACAGTATTAAAAGCCGCAAATAATTATGAGTTTAGAGAATAAAATAGACCAAACAGACTTGACTTTCTTCACCAATGAAGAAGGACATAGTTTATTAAGCCGCTTTAAATCAACTTTAAAAGACACTCAACTTTTTGATGTTTTGGTTGGCTATTTCAGAGCTAGTGGTTTTTATCAATTGTATGATGCTCTAGAACCCGTTGAGAAAATAAGAATTCTTGTGGGGTTAAGTATTGACAGAGACTCTTACGATATGATGCAATACCATCAACAAAAGGGAATGATTGATTTCGAATCCCACCAAAGAACCAAAAAGAAATATCAGGTAAACCTGAGAGAAGAAATTGAAAACAGTGATGAAAACGACAACAGACTTGAAATAGGAATACGCAAGTTTATTGAGTTTTTACAAACAGATTGCCAAGACCCTACAATGGACAAGGCATATAATGGCAACGGAAAGAAATTAGAAATACGTGCATATCCATCCAAAAACATTCACGCTAAAGTATATATTGGAAAGTTCAAACCCGAAGACCGAGATTATGGATTTGTGATTACTGGTTCAAGTAATTTTTCTGAATCGGGTTTTGTGGCAAATCGTGAATTTAATGTCGAGTTGCGAAGCAAAAGAGACGTGCTTTTTGCCGAAGACCAATTCAATACACTTTGGAAAGAATCGGTTGATATTTCAGATGACTTTATAGATACTATTCAAAACAAAACTTGGTTGAATGACCAAATATTGCCTTACGAATTGTATCTGAAATTGATATATGAGTATTTAGAAGAAGACATCAATCTCGCTGATGAATTTGAACCTTTCTTACCAGAAGGTTTTATGAAACTCAAATACCAAAATCAGGCTGCTATACAGGCAAAAAAGATTTTAGAAACCTATAATGGTGTTTTCTTAGCTGATGTAGTTGGTTTGGGTAAAACCTTTATTACCGCATTGCTTTTACAACAATTGCAAGGCAGAACATTGGTTATTTGTCCTCCTGTTCTAAAAGATTATTGGAAAGACTCCCTATTTGATTTTGGCATCAGAAGTTTTGAAGTGGAATCTCTTGGAAAACTTGAACATATCATCAAAAAAGGTTTGGAGCGGTACAATTATATTGTAGTGGATGAAGCTCACCGTTTTAGAAATGAGAATACACAATCATATGCTAACCTATTAGATATTTGTAGAGGCAAGAAAGTAATATTAGTTACTGCAACTCCACTCAATAATACGGTTGACGATATTTTTGCTCAATTAAAACTCTTCCAAGCACCAAAGAACTCAACAATTCCCGGAATTCAAAATCTTGAAAAATACTTTGCAGGATTTAGAACCAAATTATCAAAACTTGAAAAAACTGACCCGGATTACAAAAAGCTAATCAAAGAAGTTTCTGACGATATACGAAACAGCATACTTCGTTACGTAATGGTTCGCAGAACTCGTAAAGATGTAATGACTTATTTCAAGCAGGATATGCAAATGCAGGGATTGACTTTCCCTGACTTAGACAATCCGCAAAAGATTGTTTACGAATATAAAGGCGAACTTGAAGAAACTTTTATTGAAACTATTAAAAAGTTGGCTGAGTTTACTTATGCCCGATACACTCCCTTACTTTATTACATAGGAAACAAAACCCTAAGTGAGTTTGAAAAGCAACAACAACGAAACGTTGGTGGCTTTATGAAAGGTATTTTGGTGAAACGTTTGGAAAGTAGTTTTCACGCATTTCGCCAAAGTGTTAACCGATTCATTATTTCTTATGAGAAATTCATTGAGATGTATCACAATGGCACAGTTTACATCAGCAAAAAAGTGGATGTATATGACTTGATAGAAAGTGACAACATTGAAAAGCTAGAAGCTTTTGTGGAAGACGAAAAAGCACAAAAATACGATTCAAAGGATTTCAAAAAAGAGTTCGTTACTAAACTGGAATTTGATTTGGAAATTCTAAGAGAGATTAAAAAGCTCTGGAAAAAAGTAGATTCCGATCCCAAACTGGAGCAGTTTATTCGTGATCTAAAAGAAATCAAAGCACTCAAAAGAAACAAATTAGTTGTCTTTACAGAATCAAAAGAAACTGGCGATTACATCTATGAAGCCTTGATTGATGAATTCCCTGGTCAGGTAATGTTTTATTCCAGCACTGGTGGAAGGCACTCCGATAAAAAATTAACATCCAATCATACTGTTTCTAGAGATTTGATAACCGCCAATTACGACCCAAATCGAAAAGGTAAAGAACAGACCGATGAATTAAAAATCCTAATTGCAACAGATGTATTAGCAGAAGGTATCAACTTACACCGTTCTAATGTGCTTGTAAATTATGATTTGCCTTGGAATCCAACTCGTGTATTGCAAAGGGCAGGTCGTGTGAATCGTTTAGGTAGTAAATTCCCAAAGGTTCATATTTTCAACTTCTTCCCAACTACCCAATCAGACGAACATCTTGGATTAGAAGTAAACATCACCAACAAAATTCAAATGTTTCACGATATTTTGGGAGAAGATGCCAAATACCTGAGTGATGGCGAAGAATTCGGCAGTCAAGAATTATTCAATACGTTGAATAGCAAAACGGCATATACAGGTGAAAATGGTATTGAAAGCGATTCTGAATTGAAGTACCTGGAAATGATGCGAAAAATTAGAGATGAACAACCCGACTTGTTTGAGAAAATTAAAAACCTGCCTAAAAAAGCACGGTCAGGTTTCAAAAAAGAAAAACTAGACGCTGACCAATTGGTGACTTTTTTCAGAATTGGAAAACTAAAAAAATTCTACATCAATGAAAGTGGTAAATCAGGTGAGATTACTTTTTTTGATGCGGTTAAAGAATTAGAATGTAAGCCAGAAACAAAACGTGCTAACATTCCGAACGAATATTACCATTTGTTGCAAACCAATAAAACCCGCTTTGAACTAGATACTACCGTAGGAGATGAAGAAACCAAAGGAAGTGGTGGTCGTTCCAATGCCAAATATATTGAAAACCGACTGAAAGACAAATCTTTCAAGAATTTCAAAGGTTTTACCGATTCCAATGATGAATTTATCAATGGTGTAAAAGAAATGTTGGCACAGGGTACAATCGCAAAAAAAACAGCACAGTTAATTAAAAACGAACTTGAAAAAACCACCGACCCACTTCAAGTGCTACACATTTTGGAAAAAAACATTCGTTTTGTGGCGATTGAAGGTGCAAAAAATACCAAGAAATTTCAAAAACGTGAAGTCATCCTTTCAGGATATATAACCAAGTAATATGGATAAGAAAACAGCTCAAATACTGATAGAGGACACGTTCAACGATTCGTTTAACGAAGATAGGTTTACCATTTTCGCCAAAAACTTATTGAATGACTTAGAGCCAAAAAGTAATTTTTATACAGGCAACCTGATTTGGGACGACTACAAAGAACACATCAACACATACAAACGCATTGGCAAATATATTGACCCTGAAGGTGAAGCATTGGATGTGCTGATTGTAGAAGTAAAAAGCATTAGCAAACTTGAAAGAGCCAGAACTGTATTAAGAAATTTTGTAATTAAGCACCTTAGCAAGTTTGAAAAAGATTATGCGTTAGTGGCATTTTACTGCAAGGAAGATGATGGTAACGACTGGCGTTTCTCGTTCATCAAACTCGAATACAAATCTGAACTGGACGAAGAAAAAGGCAAGGTAAAAACCAAAAAAGAGTTTACCCCAGCCAAACGCTATTCGTTTTTGGTGGGCAAATACGAAAAAGCCCATACTGCCAAAAATCAGTTGTTGCCTTTGTTGCAAAACATTGCCAATAACCCAACCATTGAAGAACTGGAAGCCGCTTTCAGTATTGAAAAAGTAACTGACGAATTCTTTAGTCAATACAAAGACCTATACATAAAACTTTACGAGCATTTTGAGAATGATATCAAAGTAAAAGCTGCCATTGATAAAGCCGAAATAGACAATACCCGATTTACAAAAAAGCTATTGGGGCAAATTGTTTTCCTGTACTTTTTGCAGAAAAAAGGTTGGTTGGGTGTCGCAAAAAACGAACGCTGGGGAACAGGTAAAAAACGCTTTGTGCAGGAATTGAATGAACAAGCACAAACCGAGGGCGTTAACTTTTTTAAAGACAAACTGCAATACTTGTTTTATGAAGCCCTTGCTAAAGAAAGGGATAATGTAAACTCGTATTACGAGCGTTTTGATTGTAGAATTCCTTTCTTGAACGGTGGTTTGTTTGAAGCCGATTATGACTGGCGAAATGCCAATATTACAATTCCTGAAACGCTTTTCCGCAATGAAGAGAAAAACAAATCGGGTGATGTAGGCACAGGTGTGTTAGACGTGTTCGACCGCTACAACTTTACCATCAAAGAAGATGAACCACTAGATAAAGAAGTAGCTGTTGATCCTGAAATGTTGGGGAAAGTATTTGAAAATATGCTCGATATCAAGGAGCGTAAAAGCAAAGGTGCTTTCTATACACCAAGAGAAATTGTGCATTATATGTGTCAGGAAAGTTTGATTCATTATTTGGACAATGCCCTAAATAGTGACACAAGCAGTTATCAGGAATTGGGTTCAGACCAAACCGCACTTTTTGGTGGAAGCACCAACAAAAAAGGTACCCTGAAAATTGAATTGGAACACTCAGACAATATCCGTGTACCTAAAAAAGACATTGAAACCTACATTCGTGAAGGGCATTTTGCTTTAGAAAATGATGAGCGTGTAGCCACCAAAGGTGAAACCAAAACCTATAAATACCAACTACCCGAGAGCATACGACAAAATGCCGACCTGATAGACCAAAAACTAAGCGAAATTCGAATTTGCGACCCTGCCATTGGTTCAGGTGCTTTTCCTGTGGGTTTATTGCACGAATTGGTAAATGCAATGTTGGTGCTGAAACCACATTTTAGTGATGATTACTTGGGTAAAAAATTGAAAAGTTTTAGTATTCCGTTTAAAGAAAGTTATACCGAAAGCCGCTACATCTACCGACTAAAACGCCACATTATACAAGAAAGCATTTACGGAGTGGATATAGATGCCTCTGCCATAGACATTGCCCGCCTGCGTTTGTGGCTCTCGCTGGTGGTTGATGAAGACGACCTTGACCCTATTGAAACCCTGCCCAACTTAGATTATAAAATTGTTTGTGGGAACTCATTGATTGGTTTGCCTGATGGAGCAATGCGAAACTTGCAAGTAGAAGCTGAACTGGAAACCCTAAAAGAAAAGTTTTACGACATAACAGACGAAGCAAAAAAGAAAGCCCTACGCCAAGAAATTAATACCAAAATACGAGAACTTCTTGACTCAGCCGAACAGTTTGCGGGCTACAAAATAGACTTTGACTTCAAACTCTTTTTCTCAGAAGTGTGGCGGGAAAAAGGGGGATTTGATGTGGTGATTGGGAATCCGCCTTGGTTAGCATTGATTGGAAAGCAAATGCAAAAGTATAAAAAGGTTGACGAGTCAAAGAATCTGAAGATTTATAAAGAGCAATACATTTTTAACTCATATATGCCCAATCTTTACGAGTTCTTTTTGCAAAAAGCACACAGAATACTTGCAAATAGAGGAACACTAACATTAATCATTCCAGACAGATTTGGCTTTAATGATTCATCTTTTGAATTAAGAAAGTTTTTTGTTGACAATAGTCTGCTCAACGAAATTGTGTATAAGTGGGATTTTCCACAAATAATTACCGAAACTATGACACTTATCTGTCAAAAAAGACAACCCCCTTCAAACTACTCATTCTACATTAAAAATAAAAAAGATGCTGTTTCAATTAGAGAGGAATTATCAATACTTAAAAAGGATTCAGAGCTAATTTTTAGAAGTTACGAAAGTGAAGAGATAAGGTCATTAATTCAATTAGTGAGTGAAATTAGTGAACCACTTTCTTGTTACGCAAAATCAACTTCTGGATTTGGTGCTGTTGCAGGTACTATTTCAGATGAAAGAGAAAATGAATTACAAATGGAAGTTTTGAAAGGCTCTTCTATAAAACCATTTACAATCTTAAAGCCCTATTTCTTTGAGTTTATTAATACTAATTTAGGAGGTCGAACTCGAGATATCGATAAACTATCTAAAAATCCAAAAACTTGTTTGAGAAAAACGGGATACCCTATAATTTGTTCATTTGATACTTCTGGAAGATATCCTGAGCAATCACTTTATTTCTTCTATGAAGTAAAAAAAGAAATAAGCGATAAATTTTTGCTTTTGTATTTTAATTCCGACTTAGCCAACTTTTACTTTTGGCACTATCTTGGAACAAACTTAGAAAGCACACCACAGTTAAAGAATAAGGATTTGGATAGATTTCCTATTAACGTTAAAGAACTATCATTAAAACCCTTTAATGTAATTGCTGATTATCTATTGGAAGCAAGTCAAAATAATTATAACTCCTTAATTCTATCATTTTACAAAGGACTATCAAACTCAATTGTACTTGAATCAATTTTCACAAGTCAATTTAGAGAGGCAGGCAAAGAAATCCTAAAGCATTTGGGAGATTTAAAACCTATTACAGATGATATGAGCGAAGAAGAAAAGCTTGCCATCATCCAAAGTGAGTTTGAGCGTTTGTATGACCCTAATCATCCTGTGCGTTTTGCTATTGAGACCTTGGATAGTGTGGAGGAAGTAAGAATTATTAAGGAAGCACTAAAATGAGTAAAGAGGCACAAAATATAGAATGGAAAGAGTCTTGGCACAATGACTATTTCAAATGGATTTGCGGTTTTGCTAATGCACAGGGTGGTGCTTTGTTTATTGGCAAAGATGATGACGGCAATGTCAAGCACCTGGTAAATGCAAGAAAACTTTTAGAAGATATTCCAAATCAGGTAAGAGACCTTCTCGGATTGATGGTAGATGTTAATTTGCGCACAGAAGGAGGAAATGATTATTTAGAAATTGTAGTAGAGCCATACCCTTTTCCTATAAGTTTGAGAGGCAAATACTATTACCGTTCAGGGAGCACACTACAAGAATTGAAAGGTGCGGCTTTGGCTAAATTTTTACTGCAGCGACAAGGTAAAAAGTGGGATGGTGTGCCTGTTCCCAATGTTACAGCAGACGACTTGAAAAATGATACCTTTGATTTTTTTCGAAAGAAAGCCACTAAAAACAAACGATTAGAACAGGAAGATTTAGATGGCACTAATCAAGAGTTGTTGGAAAGTCTGCAACTTTATTTGGAAGATGAAAAAATGCTCAAGCGAGCAGCCGTTCTTCTCTTTCATCCAAAACCAGAGAAATATATTACTGGAGCGAATATAAAAATCGGCTTTTTTGAATCTGATGATGAAATGAACTACCTCGACCCAAGGGTACGAGGTATCAAAACAATTTAAGCTGTGACTTGTGTATCTTTTGATACTGCTGATCTTTGCCTTGACTTTGAACATATTTCTTTATAACTTCTTCATTTGCATATTGACCGACAG
>DATCTJ010000007.1:0-57468 GCA_036568005.1 Lutibacter sp. | reverse complement strand
GGCTCACCTCTTCCCATACCGAACAGAGAAGTTAAGCCTATCCGCGCAGATGGTACTGCCAATTGGTGGGAGAGTATGTCACCGCCTTTCTTTTGAAAAACCTTCAACTTTACTGTTGAAGGTTTTTTTTTGAGTGAAATTTAAGAATTATCTACTTTAAATTATTTTTCTGAGTTATTTAACCGTATTTTGTGAAATTAATTTATAATATAAGAATAACATGAAACAACAAAATTACAAGAATCACGGCAAATATGTGATAGGTTACCATGGAGTAACACTTATTGCCATTTTGGCTTTTTTGGGGGGATCAATCAAGAATTTTATGAGTTCATCAGAGGATAATTTATATGCTTCTTCATTATTAGTATTGCTTGGCTTTATATTATTATTTATGATGTATTTTATAAGATCTTTTGCTCTGAGAGCGCAAGATAGAGCCATTAGAGCAGAAGAAAAACTTAGATATTTTATACTTACAGGAAAATCAATTAGCAATAAATTAACAACCAGACAATTTATTGGATTGCGTTTTGCATCTGATAATGAATTTGTTGACTTAGCTAATAGGGCAGTTATGGATAATCTTTCTGAAACTGATATTAAGAAAGCGATAGGCAATTGGAAAGCAGACAACTATCGAGTATAAAATATCATCTCTTTAATTTTTACGTATTAAGAAATTTTTTTAAGAGATATTCATGAGGATTTCATTTTTCTAAACTCTAATATAATCTTTAATCCTCTTAAATAATACTTAATTTAATTTTCTTTTTTAGCTTAAATTTTAGCAGTTCAAAAATGTTTTATTTTATAAATTGTGATAAATTTAAGTCATAAAAAGCGATTTTACATAGTAATAATTTGATATTTTAGCCAAAAAGAAATTAATGAAATACTTAAAGCATGTTGGGAAGTATTTTTTGATGCTTCGACAAGTTTTTAAAAAACCTCAAAAATGGTCGGTTTTTAGAGAAATGTTGTTTCGGGAAATTGAAGATTTAGGTTTGAAATCATTAGGAATAATTGCATTTATCTCCTTTTTTGTCGGTGGTGTAGTCGCTATACAAACTGCCTTAAATGTAGATAGTCCTTTTATTCCAAAGTACTTAATTGGCTTTGCAACAATGCGATCTATGATTTTAGAATTTGCACCAACTTTTATGAGTATAATTTTGGCCGGTAAAGTTGGCTCCTATATATCTTCAAGTATTGGCACTATGCGTGTTACCGAACAAATAGATGCCTTAGAAGTAATGGGAATCAATTCATTAAACTATTTAGTGCTGCCTAAAATTATCGCCACTGTATTTTTTTATCCCTTGTTAATCTCCCTAGCTATGTTTTTAGGAATTCTAGGTGGATATGTTGCTGGAACCCTAACAGATTTATTTTTTAGGGAAGATTACCTTTATGGTATTCGGCTCGATTTTGACCCTTATTATATTCAATATGCTTTGATAAAAACTGTTGTTTTCGCATTTGTAATTGCAACCATACCGGCGTATCATGGCTATTATGTTAAAGGCGGTTCTTTGGAAGTGGGCAGGGCAAGTACTCAAGCGGTTGTTTGGACCAGTGTAGTCATCATTCTTTTAAATTATTTTTTAACCCAAATGCTGTTAGCCTAAATGATTGAAGTTGTAGATTTATATAAAGAATTTAAAGGCATTCCTGTCTTAAAGGGGGTTTCAACAACTTTTGAAAAGGGAATTACCAATATGATAATCGGTCAGAGTGGATCGGGTAAAACAGTTTTTTTAAAATGCTTGGTTGGGTTGCATATGCCAGATAGTGGGACTATTTCTTTTGATGGAAGAAAGCATAAACAACTCGATATTAATGAACGCAGGCTGTTAAGGCAAGAAATTGGAATGGTTTTCCAAGGAGGTGCCCTCTACGATTCTTTAACTGTTGAAGAAAATATTATGTTTCCCCTGAAAATGTTTACAAATCAATCTTTGGAAGAGAATCTAGATCGTGTAAACTTTGTGTTGAAAAGAGTTAATTTGGAAAATGCAAATTATAAATTTCCTGCTGAATTGTCTGGAGGCATGCAAAAGCGTGTTTCTATCGCAAGAGCTATAGTAATGAAGCCAAAGTACTTATTTTGTGATGAACCAAACTCAGGATTAGATCCAAATACTGCGACGATAATTGACAATTTAATTAAGGAAATTACAGAGGAATATCAAATAATTACCGTTATTAACTCTCATGACATGAATTCTGTTATGGAAATTGGTGAAAAAATTATTTTTTTAAAAGATGGCGTAAAAGAGTGGGAAGGATCAAATAAAGAGATATTTAAAACTGAAAATGAGGCGATTGTAAATTTTGTGTATTCTTCCAATTTATTCAGAAAAGTTAGAGAGGCATATTTAAAAGAAACAAAGTAGTTTATAAGTTTGTTTTTATAAAATATACCTTTATATTTGCACCCGCTAAAAAGAAAGAGATTGACCTGGTAGCTCAGTTGGTAGAGCACCTCCCTTTTAAGGAGGTGGTCCTGGGTTCGAGCCCCAGCCCGGTCACAAAAGGCTTCTCAAAAAGGGGGAGCTTTTTATTTTAAAATTTTGGTGAGATACTCAAGTGGCCAACGAGGGCAGACTGTAAATCTGCTGCGCAAGCTTCGAAGGTTCGAATCCTTCTCTCACCACGAAAGCCCCAAACAATTTTGTTTGGGGCTTTTTTTTGATTTATGTTAAAAAATGTCTAACATAAATCAAGTATCATTAAACAAAAACATATCTTTGCATTAAAGTGGGCAATTTCATTATGGGAAAAAACGCAGCGTTTTTCATTTTTTTATTAATTCTTTCAGTTGGATATTCGCAGAATACCGGTACTGTTAAAGGTAAAGTAATAGATTTGCAAACAAGAGGCCCGATCCCTTTTGCAAATGTTATTGTTCTTGATACTGAGATTGGTTCTATTTCAGATGAAAATGGCGCTTTTATTATTAAAAATGTTCCTTTGGGTTATATAAAAGTACAAATATCTTATTTGGGATATTTAACTTCTTTATCAGAGGATTATTTGGTCACTAATGAAAAAACTCCTTATATTTTAATTGAATTGCTTCAAGACAATGAGCAATTGGATGAAGTGGTTGTGCAAAGCAAATTATTTAAAAAATCAATCGAAAGTCCACTATCAAGACAATCTCTTGGAATAGCTGAAATTGAAAAAAATCCAGGTGGCAATAGAGATGTTTTAAAGGTGATCCAATCGCTACCTGGTGTTGCTTCAAACCCAGGCTTTAGAAATGATATTATTATTAGAGGCGGATCCCCTGTCGAAAATAAATTTTATTTGGATGGTATCGAAGTTCCTGTGATAAATCATTTTCAAACCCAAGGCTCTACCGGTGGACCAGTGGGAATAATCAATGCTGATTTAATTCGAAATGTCGATTTTTATACAAGTGCCTTTGAATCTAATAGAGGAAATGCATTGAGCTCTGTGATAGAGTTTACGCAGAAGGACGGAAATCCAGAAAAAATAAATACAAGGATAACATTTGGTACTTCAGATGCTGGAATTACCTTAGACGGTCCAATAAACAATAAAACAACCTTCACTGCATCGGCTCGCCAATCTTATTTACAGTTCTTGTTTAAATTGATAAAACTGCCTTTTTTACCAACGTATAACGATTTTCAGTTTAAAGTAAAGCATCAATTATCAACAAATAGTGAAATTAGTTTAATTGGACTTGGCGCCATCGATAAATTTAGATTAAATGAAAGCGTAAATAAGTATGTTACCGATGAAGAAACCATTAAAAGAAATCGTTATATTCTAAGCTTTGTGCCAGTGCAAGAGCAGTGGAATTACACAATAGGAGCTTCGTACAAGCATTATGCCGACAACTCTATGCAATTGGTTGTGGTAAGCAGAAATGAGCTAAGCAACAAGGCTAAAAAGTATTTTAATAACACTGCTAACTCATCCAACTTATTACTGGATTATAAATCAAAAGAAATTGAAAACAAGTTTCGGTTTGAAAATACGTCAACTTTGGCTAATAATTATAAATTATCGCTGGGTTTTGGTTTAGAGCAAGCCAAATATTTAAATTCAACATTTCAAAAATTAGCCAATTCTGATGGGCTTTCTGAAATAGATTTTTCTTCGGAATTAAAGATGTTTAAGTATGCGGTTTTCGGACAAATTTCAAAAAAATACTTTCATTCAAAATTGGGTGCTTCCATAGGTTTTCGTTTAGATGGCACAGATTATAATACAGAAATGCGCGATCCGCTCAATCATTTTTCACCAAGAATTTCTTTGGCATATTCTCTTTCAGAAAAGCTTACTGTAAATGCAGCAGCAGGTATTTATTCCCAGCTTCCAACGTATACGATTTTAGGCTATAGAGATTCGGAAAATAAATTGGTCAATAAAAATAACGGAATAAAATATATTCAGGCAAATCATTGGGTGAGCGGATTCGAGTTTAAACCAAACAACAGTTCAAAAATTAGTGCGGAAGGTTTTTATAAAAAGTACAAAAATTATCCGTTTTCCATAAGAAATCAAATCAGTTTGGCAAATTTGGGATCCGACTTTGGCGTAGTAGGAAATGAAGAAGTAATATCAACATCTGAAGGAAGGACTTATGGTTTTGAGTTTTTTGCACAAAAGAAGTCTTATTCCGGATTGTATGGTATTTTATCTTATACTTATGTGGTGAGTGAATTTAAAGATAATTTAGATATTTTTATTCCTTCAACGTGGGACAATAGGCATTTGTTAACGGTAACAGGTGGTAAAAAATTAAAAAGAAATTGGGAAATAGGCGGCAAGTTTAGATTGGTTGGCGGGCGGCCTTATACACCTTATGATATGGATGCTTCTTCTGAAATTGAAAATTATGACGTGTCTAATCAGGGGATTTTAGATTATGACCTACTAAATATGGAAAGATTTAAAACCTTTAATCAATTGGATCTTCGCATAGATAAAACTTGGTTCTGGAAAAAGATGTCCCTAAATTTTTATGTTGATGTTCAAAATGTTTTAGCAGGAGAAGCAGTTGAGCAATCTTATCTAATCCCCACTTTGGATGATAACGGAAATAAAAAAATAGATTCCGCTAACAGTTCCAAATATGTGTTGGAAAGTGTGGAAAACACTTCAGGAACATTTCTTCCAAGATTTGGCTTTATTTTTGATTTTTAACGATTGTTTACAATAAGCGTGTCTAAATTTAAACGCGTTTTTAGCCATTTTTTCAATCTAACTTCCTCTTGTTTCTTATTTGTAATCTTGGAATCCCAAACGGCACTAAATACAGTTATTGTGTCAGTTGTCTTAAAATTGGTTTTATAAAGTTTGGAATAGCTTAACTGCTTTAGTCCACTATAATTTATTTGCGCTTCCATGCTTATTTGAGCAAAAGGAATTTGACTTTGGTAAAATTTGGCTAGTTCTGTTTCCAGAAGTTTAATTTTATCCTCTTTTTCTTTTAAAGATTCATCTCTGGATGAAATTAATTTTTGGTTTTGGTTATACAATTCCGTCAGGTTTTGAACCTCGTGGATTAAATCAGAATCACCGCCTTGTTCAACAATTAATTTTGTGTCTTTAAGGCCATAGTTAGGAAGTTTGGCATTCCAGTAATTAATTTCTTCAGCAGAAAGCTTTTTTCCATACACATAGATTTTTATGCTATTGTCTTTATAATTGAGATCTTCGTCTTTTTCATCAATAATGCTGATTCCACTCTTTTTTAAGTCAGCTATTAAATTTTCCGAGGATTGTTTAAATTGATTCTCTTTAAATAAATTTAAGAATAGATATATGCTTCCGGCAAATACTAAAAAGGCAATAAACGAAGCCAATTGAGCTATTCGTTTTCTTTTAGCAGAATTAAGATATTTGAACATTGGAAACTGTAAATATTTTACAATAACAAAGGCAGCCAATGCAATAAATATTGTGTTAATTGTAAATAAAAACATAGCACCTCCAAAATAGCTTAAATTCCAGGTGGCAAGTCCGTATCCAGCGGTGCAAAGTGGCGGCATTAAGGCAGTAGCAATAGCAACACCTGCAATGGTATTTGTTTGTTTGCTTCTTCTGCTTATGGCAATAATAAGTGCTAGACCACCCGCCGTTGCAATAAATACATCTCGCACGTCAGGGGCTGTTCTTGCTAAAAGTTCTGGGGTTTCATTTCTAAATATTGGTATTAAAAAGAACAGGAATGAAGTTAATAAACTTAATCCAACCATAACACCCAAGTTTATTAATGAGCGCCTTAAAGTGTCTATATCGTTGATGCCAATCGACAATCCGACCCCTAAAATTGGCCCCATTAAAGGAGATATTAACATCGCACCAATCACAACTGCAGGAGAACTAATATTCAATCCGATTGATGCTATTAAAATAGAAAAAATTAATACCCAGGCGGTATGGCCTTTCATGGAAATATTTTCCTGTATATCTATAATTGTCGCTTCCTTGTCAGTGTCATGTTTAATATTCAACAACTCAAATAGAAATTGTTTTATAGTTCCCCAAGCCTCCATTAATTTTTTCTTTTCAGCTGGATTCAAGTCTTTTTTCTCTTCCATAATTAAATTTTATTATACAAAATCTTCTCCAAATTCGTTTTTTACTGTTGACCTTATTTGTTTTATATCTTGTTCTTTATTTTTCGGGCAAATAAGAATCACATCATCTTTTTCAACCACAATATAATCATTTAAACCTTGTATCACAACACGTTTTTTTGATTGTGTTTTTACAATATTATTCGATGAATCTATATAAATAACATTGCCACCCAGGGTTGCATTTTCATTCGAATCTTTTTTTAATTTGGCATATAGGGAGCTCCAAGTCCCCAAATCATTCCAAGTAAAATTTACTGGCAAAACAAATACATTGGCAGCTTTTTCCATAATGCCAAAATCGATGGAGATGTTTTCTGAAAAAGCATAATTCTCTTCTATAAATTGCGTTTCTAAACCGGTATTGTAATTATTTCCTCCGTTTGAGAATAGTCCATACATCTCAGGTAAATGTACCTTAAAAGCTTTTAAAATGCTTTTTACGCTCCAAACAAAAATGCCTGCATTCCACAGGTAATCGCCACTTTTTAAAAATTGTTCCGCCTTTTCCAAATTGGGTTTCTCGGTAAACTTTTTAACTTTTTTCAATTCGTTTTCTGAATTTTCAAACTGAATATAACCGTAGCCTGTATTTGGTGTTGTGGGTTGAATTCCCAAGGTTAGTAAAGCATCATTTTTAGCAGAAAACTCGAAGGAAGTTTTAATATTTTTTAAAAATTCATTCTCGTCTTCAATCCAATGATCTGATGGTGCAATTACCATAATGCCATCCGGATTTTCATTATAAATTTTGAAAGCGCTGTACAAAATACACGGGGCTGTATTTCGCATTGCTGGCTCTAACAACAATTGTTTCGAAGATGTTTTTGGAAGTTGCTCAAGAACCAGGTGTTTATATTTTTTGTTGGTGGCAATTAAAATATTTTCTGAAGGAATTATTTGTTCAAATCGGCTGACAGTTTTTTGGATTAAAGTACTTCCGGTTCCCATCATATCGTGAAATTGTTTGGGAAACTGTTCTGTGCTCATAGGCCAAAATCGGGAACCTACACCACCGGCCATAATCACTGCATAATAATTTTTATCCATCTGAATAAATTATATTGTTTAATAGCACAAACCTTAAATATATTGATTGGTGTCTATTTATTTTTTAATTGCTTTTTAAGGCTTCCACTTCTGCATTTGGATTAAACAAATAAACCTTTTTACTGGCCATTTCGACACATTCAAACCGCGTTCTTCTTTTTACTCCTTTTTTAAATGCTTTGTTATTGTAGCTAAAAAAACTTCCAGTTTCCAGTTCAAATATAAAACTCTTTCCCGACTTTTCATTGTATTCATTTAATTCGCGCGTTAAATTAACATCTGCTCCAGTGCTTGCTTTCGGATTTTTAAGATAGTTTGCCAAATGAGGCAGAAGCTGCGACGGAAAAATAGTTGGCTGTAAAAAGGGCAACATTAAAAGCTGAAAATTTTGTTTCCATTCCTTACCATGAGGTTTTACCCTTTTGTGCTTTTTGAAAGTGACCCAATGCGCCAATTCATGCACAAGTGTAAGTAAAAATTGATATCGATTTAAAGTATTGTTTAAAGTAATTTGAAAATCCCCGTTGCGTTTTCTTTTAAAATCCCCGTGTTTTGTAAGCCTGTTATTTACAATAATGATTTGAATAGGATGGTTTATTAAAATTTCTTCAACCAATTCAACAGAATTTTCAGGAATATAATTTGAAAGTATTTGCATAGTTTATTATGGCGTTGTTGACGCGACCTGTAAAATTTTTCCGTTATAATATTTATTTCCTGTTAAGGCAAAATTGTAAATGTAATTGGCCATTTCTTCTGCTAAAACTGATGCTTTGTAACCAGGAAAAGCTTCTTCAAGCATTTCTGTCTGCACGGCACCCAAGGCCAATGCGTTAAAGGAAATTTGCTGTTCCTTGTATTCTTCCGCCAATACTTCTGTGAACGTCAATAAAGCACCTTTTGAAGAGCTGTAAGCCGCCAATCCTGGAAATTTCATACTTCCCTGAACACCGCCTATACTACTGATATTTACCACATGACTTCCTTTTTTTAAATAGGGAATAAGCAATCGTGTAAGTTCGGCAACAGCAAAAACATTGACTTTATAAACTTCTAAAAAATCTGAACTTGTTAATTTCTCAAACGGTTTGTTGATTAATTTTCCTGCATTATTGATTAATATATCTACTTGTTTCCAATTTTTAATTATAAAATCTGTCACCTTTTCTAAGTCATTTTCATTTGATAAATCAACAGAGATTGCTGTAATATTTTTCAGGTTTAGATTTTCTAGGGGAACTGAATTTCTCGATAAAGCTAAAACCTGAAAATTATTTTTAGCAAACAATTGTGCCAATTCAAAACCAATGCCTCGACTTGTTCCTGTAATAACCACGTTTTTCATATTAGTTGAATATAATGTGTTGATAAGCGCCAATATCTGGCGGTAAAGTTCTTGTGATGCCTAAAATATCGATCGGAACTAAAATTTGTCCTTGTTCATTTCCTTTACTAATGGCTTCTGAATGTTGACCTATAATTAATTCGTTTGTTTTGGGAGACTTAAAATGCGAATTTCCGTTAAAAAGATTCGAAACATAATGGACTGGGTCATTAAAATTCTTTGCACGAATAAGGTTGTTTTTAAAGGAGTAATTAAAAACAGTACCTTCAGCTTGATCAATTACCAATTCAGTATTGTCATTTCCGTCAATAATGCAATTGGTAAAATTTGCTGCGTGTAAATCGCGTTTTTCAACAACTTGTGTATTGTTTGCAGTAATAAAGTTGTTAATTAAAACACTTGGATTTTGTCGAAAACTATTATTCCAAAAATTGACAAATGTGGAATGGACAAAGTTATAAGTGCCGCCACCAATGCAAGCCAAAGAGGATTGCCCGCTATTGTTAATCACCAAATTTTCACCGTAAATAGTTGTTTCTCTCCCTAAAATACCATAATCGGAGCTGTTGTAAATTTGGCTATTTTTAATGGTTAAAGTGGGAGTAGCCATATTACCGATTGAATCAGCAATAATTCCTGCCGAAGCATTTTTGATAATGGTGTTATTTATGCTGTTGTTTTTACTCCCGGCTCTTAGCCAAATTGCGCCCCATTGACCTGGAATTTCACTGAATTTAGACTCCAATCTGTCTCCTTCAATTAACACTTTATCGTTTAATTTGCCATTGATAGTTAGCGTTGCGTTTTTACTAACAATCAATCCTGAATTTGCATGAAAATGAATTTGAGCTCCGGCTTCAATCGTCAATGATTTGTTCGGCGGAACTGCACAGTAGCCATAAATTACATAAGGTTTTTCGTTGGTAAATATGGTACTTTCATTGAGGTAAAAACCGTTTACTTTTAAATCTTCACTCTTGGTAGTTTTTCCTATAGCGATTTTTTCAATAAAGCCATTTGCATCTTTTGAAGGATATAAAAAATGGGCATCTTTCACCAAAGTCACCAATTTCACTTCCTGTAGATTTTCACCAATGTCAAAAATAATGGCATCGGTATAGATTGGATTGGAAACCTGACTGTAATCTATAGTTGTTTCAATAAAAATATACATACTGTCCTTGGCTAAAATCTCTACATTCTCAAAAACCTTACCAGAAATTCCATCAACATTCAGTCTGTAAAATGAGTTTTCACCATTGCCTAGGACAATAGTAGGAATTGAGATGTTTTTATTACTTTTATTATATACCTTTAAATTATAAGTGCTTGAGCCAATATTTGTAAAAACAGTATCTAAATATACGGTGTCTTTTGAAAATGAAAGTTTACCCGAACTTAATTCCGTCGAAAAATCTTTTCTGCACGAAGAAAGAAGCAGCAACACTAAAACACATAAAAAAGTTAGATAATAACGCATTCAGGTTGTTTTTGTAAATGTAGAAATAATTTAAAGACGATTATTTTTTAATCAACTCAATTTCATACAACTTACTCCAATGTTTCCCGGTAACAAATAGGCGGTTGTTTTCTTTGTCGAAAGCGATGCCGTTAAGCACTTCGTCGTCATCGTCTAATTTCTGTTCTTTTTTAATAATGGTTTTCAAACTGTTTAAATTGGCAACACCTTCAACCTTTCCATTTTCTGGATTTACAATTAAAATAGTATTTTGTTGCCAAATATTCGCATAAATTAGCCCGTTTACATACTCCAGTTCGTTTAGTTTTTCAACTTTGCGCTCATTGGTATAAACTTCAATATAACTTTCCTCTACAAGGGTTTCCGGATTTAGAAACCAAATATATTCTGTGCCGTCGGTTTTAATTAATTTTTCTCCGTTATGGGTCAATCCCCAGCCTTCACGACTTTTGGTATATTTAAAAGATTTTTCTTGTTCAAAGGTGTTTAAATCATACACAAAGCCAACACCACCTTGCCATGTAAGCTGGTATAATTTATTGTTAAAAATAGTGATTCCTTCTCCAAAATATTGGGGATCCAAATCTTTTTGTTGTAAAATTTTTCCGGTTTTTAATTCAACTTTCCTAATAGAAGAACTGCCTTTTTTGCCAGTTCCTTCATATAAAAACCCATTAAAATACTCCAAGCCTTGTGTATAAGCACCTTTATCGTGAGGATAGGTATTTATGATTTTATAGGTGTAGATTTTAGGGGCAGAATCAGCTAAAAAATAAACAGTTTCGGTAATTTTCACTGATTTATTTTCGTAAAAAACGATTGCAGTAATTACATGTTTTCCAAGTTTATAATCGTTAATTTTTAAAGTAGCAGCATTGGCATCAGCTTCAATTTTTTTATCATCTATAGAAAACTGGACTGAATCAATAGTTGCGTTATTTTTTTCAGAAACAGAAATGATTAATTCTTTATTTATCTGAATTTTTTTCGGAGTATTAATGATAAACTTATGCTCACTTTTACAGGAGAACAACAAGATGAAGGTGAAAAAACTAAAAAATAATTTGTAGGACATAACTAAAAAGGGCTTTTTATGAGTTTTTTATGTAAATAAAATAAATTATTGTTTGAAGTATCAAAAATATAGTTAAATTTGCAGTCTTAAAAATAAAATTACATTTAAAACGAGTTTACGATGAAAAAAGGTATACACCCAGAAAATTATAGAATGGTAGCATTTAAAGATATGTCCAATGAAGATGTGTTTTTAACTCGTTCAACAGTAAATACTAAAGAAACTATCGAAGTTGACGGTGTTGAGTACCCTTTGGTAAAATTAGAGATTTCAAGAACATCACATCCTTATTACACAGGTAAAACTAAAATGGTTGATACTGCAGGACGTATTGATAAGTTCAAAACTAAATATGCACAATTTAAAAAGTAATTGGCACTATTAAAATATTAAAAATCCTCAACGAAAGTTGAGGATTTTTTTGTTTTTAGCTAAATTATATTCCAAAATTGTATAAGATATTTTATTGATATATAATTTGTTATAATATTTGTATCGATAAAAATTGCTATATTGCATTTAAAAATAATAGTATGCCAATATATATGGATCGTCATGATGTGTCTGAAACCGTTACGGCAGAAAATGTCGCGCAATTGCATCAAGCTGATTTAAAAATACAAGACAAGTTTAAGTGCAGAGGACTTACCTATTGGTTTGATGAAAATAGAAAAACAGCTTTTTGCTTAGTTGAAGCACCTAATAAAGCGGCTATAAAAGAAATGCATGACTTTGCTCATGGCGATGTTCCGCATAGAATAATTGAAGTTGATGATAGCATTGTTGAATCATTTTTAGGCAGAATTGAAGATCCTAAAAAATCTCAAAAAACCAAATTAAATATTATTAACGATCCTGCTTTTAGAATTATAATGGTTTTAAGATTTAAGGATTTTTCAATAAACAATTCTTTAATTAAAAAAGAGAATCAGGCATTAGTTAAAATAAATAACGATATCCAAAAAATTATTTTAAAATTAAAAGGTCGCTTCGTAAAGCAAAATTCCAAAGTTCTTCTAATATCATTTACCTCAGTAACCAATGCTGTTTTAGCTGCCATAGAAATTCAATCTAAATTTGAAAGAGAGGTAAAGAAAAGCGTGACATTTAATCTGAAAATTGTGCTAGGTGGTGGGGTTCCTGTTGCGGAAAAGGAAGGCCTTTTTGAAGATACGATTGAAATGGTTGAAACGATGCATAAATTTATGAAAGGTCAAATTATCATTACAAATGAAGTAAAAGACTTATATGAAAGCGAAAATTTAAATAAATCTATCGATGCTAAATTTATCAATGTTTTAATGGCTTCTAATGAAAAATTTCTCAAGAATTTAATGAATTGTATTGAAAAAAATTGGAATAAAAATGATTTAAAAGCAAATGACTTTTGTAAGCAGTTAGGACACAGTAAATCTAGATTATATAGAAAAATGATGTCCTTAACCGGAAAATCGCCAAATATTTTTATAAAAGAGTACAGATTAAATATGGCGCTAAAATTATTGCATGAACAATCTGACAATATTTCTGAAATTGCTTTTAAAACAGGTTTTAATAGCCCAACTTATTTTTCAAAATGTTTTAAAGAAACCTTTGGAATTCTTCCTTCCAATTATAAAAAAGAGACTATCAACTAAGCTTAAATTAAACATTTTAAACTTTCTTCCTTTAAAATAGTTTTGAATCAAAATTGCGATTATTTGAACCATTTTTTGAAATAGTTTCTTTTTTATCTATGTAATTTTGAGATGTTTAGAATTATTATTGTAAGCTCCTTTCAAATAATGGTTTAATTACCTTTTTAAGACCTCAGTATTTATTTAAATTTTTCAATAAATCAATCAGCTAAAACAACATTCCAATAGGGATAATTTTAATCAATTAATTAAAACTACAATTATGAAAATTTTAAAATATAACATTGAAGTTAAAATGGAGGTTCCTGGAGCTATAATCCGTTAGAAATCAATTTGGCGACGTAACAGGATACGTTAAGAATAGCGGAGAGTATTTTAGCCTTTCTGCAGGCGTTGATACAATATCTTTGTTTATTGGACTTTAGGGCAATTTGTGTCAGTGCCTTTACTGGGGATTTCTTTTGAGTGGTCTGCTTATCACCACAGATGCTAAATGTATTGATGAGACTGTTGATGCAAACGAACTTTTTTATTGGCCCCAGGTCACAATGTAAAAGTCAATAGATGCATAGATTATGATGTTCAGCCCACAGCATGAGCACCCCCATGTAATCAATCATGTGAATCAAAAGAACAAGGGTTAGAATCAACAATTTGCCAAAAAGAGTCTAACCTGTTTAATGGTAAAGTGTAAAATTAATATATTGGTTGGAGTACCTTTTGTTCCTCTTAATTATCTAACATCTAGATTTTTATTTGAATATTTCAATTCCAAAATTAGAAATCTATGGCGAACCTAAAACTTAGAATTAAAGTCTGATAATTTTTAAAATATAGAAACTACTAACTAAAATATCAAAGATTATGTTGAATTTAAAAGAAAATATAGACCCTTCTGTTTTGGAAGAATTTGCTTCTAAATTAAGAGGAAGAATAGTTATCCCAACAGATGCTGACTATGATAAAACACGAAAAGTGTACAATGGAATGATTGACAAGCATCCTGGGATGTTTGTTATGTGTGTTGATGTTGCAGATGTTATTGCATCCGTTAATTTTGGTAGAGAGAATAATTTATTAGTTGCTGTTAGAGGAGGCGGACACAATGGTGGGGGACTAGGAATCTGTGATGATGGATTGGTTATTGATTTGTCGGGAATTAAATTTATACATGTAGATATTTCAAATAATACAGTAAGAGTTGGAGGAGGAAATCTTTGGGGTGAGGTTGACCACGCAACACATCCTTTTGGGCTTGCTATTCCCGCCGGCATCATATCTACTACAGGTGTAGGCGGATTAGCACTTGGTGGTGGCGTTGGTCATTTGTCGCGTAAATACGGGCTTACAATTGATAATTTACTGGAAGCTGATATGGTTTTGGCTGATGGAAGTTTTGTAACCGTAAATGCTAAGCAAAACGCAGATTTATATTGGGCCATTCGCGGTGGTGGCGGAAACTTCGGAATTGTAACCTCTTTTAAATTTCAAGCGCATCCGGTAAAAACTGTTTTTGGAGGTCCAACTTTATGGCCTATCGAAAAAATAGAAGAAATTATGGAATGGTATCATAAGTTTATAAATAATGCTCCAGATGAGTTAAATGGTTTTATTGCAACTATGGTTATTCCGGGAGCTCCTTTTCCAGAGCATTTACATAACAAACAATTTTGTGGAATAGTCTGGTGTTATGTGGGCGACATAGATAAAGCAACAGAAATATTCAAACCGATATTAGCGATGAAGCCTTTATTTGAACATGTGGGTGAAATGCCATATCCATCAATTCAAACCTTATTTGATGGATTAATGCCTCCTGGATTACAATGGTATTGGAGAGCCGATTTTTTTAGTGAATTAGGTTCGGAAGTTAGAGCACAACATTTAAAATTTGGTTCAAAAATCCCAACACCATTATCTCAAATGCATTTATATCCAATTAGTGGCGCCGCAAGCAGGGTTGCAAAGGACGAAACCCCCTGGGCTTATCGTGATGCAAAATATGCAGGTGTAATTGTTGGTGTTTCTCCAAACCCAAAAGATTCAGATAAAATCACAAAATGGTGTAAAGATTATTGGGTAGCATTGCATCCTTATTCTTCTGGTGGCGCTTATTCAAATTTTATGATGGATGAAGGACAAGATAGGGTAAAGGCAAGTTACAAGCATAATTACGAAAGACTGGTAAAAATTAAAAATCGGTATGATCCCAATAATTTATTCCGTGTAAATCAAAATATTAAACCTTAAAACATCTACTTATGAAACTACTAGCTATTAAATCAAAACTAAAAATAAATTTATTCATTTCAATGTTTTTAGTAATCTCAACTATTTTTGCTCAGCAAAATATCAGTGAAGTAAGTGAAATGTCTGTATTAATTACACATAAAGATGCAGATTTACAATGGGGGCCTTGTCCGCCGTTTATGCCTGACGGCTGTTCTGTTGCCATATTACATGGGGATCCTGTAAAAAGAAATTTAGATATCTTTTTTAAAGTGCCAGCAAACTCAGATATTCCAAATCATTGGCATCAATCTGCAGAACGGATGATTTTAATTTCAGGTGAACTGCATGTGACCTATGAAGGTGAAAACACTCAGGTTATGAAAGCAGGATCCTATGCTTATGGTCCGCCAAAAAAACCTCATACAGCGAAATGTGTTAATTCAGGACCTTGTGTATTATTTATAGCTTTTGAAGAACCTTTGGATGCTTTTCCATTAAATGTAAAAGAATAAAAGGGTCTATTTTTAGGGCTAAAATAATCTGTTTTAAACAAAAAAAACCATCGCTTTTAGTGATGGTTTTTATAAATTATCAATAAAAATATTAGGCCAGCATCGTTACTGGATTTTCAATAAATTGTTTTAATGTTTGTAAAAATGCTGCGCCGGTAGCTCCGTCCACTGTTCTGTGGTCGCAGGCCAATGTAACTTTCATAGTATTGCCAACCACAATTTCGCCATTTCTTACAACGGGTTTTTCAATAATTGCGCCAACCGATAAAATTGCTGAGTTTGGCTGGTTGATAATAGAGGTAAATTCTGAAATTCCAAACATTCCCAAATTAGATACAGTGAAAGTGCTTCCTTCCATTTCTGCAGGCGTTAATTTTTTAGATTTAGCTCTTGTGGCCATATCTTTTATTTCTGCGCCAATTTGAGTCATGCTTTTTTGATCTGTAAAACGAGTTACCGGTACCACCAAGCCATCTTCAACTGCAACGGCTACCCCAATATTCACGTGGTGATTTATACGTGTTCTGTCGTCAAACCATTGTGAGTTTACTTTTGGATGTTTCTTCAATGCCATGGCACTTGCTTTTACCACCATGTCATTAAAGGAGACTTTAGTGTCTGGCAATTCGTTAATAAGCTTGCGCGATTCAATTGCATTGTCCATATTAATCTCTAGCATCAAATAATAATGCGGCGCTGTAAATTTCGATTCAGCCAATCTGCGTGCAATTGTTTTTCGCATTTGTGAATTAGACGTTTCTTCAAAATTTTCTGTTCCTGAAACAATTGGTGCAGCAACAACAGTAGAAGCTGCAACTGGTACATAATTTTCAACATCCGACTTTACAATACGTCCGCCCTCACCAGTTCCAGAAATCATGGACAGGTTTATTCCTTTTTCAGAAGCTATCTTTTTAGCCAAAGGCGATGCAATAATTCTGCCTGATGAATTTGCAGAAACTGGAGCTTGTGCAGTTTCGGTAACTTTAACAGGTTCGGTTATCTCTGCAGCTTTATCTGATGATTTTGGGGCTTCTGGTGTTTCAGCAGTTTTGCTTTCACCAGGTGTAGCTACTTTAAACTCTTTTAGTATGGCATCAATATCTTCACCCTTCTCACCAATAATGGCCAATAATGAATCTACAGGAGCGCTTTCACCATCTTTTAAACCGATATATAAAAGTGTACCAGAATTAAAGGATTCGAACTCCATTGTCGCTTTATCAGTTTCAATTTCAGCTAAAATATCACCTTCTGAGATTTTATCACCAACTTTTTTTAACCACTGTGCCACAACTCCTTCAGTCATAGTATCACTTAAACGTGGCATTGTTATAATTTCTGCCATTTATCTATGTTTTAAAAATGGATAATCTTTTTGTTCGTAAACGATGTCGTATAATAACTGTTTGTCTGGATAAGGAGACTCTTCAGCAAATTTTTGACATTCTTCCACTTTATCTTTTACTTCTTGATCCCAAGCTTTAATTTCTTTATCTGTCCCGTATTTTTTATCCTTTATTACAGCCAACACCTGTATAATTGGGTCGATTTTGCGATACTCATCAACTTCTTCTTTGGTTCTGTATTTTTGAGCATCACTCATAGAGTGTCCTCTATAACGGTATGTTTTTATATCAAGTAAGGTTGGTCCATCACCTCTTCTAGCGCGTTTAATAGCCTCGTCCATAGCTTCTGCTACTTTAACCGGATTCATTCCGTCAACAGGTCCGCAGGGCATTTCATAGCCCAAACCAAGTTTCCAAATATCTTCATGGTTAGAGGTTCTGCTCACAGAAGTTCCCATCGCATAACCATTGTTTTCACATATAAAAACAACTGGAAGTTTCCAAGTTATGGCCATATTAAATGTTTCGTGTAAAGAACCTTGTCTGGCCGCTCCATCCCCAAAATAAGTCAAGGTAACGCCATCCCGCCCAAAATATTTATCGGCGAAAGCCAAACCTGCACCTAAAGGAATTTGTCCACCAACGATTCCGTGACCGCCAAAAAAATTATGTTCGGGAGAAAAAATGTGCATAGAACCTCCCATACCACGTGAAGTTCCAGTGTCTTTTCCCAATAATTCTGCCATAATTCTTTTAGGATCAACGCCCAAGCCAATTGGTTGGACGTGATTTCTATAGGCAGTTATCATTTTATCATTTTTTTCCATCACGTGCAAAGCGCCTGCTAGAACGGCTTCTTGTCCATTATATAAATGTAGAAAACCTCTTACTTTTTGTTGAATATAAAGTGCTGCCAATTTATCTTCGAATTTTCTCCAAAAAAGCATGTCTTTATACCAATTGATATAGGTTTCTTTAGTTATTTTTTTCATCTGTTTAATTTTTATTTTTTTTGTTGGTACAGCTGCTGCCTGCCTGCCTGCCGCAGGCAGGTTCGCCATTAATCATTCCTCTGTGTATCAAAATTTGTTATGCTCGTTTTATTTGCTATTTTTTATTGTTTTTTATTTGTCAAATGGAACGCTTAGCATCTTTCTTTTTTCTGTTAGATGATTCTGTTGTAGGCGTTTCATCTGTTTACTTTTTATTTTTTTGTTGGTACAGCTGCTGTTCGCCATTAATCATTCCTCTGTGTATCAAAATTTGTTATGCTCGTTTCATTTATAAAAATATAAGATTAAGTCGAACTGCAAAAATACCATTTTGCTTTGGAGTAATTAAATAAACCACAAATTTTTTTACTATAATGTTTTCGTAAACTGAAATGTAGCTTTAAAATGTTTTATTAGGAAGCAATAATTCTAAATCATTATTGTCCGGTTAAATTTTTAAAAACAATCAGGCCACCCCGATGGGGCTTAAATAATCGAAATTTTTCATTTTTCTACAAACATTTAGCTCCTACGGAGCTATTTCAGTCCCAGAGGGACGGCCTATTTGTAGAAAAATAGATTTTTCCCAAAAACAAGACCCAGCGGGGCGAACTGTTTATCAAATCCCATTATGATTGAGATAAATCATTTTTTATGAATTTTTATCGGACAACAATGATTCTAAATATGATTTTAAAATTGTTTTTAAATAAAATAAATTCCCACAATATTTTTGAAGTATAACAGTTATAAATACTGAAATTAATGATGATACTACAGTTGTGGGGACGACAAATTCTTTAATTTCTTTAATTAAGATTCTGTTTAATCAAAATATAGAAGCCTTGGTAATATACTACAGTTGTGGGGACTACAAATATTATTGCTTTTATAATTATTATCAGAATAAAAAAGTCTCGAGATTTCTCGAGACTTTTTTATTTATAAACGGGGGCATCTTATTATTCCTCCATATAATCCTCAATAGGATTACAAGAACAAACCAAGTTTCTATCACCCAAAGCTTCATTCACTCTAGCCACAGATGGCCAAAATTTATTTTCTCTTATGTAAGGAAGTGGAAAAGCAGCCTGCTCACGTGTGTAAGAATTATTCCATTCGTTTGCGGTAATAACACTTTCAGTATGTGGTGCGTTTTTCAACATCGGAATTAAAACGCCATCGTTATCCATAATTTCACTTTTTATGTTGATAAGCGTGTCGCAAAAACGATCTAATTCTTTTTTTCCTTCACTTTCTGTTGGCTCAATCATTAACGTATCATGAACCGGAAAAGAAAGCGTTGGTGCGTGATAACCATAATCCATCAATCGTTTTGAAATATCCGTAACATCGGCTCCAAAGTTTTTATAATCTCTAAAGTCTACAATCATTTCGTGTGCTGAAAATCCATTTTCGCCCGTATATAAAATTTTAAAATGCTTTTCCAATCTTGATTTCATATAATTGGCATTTAAAATAGCATATATAGTTGCTTGTTTCAATCCGTTTGACCCTAACATTTTTATATAGCTGTAAGAAATCAACAAAACCAAAGCCGAACCCCAAGGAGCAGACGAGATGCCTGTAATTCCTTGTTCTCCGCCAGTTTTAACGATTGGGTTTGAAGGCAAAAACGGTGCTAAATGCTTCGCGACACAAATTGGCCCAACACCTGGGCCTCCACCGCCGTGAGGAATTGCAAAAGTTTTATGCAAGTTTAAATGGCATACATCAGCGCCAATGGTAGCTGGATTTGTCAACCCAACTTGTGCGTTCATATTGGCACCATCCATATAAACTTGTCCGCCGTTATCGTGGATAATCTTCGTAATTTCTTTAATTGAACTTTCAAAAACACCGTGAGTGGAAGGATAAGTTACCATCAAAGCAGCCAAACTGTCTTTGTATAACAGTGCTTTTTCTCTTAAATCATCTACATCAATATTTCCCTGTTCATTTGTTTTGGTAACAATCACTTTAAAGCCCGCCATTACTGCCGATGCAGGATTTGTTCCGTGTGCTGATGAAGGGATTAAACAAATATTTCTATGGCCTTCGCCTTTTGATTCGAGGTAAGCTTTTATCACCATTAAACCGGCATACTCACCTTGCGCCCCTGAATTTGGTTGCAATGAAGTTGCGTAAAAACCTGTGATCACATTAAGTGACTCTTCCAATCCCTTAATAACCTCCTGAAATCCTTGTGCTTGTTCTAGTGGTACAAAGGGGTGCATATTTCCCCAGCTTGGAGAACTTATTGGAAACATTTCAGAAGCGGCATTTAATTTCATAGTACACGAGCCTAGTGAAATCATAGAATGTGTTAATGAAATATCCTTTCTTTCCAATCTTTTTATAAAGCGCATCATTTCGGTCTCAGAATGATAATTTTTAAAAACTTCATTTTCCATAAATGAGGAAGTTCTTGCAAATTTTGAAGGAATCGTATTTTCAGAAATTGTATTCAAAAGGACTGGTTTTTTGCCTTCTGCTTCCGCTAAAATTGCGATTATTTCATTAATGTCTGCTAACTTGCTTGTTTCGTTTAGTGAAATACCCACAATGTTGTTTGACGGATAATAAAAATTTATTTCATTTTTTTCTGAAATTTCTTTCACTTTCGTCGCATTTGAAACCTCAACAAGCAAGGTGTCAAAAAAGGTGCTGTTTAATTGTTTTAAACCGAGGTCTTTTAAACCTTTGTTTAAAGTTGAAGTCAGGTTTAAAATATTGTTTGCAATATATTTTATGCCTTTTGGGCCGTGATAAACGCCGTACATACCTGCCATTACAGCCAATAGAACCTGTGCTGTACAAATGTTTGATGTTGCTTTTTCGCGTTTTATGTGTTGTTCTCTGGTTTGTAAAGCCATACGCAGGGCTCGGTTTCCATTTTTATCAACAGAAACGCCAATTATTCGCCCAGGTAAATTGCGTTTATATTCCTCTTTGGTCGCAAAATAACCAGCGTGCGGACCGCCATAGCCCATCGGAATACCGAATCTTTGTGTGGTTCCAACAACCACATCAGCACCCCATTCGCCTGGAGGCGTTAATAGGGCTAAACTCAATAAATCAGCTGCTACCGCAATTTTGGCATCAACAACTTTTGCTTTTTCAATAAATACTGTATAATCATAAATTTGACCACTTTTTCCTGGATATTGAATTAAAGCTCCAAATATTTCATTGGTAAATTCGAACTTTTCGTGATCTCCAAATACAAGTTCTATACCCAAAGGGATAGAACGTGTTTTTAAAACATCAATAGTTTGAGGCAAGACTTCATTAGAAACAAAGAATTTTAATGCGTTAGCACCAATCTTTTTGCGAGACCTTGAGTTGAAAAGCATTAACATAGCTTCCGCCGCTGCAGTTCCTTCATCCAATAAAGAAGCATTCGCTATATTTAAACCTGTTAAATCGCTTACCATTGTTTGGTAAATAAGCAATGCTTCAAGTCTTCCCTGTGAAATCTCAGCCTGATAAGGTGTGTAAGAAGTGTACCAGCCCGGGTTCTCTAAAATATTTCTTTGAATAACTCCCGGGAGGATGGTTGGATGATATCCTAAACCAATATAATTTTTAAATAATTTATTTTTTCCGGCAAGTTTTTGAATATGAGTTAAATACTCAAATTCACTCATTGCTTTTGGTAAATTCAATTCATGAGCCAATCGAATATCTGTAGGAATTGTTTTGTCGATTAATTCATCTAACGATTTAACCCCAATGGCGTTAACCATTTCTTTAACCTCATTTTCTCGAGGTCCAATATGTCTTAAAACAAAGGAATCTGTTCTCATTTATGTTTTGGTATTTTTTTATTTTAATGTTTCCAAATTTAATGAAAATTACCCAATGAGAGTGCCTCTCATCTTACTTAATTATAATATTTTGTTAACCATAAAACATCGGTTATTGCAATTACGTACTTTTGTGTAATGCGTTTGTTTAAGAAAACATATGATTTTTATATTTTTAGCAATATTCATGTTGCTTTAGCCGGATTTTCAATGACGAAAATAACGCTGATAAACTTTGGAATAGCTGACAATTTAACGCCTTTGTTTGTGGCTTTTTTAATTTTAATATCCTATAATTTTATTCGATATTACGAAATAAAAAAAAACCAGTTGAATTGGTTTAAGGACTGGTTTTTTATGAATTTAAAGGGAATATTGCTGATAATGATTTTGTCGATTTTGGGCCTGACAACTATTATGTTTTTTGATGATTTTAACCTAAAATCACTGTTGATATTACTTCCCTTTGCTTTTATGACTTTTTTTTATGCAATTCCACTAATTAAAATTGGGAAATTGGAGATTTCATTTAGAAATTTTCCAATGATAAAAATTTTCAGTATTGTCATAACTTGGGCGGGTGTTTCGGTGTTTTTTCCTTTATATGAAGCAAATTACCAATTTACTTCAGCAGTTTATTTAGAGTTTTTTCAGCGGATTTTTATTTTATTGGTAATTACAATTCCTTTTGACATAAGAGATGTTGACGCAGATTCAGATTCGTTAAAAACTTTGCCTCAAATTTTGGGAGTAAGTTTCTCAAAAGTTTTGGGAATTTTATTGTTGTTTGGCTTTGTATTGATGGAAATCTTCAAAGAAAATTTTACATATTTAGGTTTTCTTATTGTGTTGATAATTTCAATTATTTCCGGACTTTTTTTATGGTTTTCATCGCTAAAAAAATCAAGGTATTATACAAGTTTTTGGGTAGAATCCATTCCTATAGTTTGGTTAGGATTGCTTATTTTTATCAAATATTAAATGGTTAATGCAAAAATATAATGAATAAAAATCAAAAATACTTTGAGGTAAATAAGGATACCTGGAACAAAAAAGTGGGTATCCACATAAAATCAGAATTTTACGATGTTGAAGGCTTCAAAAAAGGAAAATCATCTCTAAACAGGTTTGAATTGGAAGAATTGGGCGAGGTGAAAGGTAAATCATTATTGCATTTACAATGTCATTTCGGTCAGGATACATTGAGTTGGAGCAGGCTAGGTGCTAAGTGTACGGGAATAGATATCTCTAATGAAGGAATAAAAAATGCAAGATTACTGAATTCGGCACTTGGTTTAGATGCCATATTTATTGAAAGTAATTTGTACGAGGTACCTAAAAATGTGAAAGGTAAGTTTGATATTGTATTTGCGTCATACGGCGTTATTGGCTGGCTGCCCGATTTAAAAACTTGGGGAGAAATTATATCAAAGAAACTAAAAAGAGGAGGAGTATTCTATTTGATTGAATTTCACCCAATTGTTTGGATGTTTGATTATTTGCAAACACCGGCAAAACTAGTTTATCCTTATCAAAATAGCGAGGTGATTTATGAGGAATACAAAGGAACTTATACCAATAAAGATGCAGCCATTATTAGCAAGGAATATGGATGGAATCACGGTCTGGGGGAAGTGGTTTCGGCATTGACACTTGCCGGACTTCATATTGAGTTTTTACATGAATTTGAAAAATCTCCTTATAATATTTTGCCGGAAATGGAGAAAACATTAGATGGTATGTTTGTGCAAAAAGGTGGCGAAAAATTATTTCCATTGACTTATTCCATCAAAGCAATTAAAAAATAAAAGGCCTCCAATTTGGAAGCCTTTTTAGGTTATAATTTCTTGCGTTTTTTGCTTAAAATTTAGCGAAATTCGAGGTTATTTATTTTAAAAGTTTTTCAATTTTCTCTCTTTCTTCTTCAGCCAAAGCACCATCAACCAATATTCTGCCGCTATATTCATCGGTAATGATTTTTTTACGACTTGAAATTTCAACTTGTCTTTGTGGTGGAATGGTGAAAAATGATCCGCCAGAAGCGCCTCTTTCAATAGAAACAACCGCCAAGCCATTTTTTACGTTTTTTCTAATTCTTTTGTAAGCAGATAACAGATTGTCATCAATTAATTCAGCATATTCTATAGATTTTGATATCAAAATGTTTTCTTCTTTTTGAGTATCATTCATAATATCATTCAACTCAGCTGCCTTATGTTTAAGCAATTCTTCTTTTCTTGCAAGTGTTGCTTTTGTACCTTCAATCACTTCATTTTTTTGCTCAATTTTGGCTCTGTGTTCTTTAATTCTTTTTTCAGCCAATTCAATTTCAAGCTCTTGAAATTCAGTTTCTTTGCTTATTGAATTAAACTCTCTGTTGTTACGAACTTTCTTTTGTTGTTCGGTATATTTTTTAACCAGAGCGTTTGATTCATCAATTGCCAACTTTTTGTCGGTAATTTCCTTTTTTAGGGCATCTACTTCTTCGTCTAAATTAACAAGCCTTTTGTTTAAACCAATAACTTCATCTTCTAAATCTTCAACTTCTAAAGGTAATTCGCCTCTTACGCTTTTAATTTCATCAATTCTTGAATCAATTAATTGCAAATCATAAAGAGCTCTTAACTTTTCTTCAACAGTAACTTCTTTGCTTTTAGCCATATTATAAGTAATAAATTGGATTTGTGTTTTTTTGCGATAAAATGATTGCAAAATTAGGAAATTTTTTTGTAAGTATACCAACTAAAAGATTTTTTGTGAATTGTTCACTTTCATAGTGGCCAATATCAGCTATTACCAGTTTGTTTTCTGCTTTGTAGAACTCATGGTATTTGATGTCGGCGGTTACATAAATATCTGCATTTGCATCAATTGCTTTTTCAATGGCAAAGCTTCCTGAACCACCTAAAACAGCTACTTTTTTAATAGGTTTTCCCAACAATTTTGAATGGCGAATGCCTTTTGAATTCATGGTGTTTTTTAGGAAATTTAAAAAATCAATTTCGCTTATTTCTTGCGCTAATTCACCAATCATTCCTAGCCCAATTTCCTGATTTGTATTATCAAGGGAAACAATTTCGTAGGCAACTTCTTCATAAGGGTGCGACTCAAACAGCGCAGAAAGGATTTTTCTTTCCTTATGTTTTTCAAAAATCACGTTGATAAAGGTTTCATTTTCTTGATGTAATTTACCTTTTTCTCCATAAGCGGGATTTGAATTTTCGTTTCCCTTAAAAGTACCGTAACCTTCTGTATTAAAACTACAGTTTTCATAATTGCCAACATTTCCTGCGCCGGCTTTAAAAAGTGCCTGTCTTACTTTTTCGGCGGCAACATTTGGGGCGTAAGTGGTGAGTTTTTTCAAGGTACTTTTTTGCGGAATCAATATTTTTTTGTTTTTCAAACCTAAAACTTCGCATATTTTTGAATTTACGCCTTGAAAGGAGTTGTCTAATGCCGTATGCATGGCATAAATGGCAATGTTGTTTTTGATGGCTTTTATTATTACACGTTCAACATAGTTTTTGCCATTTAATTTTTTTAAACCAGAAAAAATAATAGGATGAAAACTCACAATTAAATTGCAGTTTTTTTCGATGGCTTCATCAACAATATTTTCTAAAGTGTCTAGGGTAACTAACACTCCAGAAACTTCAGTTTTATAATCTCCAACTAAAAGTCCTACATTATCAAATCCTTCAGCATAATTTAAAGGTGCAATTTCTTCAATACAAGCGGTAATATCTTTAATCGTCATGGTTTAAAAATTGTGGTTAAAAACAAAGATAATTGTTAGAAAATAAAGTTAAAGATTTTTGGCAGAAATATTATAATTTGTTTTGTATTTTCGCTTTTAATGAATCTGTTTAGAAAAATATTAGTTCCTTTTTCTTTGTTGTATGGTATGATTACAGCAATGCGCAATTATTTATTTGATATACAGATTTTAAAGTCTGTAAAGTTTAAAACACCAACAATTGTTGTTGGAAATTTAAGTACTGGTGGAACCGGAAAGACCCCTCAAATTGAATATTTAATTGATTTGTTGAAAAATGACTACAAAACTGCAGTTTTAAGCAGAGGTTATAAAAGAAAAAGTAAGGGATTTATCCTGGCAGATGAAAATGTTTCAGCTGAAACTATTGGCGATGAACCCTATCAAATTCATTTAAAATATCCTGAAGTTATTGTTTGCGTTGATGCAAACAGAAGGAACGGAATCAGAAAACTGGAGCAATTGGAAAATCCGCCGGAGGTTATTTTGCTGGATGATGCTTTTCAGCATAGAAAAGTGCAGGGTGGATTTAATATCGTGTTAACAAGCTACGCTGATTTATACGTGAATGATATGATGCTGCCAACTGGTAATTTACGGGAGAAAGCCTCAGGAGCCAATAGGGCGCAAGTGATTATTGTAACCAAATGTCCAAACGATATTTCAGAAAAGGAACAGGCCGACATTACTAAAAAATTACATCATAAAGCACATCAGAAAATATTTTTTACTAGCATATCTTATGATACCCAATTAAAAGGGGAATCAACGTTGGATTTAAACGATTTGGCCGATTTTGAAATTTTGTTGATTACGGGAATTGCAAATCCGAATCCGTTGACAGAATATATTAAAAGAAAAAAGCTTAATTTTAAACATTTGAAGTATCCAGATCATCATCATTTTAATATAAATGACATTGGAGAAATAAATTCGTCCTATAATTCGTTATTAGGCACAAACAAGATATTATTAACAACAGAGAAGGATTATGTTCGTATTTTTAGAAAACTAAAAAACTTGCATTTCATCTCAATAAAAACAACGTTTATAGCTCAAAAAAATGAGTTTGACAATCTTATAATAAATTATGTGGAACAAGGTTCAGGAAACAGTTAAATTCCTTCAAAATAAAGGAATTTCAAAAGCAGATTATGGTATTATTTTAGGAACAGGCTTGGGGAATTTGGTGGAGAAAATCGACATAGAATTATCAATTCCCTATCATGAAATTCCCAATTTCCCAGTTTCAACAGTTGAAGGTCATTTTGGAGAGTTGATTTTTGGTGCAATTGGCTCCAAAAAAGTGATTGCGATGCGAGGCCGTTTTCATTTTTATGAAGGCTGGACAATGGAGCAAATTGTTTTTCCGGTGCGTGTGATGAAATTTTTGGGCCTTGAAAATTTAATTGTTTCAAATGCTTGCGGTGGCGTAAATCCCGCTTTTAAAGTTGGAGATATTATGATTATCACCGATCACATTAATTTTATGTCAGCACATCCTTTAAACGGTAAAAATGACGAGCGTTTTGGACCAAGATTTGTGGATATGCACGAGCCTTACAGCAACAAAATGATTGCTAAAATGGAACAAATTGCACTTAAATTAAATATTAAGGTTCATAAAGGAATTTATTTGGCGCTGCAAGGACCTACGTTTGAAACTCCTGCAGAATATAAAATGGTAAAAATTTTGGGAGCTGATGCTGTTGGAATGTCAACAGTACCAGAAGTTATCGCGGCAAAACATTTAGGGATGACTTGTTTTGGAATTTCAGTAATTACCGATTTGGGCATTGAAGGAAAAGTGGAAGCCGTTTCACATGAAGAAGTGCAAAAAGTAGCCAAAATTGCTGAAAAATCAGTTGGCAAATTGGTG
This sequence comes from Lutibacter sp., assembly GCA_036568005.1. Taxonomy (GTDB): domain Bacteria; phylum Bacteroidota; class Bacteroidia; order Flavobacteriales; family Flavobacteriaceae; genus Lutibacter. The sequence goes on along the minus strand of DATCTJ010000007.1, from coordinate 29,707 downwards.
GAGGAATTTATTAAAAGCCCCCTAACCCCCGTAGGGGGAACAAAGCATTAAGAAAATGTTCGGTGAACATTTTTAGCGATTGTGCCAGCTGGGACGTTGGCATTATAAGTTAAAAATTGAAAGACTATTTCTATATTCAAATCAAGCTCCCTTTCCTTAGGAAAGGGTTGGGGATAGGACTTACTTCTCGTTGTATATACTTCTCACAATTCCATCTGCAAGTCCAATTTTTGGAACAAATATTTTATTTGCGCCACTCCATTCCATGATGGATAAGTAAATTTTAGTTGCGGGTATAATAACGTCGGCCCTATCAGGATTTAAGTCGAGCTGCATGATGCGTTCTTCATAACTCAAATTGCTCAATAATTCAAGTTGGGTTTTTATATAGCTTAAATACAATGGTTTGCCGATTGATCTGCCAGATATTTTGAAAATTTTGTTGATATTTCCTCCCGATCCAATTACTGAAATTCTCTTCAAATCTTTTGTATTGTCCTTGACCCAAAGCTCAATATTTCTCCAAATATTTTTAAATTCTTTATTGTCGTCCAACAAACGTAAGGTTCCTATTTTAAATGATTTTGAGTTGATAATTTTTCCTTTTGAAAAAAGTGTTAACTCTGTGCTTCCACCTCCAACATCAACATATAAATAGGAATTTTGAATAGTGATTATTGTGCTTAAATCTGTCCCGAAAATAATTTTAGCTTCCTTTTTCCCATCGATGATGTCGATTTTGACCGATGTCTTTTTAAATATTTCATCGGCAACTTCTATTCCGTTGACAGCTTCCCTCATAGCCGATGTGGCACAGGCTTTATATTTTTGAACGCCATGCACTTCCATCAATAATCTGAAAGCTTCCATAGCCTTAATCATTCTTATTATATTTTCATCTGAAATCTTTCCGTTTAGAAAAGTATCTGTTCCCAAACGAATTGGTACACGAACCAATGCTGATTTTTTGAAACTTGGCTCTTGAATCTTATTTTGTTCAGTTATTACATTCACCAGCAACAATCTTATGGCATTAGAACCAATATCAATTCCGGCAAGTTTTTCAATTTTCAAAATAGTCTTATTTATAATTTTTAGGAAATTCTGTCAAAAAGGTTTTTCCCGATTTAAAATCTTTCCAATGATTGGTATCGAATTTAATTCCAACAACCCCACAAGTTGGCACTTTATCCACATGAATATTGCCAAATTTATTCACAAAATCGCTAATACCGTGGTCGTGGCTAAAAATAATAGCTGAATCAAATCCATCATCCAAAGCTTTTACAGTTTTTATTAAGTAACCGTCGCTGAAATTGTATAACGATTTGCTTATTCTTAGATTTGCTAAGGGAAAATTAAAAGTGTAGGTAAAAATCATAGCCGTATGCAGTGCCCTATTTGCGCAACTTGCAATAAATGCATCTGGTGTTGCGATTTTTTTTTGAAGTACATTAGAAATCAAATAGGCGTCATTAATTCCTCGTTCTTTTAATGGGCGATCAATGTCTTTAATTCCTTCATATTCCCAAGAAGATTTTGCGTGCCTAACAATATACAGTGTTTTCATGTTTTTTTATATTGGGGTTTAAAGATACTGTTTTAAGGAGCTAATCGCTCAATTTTCCAATTAAAATCTTCTTGAAGCGTATATCTAATTCTATCATGCATACGATTTGGACGTCCTTGCCAAAATTCCATACTTACTGGTTTTACTAGAATGCCGCCCCAATATTTTGGTCTCGGAATTTCTTTATTTTCAAATTGTTTTTCAAAGGAAGCCAATCGTTCATCTAAATAGTTTCGGGAAGGAACAGTGTCACTTTGATCAGAAGCCCAAGCACCTAATTTACTTCCGTCGGGCCGCGATTCAAAATAACCATCAGATAAATTTTCTGAAAGTTTTTCTGCAACACCTTTAATAATAACTTGTCGTTCGATATTTTGCCAAAAAAAAGACAGGCAAACATTCGGATTTAAGGCTATGGCCTTTCCTTTTTCACTGAGGTAATTGGTAAAAAAAACAAATCCTTCCCAAGTAAATTTTTTTAATAAAACAACCCTGGCTTTTGGAAATCCATCTGTTCCAATGGTAGAAACTGTTACCGCATTTACTTCAGAATTTCCTCCAAACTCCTCCACTTCAAAAAACCATTTTTGAAATAATTCCATAGGGTTTTCCGAAATGCCATCTTCAGAAAGCTCACTTTTTTGATAAACTTTTCTATAATTGCCTAAATCTTCTTCCATGCCACAAAATTATAAATATTTTACTGGTTTAATACTTTTTCATTAATTTCTTTTTTGGGTACTCTTATGATTAATAAACTAATAAAGGTGATTAAGCCGTTCACTAATAAAAGCTCATAACCAAATACATAACCATTAAAAAGCTGACTTGAATAGTCGTTCAAAAAATAGGTAAAAACAACTGAAAGAATTGCCACAATCCATACTAAAGAATCCTTTACAGGGATTTTAGTAAAAATTCCAAAAGCAAACAAGCCTAAAAGTGGCCCATAAGTATAAGAAGCAACTTGCAACAAGCTGCTGATTACATTCTCTTTTAAAACATACCTAAAGATGATGATAACCAAAATTAAAACAATTGAAATGGCGATATGCGTTTTTTTTCGAATCCCAGTTTGTTTTGATTTATCTTTATTTTCAATGTCTAAAAAGTCTATGCAAAATGAGGTAGTTAAAGCTGTTAAGGCGCTGTCTGCGCTAGAATAGGCAGCGGCAATTAGCCCTAAAACAAAAAAGATTCCAATATAAATTCCCAGATCGCCGTGTAGTGCAATCTCTGGAAATAACAAATCGGTTTTAACGGAACCATCTACTACAGGTGTTTCAATCCCAAATTTTTCGGCATAAATAAACAACAAAGCACCCAAGGTTAAAAATATAAAATTGACAATAATTAACACAAAGCCCAGTGAAATGACGTTCCATTGCGCTTCTTTGGTATTTTTGCAGGTTAGGTTTTTTTGCATCATATCCTGATCCAATCCGGTCATGGCAATGGCTATAAACATTCCGCCTAAAAATGATTTTAAAAAGTGTTTCTTGTCGCTAAAATCATCGGTAAATATTATTTGGCTGTAATGTTTAAATTCTTCCGAAGAAAAAATAGCTGAAAAAGACCAATTTAATTTGTTGATAATTATAATAATAGTGGCAAAAAGTGCAAAAAGCATAAAAGCTGTTTGTAGCGTATCAGTCCAAACAATTGTTTTAATACCACCTTTAAATGTATAAATCCAAATCAGTAAAATCGATAGGATTACCGTAATTTCAAAGGGAACATTCCAAGCATCGAAAATATAATACTGTAACACCGAAGCCACTAAAAACAACCTGAAAGCAGAGCCTAAAACCCTTGAAATGTAGAAGAAAAAAGCGCCAGTTTTGTGCGAAGTTGGTCCAAAACGATGTTTTAAAAATTCGTAAATAGAAGTCACCTGCATATTATAATAAATGGGAATCAGCACATAAGCAATTACCAAATAACCAAACATATAGCCAAAAACGATTTGCATATAGCTAAACTGTGAACTTTGCACCCAACCAGGAATGGAAATAAATGTAACGCCAGAAAGAGAAGCGCCAATCATTCCAAAGGCGACAATATACCATGGTGATTTTTTGTTTGCTTTAAAAAAAGTGTCATTGTTGTCATTTTTCCCTGTAAAGTAGGCGATTAAAAGAAGTATACAAAAATAAATGGCAATAAGGGAAAGTATGTATATTGGCTTCATTAATATTTTTTATTGTTAGGGCTAACAAAGAAAGTAAAATTATTGAGAATATCTTTCCTAATTGTATATTTGCAACATGAATTTTTCTTCAAAAATTTTAGAAAATGCTGTTAATGAAGTTTCTCAATTGCCTGGAATTGGCAAAAGAACTGCATTGCGATTGGTGTTGCATTTACTAAAGCAACCTGCATCTCAAACACACCAATTGGCGAGCGGACTTGTTAAATTGGTTGATGAGATTAAATTTTGTGAAAAATGCCACAATATTTCCGACAAGGATATTTGTGAAATTTGTTCAAATCCCTCCAGAAACTCCGAAATTATTTGTGTTGTTGAAGATGTGCGTGATGTGATGGCCATTGAAAACACTTCACAATTTAGAGGGTTGTACCACGTTTTGGGTGGAAAAATCTCGCCTATTGAAGGAATTGGACCACATAATTTGACCATCGACAGTTTAATAGAAAAAGTAAAAACTGGAGCCGTCAAAGAAGTGATTTTTGCCTTGAGTTCTACCATTGAGGGCGATACCACAAATTTCTACATTTATAAACAATTGGAAGGATTGCCAATTAAAACTTCAACCATAGCGCGCGGAATTGCAGTAGGCGATGAGCTTCAATATGCCGATGAGGTTACCTTAGGTAGAAGCATCGTGAACCGAATTCCTTTTGATAAATCTTTTTAATTTTTTTTCTGTAAATTGCGTTTTTAAACTCGCAACTTTTTATAAACTAAGTCGTTACGTTATAAGGGCTAAAATTTAGTTTAGGAATTCAAAAATGAAAAAAAAGATTGTATTAACGCTATTAGTTATTGGGTTAATCTCCATCATCTATATTTCTTCGAGTACAGCAACTTATTTTGGGAGATATATTAAATGGAGAAATTCTGATATTGAAGATTATCAGAAATTTCCAAAATATGAATTTAAAGCGTCAAATAATCCTTATCATTTTGCCAAAAATATCAATCACCATTTAGACACTCTTAAACTAACTGGGAGTGGCAGTACTAAAAGTTCACTAATTGATATTTTAAGAAATTCAGGAACTACTGCATTTCTAATTATAAAAAATGATACAATACTTTATGAAAAATATTTAAATGGTTATAGCAGAAGTTCAATGAATACTTCTTTTTCCGTTGCTAAATCAATTACTTCGCTAATAGTTGGGAAAGCATTGGGAGAAAATTTAATTTCTAGCGTTAATGACCCTGTTGTGAAGTACATTCCTGAATTACTTGAAAATGACACGACTTATAAAAAACTACTTCTTTCTGATATTTTAGATATGCGTAGCGGAATTCAATTTAAAGACCACGATTTACCTTGGGGTGATAAACCTAAAGCATACTACTATCCAAATTTGCGTAAAAGAATTATTGAGTTATCATTGGCAGATGAACCAGACAATAAGTTTACCTATAATTCTTACAACCCAATTTTAGCAGGAATGATAATTGAAAAAGCTACCAAAATGTCACCCGCCAAATATTTTGAAAAAAAGATATGGGATGAATTGGGAATGGAGTATTCGGGATCTTGGAGTATGGACAGTGAAGAATCTGGTATGGCTAAAATGGAAAGTGGACTAAATTTAAGAGCTATTGATTTTGCAAAATTTGGCAGATTGGTGGCAAAAAATGGAAATTTTAATGGAAACCAAATAATTTCAAAGAATTGGATGGAATATAATATTGAAATTTCAGAGAAATATAATTTATCAGAAATAGCCGATGATTTGTATTATAGGAACTTCTGGTGGATTTATGCAAAAAAAAATGGAACAGCGTATTCAATTAATATAATTTCTGGAAATGGTCATTTGGGTCAATATTTGTTTATCTTCCCTAAGGAAAAAATCATTATAGTTAGGATGGGAAAAAAAGATGTCAATGTTGATTCTTGGAAAAATATTTTTCTAGAAATTATTAAACAATAATTGACTACTTGGAGTTAGTGTATAAATAATCATTGCGGCAAAATAAAATGAAGCGCTTCGAAATCTCTAACGCTTCATTTATAGTTCTTTATCATAATATTTAAAAAATAGCTATATTTTTTCTATACAGATTCTGGCGTCAACAGCAAAAATTTCTTGGGCATTTCCAAAAAGGGGATTTAAGTCCAACTCAGCAATTTCCGGAGTGGCCATTAATAAGTCAGAAATTTTTACCACTATTTCTGCAAATAAATTTTCATTTACGCCTTCCTGATTTCTGATTCCCTGAATTATTTTGTACGATTTTAAATTTTGAATCATTTCAGTGGCTTCCATTTTTGAAACCGGTGCCAATGCAACATTGATATCTTTTAGAACTTCAATGTAAATTCCACCCAAACCGCATAAAATCATATGTCCGAAATCTCCTTCTTTTTTAGCACCGATAAAAAGTTCCATGCCTTTTTTCATGGGTTGAATTAACACCGCTTTTGCTCCTGCTATTTTCATGATTTCATCATAAGAAGCGGCAAGTTTTTCAAGAGACCTGATATTTAATATGATACCTCCCACATCTGATTTGTGTATGGGCCCAACTACCTTCATCACCACAGGAAAACCAAGCTTTAGCGATTCTGATAAACATTCTTTTTTTGAAATGCAAATAACTTCGTTAACCACAGGAATTTTTGCTGCATTTAATAATTCTTTTACCTGTTGAGGGTCTAAATAACCGTTTTCCGCATTATCGATAATGGTTCTTATAGCGGTTAAATCTAGGTTTGTATTTGGTCTTTCTTTGAAAATAGGTTTTGTAGTATTATATATTTTGGCCAAGGCGTTTCCAAACAAAACTTCATCGGGAAAATTGATGTTTCCTTTTGAAATAAAATAATCGATTTCCTTTTCTACATTTACCACCGAAGGCAATATAGGAAAAATTGGTTTTTTGCACGAGCGCATTTTTTTGTCCAGAACATCATAAACATCATAAACTTCAAACAAACCCGGGCTTCCAAAAATAACCACCATTGCATCAATTTCCGAAAATTTATGTTCGCAATAATCGATAATGGTTCCCAGCTGTTCCGCATTTCCTGTCGCTAAAAAGTCTATTGGATTTGACACAGAAGATCCTAAAAATAATTTATTTAGCAATGCTTCGCTTTCTTTTCCGGTAATTTCTGGAACGGTTAGTTCGTTTTTGGACAATGCATCGGTAAGCATCACTGCAGGTCCGCCAGCGTGTGTGATAATTGCGATATTTTTGCCTTTTAATTCTTGGTGCATAAAAATCCCTGCCACGGTGATCAATTCATTTCTTCCGTAGCAACGTACAATACCTGCTTTTTTAAACAAAGCATCTACGGCAACATCCGAATTGGCTAGAGCGCCGGTATGCGAACTCGCCGCCCTGCTTCCTGCCGAGGAACTTCCTGCTTTTATAGCGGCGATTTTACAGCCTTTCGTAATTAAAGAAGCTGCGTGTTTTAATAATTTTTGCGGATTTTCAATACTTTCAATATATAATAACTTTACTTCTGAACTTTTTCCTTTTTCAAAAGTTTCATCTAAATATTCCAAGACTTCCTCTACACCAATTTGCGCTGAATTTCCAACAGAATAAACACTGGAAAACGTCAATCCGGTTGCTATGGCGGCTTCCATAATAAATACGGCAGTGGCGCCTGAACCTGAGATAAAATCAACGCCTTTCGGATTTAATTTTGGAATTGGCGAAGTAAATACGCCTGCATAATGTTGATTGATCAATCCGATATTGTTCGGACCTAAAAGCGTTCCGCCAACGGCATTTATTTCTTTGACTAATTGTTCTTCAAGCTTTTTGCCTGCTGCATCTTTTTCTCCAAATCCAGCCGAAAAAATTATAAAGCCTTTGGTTTTTTTTTGTTGCGTTAAAATTTGAATGGTTTCTAAAGTAAATTTTGCAGCAATGGCGATAATCGCCAAATCAACCTGCGGAATTTCAGCTACATTTTGATAACATTTTATTCCTTGTACTTCCGTTTCTTTCGGATTTACGGCAAATAATTCGCCTTTAAATTTGTGGGCGATTAAATTTTTTAAAACGCTTCCGCCAGGCGTGTGAATATTGTTAGAAGCACCAATAACAACAATGCTTTTGGGATTAATTAATTCTTTGTTCAGCATAAAAAAATTGATGTTTTAAGAAACTAGTTCAGCGGCAATTTCTTTGCCTTTTAAGTACGCTTCCAAGTTTTTTGCAACAATTCGCTCACCCTTTCTTATAAAAAGTGTGGCAATTGCCTTTTGTAAACTTTCATCGCTTAAGGGAATTAATGACGAAGCTGCGCCCATTAAAACCATGTTGGTTGCTTTTGAATTGCCCATATCTTTTGCAATTTTCATAGCATCTATCAATATATGGTTTTTATGCGATTTTATTTCGTCGTAAATTGCATCCAATGCTGGATAATTTTTGATATTTTCAAACTGATTTGAATCGGTGATTAAATAACCATCTTTTTTTAGATAGGGCAAATAACGCAACAATTCCATAGGTTCTACAGAAATAATGATATCTGCTTTTCCCTGCGGAATTAAATCAGAATAAATGGGTTTGTCGGAAATCCGTACATGAGACTGCACAGCACCGCCACGCTGACTCATTCCGTGAACTTCCGATTGTTTTATATGTAAATTATTATCCAAAGCTGCTGTGTCTAAAATGGCTGCAATGGTTAAAATTCCTTGTCCGCCAACACCGGCTAAAATGATATTTATTTTTGAGTGCATAATTTAATTTATTGACACGTTTGTAAATTCTTTTAATTTATCTTTTTTCTCTTTCGGAAGTTGCACGCAAGGCCGTTGCGCAATAATTACGGAAACACCTTTGTGATTTATTTCTTCCCGAATAATATCGATATTCTGCAGTAAATTTTTTTGCAATGGCGTAATCACTTTTAAATGGTCTTCATCAATTCCCAAACCTTTACAAATTGAAATTAACCTGCCAGATGCCGCTGAATCCTGTGCGCCAGTCATTGCAATAGCAGAATTGTCGGAAATAATAACTGTGATAGGAGTTTTTTCAATAATGGCATCCAACAAACCTGTCATGCCGGAATGTGTAAAAGTAGAATCGCCAATAATAGCAATTGCAGGATGAATTCCCGCATCGGAAGCTCCCTTTGCCATGGTAATGGAAGAGCCCATTTCAATTAAGGTGTTGACACTTTCATATGGAGATAAAACACCTAAAGCAGAACAGCCAATATCACCAAAAACCTGTTGGGTTGTGGATTCATTTTTTAACACATTAATGGCGTTAAATAAGTCGTTGTGCCCGCAACCAACACACAATTGAGGCGGTCTGCCCATCACCACTTTTGGTAATTTGTCGTTAATTACGATGTCAAAGCCCAATGCATTTGCAATATTGTCGGGATTTAGTTCTCCAACTCTTGGAATATCGCCACTCAAACGTCCAAGTACTTTTCTGTTTTCGCCTAAAAAGTCGGAAATGGCTTCTTCTATAAAAGGATAACCGTCTTCTAAAACCAATATTTTTTCACAGGTATCAAACAATTCTTTGATTGGTTCTTTTGGCAATGGATATTGTGAAATTTTTAAAACCGGATATGGACAATTGCCGTCCTCGAAATTTTCCATCAAATAATTATAAGCGATTCCAGAAGCGATGATTCCGATGGTTTTGTTGGCGCCTTGCTCAAATATATTATATTCGCTATTTTCCGAAATTTCAAGTATATCAGGTTGAATATCGACCAAATGTTTGTATCGGCCACGCGCGTGCATAGGGATTAACTGAAATTGTGTTGCCAGTTTTGGCAAATGAATAGAATTTTGTGCAATTCTTTCTCCGGTTACTATAGCAGCTCTTGAATGAGACAATCGTGTTACCAGCCTAATTAGCACAGGCAACTCTAATTTTTCGGAAAGTTCAAATGCATATTTTGTAATATCATAACATTCTTGTTGGTTGGAAGGCTCTAAAATAGGAATCATGGCAAATTTGCCATAATAGCGTGAATCTTGTTCGTTTTGTGAGGAATGCATCGATGGGTCATCGGCCACAACAACTACCAATCCACCATTAATTCCTGAAACTGACATGTTCATAAACACATCTGCCGCCACGTTTAAACCAACGTGTTTCATCACAACTAAAGATTTTTTTCCTGCATAAGACATTCCTAAAGCTGCTTCCATGGCTGTTTTTTCGTTTACAGACCACGAAGAATGAATCTTTAATTCTTGCGCCAATTTTGATTTTTGAATATATTCGGTTATTTCGGTAGAAGGTGTTCCGGGATAGGCGTAAACACCTGATAAACCGGCGTCTATGGCACCCTGTGCCAACGCTTCATTACCCAATAGAAGTTTTTTCATAAATTTTAGTTGTTAAAATTGTAATTATAATGTCACAAATTTATGAAAACGATTTCGTATTTTGTATGATAAAAATCAATCGAAAGTTTATAACCTGCTGATAAACAAACTATTATATATTCAATAAAAATGATGAATATTTAAATAATAACAACTAATTCGGTATTTTATTTATGATTATTTGTAAAAAACAAACACATCACTAATTATTTCATAATTATTATATGAAATTTCGCCTGTTTTTTGAACGATATTCTCTATGGAGTGATTCGAAATCCTGAGAGTGATGTAAATATAAATTTTTAGCTAAATTCAAATATATACTTAAACTAATTTTGCGCTGTTGGTGATATTATTAATTGGCATCAACAGGGTGTCAATTCTCATAACTAGAATCTATTTAACTATTTAGCCCATTCATAAATCCATCCTGATAATGTTTTTGCCCATTTGTCATCATCATTTAAGCAAGGAATCATATTAAAATCCTCGCCGCCATTTTCCATAAATGAATGTTTTGCTTCCATGCCAATTTCTTCCAATGTTTCCAAGCAATCAGAAACAAATGCAGGCGTAACTACCGCTAAATTTTTCAAGCCATTTTTGGCAAAATCGTCAATGGTTTGGTCGGTATATGGTTGTAGCCAAGGGTCGCGTCCTAATCTAGATTGAAAAGAAGTGCTGTAAGTGCCTTCCTTCAAATTTAATTTTGCGGCAACATTTTTAGTGGTTTCATAACATTGATGGCGGTAGCAAAACTCATGAGCTGGTGAAGGTGTGTTGCAACAACTACCGTCAATGGTACAATGTGATTTGGTGACATCCGATTTTTTAATGTGTCTCTCTGGAACGCCGTGATAAGAAAACAGTAAATGTTCGGGCTGTATTTTTGCCAATTCATTTTGAATGCTATCGCTTAAAACGTCAACATAATCTTCTTTGTTATAAAAAGCAGGCACCAGGCTTAATTTTATTTTTGGGAAATGTTTTTTTACAATTTTTTTTGCAAGTACTTCTATGGTTTCTGTGGTAGCCATTGCAAATTGAGGGTAAAGGGGTATGATTAAAATTTCATCGACTCCTTGTTCGGCCAATTTTTGAATACCGCTTTTTATGGACGGATTTCCGTAACGCATGGCCAGTTCAACAGGAATAGTTGTGTTTTCATTTACTTTTTTATGCAATCTGTTTGAAAGCACAATTAAAGGAGAACCTTCATCCCACCATATTTTTTTATAGGCCTCAGCCGATTTTTTTGGTCGGGTATTTAAAATAATGCCTTTTACCAAAAATGCTCGCATTAAATACGGAACGTCAATTACCCGTTCATCCATTAAAAACTCATCCAAATAGTTTTTAACATCTTTTATTGAAGTGCTGTTTGGTGATCCTAAATTTATTAATAAAGCTCCTTTCATTATAATGGTATAATTATGATTTTGAAAATTGTTTAGGGGTAACGCTATATTTCTTTTTAAATGCGGCAATAAAATGACTTGATGTGCTATAGCCCAAATAAGAGGCTATTTCGTTTACATTTAATTGCTGTTCTTGTAACAGTGTTTTTGCCAGTTCCATTTTATAATTCAATAAAAATGTAAAAACCGGAACGCCATAAATTTCTTTAAAGGCAGTTTTTAATTTTTTGATGTTGAGTCCAACTTCTTTTGCCAAATCAGCAAGAGAAGGCGGATTGTTCATATTTGTAATAATCAATTGTTTTGCGAGTTTTATTTTGCTTGCGGTTTCTTCATTAGATATATAAGGACAGTTTTCCGTTTCTTTTTCTGAGGATTGACTGAAATAATAACTCAGCAACTCATACACTTTTCCTTTGATGTAAATTGGTCGAAGCAAATCGTTTGTTTGTTTGGTCCTAAGTTGGCTCAAAATTAATTTTATGGAAGAGCTCGTTTCTTTTGGCTCAATAATAGGGTTTTCGCCTTTTAGATTACCGTAGTTAAACAAAGCGGTTCCATTAATTGAAAACAAGGAATGAAAATATTCTATAGAAATTAAAATGGCGAGCAACTCAGCATTTGTCGGCAAGCTAAAAAACAAATCCATTTTTTCATCCTTAAAATAAACCATGCTCGAATTGCCTTCGCCCAAAGGCATGATGCAATGTGGTAAATTAAAGGCAACTTTACATTGGTTGTTGCAGCAAAAATAAATTTGAATGTAGTTTTTGCTTAAGGAAAGTTTGTAGAATTCATCGTTTTCCGATGGGTTATTTAAGTTAAATACCTTAAAAGTATCTGTTTCGTTATAAATAAACTGGGTACTTTTGTCGATATTTTTATAGTTCTCTAAATTGGATTTCATAAGTTATTTTTATGAATTAGCGCTAAAACTGGGACAAAAATAGGAATAAAAATCCATACAAAAAAACCACAAGCCAATTAAAATATGATAAAAGTCATAGTTTTTTCGCCCTTATTTTGCTGACATTTATCATATTTTTATTCAATATTTGCTTATTTAGAAGTATTATAAATTAGGTGCTGTAACTTATGTCGACAATAATAGTACTTTCAACGATGTTTTGTAGGGTTATATCTTCGTACTTTTGTCGATACTTATTGATAACACTATTTTTATGAGTCATGAAAACATGCCTACAAAATTATACAATGTAGGACTAAGTTATAAAAAAGCTGATGTAAATATGCGAGGCGCATTTAGCATCACTAAAGAAAATCAAAAATTATTATTGGCAGAGGCTAAAGCTAAAGGAATCGACGGGATTTTTGTTTTGTCGACATGCAATAGAACTGAAGTCACTGGTTTTGCTAAACATCCTTTTGAATTGATAAGTTTAATCATTAAATATTCTAAAGGAACTGTTGAAGATTTTATCAATGTTTCTTATGTTTATAAAAATAAAGATGCCGTGCGTCATTTATTTAAAACGGGAACAGGTTTAGATAGCCAGATTTTAGGGGATTACGAAATTGTTGGTCAATTAAAAGAATCTTTTAAGCAAGCCAAAATTGCGGGAACAACCAATGCTTATTTAGAACGCTTGATGAATTTGATTTTGCAGTCAAGTAAAGATGTTAAGAACAATACACAACTAAGTTCAGGGACAACATCTGTAGCTTATGCAGCCGTTCATTATATTATGGAGAATGTTTCCAATTACAATGAGAAGAAAATTCTTATTTACGGATTGGGTGATATAGGAAAAAGCACTTGTAAAAATGTGTTGGGCTACACATCAAACAAAAATGTGACGCTGATCAACAGAACTCACGAAAGAGCGTTGGAATTTAAAGCACAACATCCTGAAATTACCGTAAAAAACTATGCTGATTTAGCGAAGGAAATTGAAGATACTGACATCTTAATTGTTTCAACGGGAGCTAACTTTCATACCATTAGCAAGGCGCATTTAAAACCAGGTAAAGAAATATTGATTTTAGATTTATCGATGCCTGAAAATGTTGATAATGCTGTTAAAGATATTGATTGCGTAACATTGGTCAATGTTGATGAACTTTCAAAAATTACGGACTTGACTATTGAAACACGTAAAAATGAAATTCCTGCAGCTGAAGCCATCATTGAAAAATATAAAGGTGAATTTAACGATTGGATCGAACAACGGAAATATGTTCCAGCTGTTAATGCTTTGAAAGAATCACTTCGAATCATACAACATGATGAAATTGATTTTCATTCACGAAAAATAGAAGGATTTAATGTTGAACAAGCCGAGCTTGTAACAAATCGTATGATTCAAAAAATTACCACGCAATTTGTTAAGCATTTAAAAGATGAAGAAACTTCTGTTGATTTAAGTATCAGCGTTATTAGTAAAATGTTTAACATTAAAGAGATGATTTTAAATGAGAATGATTAGAATAGGAACTAGAGAAAGTCAACTTGCAATGTGGCAAGCAAATTTAGCGAAAACGGAACTTGAAAAAATTGGATATCAAGCAGAAATTATAGGAATAACGTCAACCGGCGATGAGGTTTTAGACAAACCTTTACATCAAATAGGCGGTTTTGGCTTATTTACAAAAACGCTTGACAATGCGATGCTTCGCGGAGAAATTGATCTTGCGGTCCACTCCTTAAAAGATGTCCCAACCATTTTGCATGAGAAAATTGCGCAAGCAGCCGTTTTGAAAAGAGCGAATATCAGTGATGTTTTGGTGCTAAAAACCAATACAGATTTTTTAAAAAATGAAGAAAACGTCACTATAGCCACTGGAAGTTTAAGGAGAAAAGCGCAATGGCTGCACAAATATCCAAAACATACCATTACCGAATTAAGGGGAAATGTAAATACACGTTTGCAAAAACTCATTGACAATGATTGGAATGGGACAATTTTTGCCGCTGCGGGTTTAGAACGTATCGAATTGCTGCCAAAAAATCATTTGATGTTAGATTGGATGATTCCTGCACCTGCACAAGGCGCAATTATGGCTACCGCTTTAAAAGCTGATACCGAAATTCTTGAAATTTGTGCTCAAATAAACCATAATGACACTGCAATAGCTGTTGCTGTTGAACGTCAGTTTATGAGAACTCTGGAAGGTGGATGTACTGCTCCAATTGGTGGAAACGCAAAAATAACAGGTGACACTATTTATTTTAAAGGAATTTTAATTGCCATTAACGGTTCAGAAAAGGTTGAAGTTGAAAAATCTGTACCATTGAATGAGTGGCATAATTTGGGTAAAATTTGTGCTGAAGAAGTGTTGAATAATGGCGGAAGAGAATTAATGGAAAGCATAAAAGCTGAAATGGGGAAATAGATGAATATCAAAAAAAAAATCCTTTCAACCAAAAAGCTTTCCGCAACTCAAAAGGAACTTCTGAATAATTATATAGTAGATGAAATTGAACTGATTGAGATTGCTTTTAACACTTCTATTAAGCTGAGAATTCCAATCAAAAATGTTGTTTTTACTAGTAAAAATGCTGTTATCGGTGTTTTTGACCAGTTTTCTTCAGATGAATTGCAATTTGAAAATGTGTATTGTGTTGGCGATAAAACAGCACAATTTTTAGAGGAGAAAAACGTTAAAGTATCCGTAAAAGCGCATTCAGCCCAGGATTTGGCTGATGAAATACTGCTAAATAAAAACATTGAGGAGGTTTATTTTTTCTGTGGAAATTTAAGACGCAATGAACTTCCTGAAATTTTAACTGAAAACAACATTAAGGTAAATGAGGTTGAAGTTTATACAACTGATTTAAAACCGATAATAATAAAAAACACCTATGATGGCATCCTATTTTTTAGTCCGTCATCCGTAAAAAGTTATTTATTAAAAAATACAGATACCCAAAGCGTGGCTTTTTGTATTGGAAACACAACTGCTTCCGAGGCAATCGACGATTTCGAAAATGTATTTGTGGCTGATGAGCCCACAGTTGAAAATGTAATAAAATCTGTAAATCAATATTTTGATTATGAATAGAACAAGACGCCTTCGTAAAACTGAAAATATTCGTCGTTTGGTAAGGGAAAACCGACTTACGGTTGACGATTTAATTTATCCTTTGTTTATTGAGGAAGGGACAAATATTGAAACTGAAATTGTTTCAATGCCCGGAATTAAAAGATTTTCTTTAGACAGAATTTCTAAAGAACTTGATGAAGTGGTTGCACTGGATATTCCAGCAGTATTGCTTTTCGGAATTCCTTCAAAAAAAGATGAAATTGGTTCTGAAACATGGAACGATAACGGAATTATGCAAAATGCCATTCGTTTTATCAAAAAAAATTATCCAAGTTTATATGTTATTACCGATGTTTGTTTTTGCGAATATACCAGTCACGGACATTGCGGTGTAATTCACAATAATGATGTTGATAATGATGCAACCTTGCCAAACATTGCAAAACAAGTTATCTCTCATGCAAAAGCAGGAGCAGATATGGTGGCACCATCGGGAATGATGGATGGTATGATTGCTACTATTAGAGAAGCGTTGGACAATACTGGTTTTTATGATCTTCCTATTATGTCGTACGCAGTAAAATACGCATCAGCCTATTATGGACCTTTTAGAGATGCGGCTGATTCTGCGCCAACTTTTGGCGATAGAAGAACCTATCAAATGGATGCTTCAAACAGAGATGAAGCATTGCGTGAAGCAACTTTTGACGACCAGGAAGGTGCCGATATTTTGATGGTAAAACCTGCTTTGGCTTATTTGGATATTATAAGAGATGTAAAAAACAATTTCGACCGTCCGGTTGCTTGTTATAATGTAAGCGGGGAATATGCGATGATTAAAGCAGCTGCAGAAAAAGGATGGATTGATGGCGATCGGGTAATGATGGAAAGTTTGCTGTCAATGAAAAGGGCAGGAGCCGATATAATTATCACGTATTTTGCAAAAGATGTCGCCAAATTATTATTGAAACGTTAAAAAGTATGTTTGTTAAATAGGTTTAAATTTGATATATAATAAACAACGAAACGCTTAAACAATTAAACAGCTATTAAACTACTAGAAAATGAAATTAGAAAAATCAATAGAATTATATACTAAAGGTAAAAAGCATTTGGTGGGAGCGGTAAACTCTCCTGTTAGGGCTTTTAAATCGGTTGGTGGTGTGCCTATTTTTATCGACAGGGCAAAAGGCAGTAAGATTATTGATGTTGACGGAAACGAATACATTGATATGGTATTATCATACGGACCAATGATATTGGGACACAGAAACAGTACAGTTGAAAAAGCGGTAAAAAAAGCCTTAAAAAGAGGAACTACTTTTGGTGCTTCAACAGTGGGCGAAATTAAATTGGCTAAAATTGTTTGTGATGCATTCCCAGGAATGGATAAAGTGCGCTTTGTGAGTTCGGGAACGGAGGCTGTTTTTAGCGCCATTCGCTTGGCCAGGGCTTTTACAGGAAAAAACAAAATAATAAAATTTGCAGGCTGTTATCACGGACACGCAGATGACATGCTTGTTGCAGCCGGTTCGGGTTTGGTAACTTTGAGCATCCCAGGAAGTAAAGGAGTGCCTACAGAAGCTGTTGCAAATACCTTGGTTGCAGAATACAATAATATTGATAGTGTTGAACAACATTTAGCGAAGCACAATGATATTGCCGCTGTAATTATAGAACCTATAGCCGGTAATATGGGTGTTGTAAATCCGACCCAAGAATTCATGCAAGAATTAAGAGATTTAACCAAAGCAAGTGGTGTTCTTTTGATTATTGATGAAGTGATGACCGGATTCCGTTCAAAATTTGGAGGCGCTCAGGAATTGTTGGGCATTCAAGCAGATATTACTTGTTTGGGTAAAGTTGTTGGCGGCGGATTCCCAGTGGGTGCTTATGGTGCCAGAAATGAAATTATGGAAATGGTATCGCCATTAGGAGATGTTTACCAAGCAGGTACTTTATCGGGCAACCCGATTGCTATGGCTTGCGGCATTGCAACACTAACCGAATTGAAAAAACGAAATCCATATAAAGATTTTGAAAAAACGGCTTCTTTTTTAGAGCGATCTTTAATGAATGCCGCTAAGGAAAATGGAATTGATTTACAAGTAAACCGATTTGGATCGATGATTTCTCCATTTTTTACAAAAACACCGGTGGTTGATTTTAAAACGGCGTTAACCAGTGATACCGATAAATTTAAAATATTCTTTTGGAAAATGATGGAACATGGTGTGTTTTTACCTCCTTCTCAATTTGAAGCTTGGTTTTTGGGAACTGCCATGAGCAAAAGAGATATTTATAAAGTAAAAAAGGCGATTGATATAGCCATGAAAGCGGTGGCAAATAAAGACTCCTTAGCCGCTAAAGGTAGGAATTAATAATTAAAAAAGATAGGTAGATGCAACTTATGAGTTGCTAGTGATTATGAAAATGATTCCCCTTGCTGTATTAAAAATTAATTCGCGTTAGCGACAGAAGCGGTATCCTTTTTTGAAATGCAATGGAAAAAAAGATATAGCGTATGGCGCGACCTGAAAGGAACGCCCAAAAACATTCAAGAATTTAAAACATCAAAACAATAATAAAATGATCAAAAACGATTTATATTTAAGAGCCTTAAAAGGAGAAATAGTTGAACGCCCGCCAGTTTGGATGATGCGTCAGGCAGGACGATATTTACCTGAATTTAGAGAAATTCGCGATAAATACGATTTTTTTACCCGCTGCAGAATTCCTGAATTGGCCTCAGAAATTACCGTACAGCCTTATCGCAGGTATGGAATGGATGCTGCTATTTTATTTTCGGATATTTTGGTGGTTCCGCAGGCTATGAATATTGAGGTGGAAATGAGAGAAGGTACTGGACCGTGGTTGCCAAACCCGATTCGAACCCCAAAAGATGTAGAAAATGTAATTGTACCCGATGTTACTGTAGAATTAAAATATGTAATGGATGCCATTAAAATGACCAAACAAATGTTAAATAACGATATTCCGTTAATTGGATTTGCTGGTTCTCCTTGGACAATTTTATGTTATTGTGTTCAAGGTCAGGGTTCTAAAACCTATGACATCGCAAAGGAGTTTTGTTTTACTCAACCAATTGCAGCACATACATTATTACAAAAAATTACTGATACTACCATTGCCTATCTAAAAGAAAAGGTAAAAGCAGGAGTTGATGCGGTTCAGATTTTTGATTCTTGGGGAGGAATGCTTTCCCCTGTTGATTATCAGGAATTTTCGTGGAAATATATCAATCAAATTATTGAAGCTTTAAAAGATGATGCTCCTGTAATTGCTTTTGGAAAGGGTTGCTGGTTTGCCTTGGAAGAAATGACAAAATCTAATGCTTCAGCTTTGGGCGTGGATTGGACAATTACACCGCAAATGGCAAGAAAATTTACTGGAGGTAATATTACTTTGCAAGGTAATATGGATCCTTCCCGCTTATTGTCTCCGCCTAAGGAGATTAAAAGAATAGTGACTCAAATGATTGATGGATTTGGAAAAGATAAATATATTGTTAATTTAGGTCATGGAATTTTACCAAATATACCGCTAGATAATGCCAAAGCGTTTATTGATGCTGTTAAAGAATACAAAAGCTAGATTTTGCAATTAGTTTCAAAACTTACTGCTAAAATCTAATTACTAAAAACTAAAAAAATGAATTCAACTTTAATTCAAAAATACAATATTCCCGGTCCAAGATACACCAGTTACCCAACCGTTCCTTTTTGGGATAAAGCGGGTATTGCGATAGAAAATTGGAAAAAAACGGTAGTAAAATCCTTTAATGAAAGCAATGATAGTGAAGGAATAAGCGTTTATATACATCTTCCTTTTTGTGAAAGTCTGTGTACTTTTTGTGCCTGCCATAAAAAAATAACCAAACGCCACGAGGTTGAACAGCCTTATATGGACACTGTTTTAAAAGAATGGGATTTATACTGCGATTTGTTAGGGAAACGCCCAAAAATTAGGGAAATCCATTTGGGAGGCGGTACGCCAACATTTTTTTCTTCTGAAAATTTAAAAAAATTAATTGATGGGATTTTTAAAAAAGCCGATAAATTTGAGATTTTCGACTTTAGTTTTGAAGGCCATCCAAATTATACTTCAGAAGATCAATTGCAAACTTTATACGATTTAGGTTTTCGAAGAAATAGCTTTGGCATTCAGGATTATGATCCAATTGTTCAAAAAGCGATCCATAGAGTTCAAAGTTTTAAACAAGTAAAAAAAGTGCATGATTTATCGAGGAAAATAGGTTATGAATCCATTAGCCACGATTTAATTTTCGGATTGCCTTTTCAAACAGAAGAAAGTATTAGAAATACCATAAAAAACACTATAGAATTAAAACCAGATAGAATTGCTTATTATAGCTATGCCCATGTGCCATGGATAAAAGGCGTAGGACAACGAGGTTTTGAAGATAGTGATTTGCCAAAAGATGATGAAAAACGCCGTTTATATGAATTGGGAAAACAATTGTTTTTTGACAATGGTTATGTTGAAATAGGAATGGACCATTTTGCCTTGCCGAGTGATTCGCTTCACAAAGCGATGGAAGCTAAGAAACTACATCGTAATTTTATGGGCTATACAGCAGGTAAAACAGAACTGATGATTGGTTTGGGAATGTCTTCAATCAGTGATTCCTGGTATGCATTTGCGCAAAATGAGAAGGAAATAGATGACTATACGGATCGTGTTAATAAAGGTGAATTGCCTGTTTTTAAAGGTCATTTGCTAACTGAAACCGATTTGGTTATAAGAAAGCACATATTAGATTTGATGTGTAATTTAGAAACGGAGTGGAATAGTGGATTATCATCACAGGTTAAAACTGAAATAATTTCGCACTTAGGTGAAATTATTGGTGATGGTTTAATTGAAGTTTATGACAACAAAATTGTGGTGAAGGAAGCGGGTAGAATGTTTGTACGAAATATTTGTATGGCATTTGATTTACGATTAATTGAAAATAAACCTGATACAAGAATATTTTCTATGACAATTTAATTTTGTTAGTTATAGCTAAATAAAAAACCCGAACAATTTTTCTAAATTGTTCGGGTTTTTTTTTGTCAAAAGTGAAATTATTTTTTCAATGTTCTTACGTAGTTAACTACTATCCAAATATCTTCATCAGACAATTTTTTAGAAAACCCTGGGTGATCTCCAATTTTATTTTTTGTTTTAGCAAATAAGGTACCATCAGTTTGATCTTGGAATTTAGCAGAAGAAAAATCACCTAAATCACCTTTCATGTTTTTTGCTTTTGTTCCATCTCCTAATCCAAGAGTCCCGTGACAGGCTTTACAATTTACAGCATATAAGTTTTTAGCTTCTCTTAAGTTTTCTTTTGTCGCTTCTGTTGGGTTTTTCATTTTCTTGTCTTTTTCAGTTACTTCTTGAGCAACAACTGATCCAAATAAACCTAATGTAAAAACGGCTAATAATAATAATTTTTTCATGATGTTCTAATTTTTAATTTTAATTGATTTTCTATTTATTTTCTATTTATTTTTCAAATTTATAAAATATATTCTATGAATATATGTGTCCAAACACTATGCCAAATGTTCTTTTTACCCACTATTTATGACTCTAATTGATCTCCTTCTTTTTTAATTTTATATAAGTTTATAATTGTGTAAACAAAGTTCGCAAATACACCAACCAACATAAGAGTTAAAACAATATACATCCAAATAGGGCCAGCTTCTGACCATAATTTATTGGTTTCTGGAATATGTTGACTTGGAACACCCCAATTATCAGTTTTCATTTGAATTACATTTCCAAATTCTGGATGATCCTCTATTGCAACTGAAATATTTAGATTTCCATCGGCGTCACCTGGTAAATTAGTGGTGTATTCAAATTCATATTCAAAATTTCCTTCTTCTAAAAAACCGTCTTCTAATTTGAACCTAGATAACATTCCTCCGGCATAAAAATATAAATCAGCTTCGACAGGAATTTCTTCACCAGCTGCGTTTAATAAATAGGCCTTTGCTGTAACAGTTCTTACGCTATCAACTTCAGTAAGGACTAGTTCTAAATGTAAGTCTTTAAAAGAATAAGTTTCAGATATTGGTTCTAGTGCATCACTTCCTTCAAAACGGGCTTCAATAGTTATTAGCCCTTCCTCATCAGCTAAATACTTATAATTAGCAGGAACAATAAACTTTGCAATACCGCTTTTAGTAGTCTTAGATTCGCCAATAAGCACTTCATTATCGTCTAAAACATTATAAAATTTAATTTCGGCGTCAGAAATAATTAATTCATCTTTTGAATCTTCATTATTTATAGCGGTAAAATTGGTTTCTAGTAAACGGGTATTGTCTGATTTTTTACTGCTTTTTAAATTGAATTGTAATTCGTATTTGCTATTGTCAAATTGCTGTGCATTAGATAAGAACCCAATAAATAAAGCAATAATTAAGGTTGCAAATTGTACGTATTTATATAAATGATTTTTCATGATTCTTCAAAATTATATTTAATCCGTTATTTCTTTTGTTTCTTTATTAACTCTTTTTTTTATTTTAGGTGCGTATTCAGAATCAATAATACTATTCATTGGTATAAGAGGCACTATCTTTGATATCAATGTAAAAAGTAATAAAAACCCTGCAATTCCAGCCGAAGACATTGCCCATTCTACCCAAGTTGCTGAATAATGAATATATTCAAGTCTTGTATCTTGGATTGGAATAAATGGTGTTTCTAAAGTAGGGATTACTATTAAATATCTATTTAACCAAATACCTAAAATAGCTACAACTGATGCAAATGTTATTAGCTTTATAGTTCTGAATTTTTTGTAAAATAAAATTACAACCGGCACTAAAACTCCAATATAATTGGCTAAAATAAATTCCCAAAAATATCTTGTGAATAAAGTGTTTAAAATGCTAGAATCAGTTGCTTTATGGCTGAACCATTTAGAAAAATATTCTGTAAATGTGAAGTATCCATAAAGCAATGCTAGAATCAATAAAATAAATCCACCTACTTTAAAATGTGTTTTGCGGATATATTTTTCAAGTTTTAAAAACTTACGCACCAAATACATAGTTATAATGATTACTGCAACACCAGAGAATAACCCAGCAATAATAAAATAAGGAGCAAAAATGGTGCTATTCCATCCTGGTTGTAATGTTAAACTAAAAATCCAAGCTAATACAGAATAAGCTACAATTGCAAGTACAATTACTATAGCAGACATTGCTTTTGTTATTTTGTTTAAGCGTTTACGTTGCGTTTTAGTATCTTGATAACCGATAGCAAAAAATTTGTACATTTTCTTTTTCCAATTCGGTACATTAAGCGCTTCACTATGATCTCTTAAAATAGCGAAATCTGGAATAAAAGTTAAGTAAAGATAGAGGAAACAGGCAACTAAGTCGATCATAATTGCCATAATGTCCCAAGTAATAGGAGATTGTATTCTAGGGTACAAAAATAAATAATGTAATCTATCTAGTCTTCCGATACATAATAAAATAAAAATTGGACCAATAATTAATGATATTACGGTTATCATTTCTACAATTCTCGATACTGCATTTTTCCAAGGCGTATCAACAAAATGTAATATTCCTGAAAAAAAAGCGCCAGAATAACTAAGGCATACAAAAAAGATAAAGTTTACGATAAATATACCCCAAACTACATTATCTCTCATTCCTGTTACTTCGTGTCCATTAAAGAGTTGTATAAAAAAAGCGTACACCCCAACTAAAATTACAGCTATTAAACCGCCAATCCATATTTTACTTAATTTAGAGGTTGTCTCTAGCCTTGGCGCAAATTCTTTGACTAATTCTCTTTTTCTAGATTCTATCATAATTTAAAATCTTTAATGTTAAATTTTACCTTGTTTTTTTAATTCTTGAACATAAGGAACGTCATTATACCTTGCTTTTACTTCATCACTCACGTCAAATCCATCCTCCAATTCATATAATTTATCTACTGGCGGTAAATAATATACGTTAGGCTTAGTTCCTAAGTGTTCTAAATGACGATAACCACCACGCTTATTAATCAATTCTGAAAAACGAACTGTTTCTGCTCCGTTTGTTACGAGGTCTTCGTTTCTATCTCCAAAATAAATGACACCTTCTGGGCACGCTGATGCACAATGTGGTAACAGACCTTGTCTTAACAAATCTGGACAAAAATCGCACTTTGTAACAGTACCTTCTGTACCTGGAACACTTGTTTCTGGTGAATAAGGTTGAGATTTATCGTCGTATTTTGCCTTATGACCCCAATTAAATAGACGTGCTGAATACGGACAACTTGTGATACAGAATTTACATCCAATACAACGATCGTTGTCAATTAATACTATATTATCTTCTCTTTTGAAAGTAGCTCCTGTTGGGCAAACAGTTACACAAGGTGGTTCATCACAATGCATACAGTTTTTTGGAAACCAATAGGGTTCTGCTGTAGGATTGTCTTGCATAAGTTTAATTTTCATAAACTCTTGATCGTGGTCTAATTGATGACCTTTTTGGCAGCTTTCAACACACTTACGTGCATTGGTACATTTTGCCAAATCAATAACCATTACAAACTTTCGGTTTGGAATTCCTTTTCTTGCTTGTTCAGCAGTTATTAAAGCTTCAGGATATTGGTTAATATTTGCAGCATCAACCTCAACAATTTTTCCGTCTGGAGTTAATAATCTCATTTTTTCGCCAGAAGGATGTGTTTCTACAATTTCTTCTTCCTGTGCTGCTAAATTTGTTATAATTGAAGTGCCTGCAATTGCAGTGAGACTAGACATTAATCCTAATTTCAGGAATTTTCGTCTGTCGGTTCCTCCTTCTTCTGTTTGATTTTCTTTCATTGTCATCTTGGTTAAGTTCAATCGATTTAAATATGAATTCTATTAGGAATGGAAGTATTTTAGTCGATTATTTTTGCTTTTCATAAAGTTGGTTATCCTTAATTATTGATATCCTAATTTTCTTGTATAAATTTACTAAGATATGGCTGGCCAAATGATGACATAAGTCATTTATAGAAATAAATTTTTTACAATAATTTATTTAAATAATATGTAACAAAAGTTACACTACGTTCTAATTTTTGTATAATCTTAGTTTTTGCCTTGTTTTTGGTGTTAAAACCACATTTTACTTAAATATAAAGGTGATGTGAATCCGAAAAATTTATAAAAAGACAAATTTATTAGCGCCTTACCTTACCCAAATAAACGAAATTGATTAAAATACAATTGTTTAATTTTAGTTATTAGTGTATGATTAAAATTTATAAGGAATGATTTATCTCCATCAAAATGTGACTTTACTTACATTTTGCAACTGTAGAGACTTGTTTTCCGGGAAATCTATATTCTACAAGTGTAGGTTACTCTGAGACTAAAATAACGCTAAAGACGTTCAAGGTTTGTAGAAACAATATTAATTTTAATTAAGCCCAGTTTGGGGTAAACTGTTTGCTTGAAAAAATTAAGCAAACAATAATGGACTTCAATTGGAGCTTTTACTGGGAGCCAGAATAATTTTAAAATATTTTTCAAAGATTATTTAACCTATTAATTTATCAAGAATCATAAATAGGTGAGAGGAATGTAATGGGAATAAAAAAGCCAAACATTTTGTTCGGCTTTTTTATTTAATGAAATTTAAAGTTATTCAGCTAACGTTCTCATATAGTTCACGATTAACCATCTATCTTCGTCTGAAGGCATTTTTTTTGTAAATTCTGGCATATCTTTTCTTCCAATAGATGTTTTATAAAATAATGCGCCATCACTTTGTTTTTGGAATTCTTTACTTGAAAAATCTCCTAAATCACCTTTCATTTCTTTGGCTTTTGGACCATCGCCATAACCTTCTGCACCGTGACAAGATTTACAGTGTTTTGAGTATAATGATTTTCCTATTGCAGCATCAGTTTTAGGCGCTACCGGATTTTTCATAGCTTCATATTTTGCAGGTACTTTCCATGGTTCTTGGGTAAGAGATGTGAAAGCGTAGAATGCAAAAGAAATAATCCCGACTAGTGTTAAAATTTTAAATGTTTTCATTTTTTTTAATTTACGATTTGTTAATTTTTATTAGATTTAGTATTAGATAAATAATTATTCCCCATATTCCAAATGTCAATATATTTGGAAATATAAGTAAGAATAAAGGTGTTTTACTTCTAGGTGACCACATTGTTCTTTGGTCAAAAGTCGACTCATCAACTATAAGCTTTCCAATTGGAGCCTTAATTATTGTTTTTACAGTGCCATATTCATCACTTTCGTTCAGAATAACTTCTATAGCCAACATACCATCAACACCAGGTATTCCATCTGGAATAGGAACAAGAATTGTGCCATCTTCATCAGTTTCATTAAAATCATCACCTATTGGCAAATTTTTAAATAATCTTTGAATCTGAACTTTTAAATACTGGCCGATTACTAAACTGTCTGTTGATTTATCTATCAATGTGGCAGAAACGTAATTAATGCTGTCTATGGTAATAAGTTTAGCTTCAATAGCGGCATCTTTAAAGCTAATACTTTTTGAGGCGCTCTTAAAAGCATCATTACCATCAAATGAAACTTCTATATTATAAGTATCTGTTTCATCTGGCTGTAAAGATTTTAAATCTTTAAGTTTAAATTTGCTTTTACCTTGCATATTGGTAATGGTTTTACCAATTTCCACTTGTTCATCTCCTACCAAATTATAAATGACCAATTCTATTCTTGAAACATTGACGTTTTCGTCATTTACTCTTGCTGTGGCTTGTAAGTCAAAATAAGCACCTTCGTTCATTATTTTAACATAATCAGCTTTTAATCTAACCCTGTCTTGTGCGAAACTTGAAGTGTATAAAAACACACTTAATACAAGAAGAAAAAGGTGGCGTGTTATCAATTGATTTCTCATGATTTTGTGTTTTTATTTAGTGCTAATGCTTCTTGTTCGTCGGCGGTTCTTTGAATAGGTATAATTGGTACATATCTTACTAAAATGGTAATAATTAACATGGCCATTGCCAATGTTCCTATAGTAATCAGCCATTCATGCATACTTGGGAAGTAATGACGCCATTCTTCAGGTACGCCTTGTATGGGTAAAAAAGGATGCAGTAGGGTAGGTGTAACAATTAAATAACGTTTCCACCAAGATCCCGCAACCACCAGCAAACCTATTAAAAACATAGGTAGCGGTTTTCTCCCCTGTTTAAATAATAAAACAATCACAGGTACAATTAATCCTCCAACAATAACAAACCAAAATAGCGGCGCATATTCTCCTACGAATAAAACGTCTATATGGGTTGTTGAATGTTTTTTTGAAGTAAGCTGGGGAATTAGGTATTCATTTAAGTTAAAGTAAAGGTAGATTAGACATACTAAGACTAAAAATTTTCCCAATTTATCAAAATGAAGGTCTGTAATATAATCTTCCAATTTATAAACTTTTTGTAACACATAAGTCAGAGCTACAAGCGCTCCAATACCTGCAACCGCTGCTCCCGAAATAAAATACGCACCTAGGTTTGTGCTATCCCATCCAACCCTGTATAAAGTTGAAAATAGCCAGGCATCAATGGTTTGTAACATAAAACCTACAGGAATAATTAAAATGGCTATTATATGTATTGATTTAAGTTGAATTGCTTTTTGGGCATCACTGCCTGTCCAATTCAATGAAAGTCTCCTATACCATTTACTTAAGGCAGGTTGTTTTTCTTGATAATATTTGCTTAATAGGCCAAAATCTGGCAATAATGGAAAATACAATAATAATAGACACACCATCATAGAGGTAGGTATGATGATAACGTCCCAGGTAATTGGAGATTGCATCCTTCCATGAATAAATAAATTCATAAGTCTGTCTGGTCTGCCCATATCAATTGTGATGGTAATTCCTGCCATAATAATTGCCGCTACTGCAATAATCTCAGCAATTCTTACAATTGGTGTTCTCCAATTATTATTGGTTAGCCTTAAAACAGCAACAGCAACCGTTCCAACAAAACTTGTTGCTACAAAAAATACAAAGTTAGAAATATAAACCCCCCACAAAGCATAATCATTCATATTGGTAACCATTTGTCCTTTAATAATTTGATCAATATAGGCTGCGATTCCTAAAACGATTAAAACAACCAAAGAAATTGTCCATATAACGCCTTTCTTACCAAATTTTTGTGGCGCTAAATCGTGAAGTAACTTGTCGTAATTTTTCATATGTTTAAATTTTATTGTTTAGCATTAACATATGGTGTCTGCCTGCAAATAGGCAGGTAAATTCACTTTTAATCATTTTCTTGTGTTTTGAAGTTTATGGTTTGTATCATAATTATTCAGGATTGTCAACAGATTTGTAATCGGTAAAACTTTCTAATCCATCTTTAAAATCTACCAATCTGTCTACAGGAGGCAAATAGAATACACTTGGTTTTGTGCCCAAACCTTCCATCAACCTATATCCTGCTTTATCTTTTAATAATTTACTCAATCTTAGTGTTTCTTCTCCGTTTGTGACTGTGTCCTCATATTTGTCTCCAAAATAAAACACACCGTTCGGACAAGCAGTAACACAATGTGGCAATTGATTTTCTTTTATAGCGTGCGGACAAAAATCACATTTATCAACAGTACCTTTTACACTTGGTAAACCGGCAAATTCAGCTGAGTGATGTTCTGTCTGGTTCTCCATATCCATAAGCATAGTAATTTCGCCTTGATTTGGCTCTTTCCAGTTAAACACACGTGTTGAATAAGGACAAGCAGCCATACAGAATCTGCAGCCAATACATCTCTCAGTATCTATTAACACAAGCCCATCCCTTCTTTTAAAAGTGGCGTCAACTGGACAAACGGTTACGCAAGCTGGTTGATCGCAATGCATACATACAGTAGGCATCCAATAAGGTGCGGTATCTGTATCCTCTTGCATTTTATATACCTTAAGCCAAGCATGGTCACCAGTAATATAGTGTTGTTTGTTGCAGGCAGTTTGACATTTTAATGCATTTTTACATTTTGCCAAATCTATAACCATGACAAATTTTCGGTTGGGTATTCCTTCCCGAACGTTATATTCTTCTTCGTGTTGTTGCTTTTTGGAATGATCCATTTCCATCACTTCGGAAGAATCTACCTCAATGAGAGTTCCGTCTGTTGTCATTAATTGCATTTTATCATGCGACCCTGTTTCATCGGTTGTTGCATTTAATTTTGAAGCAATCTTGGTTAGCCCAATAGCCCCAATTGCGGTAACTAAGCCCATTTTTAAGCCCTTATCAAGAAATTTTCGTCTTGAATTGGTTTTGTTGTTTTCCATTATCAGTAGTGATTAAATGATTTAAAGTTTTCGGCCTAACCAGTTTAGAAACGATTCATTCGAAATATTCTTATTAATAATTTTTGATTTCTGCACGGTGCTAACCTTAACTCTAACTGTGGTGCCATCAGGTTTTAACAAAGTTTGGTATTCTTCGTTTTCTTCAGGAAGAACTATTTCATCAGGGATTGATGTTTTTCCAAATCCAAGAAAGGGTAGCAGTAAAGTGCTTCCTAACAGCGGTAGTATACCTCTTCTAGAGAATTGAGTTCCTTTTTTAGTTTTTTTATTCATAATTAGTAGTATTTATTGGATACAGAAACTTAAAAAATTTTATTTGAAATTTTTGTTTTTTAAACATGTTATAAAAATAAGTACATATATATTGTTTTACTATGATAAAAATCAGCATTTTTATTTTTTTAAAGCCTTGTATATGAGTTGTTTAATACGCATTTAAAAAAAATTCTTTTTTTTTTTGCCAATTTTAATGCGCGTTTTGTTACACTGCTTTGCTATTTTAGTTACATTGGATATTATAATTTAGTTTTTTTATTGATTTAGTTCTTTAGAAAATTTTCGTCACAAATAAAAAAGCTTCATAAATAAAAGTTGATAGAACTTTCTTTATGGTTCTGTTAATTATCTAGAAATTATAGTTTCTAGTAATATTAAAACCAATTAAGAAATCTCCATTAAAGAAATCATTTTGGTTTTTCATATAATTTTGTTGCGGCACTAGTCCAGAATAATTTGTTAAGAAGATTTGGAAAGAGTGCGCAGATGTTGCGAATTCTGTACCAAAGCTAATT
>DATCTJ010000006.1:0-8965 GCA_036568005.1 Lutibacter sp. | reverse complement strand
TTTTGATACACTGCAGAATGATTAATGGCGAACTGCAGCTGTACCAATAAAAAACAAAATGTAAACAGATGAAAAATTTCAATTATTTAAGCCCCATCGGGGCGGTCTGTTTGTTTTTAAAAATTTAACCGGACAATAATGTAAAATATTTATTCTTTCTTGTTTTTATTCAACTCATCCTGCAGTCTTCTCATGGCTTTTTGTTCTCTTTCCATAGCTTTTTCCTTGTAAATGGCAAATTCCTCCTCAATCTCTTTTAATGACAAGATGGATTGTTGCGTAATGCTGTTGCTTTGTTTAAATTTGATGATAAAAAAGAGCAATAAAATGATTAAGAAAATAACAATTAGAAAAAACAGTGTTTTAAAATAAGATTTTTCGAGCTGTAGGCCAAACAATGAAATACTTTCTTTTTCCAACATTAAGTTTGAAATTACCGCTTCCGATTCTCCATATTTGGTTTGTAAACTATCAATGAGTTGCTTTTGTGAATTTAGTATGTCGAAATTGTCTGAAACCTTCTTTTTAGAAGTTGAAAGAGAATCGATAACATTAGATTTTAATTTTAGCAACCAGCCTGTCTTCACAACTTTAAAGTCCAGATAATTATTTGATTCATCAACAAGGTAGTCAAACTGATTTTTCACAGAGCCGGTATCAATAAATTGTTTATTGCTTTGACTAAAAATGTTGCTTATTGTAAATAATACAATTAAAACTGTGATTGTTATTTTTCTCATCGGTTAAATTTCTTTGATTTCATAACGAAGTAAAAAACTACTTATTGTTACTATAATAGACTTCCAACTCATTTAAATATTGCTGTTTTGTGTTTATGTCTAGCAAAGAATATTGAAACGAATTTTTAGCTAGTTGATAAAGATCAAATTTGGAAAGATTTAGGGCCTCTTGGATAGCTTCATAATTCTTATTTATCTGTCCGCCAAAATATGCTGGATCATCAGAGTTTACAGTTACTTTTAATCCCAATTCCATCATTTTTTTTAATGGATGATTTTTTAAATCATCCACCACCTGAAGCGCCGTATTTGAAAGCGGACAAACCGTTAAGGCAATATCTCGTTTAATAATTTCCTTTACCAAGTTTTCATCTTGTAAGGCATTGTTTCCATGGTCAATGCGTATAATACCTAAAATATCGATGGCTTCCCAAACGTAGGCAGCCGACCCTTCTTCGCCTGCATGGGCTAAGGGTATATAACCTTCTTTTATAGAAGCTTCAAAGACGTTTTTAAATTTTGAGGGTGGATTCCCTTTTTCCGAAGAATCCAATCCAATTGCTTTAATTTTATCTTTATATGGAAGCGACTGTTTGAGGGTTTTAAATGCTTCATCTTCACTTAAATGGCGTAAATAGCTCATAATAAGCAATGAAGAAACATTCAAATTTGATTTTGCATCGTCGCAGGCTTTTGAAATGCCATTAATAATCGTTTCAAAGGCAATTCCTCTATCGGTATGTGTTTGGGGATCAAACATAATTTCGGTATGCCTCACATGTTGGTCGGCGCATTTCTGTAGATAACTGTAGGTTAAATCATAAAAATCCTGTTCGGTAACCAAAACGCCAGCGCCCTGATAATAAATATTTAGAAAATCCTGCAAGCAATTGAATTTATAAGCTTCTTCAATCTCTTTTACAGAATTATAAGGAATCTTAATTTGGTTTCTTTGGGCGATTTTAAACATCAATTCAGGCTCAAAAGAACCTTCAATATGTAAATGTAATTCGGCCTTGGGTAAATTTGTTATAAATGTATTCATCTGTTTATATTTTATTTTCTATTGGTACAGATGCTACCTACCGATAGGTAGGTTCGCGATTAATCATTCTGCAGTGTATCAAAATTTGTTATGCTCGTTTTATTTGCTATTTTTTATTGTTTTTCATCTGTCAAATGCAATGCTTAGTATCTTTCTTTTTTCTGTTAGATTATTTTGTTATAGCTCGTTTCATAATACAAATTTACATAAATGAATATTTTTAATGGAATTTTGGTTGATAATTTATGATGAATTAATTAGACTACATTTATTATTGTCAGTTTTATTTTTAAATTCTCACATTAGTAGATTGGATAAGATTGAATAGCAATAGTGATTTTAAAAGCATTCTATTAAAAATTAAAAATTTATGTTAAAAAATAAAGATTATTTCGATTAATGGTATGATAATCGCGTATTTTCTTGTAAATTTGCAGTTAAAAATAAACCAATAAAATTTTATGGCAAGTATTAAAAATTTAAAAAAGGACATTAATTACGTTCTGGGAGATATTATTGAAGCCTGTTATACTTGGGAGTTGTACAATCCTAAAGCAGGTTCAGCAGGAACAGAAGCAATTATAGATGAAGCAATTGAATCATTTGATG
The DNA here is from genome assembly GCA_036568005.1 of Lutibacter sp. Classification (GTDB taxonomy): domain Bacteria; phylum Bacteroidota; class Bacteroidia; order Flavobacteriales; family Flavobacteriaceae; genus Lutibacter. The sequence goes on along the minus strand of DATCTJ010000006.1, from coordinate 6,571 downwards.
TTTTAATTGAGAAAGTGAATGTTAAAAAAATTGAGGACAAAAAAGCTTATTTTAAGGCTGTTAATTTAGAATTAGAAAGTACAGCCAAGAATTTAATTGAAAAAGTAAATAAACTTTAGTTTTTTATTAACATTTATAAGGTGTGATTTCTTTTTAAAATGAAATTTATTGTGTAAATTTATACAATAATCAACGTAAAACAACGTTCTTTAATTACCAACTAAAAACCTATTAATTTATGGCAAGAGCAATGTTTGAGTACACCAAAACCATACTCGAAAAAGTCAGTTTTAATAAAGAATTATTTAAAAAAGAATTGGAAAAAGCAGTAAATAGATTATTACCTTATGAAATAAAAGAACTGTACTGTTGGCTAAAAGAGTTCACGCTTAATAAACCAGAACTTCAATTATGTTTGGTCTTAGTGGAAAATAAAAAAAGGAGCTTTTAAGCTCCTTTTTTTTGTTGTAAGGGACTAATTATTTGCACATCGTTAAAGGCAATAACGCCTCTTATAACACTATCTATTACGTTTTTTAATGTTTCAATTAATTGTATTTTTAATTGGGTTTTGTGATAAATAATACTTATTTCCCTTGCCGGAACTGGAGTATTAAAAGTACGCAAATATTTTGTGTCTTTGTCGTCCAAATCCAATGTTTGTAAATATGGCAATAGGGTCATGCCCAAATCTTCTTTGGCCAATTTAATTAAAGTATCAAAACTTCCGCTCTGAAGCTGAAAATGCTGATTTTTGTAGCCAATTGCACTACATAAATTGATGATGTTTTCTTTAAAGCAATGGCCATCTTCCAGCAACAAAATATCTTCTATTTGTAATTCTTCCACAGCAATAGTCTTATTTTTGAACAAGCGATGTTCTTCAGGCACAAATCCAACAAAAGGCTCATAATATAAAACACGCTCCATAATTTGGTCATTTTCCAAAGGGGTGGCAGCAACGGCTACATCAATATGGCCGTCAACCAATTTTTTCAAAAGCTCTTCGGTAGTAATCTCTTCAATAATTAGATTTACTTTTGGGTATTTTTTAATAAAGGTTTTTAAAAACATAGGTAAGAGTGTTGGCATTACAGTTGGAATGATTCCCAACCTAAAATCACCACCTATATATCCTTTTTGCTGGTCGATAATATCGTTTATACGGCTGCTTTCATCAACAATAATCTTAGCTTGCTCAATAATTTTTTTTCCAACCTCGGTGAGTTGAATGGGTTTTTTATTTCTGTTAAAAATCTGTGTGTCAAATTCCTCTTCAAGTTTTTGTATTTGCATGCTTAAAGTGGGTTGGGTAACAAAGCAATGTTTGGATGCTATTGTGAAGTTTTTGTACTCGGCTACTGCCAAAACGTATTTTAATTGTGTTATTGTCATTACTATCAATATTTGTGATAAAGATATTAAAACTATCAATTAAGATTATTTTTATATAGCTTTATTTTTGCCGATATTTGTAATAATAAAATTGATTAATTTAAAAAATGATAAATATGAAGACAAGTATTGGATTAGACAAAGAAAAAGCTAAAAACTTAACCATCGGTTTAAATAGTTTATTGGCAAATTTTCAAGTGTATTATCAAAATTTAAGAGGGTTGCATTGGAACATTAAAGGAAAATCTTTTTTTGAATTACACCTTAAGTATGAAGAGTTTTATAACGACTCCCAAATTAAAATAGATTTAATTGCAGAACGAATCCTGACATTAGGCGGAGTTCCTATGCATACCTTTGAGGAATACACTAAATCATCAAAAGTAGCAGTGGGAAAAAACGTCACTAAAGATGTGGAGGGTGTTCAATTAGTGGTGGATTCTTTAACAGAAATTTTATTGTTGGAAAGAGCGATCCTTAATGAATCTGCAGAAGCAAATGATGAAGGTACCAATGCAATGATGAGCGATTTTATTGCTGAACAGGAAAAAACGATTTGGATGCTAAATGCCTGGTTGAAATAAAAGAAAGTATAAAAATCAAAATAAGAAAGTATATAGTCTAAAATTGATTATAAAAATCAGTAGCAGACTTGAATCACTTAAAAATTAAAAATGCAGTTTTCATAATTTTGAAAACTGCATTTTTTAATAAATATCCCAGAATGTACGTTGTTTGTCCAACTCCTCTTCCTGTTTTTTATATTCCTCAACAGAAATAACCTTTAAAAAGGAAGGATGTTGTTCAATTCCAAACTCTATTTTTTTTACTATTTCATCAATTTCATCATTTTCATAATCAATTTCAATAGGATTTTTAATCACTATTGATTGTAAAACATTCCGTTTTTTGATGAGCAATCCTTTTTTGTCATATGCTCTTCTAAAACCATCAATAACAATTGGAATTACAATGGGTTTGCAGGTTTTTATAATATGAGCAGTACCGCGTCTGATTGGTTTAAAAGGTTTGGTGGTACCTTGTGGAAATGTAATGACCCAGCCATCATCCAATGCTTTTTTAATATTGCTGATGTCCGACATTTTTACCTGCCTGTTAACAGCTTCACCTTTATTTCGCCAGGTTCTGTCAATAGAGACGGAACCAACATAGGCAAATATTTTTGGTAACAAGCCAGATTTCATCGTCTCAGAGGCAGCAACATAATAAATATTTAGCTTTGGATTCCAAATATAACCTATATTTTTTAGAGAATCTACCCTTCCTTTTAATGATGCATTAAAAACATGATACATCGCTGCAACATCCGCAAAATATGTTTGGTGGTTAGAAACAAACAACACATTATTTGGCGGAAGATCCCTTATGATTTCAGACCCTTCAATTTTTAGTTGATTAAAACGTCGATAACGTCCGTGAGAAACTACTCCAATAATTCTTACGAGCCATCTTTTTACAAATAAGATATGGCCAAAAGGGTTTCTTTTAAAAATTGGCATGTAATAAATTGGGTTTTTAATGAATGACAAATTTAGCAAAAAATAAATTAAATACCTTTTAATAAAATTTTGATTTCGTTTAACATCATCGCAGTGGCCCCCCAAACAACACAATTACTTAAGTTAAAACAAGGAACTAGTATACTCTTGGCATAGGATGTTGTTACAGTTGCTGTTGAAAATGCATTCTCGTTTAATAATTCCTCTAACAATATAGTTATATTTTCCTCTACTTCTTCATTTTTTGTTAGGATGGGCGTATAGTTTAGCAATCCTAAAAAAGGGGTGACCATAAAATTGCTAGGCGGGATAAATACATCGGTCATTTGTTTAAAAATATAAACATCATCAGATTTTATTCCAACTTCTTCATTAGCTTCTCGCAAGGCAGTATTTTGCAGAGATTCATCAGAACCTTCAAATTTTCCCCCTGGAAAACTTATTTGTGAGGCATGAGTACCGTTATAATTTGCGCGTAAAGTGAGTAAAAAACAGGTTTCTCCATGAGAATTCGGATAAAATAGCGCCAATACTGCCGCTTTTTTTGCATTTTTAGAATCTATTAATTGCTGAGCATATTTTTGTAGGTATTTTGGTGCCAATTCAAATTGGGCATCCAATCCGCCAGGCGCTATTTCCGACAGCTTCGAAATATTATTTTTAAAATCTTTGAAATCCATTTAATTGTCCGAATAAATAGTGGGTAAAGTTAGTTTATATTTTACGGCAATCAATCTTATGGCAATTACAATAAATGTTGTTGAGATATATACAATGGTTTTATCTATATTTAAATGATGTAAAATAATAAATGCAATTGACCCTAAAATACAGGCGGTGGCATAAATTTCTTTTCTGAATAGAACGGGAACTTCATTACATAAAATATCTCGAATAACACCACCAAAAGAGGCAGTCATGGTAGCCAATGCTATTGAAATTATGGGATGAAAATTGGCGTTGATACCAATTTCTGTTCCTGTAATGGTAAAAATACCCAAACCAATTGAGTCAAATAAAAATAGAGATTTGTTTAAGTATCTTAATCTTTGGCGAAATAAAATAGCGATAATAACCGAGATACCTATCAAAAAAATATAACTAATATCGGTCATCCAAATTACAGGTTGCCGACCAATTAAGGTATCTCGCAAAGTGCCGCCTCCAACTGCTGTGGTAAATGCGATAATAAAAACCCCAAAGGGATCCATTTTTTTATTCATGGCAACCGATGCGCCTGAAATGGCAAATGCAATAGTACCTAATATGTCTAATATGTAGAAAACTGTCATTAATGATGGTTTGTAAAATGGTCAATAATTTTTAATACTTTCAAAAAACTAAAAAATTGATTAAAATAAAATGAATATACAAACCTTAATTAATTTCTGCATTTGCAGCCATTGCGGCACCAATAATACCAGCATCATTTTCTGCTTCCGCAGGGGCTATAGGTGTATCAACTTCAATTTTATTGATAAATTTGTGTACTCTTTTACTGGCGCCACCACCAATAATGATTAGGTCTGGAGACATAATAAAATTTAAATGGTCAAAATACTTATCAAGTCTTTTCCCCCATTTTTTCTGACTGAGTTTTTCCCGTTTTCTTGCCGAATCGGCAGTGTAACTTTCAAAACTATCCCCGTACCGATTAAGAAGATGACCAAACTCTGTATTTGGTAATAATTTTCCGTCTAAAAAAATAGCTGATCCAATTCCGGTACCAAGGGTAATCATCATAACAACACCTTTTTTATCTCTGCCGGCGCCAAAGTTTATTTCAGCAATTCCAGCGGCATCGGCGTCGTTTACTACAGTAAATTCATTTCCTGTTGCATTTTTAAAAAGTGCTGCAACATCAACATCTTTCCACGATTCATGTAAGTTTCCGCCCGACATGCATTTGCCGTGTTTTAAGGGTGTAGGGAATCCGCAGCCAACTGGACCTTCCCAGTCAAAGTGTTTTACAATCTTTTGAATTACTTTAGCTATAGCCTGAGGGGTAGCGGGTCTTGGTGTTGGTATTCTTTTTTTTTCAACAGAAAGTGTGCCTGTTTCAACTGTAATTATTGCAGCTTTTATTCCGGTGCCTCCAACATCGATACCCAATATGTCCATAGTGCTTAATTTTATTAATGCCAATTTAAGCAATAAAAAGTTAAATATTAAAAGTTAAATAATAAAAGTTTAGGAAAAACAAAGCAATAGAAAATTAATAGCCAAAAACTACATTCTCTCTTCAATCCACCTGCTGAATTCGTAAAAATTCTTAGGAGAAACACCATGGCCGACAGGAAATTCCTTGTAACGATGTTTGATGTTCAGCAGTTTTAAAAAATCGGGTGCTTTATTGGCCCATTCAACTGGAATCACCTGATCCACACTTCCATGGGAAATATAAAAATCCAATTTAGAATAATCTTTTGAGTTTAAATCCTCAGGCAATAAATCGGGGTTGACATAACCACTTAAGGCAATAATCTTTTGAACTTTTTCAGGGTAATTTAAGGCCACAGAATAACTTAAGATGGTGCCCTGGCTAAATCCGAGAAGAAATGTTTTTTCTGGTAAAATGCTATATTTTTGCTGTACTTCATCAATAAATACAGCAATAATTTCTCTTGCTTTTATGGCTTCAGGCATATCGGAAAACTTTCCTTGGGGACTGTTAAAATGGATGGTGTACCATGAATAACTTCCAAATCCCAGTGTTAGCGGAGCCCTTGCACTTACAATAATTATGTCTTCTGGCAATTCGCTCGCAAACGAAAATAAGTCTTCTTCATTGCTTCCATATCCGTGCAGCAAAATGAGCAATGACGTATTTTTTGTGATTGTTTTTGGTTCTCTGACAATATAATGCAATGATAATTTCTTCATAATAAAAATTTAAAAGTTGCGATTTTGGACGCGACTTCAAAAGTAACCTTAAAAATTTGGTTAACCAATTGCTTTAAACCAATCTTGGAATAAATCGCCCACCAAGGGAACTTTTTTCTCTTGGCCATTAATGGCTCCCATGAGCCCGATAATCCAAAGCACAAACAAACCGATAGCTAAAATTCCTGCAACGGGGCCTGCATATCTTGAAACAATAGAAATTCCCAATGAAAAAAGCGACAAGCCAACCATTTGGCGAATGTGAAAAGCCGCGAATGAATTGTGTTTTTCATTGTTCATTACAAAGGCGATTAAAGTTCCGATCCAGGTAATATAGCTGATGATAGCCATTGTTTTTCCATTTTGAATAGTTTGATTTTCCATAAGTTTGATTTATTTATAAAAGTTAATTCCCCTATTCCCAGCCCTTTCCAAAGTAAAGGGAGCAAAATTCAAAATTTAACCTTTTAAAGTCCAACGCGCCAGCTGGTATCTACGCTCCAACTCGCCCATAGTTATTGCTATGTCGTGCTAAAAATGTTCACAGAACATTTTCTTACGGTCAACGCACCATCTGGCCCTATCGCTAAAAATGTTCACTGAACATTTTCTTAACGCTCAGTCCCCCTTCGGGGCAATGTCATTAAGTTAAGGGAATATTTGTCATTCCGACAAAGGAGGAATCGCATTAAATAGCTTAACATGGTGAGATTCCTCGTACCTCGGAAAGACAAAATAAAGGCAATAAAGTCTTAACTTAATGACATTGGCCT
>DATCTJ010000005.1:0-17543 GCA_036568005.1 Lutibacter sp. | reverse complement strand
CCTATACTTAATTGGACAAACCAAATGATACAACAACAAACTCTTATTATGGCTTTTATGAATATGCTCACTCATAAATCCAAAATTACATATCTTTACGCTACACCCGACGCAAGCGTCGGGGAATTCTATTGATTAAAGTTTCAAGATGAAGTAAAAGGCAATCTTCTGGAGCAAGCAGAAAAAGCATTGGATTTGCTCAAAACAAAATATACTCAAGCAATCATTTCTTACCAAGATGGTAGCAGAGAAGAAACGTTTACTTTCCCTGAAGAAGCCGTTAGAGAAGCACTCTATAATGCTATTGCTCATAAAGATTACAGCAGTGGTATTCCTATTCAAATCAGCGTTTATCCCAACAAAATGATTTTTTGGAATGAAGGGCAATTGCCCGAAAACTGGACAGTAGAGAAGTTAACTCAAAAACATCCTTCAAAACCACACAATCCTGATATAGCCAATACTTTTTTCAGAGCAGGTTATATAGAATCTTGGGGGCGTGGTACTATAAAAATGATTAATGCTTGTAAGGTTCATAAAATAGCACCGCCCATATTTTCAAATATACCACCCGACTTTCAAGTTGAACTCATTAAGTACACAAACAAAGGGCTCACGGAACTTGGATTGAAAGAAGAGTTAAGAAAAATTATCCTTCACGTTCAGGAAAATGGTAGTGTATCAAATTCGGAGGTGCAAACGATTTGTGATGTAAGTAAAGCCACAGCCACAAGGTATTTGGGAGAACTAGAAGCCGAATGGGTGGATAAAATAGGTTCTACAGGAGTTGGAACTGTGTATGTTTTTAAAGGGCTCAGTAAGGGCTCAAAAAAGGAATAAGCAATGGACTCACAAAGGGCTCAAATATCGCCAGTAAAAATCCATAATAGCTATTTAGTCACTGTTTATCAATGGATTGTGATTTCGTCAAAGGGCTCACTAAAGACTCAAATCAGATTTATTAAAGGGCTCAATGTGGAATAAATGAAAATAAAAAAAGTTGAAATAAAAGATTATAAAGCCTTCTACGGTAAGAATGAATTCAACGTAGATGGAAAGAACCTGTTTATCTATGGTGAAAACGGAAGTGGTAAAAGTTCTTTTTACTATGCCTTGAAAGACTTTTTTCAATCTTCTACCGAAACATTGAGCTATGATGAAACCGAAAATATCTTTCTCACCAAAGCCCAAAAAGGAAAAGGATATATTGAAGTAACCTTCAACCCTGACAAAAACGGAACAGCTATCGATAAAAAATATACCGTAAAGAAAAGCTCAAAGAATACTTATTCTGCTGGAGACACAAGCATTCGGGATGCTATTAAGCTCAAAAGTTTTTTGACATACAAACACCTGCTTGGAATACATTATATTAAAAAAGACAACGAAATAGATTTGTTTGATTTGCTGGTGAAAGGTGTACTCAAACATTTCAAAAGTGTTGCTATTACCGGCAATAAAGAACTTGGAGAACTTTGGGGTGAAGTAGAAACTGCCATCGCCAAAGAAACCAGTCAGGCGTTTAATATTACCCAAAAGAAAAACGAAGTTGATAAAAGTATTAACGCTTTTGATAATGCTTTCAAAAAATTGTTTGATCCAAATAGCATTGAAAATATTCTGAAATATGCTCAACCCATTTTGGATAAATTCGGTCACAACATTGAACTGAAACTGAACTACACCCAAGCAAAACCAACAGCAGATTACAAATCCATTGAACGCAATCACGTAAGAGCAAAAATCAAATATCTTGGAAAAGAGATTGATAAACCGCATATTTTCTTGAATGAAGCAAGATTATCAGCTATTGCTATTTCTATTTATTTGGGGATGATTAAGCGACACATACAAGGACTGCCCTGCAAAGTTTTATTCATTGATGATATTTTTATCGGATTAGATATTGGAAATCGGTTACCCCTTTTAAAAATACTAGATGATGATTTTTCACAGTATCAAGTATTCATAACTACTTATGATAAGCCTTGGTATGAATTCGTCAAATCAACGTATTTGGATGGTAATAATGCATGGAAAAGTTTTGAATTTTATGCTCGAAGAACCAGAAAAGGTTTTGAAATACCAATCGTTAGAGAGAACAATTCGAATTCTCATATTCAAAATTATATAGACAAGGCAGAACAGTACTTCAATCTAGGTGACAATAAAGCAGCTGGTGTTTATCTACGCTCTGCATTTGAGTTTATCTTGAAGAGATTCTGCTTTGGTAAAAAAGTTCCTGTGCCTTTTTATATCGATAGCTCCAAAATGAAAACTGATGAGTTCTGGAGTTCAGTTAAAAAGTATAAAGCATCTCATCCAGCTTGTGGTTTGACACCTGCAACTTCGACTCTAATAGAGCATTACACAAGTTTAGTTTTAAATCCATTAAGCCACCACGACATCAATAAACACGAAATATCAACAGAAATTCAGGGTGCATTAACAACAATCAAAACTTTAAAAGCCGAATTGAATGTATAAGCCAACCCTTCGCAGCCGCACAAATTGACAAGCCGCACAAGCCCACGCTAATACCCAAGCTAGGCAAAGAGTGTGTTTGACCACCGCACGACCAAAACGACTGACAAACCAGCGTACGAAGAAGAACACCGAACCGATAACAGGCGTTTGGCAAAAAGCGGGTTCAGTGGCTAAATGAACATTATACCTCGTATCAACTTTTGTGCTGGGTTGAAAGTTTAGTGCTTCGAAATCCGATTCTTTGCAAAGCCGAGAATCGTTAGTACTAATAAAAAAGTACTTTCCTGAAATAGGTTGGCCAGAAATTAAGTAATAATTATTTTTTATCAATTGAAAAAATTTCCCTCAATGCAATTTCCGACCTTTGCTTCAAAAGATAAAGGAAATGAATTAGATTGTTTTAATTATTGCGGGCTTATTTGAAATTGCCTTTGCTTTTTGTTTGGGAAAAGCAAAAGAAACTACTAGAAACGAAATGTATTTTTGGTATGCGGGTTTCTTGGTTACCCTTACCATCAGTATGGGACTTTTAGTTAAAGCAACTCAAACTTTACCAATTGGAACTGGTTATGCCGTATGGACGGGAATTGGAGCCGTTGGCACTGTTTTAATTGGAATTCTTGTGTTTAAAATTTATTATGAAACTTATTAATTTGTATAGTAATAAATTGAATTAGTTTCTTTACTCTTTATCCACATACGATCAATTCTATAATTCTTGAAATCAAGATAAAATACTATAGGAATTAAATCTTCTTTAAGACAAACTATTTCCCATACAAGTTTTTCTGAATTTTTGTATTTCTTTTCTTTGCAGGAATATAAAATATATGTCCATTTCCCATATCCTTCCTGAGCGAGTTCCATTTTGCCAGCACCACCCTCATATATTAAAATAGAAATTTTTGTGTTCATATCTTGTGTGTCGAGGTATTCTTCAAATTCAAGATCATATTTTGTTATTTTACTAAAGTTGATTATTTTACTATAATTACTAATTTCTTTGGTAGTACTATTAATATTATAAGTTTGCGAGAATACTTGAATTGGTTGATTTATAATAATGATTAGTATTACGAATTTCAATAATTTTTTCATAATTATTTCTTTAGATACACAAATTAAAATTGTCCTTTGATGTATACTTAATCTCAAATAAATTCATAGAATTTACAACTCACTGTAATATTCAATATCTCTTTTGTAAAAAAAAGAAAATTTTCTTTCAGTATAATAATATTTGACTTCTTCTTCTATCCAATTTTCCTTAGAATCATATTTATATTTATGTTTTTCAATATTACTAATTTTATCATATGAATTATTCTCATACTCTGTAATTTCAATCACGTTTCTAAGATTGTCATATTTAAATGAAAATTTTTTCCATGCTTTTAATTGAAGCATCCTATGTACGTGATCAATATTATTACCATTAGAATCATAAGTATATTCATTACTTTCAGTCATTAACATATCACGATCATATTTAAGTGAGTAAACCATATTATTATTGGAGTCGTAATTCATTTTTGTTAATGGCTCAAAAAAACCAATACCTCTCCACTCAACCTGATTCCCATTTTCATCAGACTTGTAGTTATAAGTTACGGTATGATCTACGAATTTAGGATTAAAATTAACCTCTTGCTCCAAATTCCCCATATAATCATATTTATAAGTTTTCAGGTATGTTAAATTCCCTTTAAAATCATAACTGTACTCTCCAATCAAATCATTGTCACTATTATATTTGTATTCCAATTTGGATTCTAATACTTTACAATCAGGAACCAAATATTGATTTTCTTCAACTTTGTTTCCTTCCTTATTAAAAATAACGTTACTACAGTCAGTTTCCCTTTTAGTTTCCTCACCTAATTTCCAACTTATCGTATATCTTGTATAGGTGAGTTTTTTTACCTTCCCTTTCAAGTTCATTTTTTGAAGATCATTTTTTTTTTGCTTTTCAGTTGTATTAAAACTTATTAAAAAAATTGATAACAGCAATAATATTGGAACTGATGATTTTAAAATTTTTTCCATTTTAAAATTTTTAATTTATACAATCAAATTTAATATAATAGGTTTTAGCAATGAAACTTTTAAAGTAGAATAGAAATTCCTAAGAACAGCCATTAAAAATATTATAAATTAAAAGTATTGCTAATACTCCAACAATAATTCTCTTTATAGTGGCGCTATCGCCACCTTCATCACCAATACCAAGCGTTGAAATATATATTATAATCGAGCCAATAAAATAGGCTGCAATCCCAAATGGAATAACATAAAGTATAACAAATATTTTATTTGATACTGGATCTCCTCCACATGATTGTAATAATGAAGATAAAATTATTAATGTTAATATTTTATATTTCATAGCTGAAGTAATTAATTAATTTAAAAATAAGAAAAAAAGTGATTCAAAAAAGGATTAGATGTAATTTATATCTATTCTAAATATTTATATACCAGTTTCTTACCAAAAACATAGAATGCACCCACTTCCTTAACAGTATGCAAATACCCCCACCCAATTATTCGTTTTTTCGGTACGGGGGTATCCCTGCATACTATCAAAAAGAGAGTCTTTAACAATTTAAATCTTAAATTATGAAAACAGTTCAAATCACATTTGACGAGCGTCAAATACGTGACACCACCAAGAAAGTGGTGACCACAACCATTGACGTATCAATTACCACCATCTCTATTCTCGGTGCCATCGGCAAAGGAATCTTCCAAGGTATCAGCGAGACCATAAAAGAAAGAAGAGATAACCAATACAAAGCATTACAATAACAAAAATCATTAAGCATTAGAAAGCCAAAAGCTTTATAGATTATCAAAAAAATCAGTAACTGCTTCACAATCCCACCTATCAACAGCTAACTCAAAAGACTGGTTGTCTACCTGCCAGTCTAAAAATCATAAAGACAATCATCACTATTTATTAATTAAATAAAGTCCTGGAAACAGGCATCTAAACAATGAAAACAAAAAAGATTGTAGTTGTATTAACCAACAAGGGCTATGTAGCCGTTGAACACAATCAAATCTTCGATCTCTGGAAGAACAAATCCCTCAAAGAAATCTACGAGGAATTACACGAAAGGTATCCTACATACAAAATCCACTTAGGAAGTATGGATCAAATAGGCTTTGAAAAAGCCGTTGAGGTATCAAACCAGTACCTGAAAGAACATGAAGAATTAAAGTATATCCAAACACAGAGTATTAATCACAAAAACCATAGTAAAATGAAAAAATCATCATTCAATGCTGAAACAGCAGCAACGTTAGCAAAAGTAGCCGCAGGCTTCACAACGCAAAAGGTATTAGGTGCATTGCACTTAACAGTACAAACAGGAGCAGATGTCTTACAATACGGTGCAAATACGGTAGCAAAAGGCGAAGCAACTGTTTTAACCAAATTAGGAATCTACAATGAGACTTACGAAGATCTCATTACAATCAGAAAGGAAAGAACCAAAGGCTATCAGGATATGGTAATTCAAGCACCAAAGAACCTTCTGGATGCTTCCCAGGAAATGGGAACTAAACTAAAAGTAATGATAGCAAACAAAAATGTAAAACCAGTAAATCTATAAATTATGAGACGAGCAACATTCAAACAGGAAGTGATTGAAATACTTAGAATTAAGAAACCTACAATCCTACTTAAAGAAAAGCGTAAATCAATACTTGATCAAATACCGGAAGTAAAGCCCTTGCCGTTAGCAACAGGGGCTTTAATATTTGGAGGAGTTTCTATCTTAGGAATGGCAATTGGAGCCACCATAGGAACTTATGTGTTCTTCGGAGCAATAACCTTAGCAGGACTAATTGCTATCTCTGAGAGTAACAAATACATTAAATACATTATCACCAAAAGCAACAAACTTGTGGATTTAATCATCTTTGGTCTCACTATGTATGCAACTGTATTATTAGGCGTAACTATAACAGCATCATTAACTGTTGCCGGCTTAGGCTACACATTAGTATACGCCCCTTGGTTAAGATCAAGAAATAAATAGTTGAATCTAAATTTTTGTATCCAAAATTTATATTCACTCGCGCTCTCTTAACTATCCTACAGGCCTCCTTGAGGGCTTTTAACGGCAAAAACACGTAAAAAATCAGGATGAAAATGCACTAAAGTATCGTACTGTGGTGGCCTTTTATGTCTTTTTGACTATTTGCTAACTACAAATATGTTTTCAATTAAGCTTTTTTTAGGCGTTTATGTATATTATATGTTAGGATATATTAAGACGAATATAAATTTTTAAAGCAAATTCTTTCCGGAAAGTATTCTTCACATTTTCAAAATTAATCAGAAAACTTAGAATTATGTTTATTACCAATTTTAAGGTGTCCGTCACCAAAAATGGTGATGGTACCATTACGTACACAAAGAATAATCTTAAATACAAAGTCTTTATTCATAAAGAGGATGTATTACTTAAAGAAATATTTGACAAATATTATAATCAGCTTGATACATTCAAGAACAGGCATTATGCCATTGCCAAATGGATAGTGACAGAGATTAGGGCTAAAGGTTATTCCTTTAAGACCTACTCAAATAACAAGATGAATTTAAGGCCTGTTAAATCTCCTAAGGCTTTTAGGATTAGCCATAAAGATTTATTTGAAGAACAAATTATGTACAACCTGCATAGAAATGAAATGGAATTTCACTATTCTGACTTTGAAAGGTTAATACATTAACAGGATGCTATTTGATGATGAAATAATCCCCTGAGATAGAGTTACTCTTAAAAAGCATAGTCTATATTAGTCAGAAATAGAAACGCGCTATAAAGGCTTGAAATAAGGTCAAATGTTATTTGTTTCAAATTGACTCTAAAATTGAAACAGCACTTGGAATAGAATTAATGCATTATTATGCTTTTCTCTGGTGCTGACTAACCGCTGACTAAATCTGTAATGAAAAAACCTTAACTCTCTAATTATTAGATTGTTAAGGTTTTATTTTACTCTTAAAAGCGGTCTGGACGGGACTCGAACCCGCGACCTCCTGCGTGACAGGCAGGCATTCTAACCAGCTGAACTACCAAACCGTTGCTCTTAGCGGATGCAAATATAACAGCGTTTTTTGTATTGGCAAAGGTTTTTTCAATAAAAATTATAAAAATCTTTTTCTGCTTGTTAAATAAGAAATAAGGATCTGGTTAAACCCTTTATGGATATCAACAGGCACATAATCTATCTTATACTGCATACACTTAAGCATCAAATCATTAAAATAAGTTTCCATCGCTATTTTATAGTTTCTTTTTACCGATGAGGCGTATAAATTCAGTTGCTCCCCGGTTTCTACATCCACAAACTTTTTGGGTTTATCGCCAAAATCGAAATCCAGTTCCAGTTTTCCATCAAAGGTATGAAACAACACAACCTCATGTTTGTTATGCTTTAAATGGCGCAAAGCCTCAAACAGCTCCTTTTCGCTTCTATTGGTCTGAAACATATCCGTAAATAAAAAAACTAGCGATCTTCTGTTTATTTTTTCGGCTATTTCGTGTAAAAATTTATAGGTTTCCGTTGTTTTTTTTGATGGTTGCTTAAGCAAATCTTCCAAACGCGCCATCACCATTCTCCTGTGACGCTCACTTCCTTTTGCCGGTGCATAATACTCATTGATGTCGCTGTAAATACTTAAGCCAACAGCGTCTCTCTGACGCTTTAGCAGTTCCATTAAGGCAGCAGAGGCAATTGCAGAAAAAGCAATCTTAGTCAAGTTGTCCATCGAAGGATTTTTAACCACCGGGTAATGCATGGATGCCGAATTGTCGATTATTAAATGACATCGCAAATTGGTCTCTTCCTCGAAGCGTTTTACATACAGTTTTTTGGTTTTCGCATATAATTTCCAATCGATATGGCGGGTACTTTCTCCTTGGTTGTAATTAATATGTTCAGAAAATTCAACTGAGAAACCATGAAACGGACTTTTATGCATGCCTGTAATAAATCCTTCCACCACCTGTTTCGCCAACAATTCAAGGTGATGAAATTGAGAAATGTTTTCTAATGAAATACCCGACATAAATTCTTGTTTGATTCTTGTAAATATAGGATATAAATAGAAAAGACCCGACAAATTGCCGAGCCTTTTCCATTAATTGTCTTAAAATTAACGCTTATAAATGCGCATCAATTTTTTGTGAATACGTTGCTTTTGGTGCAACACCTACTTGTTTTTCAACAACTTCACCGTTTTTAAATACCAATACTGTAGGAATATTTCTTACGCCATATTCTGCAGCAAATTTTTGGTTTGCATCCACGTCAACTTTAACGATAACCGCTTTTCCTGCGTATTCTGTAGTTAATTGATCCATAATTGGCGCCACCATTCTACATGGCCCACACCAAGCTGCCCAGAAATCAACCATTACTGGCTTGTCCGATTTTAATACTATTTCATCAAAAGTTGCATCTGTTACTTCAATTGCCATAATCTATTTTTTTAATTATTAATTTCTCTTCTATACCACAAAAGTAAACAAATATTTTACCATAAGCACTTAACCTATATTACTTTTATTTATGAAGCTATTTACAAATTTAATCATTGATAAATTAAACGATTAAAAAATTATATACTAGTTGTACGGACAAGTCGCGACCTGTCCATTTTGAATTAAAATGAATTTTAGATTAAACGCTTCAACAAATCCACATTTTAAAACACCTCTTTTGCAATGGCTTTAATATTGTCCGATTTTCCCATAGAATAGAAATGAACAACTGGAACGCCTTTCGCCACCAACTCTTTAGTTTGGGCAATAGCCCATTCAATACCAACTTCTCTTACTTGTTCATTGCTGCTGCACTTTTCAATTTCTGAAATCAATATTTCTGGCAAATCCAACTTAAACACCTGTGGCAATACCTGTAAATGGCGTTTTATGGCAATAGGCTTTATCCCCGGAATTATTGGAATGGTAATTCCCATTGCACGCGCTTTTTCCACAAAATCGAAATATTTCTTGTTGTCGAAAAACATTTGCGTCACCACATAATCGGCGCCAGCATCAATTTTTTCTTTCAGTCTGCGTAAATCGGCATCCAAACTTGGCGATTCCAAATGTTTTTCCGGATAGCCTGCAACACCAATGCAAAAATCGGTTTTATAAGGTGTTTCAATTAATTCGTGCAAATATTTACCTTTGTTTAAATTGCTGATTTGAGTCACCAAGTCCGATGCGTATAAGTTACCGCCTGTCGTTACAGAAAAATATTTTTCGTGTTTCATGGCATCACCACGCAAGGCCATCACATTGTCCAAACCCAAATAATGACAATCCACCAACAAATATTCGGTTTCCTCTTTGGTAAAACCTCCACACAACACATGCGGAATTGCGTCAACATTGTACTTGTATTTTAACGAGGCGCAAATACCAACAGTTCCCGGCCGCATCCTTGTAATTTTTTGTTCCAAAAGCCCATTTTCTTTCGGGATATAAACGTGCTCCTCTCTCGATGTGGTCACATCAATAAAAGGCGGCTTAAATTCCATCAGCGGATTGATGTTCTCGTACAATTCTGCTATGTTTTGCCCTTTTTGCGGTGGCACAATCTCAAACGAAAACAGTGTTTTCCCTTTGGCCAGTTTTACGTGATCTGTTACTTTCATTTTTTTTCTATATGTTTATTGCACGTTTAAAGTTTCAGGTTTCAAGTTTTACTAGACGATTAAACATTTCAACTTTTAACTTTTTTTGCGCGTTTCCTTTCAGGTCGCGCTTTTCGTTGCAATCCGTCATTGCGAGCGGAGCGCGGCAATCTTTTGAACATATTGCTTCACAAACTCGCAATGCCGGGATTTCCGCTTCACTCGCTAACGCAAATCGAATTACGTCCCGATCGCTCCTATCGGGATGGCGAATTTTGATTTACGAATTTTTCTAATTTTTTTCAGTACGGACAGGTCGCGACCTGTCTCTACATTAAATTTCCTTTCAAAAACACATCCCTAACCTTTCCTTCTAAAAACTGGACAGGCTTCTCAAGAGGGGGATTTTTTGTTTTTGACTTCAATCTCATTCTGATAAATTAGGTCGTAGCCACTTTTTCGCAGTTTCAAAATCCATATTTTTCCTGACCGCGAAATCCTTTACTTGCGCTTCCGTAATTTTCCCAACCCCAAAATATTTGGCCTTTTCATTCCCAAAATAATAGCCCGAAACAGATGCTGCCGGCCACATCGCCAAACTTTCGGTAAGTTCAACGCCAATAGTTTCTTTCACTTTTAGCAATTCCCAAATGGTGATTTTCTCGGTATGATCCGGACAGGCGGGATAACCCGGTGCCGGACGAATGCCTTTATAGCCTTCTTTGATCAATTCTTCATTGGTCAAGATTTCTGAAGCTGCATAGCCCCAATAATCTGTCCGCACTTTTTTATGCAAGTATTCTGCAAAAGCTTCTGCCAACCTGTCGGCCAATGCTTTGATCAAAATCGAATTATAATCATCGTGGTCTTTTTCAAATTCAGCCGCCAATTCCGCGGTCCCAAATCCGGTGGAAACACAAAAAGCACCTACATAATCCGTTATTTCAGTTTCTTTTGGCGCCACAAAATCGGCCAAGGCCATACTTGGCGTTCCTTCTTTCTTCTTTAACTGCTGGCGCAAAGTCAAAAATTTGGCTTTAACCTTCGATTTAGTTTCATCAGCATATAATTCAATATCATCATCATTTACCGAATTTGCAGGGAAAATCCCGAAGATCGCTTTTGCCTTCAGCAATTTTTCATCCATTACTTTTTGAAGCAGCTTTTTGGCATCATTAAATAACTGGGTCGCTGTTTCACCAACCAGCTTATCGGTTAAGATTTCGGGATATTTCCCGTGCAATTCCCAGGTTCTAAAAAACGGACTCCAGTCAATAAATTCATGTAATTTATCCAAATCCAAATCTTCAATCACTTTAATTCCCATAAAGTTTGGAACTGCAATTTTCGCAGAATTCCAATCTATTTTAAACTTATTTTCCCTCGCATCGGCCAAGGATAAATATTCTTTTCTGTCGGAGCGGTTATAAAATCCTTCCCTAACTTTCACATAATCATCTTTAATGCTTTTCACATATTCTTCGACGGTATTGTTATCGTTAATTAAATTCCCAACCACCGTAACCGCCCTTGAAGCGTCATTTACGTGTATTACCGCATTGGAATATTGGGTATCAATTTTAACGGCCGTGTGCGCTTTTGACGTGGTAGCGCCGCCTATTAACAGCGGAACTTTGAAATTTTGAAGCTCCATTTCCGAGGCAACATAAGCCATCTCATCTAAAGACGGCGTTATAAGTCCGCTCAACCCAATCGCATCCACATTTTCATTTTTGGCCGTTTCAATTATTTTTTGGGCCGAAACCATCACGCCCAAATCGATAATCTCATAATTATTGCAATTCAACACCACGCCCACAATATTTTTTCCAATGTCGTGCACATCGCCTTTAACGGTTGCAAGTAATATTTTTCCGTTAAATTTACTTACCTGACCCTTATCTATTTCAATAAATGGCTGTAAATAAGCAACGGCACGTTTCATTACTCGAGCGGATTTCACCACTTGGGGCAAAAACATTTTACCCGAACCAAACAAATCGCCCACCACATTCATCCCGGTCATCAAGTGCTGTTCGATTACTTCTATAGGTTTAGCTGCTTGGATTCTTGCTTCTTCAACATCATCCAAAATAAATTCATCTACGCCTTTTACCAAAGCGTGCGTAATTCTTTCCTGCAAGGGTTTTTCACGCCATGACAAGTCCACTTTATGCTCTTTTACGGAACTTACAACACTTTCGGCAAAAGACAACAAACGCTCTGTGGCATCATCCCTTCTGTTTAAAATTACATCTTCCACACGTTCCAACAACGCTTTTGGAATTTCATCATACACCTCCAACATGGTCGGATTTACGATGCCCATATTCATTCCTGCTTTAATGGCGTGGTATAAAAACACCGAATGCATGGCTTCCCTAACAGCATCATTTCCCCTAAAAGAAAATGAAACATTGCTCACGCCACCGCTGACGCTCACATTGGGTAAATTTTCGCGAACCCAGCGTGTTGCTTCAATAAAATCGAGGGCATTTCTTTTGTGCTCATCCATTCCCGTGGCTACCGGAAAAATATTTAAATCAAAAATAATGTCTTCTGAAGGAAACTGAACTTTATCGACCAAAATACGATACGAACGCTCGGCAATGTCAATTCTTTTTTGGAAATTATCGGCCTGGCCCACCTCATCAAATGCCATCACAATCACTGCGGCACCATACCGCTTAATTAATTTCGCCTGTTTGATAAATGTGGCTTCCCCTTCTTTTAAGCTGATGGAATTGACCACGCATTTTCCCTGAACCACCTGCAATCCGGCTTCAATAATTTCCCATTTTGAACTATCGATCATCACCGGGACACGAGAAATATCGGGTTCGGAAGCAATTAAATTCAGAAATTGAACCATGGCCTCTTTTCCGTCAATCAAGCCGTCGTCCATGTTTATATCAATAATCTGCGCACCACCTTCAACCTGATGCCTTGCAATGGCAAGCGCCTCATCAAATTTTTCATCTTTAATCAAGCGCAAAAACTTACGGGAACCCGCCACATTTGTACGCTCGCCAACATTGATGAAATTGCTGTTTGCATTCAAAATTAGCGGTTCTAATCCAGACAGCTTTAGCCATTTCTTTTGGTTTTTTCCTATATTTTCTTTAATGCTCATGTTTTTCTTGTTTTTGTATGGACAACTCGCGAGTTGTCCGTACCGACCTGTCCCTACGAATAATTACTGACCAAATCGGCAATGGCCTTTATATGTGCTGGCGTTGTGCCACAGCAACCACCAATAATTCTTACCAGATTTTTATCTAAATAGGTTTTAATTTGATCTGCCATTTGCTCGGGTGTTTCATCATACTCTCCGAATGCATTTGGCAATCCGGCATTTGGATGCGCCGAAACTGGCAGGTTCGATTTTCTTGCCAGCACTTCTAAATGCGGCGTTAACTGTTTGGCACCCAAGGCACAATTAAAGCCGATAGACAATAAAGGAATGTGCGACACTGAAATTAAAAAGGCTTCTGCCGTTTGTCCGGATAAAGTCCTTCCACTTGCATCGGTAATGGTGCCGCTTAACATAATTGGCACGTCGATATTTCGTTCTTCTTTTACTTCTTCAATGGCAAACAAGGCCGCTTTTGCGTTTAGGGTATCAAACACGGTCTCCACCAACAAAATATCCACCCCGCCATCTAACAATGCTTCAGTTTGTTGTTTATAAGCATCTTTTAAATCGTTAAAAGTGACTGCCCTAAAACCAGGATCGTTTACTTTGGGCGACATACTTGCCGTCTTATTTGTTGGTCCAATTGAACCTGCCACAAATCTCGGTTTATCGGGATTTTTAGCGGTAAATTCATCGGCAACTTCTTTGGCTATTTTTGCTGATTGGTAATTGATTTCATACACATAATCTTCCATTTCATAATCGGCCATGGCAATGGTTGTGCTTGAAAAGGTGTTGGTTTCAATAATGTCGGCACCTGCTTCCAAATATTTTCGATGGATTTCTTTAATGGCTTGAGGTTGGGTGATGGAAAGCATATCGTTATTTCCTTTTACAGAAACATGAAAATCCTTGAACTGTTCGCCTCTATAATCTTCTTCAGAAAAACGGTATTGCTGAATCATGGTTCCCATAGCACCATCAAGTACCAATATGCGTTTTTGTATTTCTTCTTTTATCGTATTCATTGTTGATGATTATTGGTATTTCTAATTATTATTTTAAGTTCAGTTAATTACCTTTTTATGAAAGAAAGCATAAAAAATTTAACCGCAAATTCCGCAAAGAAAATGCGCAAGGAACGCTAAATAAATTATCAATTCAATCCGCGTTAGGGATTGCAGCGACATCCTGACATTGCGAAAGTATGAAGCAATATTATCAAAAGATTGCTTCGTTCCTCGCAATGACAGATATAGCGAAAAGCCCGACCCGCAGGGAAACGCCCTCCAAAAAGGCGGGCAGGTCCAAAAAATTATTAAAAAATGCAAGAAGAATTCTAGAAAAGTCTCTTCGTTATCTATCCAAAATATTTTGGTAGAATGTAGCACCTTCTTTATAAATAAAGGGTTGCTAAGGCTTCAATGGGTCTAATCCCTCTGCCTTTCTTAATAACTTTGATTACTGTGTTTATGAACTTGACTGCAAATTAACGTCATATTCTGATTATTAGCAAACTAATTGTAATTTAATATGACAACATCAAATTTAATTGCAGTATTTGGAGGAATTCTTATTTAAGTTGGTTTTTATTAAAGCATTTTCAATTTATCGGCTAAATATATTAACAACAAGGCTAACGAAAATGCAATAATTGGAGCGATGATCCACATAAGGAAGAACTTTTTCACCTCTGTTTTTCTAAAAATATTTTTTGCGCCTAATTTTGCGACGCCAATCCCCAAAATTGCGGCAACATTCAATTGCACCAAGGAGGTTGGAATGCCTTTTGTAATTGATGCGAGCAACAATAAACTTGCCGATACGAAGGCAATAATTACGGCTTCAAATTTTCCGAATAAAATAATTTCCTTTCCGGTGTTTCGTAAAATTTTATCTCCAAAAAGGGAACTCCCTATCCCAAAACTCGGCGCCACAACCAATGTGGACAGTATCATAATTAGTGTGAAATTTTCATTTATTGAAATGTTAAGCTCATTTGCGGTCATAGATGCAATGGGGCCCGAGGCATTTGCCACATTATTCGCTCCGATAGAGAAGGCAACATATAATGACATGAAGAGAATCAATCCATTTATAAATGGTTGCACGTTCACATTTTGCGACCTCGACATGGTGTATCCTCTTTTTCTCATTGGATTGTATATGTATTTTCCAAAAAACAGGCTGATAAAAAAGGCGATTACAGGCAGAATAAACCAAGTGGGCAATATTTCATAAAATAATTTGTCGGGATTAAATTTATCAAAATATAATGCTACCGCCACCACCGCAAGAACGGTTGACTGACTGGTAGATTGCGGAATTCCAAATAAATTTGCAATTAATAGGGAAATTGCCACCGAAAAAAGAACAATGGTTACGATGGTGAATGAAAACATTTCAGGATCCAGCAATCCTTTCCCCATGGTTTCCGCAGTTCCCTTTCCTGCCAAAATTGCCCCTAAAAACACCATAATTCCAAAAAGCCCCGGAATTAAACTTTTTCTGATGACATTGGCGCCATAAGCGGCTGAAAAAGCTGGAGCCGTTCCGCTTCCGCCCATAGTAATGGCCAAAAACATGGCGGTAATAAATGGAATTAAAAGGTGACTGAATAAGGGTGAAATCATTTTAAATCATTTATTAATGGTTATTCAAAAGCAATGATTTGGTTAATTTATGTAAGGTAAAAATTATCTGCAAAAATTACTTTTAGAACTTTTTTCTAAGAATTTCAGGTTTTCCGAATGTTTTTGTGTTTTATCCTATCCCCAACCCCTACCGCGGTAGGTTTACCTGCCGGACAGGCAGGCAGGCTTTTCCATCGCGATAGCAATCGGGAGAAAGAGCGTTTGATTTAGTTATTAGAAAAATGATTTTCTGCATTTGACTTTTAACTAAAAATAGTTTTTCCCCAACCCTAAAGCCTGCCGGCCGGACAGGCAGGGGAGAACTATTTTTTACAAGATTCTGCCAAATTATATTACTATTTGAACTGAACTTAACTTTTAATATTTAAAATTTAGCCTTTAATATTTAATATTTAATATCTAACTAGTCGAGCCTTAAAAAGCTCTTTTTAACAAAAATATTTTATAAATCATAAATTCAAGTAAGGAATATAGTTCTTGAAAAAATTGACAATAAGATAATTTCCATTTATTCATCATTCTTTTGAAGTTAAATGCAGCTGCGGCAAGCATAATATTGATGTTATCACCCACAGTTCCTTTGTAGAAGTTTCTTCCTAATCGATGGTCTGTTTTAAGATGTCCGATTACGGGTTCTATTACGGCTCTTTTCTTATGCGCTTCTTTTAGTTTTTTCTGCTGATACTTTGTTTGGGTCTTGTCATTGAAGGGTTTCGGCAACTGAATTTGTGTTTCTCCAATTTGTTTTCTGCCTCTATAACCTCGGTCAACTGCGGCTTTTTTTGGAGCTTTTCCAACCAACCTTTCTGTTTGCTTCAATGCGGGTTCCAAGGTATGACCATCAAATTCATTTCTAAAACCCATTGCACCAACAATCACACCTGTATTTTGGGTGTAAACAAAAGATGCTTTATTGCCAAATTCAAATTTTTTATGTTCTTTTCCTTTAGAGATGCACAGTGTTTCAGGTTCGTGCAGAGAATAAATTTTGTTTTTGCTTGTTCGTTTTTGAGCTAGAACCCGTTTAAATAATTCAATATCTGTAAGATAAATGGAGTCGGGTTTTAGGTTTCTATCTAATTCACGAACCAATCTTCCTGCAATGGTTCTAACTTTTTTGTCTGCTTTTTTTGCTTTTGATTTATTTCTTGGATGATTTCTGAAGCGCTGGTCCACGCCTAATTTTTTCAGCGTTCTGGTGTAGGTCTGACGAACTGAAAGTTGTTCCTTCTTTGCTATTGCTAGACACTTTTTGATAATCTTTTTATGCAACTTCGCATCTGTAGGATAGGTGATATTTTTCTCCTGAACAGTGGTATCAACACTAACTTGATCGTCATTGCTGTCATTTCCATTAATACGGATGCTCTCTTTTAAAATTAACTCTATTCCCGATTCTCCAATGCGTTTACGAAAATGAACAAGTTCGGAAGCTTCACAAGGTTCCTTAGAACTAAATTCTTGCTGTCCGCAAAAATATTGATAATAAAGATTCTCGGTCCATTGCTCTACGACACTTTCGTCCGAGATGTTCCGAAGATGCTTCAAAATCAACAATCCGACCATTAATCGAATTGGCTTTGCAGGTCGACCATTATCCTCACAA
>DATCTJ010000004.1:0-6209 GCA_036568005.1 Lutibacter sp. | reverse complement strand
TTATTTTTGGCTTGGCTAACATAAATTTTAATTGCAAGGTTTATGTTATTAAAATACAAAATCTTGTAGATTTAAACAAGAAAATATCAAGTTAATTTTTTAATAATCAATGTGTTAAATAGTTTTTAAGGAACGACTAATTACATATACGGAAAGGGTTGAGTTGTCTTTAGTAATGTTATATGCTTTTTTACAAAAATTTTCTGCAGCCCATTTGATATATTCGGAATGAATAGATAAATCTTTATTTTGATAAAGTTGAATTAAGAAGTTGAAATCAGGCATCGCAAATCTGATATAACCATTAGGTTTAAGTACTCTATAACTTTCTGACAGCATATTCATAGCCTGTTCAAATTTTAAATGCTCAAAAACATGTTCTGAATAAATAAAATGAAATGTTTCATTTGGAAAATTAAATTGTTTACCTGCATCTAATTTTGCAACATTGAGTTCTGCGGAAAAGTATAAATCCGTATTAAGCCAATCTTCAAGAATATTAGTTCCACATCCTATTTGTAGCTTTGGCATTTTAGTATTCATTAAATAATCTTTGATTATTTTAGCACTAAATAAGAATTCATAACTGTTTTTATCTCTTCTACCATCTTTTATTATTACTCTTTTTATTTTACGAATATAATCAATAGGAGAAATGCTTAAAATTTTCCGTATTTTATTTTTTATTTTCATTCAAATTTTTAACTTTCTCTTTATTAAGTAATACAATCTATAAAATAGATTGTATTTTTTTAAAAAATGGATTCTATTGTATTTATTTAAATACCGTAAATATTCATTATATAATATTTTTTGATATTTAATAGTATCTCCTGTATCTTCATTAAGCCCTCTATTAATATTTGTTGCTTGCATTGCGTGCAATCTAAATTTTACCAAATTTTTATTAATAATTGCTATTTTTTGTTTTTTTAAAATTCTATAACAAAATTCATAGTCCAAAATTTGATGCAAATCTTCACGAAAATAGCCAACTTTACCAATTACTTCTTTTCTAAACATAATAACACTAGGCTCTCCTATTTTATTTAATGGAGACCTTAGAAATTCATTGGATTTGAATAAACCTTTATCAATAATACTTAATCCGTTTTCAAATTTTAAATTCAAATTTCTTTGTAAATCTTTAAAATTTTCAATCCATTCATCCATTCCAGCAAATGTATAATTTTCATCCATGATAAATGATCTTTTTGAGGTTACTAAACCAACGGAATCATTTGCCTCTAGTATGTTTACCATATCTTCAACACATGTTGGTAACAGAATATCATCCTGAAATAAAAATTTAATATATTTTCCATTGGATTTTCGAATACAATGGTTCCAATTAGCTCCAATACCTTTGGGTTTATGATGATATACATTTACAGGGAAAGCAACTTTCTTTTTAAATTCTTTGACGAGTTCTAAAGTATTATCTTTAGATGTATCATCACTAATAATAACTTCAATATTAGTATAATTTTGTTCCTTTACAGATTCTAAAGCATCATTTAAATATAAAAATCCATTATAAGTTGGAATGCATATAGATACCAAAGGTAAAATCATATTAATTATTTTTAAGTGCCTTTCTAGTGGCTTTTAAATAAGCTTTGCCATATTTTTTACAAGGTTCTAAATGATTTCCTTCGGCCCATTCATTCATAGCATTAATAAATACAAAATTTTCTTCTTTAGAAAATGGTTTAAAATTTTTTACAATATTAGACAACCACAAATAATATAATCTAGGGCTACTCTTTATTGTTATGATTCCCTTATTTCCTTTTCTAGGAGTGTTGTCCCAAGAAGGTGTAACACTTCGGTATATTTTATAACTAGGTAAATTCCGTTCCATACTAGCTTTAACACCTAATTTAAAGTTACGAATATCTAAATTATTTTTCTTTTTTAACTTCATTCTTTCAAGAACTCTATCTTTAATAGATTTTTTCATCCTTTCACAAAGCACAGATTGTGGAGAAAATTCTATTTTGGCATCAAAATGAATAGATTCTGGTGGTATCCTGTTATTAAAACTTTCAGTCATACAAAGATATAATCCTTCAAAACCAAATTCGTTTACAGCTATATCTCGCCAAATATCCGCTGTTTTTTTTATGTCTGGAAATAAATCCTGCCTGTAAACCATAAAAACAGGACAATTATTAACCTTAATATACCTTTCATCTGTAAAAACATGTTCACATAGCCAACGGATATGTGCTTTATCATCTTCAAAACTATACGCTTGTTTAATTAGTATTTCATTTTCTAATCCATCCCATCTCCTAGTCCAATTCTCATTAGCCCAGCATAACATAAAAGGCATATCTGGTTTTTGCAATCGCAACATTTCATCTATAGGATATTTAAGTAAACGCTTTCCATTGAACCAATAATGATAGTAGCAAAACCCATAAATACCATGTTCTTTTGCTATGTTGGCCTGTGCTTCTCTCGCTTCAGGCAATCTTAAATCATAAAACCCAAGATCTGTTGGTATGTGTGGTTGGTAATGACCTTTAAATAACGGTTTGGCTTTATTTACATTTGTCCATTCAGTAAATCCTTTTCCCCACCATAAATCATTTTCTGGTATAGGATGAAATTGAGGCAATACAAAGGCTATGGGTCTTATCTTCATGCTATAAGCAAACTCATTTAATTATTATTAATACTTTTATAAAGTAATTTAAAAACACGTTTAATAGAACTCTTGATTCTGGTGTTTAAACCTAAAGTATCCTTTTTATTTCTTTCAATTACTTTTTCTAATTTGGCTATTTCAACATGTAAATTCTCACGTGCATTGGCGCATAATTGCACATTTTTATAAACTAATTTAAAAGATTTTATAGTCATTCGCATTCGTTGCCCTCTAGTTTTTCCTGACCAAACACCATTATTATTCACCCTATAAACTGCCATCACTTCCTCAATTTTTTTTATTTTTTTATCTTTTAAGGCAATCATATATAAAACCCAATCTCCAGTGGGTACTTTCTTAAACCAATTTGGTATTATAAAATTATTACGTAAAAGTACCGATGGCGTATGCATACAGTTTCCCTTTGCTAACTCATCGCTATCTATAGTTTCAGGAACATAGCGTGTAATCGTATCTTCACCAATTTGGTTTTCTTCTTGATGAATTAATTGTACCCTATGAAAACAAATATTATAATCTAGGTTTGCCTCCAAAAAATCGACTTGTTTTTGCAATTTTAAGGGATCTGTCCAATAATCATCACCCTCACAAAGCGCTATGTATTTGCCTTGACATTGTTGTAAAGCCCAAATAAAATTGGGCATCATTCCTAGATTTTTATCATGCTTAGTGTATTTTATCCAAGAGGCTCGTGGATGATTTTGAATAATATTTTGTATTATATCATCGGTTTTATCAGTTGAGCAATCGTTGGCCACAATCAATTCCACTTCAAAATCAGTTATTTGCATTAAAACACCGTTTATAGCCTGCTCTATATACTTTTCATGACCATAAGTTATCATGCAGACACTAACCTTTAAGTTTTTATTCATCTTAAAAATTTAAAGCCTTTAATTCTTTTTTAATATTGGCAGGTACTCCTACTGCCATGCAATTATCTGGAATATCTTTCGTAACAACAGCACCAGCTCCGATAATAACATTCTGACCAATTTTTACATCTGGTAAAATTGTTGCATTAGCACCTATTTGCGAATAAGAACCAATTTTACATCTTCCTAACAAAGTAACAGCCGGAGAAATTTCCACAAAATCACCAATTTTACATTCATGGGTAATTATTGAATTGTAATAAATAATACAACCTAGCCCAATAGTACTGCTATTAGAAAAAACTGCTCTTGATAGCACATTTGACCCAATACCTATTTGAACATCATAATTCCCAATTATTGCTAAAGGGCTAATCGTAGAAATAAACTTACCTCCAATAGCTGTAAATTTATCGTATAGTTGTTTTCTTAAAACTGGATTTCCTATCCCAATCGTAAATCGATTATCGATTGTTTTAAAATAATTGGTTGCTTCCTGTATTGATTTTAAAACAGGAAACTGACCAAATATTTTTTCAGGCACATCATTATTTACATCATCATAAAAAACCAAATTATCCAACTGATTCAATAGATAAACGACTTCCAATACTTCTTTTGCAAATCCTTTGGCCCCAATAATTAACATAGATTCTTATTTATAGTTTCAATTATACTCATTAAATCTTGTTCCTCTAATCCCACAAATAAAGGTAAACATAAAATTCTGGGAGCAATATTTTCCGAAATTGGCATTATTTGTCCTTTGGCATAATTAATCGTATTTAAAGACGGATAAAAGTAACGCCGTGGAAAAATTTGATGTGTATTTAATACTTTTTCTACCTTTAACAATTGTGCTTCACTTTCAAAGATGATGGGATAATAACTGTAATTCCAATCAGTATTCTCCCTTATTTTAAGGGCTTTTACTTTTGAAAAATCCAAATTGTCATTATAAAAGTCAACCACTCTTTTTCTTTCTTTTAATATGTTTTCCATATAAGGCAACACCGCTAACCCCATAGCTGCCTGTAATTCGCTCATTTTTGCATTGATACCCAAACCCTGAAATTCTAACGCCCCCTTATGTCCAAAATTATGATGATAGAATAATGTGTCGTATAATTCTTTAGAATTAGTAAACATCGCACCACCTTCTCCTGTATGAAATACTTTGGTGGCATGAAAACTGCAGGTGCTTATATCTCCACAGTTAAAAATTGACTGTCCGTTGTAAGTTACGCCAAAACAATGGGCAGCATCGTAAATTACTTTTAGCTTGTGCCTTTTTGCAATGACTTCAATAACTTCCACATTGCAAGGATTTCCAAAAACGTGGGTTGCTAAAATAGCTGTTGTTTTATTGGTAATTACTGCTTCAATTTTGCTTTCATCTATGGTCAAATATTCCGAATGTATGTCCACAAAAACAGGTGTGCAGTTTTCCCAAACAATGCTTGAAGTACTCGCCACGTAAGAAAATGGTGTGGTAATAATTTCGCCAGTTAGCTTTAATGCCTTAATGGCAATTTGCAATGGCAAGGTGCCATTGGTGGTCGCAATTATATTGGGGACATTTAAATACTGTTTTAATTTTTCTTCCAATTCCTGCACCAAAACACCTCTGTTGGTTATCCAGTTTTTATCCCAGGCACGTTTTAGAATAGCATTGTACTCTTCTTGTGGTGGTAAAAAGGTTTTGGTAATGTTAATCATAATGTTATTATTTGTGAATCAATAAACCCATCCTTTTTTACAAAAACCAATTCAACCAACCATAATAAACTTAACGGCATAGGTCTGTTTAAATCTGTGATTTCAAATAAACGATAGCCATTTTCATCCATAAAATTAATCACTTTCAAAAAACTATTGTCAAATGTTTTATTTACTACACCTGCTTCAACCATGAATATTTCGGTTTTGCCAAAAAAATTTGAAGCTCCTTTCAATACCTCATGGTCTAAACCTTCTGCATCAATTTTAATAATATCAGGTATGGGCAATTTACTGTTAGCAAGCAGGCCGTTCAAAGTAACCACCGGAATTTCAATTTGTTTAAATCCGGCTGTTTTTGCTTCCTCCTGTGTATATCTGAAAGAACAACTATCATCTCTGTCAACAATGGTAAATTGAAATGAACCTTCCTTTGCTCCAGCACCAACAGGATAAAACTGAACTTTATGATTTGTATCTAAAATATCTTGAAATGAAGCTTTCAACCATTCTTGTGGCTCTAATATTGTATAATGTGCATCCGGAAAATATTTTAAGGCTTCTCTTGTCCATGTTCCATGGTTTGCGCCAACATCAACAATATGATTTGGGTAAAAACCCATAGTTAATATATTAGTAAAGAAGTTAAACAATAGGTAATTTTTATTCAATTGGTTAGCTTCTACTTTATTGGTCTTTTTTACATATCCAATTTTTATTATGATTGGTGCTAACAACTTTCTGAGAATTCTTTTAATTAACTTTTTCAACCTATTTAATTTTCTACTAAATATATTCATTATTGTCCGGTTAAATTTTTAAAAACAAACAGACCGCCCCGATGGGGCTTAAATAATTGAAATTTTTCATCTGTTTACATTTTGTTTTTTATTGGTACAGCTGCAGTTCGCCATTAATCATTCTGCAGTGTATCAAAA
>DATCTJ010000003.1:0-10779 GCA_036568005.1 Lutibacter sp. | reverse complement strand
AAAGAAATCAGCTGTCCGAAAACAGATTTACCAGAAAAATAATTACTTTTACTCATCGTATTTTAGGTTTTGCAACACAAAATTACGATAACTTTTAAGAAGCCATTAAGTTGGCTTCTTTTTTATCGGACAACAATGATTTAATATCAAAAAAGTCCATTGTTTTTCGCAATGGACTTTTTTATTAGCTTAAAATGATTTTAGAAATCAGGTTTTCCCCTAAATCTTCATTCATCATTTTAATGATTTTTTCTTTGCCATAGCTCAATTCTTCACGCAATACGGAAGATTTCAATTTTATCACCAATGTTTTTCCGTTTAGCTCCACCTTGCTGGTATTAGAAACAACGCCGTTCCCCATAAGTTTTGCCCAAGCTTCTTCTACAGAAATCTGGTTCATTCCTTTTGTCAATTTATTTTCTTTAATTACATCTTTCATCAAATCTTCCATTGAAAGAAATTCATTTATCCGTTTGGCCATTATAATTGAAATATTTTATAAGGTTGCTTTGTTTTTTTTACGACGTCTTCTGTCCGCTGTTTGTGCGTATCGCTTATAAATAGCTGTCCGAACTCATCATTATTCACCAATTTAATTAATTGCTCCACCCGTAAATCGTCTAGTTTATCAAAAATATCATCCAACAGTAAAATTGGTTTTATGTTAGATTGTGATTTTATAAAATCAAATTGTGCCAGTTTTAAAGCAATTAAATAGGATTTTTGCTGCCCTTGGGAACCGAATTTTTTAATCGGATAGCCATCAATTTCAAAGGATAAATCATCTTTATGGATACCGGAACTTGTGTATTGAAGTATCCTGTCACGTTCCACATTTTGTGCGAATAATTCCATAAAACTTCCTTCATCCAACTGCGTTTTATAAATTAAATTTACCTCTTCTTTGCTCGAGGAAATTGCCGCATAGCGTTCCCTTAAAATTGGTATAAATGTTTTCAGAAAATCACTTCTCTTTTTAAAAATGATATTTCCATACGATTCCAGTTGCTCATTGTACACTTTTAAATTTAGGACATCAAAAGTTCTGTTTGCGGCAAAATATTTCAGTAATGAGTTTCGTTGGGCTAATACTTTGTTATATTTAATAAGGGACTGTAAGTATAATTTATCCGATTGCGAAATCACATTGTCCATAAATTTCCGCCTTGTATCGCTTCCTTCCACAATTAAATCGCTATCGCCAGGAGAAATAATCACCAAAGGCAAATAACCAATATGCTCTGAAAATTTTTCATAAGACTTACCATTACGCTTTACCACTTTTTTGTTTCCGCGTTTCAAGCTACAAACAACACTTTCACTTTTATTGTTAATTTTATAGTCTCCTTCAATCATAAAAAATTCTTCAGAATGCTTAATATTTTGTGTTGCTGCCGGATTGAAGTAACTTTTTGCAAAAGAAAGGTAATAAATTGCATCTAAAACAGTTGTTTTTCCAACACCGTTATTCCCTACAAAACAATTAATTTTCTTCTGAAAATCAAACGTTTGAGACGCAAAATTTTTGAAATTTACCAGTGTTATTTTTTGTAAATGCATCTATTTTCTTTAAAAGTTTAAAATTATTGAAAATAAATGAAAATTTAGGCACATTTGCATTTTTACTTTCCAATTAAAAATTCTATTTTTGCGCCTACAAATTTCTAAGAAATGGCAACATATAAAAAGACAGGCAGTAAAATTAAAGATGCTCAAAAAAATATTGAAGACAAATCAACTACGGCTGAAGTTTTCAATACTTTAGACCAAACTGCTTCAAAATCGGAGCAATTCATACAAAAAAATCAAAACATCATTTTTATTGTTTTAGGTATCTTGGTTGCAAGCATATTGGGTTATTTGGCCTATCAAAAATACGTAAAAGCGCCTAAAGAAAAAGAAGCTGCTAATGAATTGGCTTTTCCTAAAGCATATTTTGAAAATGCCATAAACAATACTGTAGCAGCAGATTCGTTATTTACACTAGCATTAAAAGGAGCTGATGGAAAATATGGATTTGTGGATATTGCAGATGAATACAGCGGTACCAAAGCAGGAAATTTAGCCAACTATTATGCAGGAATTTCTTATTTAAGATTAAAACAATATAAAGAAGCTATTAGTTATTTAGAAGATTTCTCTTCAAAAGACGAATTGTTGGGACCTGTTGCAAAAGGTGCAATTGGTGATGCTTTTGCAGATATCAATCAACCTAAAGATGCTTTTGATTATTATATGAAAGCTGCGAAATTAAAAGACAATAATTTTTCTACACCGCTTTTCCTATTCAAAGCAGGAAATACAGCAATGGAATTAGAAAACTATTCGAAAGCCCAAGAATTGTTTGAAAGAATTAAAAACGATTATCCAAATGCTACAGAGGCACAAAATATTGACATTTATATCAATAAAGCTACCTTTGCATCAAAAAAATAAGATAAATGGCCACAACTAATTTATCGGATTACGATAAAACAGCAATCCCAAACGCGAAGAATTTTCGGTTTGGGATTGTTGTTTCTGAATGGAATCCAGACATTACCGAAAATTTATATTTGGGCGCTGAACAAGCCTTGCTCGAAAATGGAGCGCTTGCGAAAAACATTGTTCGCTATAATGTTCCAGGAAGTTTTGAACTTATTTTTGGTTGTAAATATATGCTGGATACCGAAGAAGTAGATGCTGTAATTGCCATTGGAAACGTAATTCAGGGAGAAACAAAGCATTTTGATTTTGTTTGTGAGGGTGTTACCCAAGGCATTAAAGACCTGAATATTAAATACAATATTCCTGTTATTTTTTGTGTGTTAACCGACAATAACAAACAGCAATCTATTGATCGTTCTGGTGGTAAACATGGCAACAAAGGTGTAGAATGTGCCATTGCAGCAATAAAAATGGCCGCATTAACAGCGTTTTAACACGCTAATTATTCACAAAATTTGACCACAACTTTTTAATTCAGTATTTTTGTTTTTACTGATTAATTCAATTTTATGTTTGGTAAATTATTTAAGCCGAGTTCGCATTATGTTTTTAATTATAAGCCTCGTTATTATGATGAGCGTAAGGAACGTTTGCGAATTTTAGAAAAGAAATATCACAATCCTGACGGAAGCGATACCGAAATTTCCAAAATTAGCCTTACAAAAAATAATTTAAGAAACGATTGGGTAAAAAATAAAAGAAGTGCAACAGACAGGTCAATAAATTTAAGATTGGCCGTAATTATCACTGTTTTAGTGGGCATTGCTGCCTATATTTTAGGATTACATACCTTATTTTAATGCCCGATATCATACAGTTATTACCCGATCATGTTGCAAATCAAATTGCGGCCGGTGAAGTCGTACAAAGACCCGCATCTGTCGTAAAGGAGTTGATGGAAAATGCCATTGATGCTGGAGCTACTAGCATAAAACTCATTGTAAAAGAAGCCGGAAAAACGCTTATCCAAGTGATTGATAACGGTAAAGGAATGAGCCAAACCGATGCGCGTCTGAGTTTTGAACGCCATGCAACATCAAAAATAAAAAAGGCTGAAGATTTATTCAACTTGCATACAAAAGGATTTCGGGGAGAAGCATTGGCTTCCATTGCCGCCATTGCACATGTGGAAATGAAAACAAAACTGGAAGAGCAACAATTGGGTTCTTGTTTAAAAATTGAAGGAAATGTATTGATTTCACAAGAAAATATTTCAACACCCACGGGAACTTCCGTTGCCGTTAAAAATTTGTTTTACAATATTCCTGCCCGAAGAAATTTTTTAAAATCGAATACCATTGAAACGCGTCATATTGTGAACGAATTTCAGCGTGTGGCCTTGGCACACCCCAATATAGCATTTTCATTTTATCATAATGAAAATGATGTTTACAATTTAAGTACCGGAAATTTACGTCAGCGCATTGTTGCTATTTTGGGAAAAAAAACAAATGAAAAATTAGTGCCGATTCATGAAGTCACCGATTTGGTTGAAATTAAAGGTTTTGTTACCAAACCTGAATTTGCCAAAAGAAAAAGAGACGAACAATTCTTTTTTGTGAACGACCGTTTTATTAAAAATGCCTATTTAAATCACGCCGTTTCAAGCGCCTTTGAAAATTTGCTGTCGGGTGGCCATTACCCTACCTATTTTTTGTACTTAACTGTGCCTACAAGCAGTATCGACATCAATATTCATCCAACCAAAACAGAAATTAAGTTTGATGACGAGAAAACGCTGTACGCCATTTTACGTTCTGCAGTTAAGCATAGTTTAGGACAATATAATGTTGGGCCTATCCTCGATTTCGACCGTGATGCAACACTCGATATACCATATAATTTAAAAGATAAAAATTCGCCAAATCCAAGGGTAACGGTGAATCCTGACTTTAATCCGTTTAAATCAGAAGAACAAAAATCTATTCACTTTCCCTATCATAGAGAAAGAAATATGGAATGGGAAAGTTTGTATAACGGACTTGACTCCACTGGCATCGATCTTAAATCGGAAACTGCAGACACCAGTTTGTTTTCAGAAGAAAAAACGAACAGCAAAACCTATCAGGTTCATAAAAAATACATCGTCAGTAGCATCAAATCGGGTATTGTTTATATCAGCCAACAATTGGCACACCAAAGGATTTTATATGAAGAATTTTTGGGAAATCTTACGATTAAAGATGCCATGAGCCAGCAGTTGCTGTTTCCATTGGAATTATCGTTCAATACCTACGATATCACTTTGATTAAAGAAATAAAAAACGAATTGGAAAGTATCGGGTTTTTGTTTGGTGAAATTTCAAAAGACACCCTAGTGGTTATGGGAATACCAGTAAATATTATAGAAAGCCAAATAAATATTATCATTGAAAACCTACTGGAAGATATTAAAAATGATATCCCCAACACAAGTTTTAGCCAGGTTGACAGTATGGCAAAAAGCCTGTCTAAAAGTTTGGCAATTAAAACAGGCACAAAACTTGACTTAAAAGAGCAAGAAGATATTGTAAATAAACTATTTTTGTGTAAACAACCAGATAGTTCCCCTTTTGGAAAAAGGACGTTTATTACTGTAAATATTGATGAAATTGATAAAAAATTTAACAATTAACCTTTGTTGATAAGATAAAATTATGGGAAGAATGACTGAAGCCGTTAAGCATATAATAATTTTAAATGTTATATTATTTATTGCCTCACAGCCACAATTAATGCCAAATCTAAATTTGCAAAATTTATTTGCCTTGTATTTTCCTGAGAATGAAAAATTCGGATTTTGGCAATTTTTAACACATATGTTTATGCATGGCGGATTTGCCCATATATTGTTTAATATGTATGGATTGTGGGCATTTGGAACACCTTTGGAACAAATGTGGGGAAGAAATAAATTTATATTTTTCTATCTTTCTGCAGGTTTGGGTGCAGGAGCCATTTACACATTGGTGAATTATTACCAATTCAATTCGGTGTATGACCAATTGGTTAGTATCGGCTTAACGGGTGCAGATATTCAAAGTATTTTAAATACCGGCAGTTACAATCCACAAATACTGGAAACAATTTCAGGGGATAGACTTTCAGAGTTTTATGCTACTTACCATACGCCTGCCGTTGGCGCATCTGGTGCGGTTTACGGAATTTTAGTGGCATTTGGTATGGCATTCCCAAATGCAAAATTGGCATTGATATTTTTCCCGGTGCCGATTGCTGCAAAATATTTTATACCAGTAATTATTTTGGGAGATTTATTTTTCGGAATCACAAAATATTCTGTTGGAAACGTAGCACATTTTGCTCACGTAGGCGGTGCCTTAATCGGATTTATAATCGCTTGGTATTGGAAACAAAACCAATTTAAACGGTGGAACTAATTTGGGTATCATAAACGACATAAAACAAGCTTTTTATAAAGCCAATATTGTTGAAAAAATAATATATATCAACGTATTCTTATTTTTGATAACAGCACTGCTCCAAAATTTCATCATAAATTGGTTTGCATTGCCTGCTGGTTTTAATGAATTTTTAAAAAAGCCATGGACACTGATTACTTACGCTTTTATACACCAAGGATTGTTTCATGTTTTATCTAACTTACTGGTCTTATACTATCTAGGAAACTTATTTCTGGATTTTTATACTAAAAAACAATTCCTGAATTGTTATTTTTCAGGTGGTATTTTTGGCGGAATTATTTTTTTAAGCTATTATTATTTTATCGATAAAACTGAAGCGGGTGCTTTGGTAGGTGCTTCTGCAGCCGTAACAGCAATTTTTATTGCCATTGCAACCAGAATACCGCGTTATGCACTTCAATTACGTTTTATTGGCAGTGTTGAATTATGGGTGATGGCTGCAATTTGGGTGGTGTTGAGCATATTACAAATTGCAAGTCCGGAAAAAGGAAGTGCCATTGCGCATTTAAGCGGTGCTTTTTTTGGTTTTCTGTACGCAAAGCAATTGGAAAAAGGAAACGATATTGGGAAATGGTTTGAAAGTCTGCTTAATTTTTTTACAAATGCCTTCGGAACAAAAAAATCAGGGCCTTTAAAAACTGTTTACAAATCGGGTAAAAAAAGTTCATCCGAAGAAATTTCAAAAACAAAACAACGAAAAATAAATGATATCTTAGATAAGATTAGCAAATCGGGTTACGAAAGTCTATCCCAAGAAGAAAAAGATTTTTTATTTAGATCCGGAAAAGAATAGACTATGAAAAATTTAGCACTTTTCGATAAATTTCTATTTATCCTGAATTCGCTTTTTGCGACTTTGCTGATTTTATCATACTTAAATTACTATATCTCTCCTGTTACCATTTCATTTTTTGCATTAATAAGCTTGATAATTCCTGTTTTAATTGTCATTAATATCATTTTTATGATTTATTGGCTTATTAGGCTAAAAAAACAAATTTTTCTTTCCTTATTTGTTTTAGCAATTGGTTATCAATATCTTACTGTTTTTTATTCCTTTAAAGAAAAAAAAGTTGTATTGACTGATGACATTACAATTATGAGTTATAATGTGAGAATGTTCAACCTCTACAAATGGATAGATGAAAAAAATATAGATGAAAAAATTTATGACTTCATCAATTCGAAGGAACCGGATATTTTATGTGTTCAGGAATTTCATTCATCTTTAAAAAAGGGATTAGACTATCCATATGAATATGTAAAAATAAGCAATCAGAACAACCATTTTGGCCAAGCCATTTTTTCAAAATTTAAAATCATAAATTCGGGTTCCCTAAATTTTTCCAAATCAGGCAACAATGCCATTTTTGCCGATATTATTAGAAACCGAGATACCATTCGCGTTTATAATATACATCTTGAAAGTTTAAATTTAAATCCGAAGGAAGATTATTTCACCCAGGAAAATTCAGAAAAATTTAAAAGAAGGGTTGAACAGGCATTTAAACTTCAGACCCATCAAGCCAAATTAATTGTCGACCATATAGAAAAAACAAATTTAAAATCCATCATTTGTGGAGATTTTAACAACACCGCTTTTTCTTATGTTTACCACCAATTAAGAAAAGACAAAAACGATGCTTTTGAAGTTGCCGGCAAGGGTTTCGGACAAACTTACGACTATAAATTGCCGGTTCGCATAGACTATATTTTAACTGATAAGCGCATAGAAGTCAATAATTTTAAGACTTTTGATGTGAAATTTTCGGATCATTTTCCTATCATGGCCCGAATAAATTTTTAGAACAAACTGATAAGTGTCAATACTAAAAAAAATATATTTCCATATTTTAGCATCCATTTAAAAAATCAATATTCCTTATGAAAAAAATAT
Organism: Lutibacter sp.; assembly: GCA_036568005.1. Classification (GTDB taxonomy): domain Bacteria; phylum Bacteroidota; class Bacteroidia; order Flavobacteriales; family Flavobacteriaceae; genus Lutibacter. The sequence continues at coordinate 2,973 of DATCTJ010000003.1, read as the reverse complement.
TTTTATTGCTGTTTTTAGGAGCTTTCCTAACAGGATTTTCGCAACAAACAACATTAAGCCTAGAAAACGCCATTTTAGGCTATCAAAAAGGATTAAATCCAGCTTCGTTAACCGACCTAAAATGGGCTAATAATTCCAATACTTACGTTTTTCAAAAAGAAAATACATTAATTTTTACAGATGCCGCTTCAAACTCGGTTACTAAAAAAATTCTTTTGGAAGATCTTCAAAAAAACTATACTGAATTAACAAAATTTCCAAGATTAATGGAAATATCTGAAAATGAATTTGTGTTTACCCGTAAAAATTTTATAGAAATTTTTAATTACAACACACTATCAAAAAGCGCTTCTATTTCTTTTGATGAAGCCGCAGAAAATAAGGAATACAACTCAAAAGCCAAGGCCATCGCTTATACATTGGAAAACAATTTATTTATTGCTACCGCAGCAAACCCTAAAATTGCAGTAACCGCTATTGAAGATAAAAATATTGTATCCGGACAAGCCATTCACAGAAGTGAATTTGGTATTGCAAAAGGAACTTTTTGGAGTCCTGCAGGAAATTATTTGGCATTTTACCAAAAAGATGAAGCCAAGGTCACCGATTATCCTTTGGTTGACATTACCACCTACCCTGCTTCACTTAAAAACATAAAATATCCAATGGCAGGCCAAGGAAGCGAAATTGCCAAAATCGGCGTTTATAACCTGCAAACACAACAAACCGTTTTCCTTGACATCGATACTTCTGATGAACATTATTTAACAAATTTATCGTGGACACCCGATGAGAAATTTGTGTTGATCGCTGAAATAAACCGGGGGCAAAATCATGTTTGGTACAATCGCTATGAAGTTTCAACTGGAAAAAAAGTGAATACTTTGTTTGAAGAAACTAATGATAAATGGACAGAGCCAGAACACGATGCCGTGTTTTTACCCAAGAGCAACACCAACTTCTTATGGTTTAGCGAACGAGATGGATTTATGAATTTATACCATTATACCACTGAGGGGAAACTGGTAAAACAAGTGACAAAATTTAACTGGGTAGTGCAAAGTGTTTTAGGTTTTGATCGTAAAGGAGAAAACGTTTTTATTACAGGAACTGGAGCAGACCCAAGAGAAACACACACCTTTAAAGTAAACTTAAAAACCGGAAAAAACACCAAACTTACAACCGTAAATGGCACACATTCAACGCAATTAAGCTCCAATGGCGATTATTTAATTGACAGTTACAGCAGTTTAACCATTCCTACCAATATTGCTATTGTTGCCACAAATAAAATAAAATCAACTTCGATATTTACTGCTGAAAATCCGTTAAAAGATTACAGCTTGGGCACTACCGAATTTGTAAACCTAAAAGGAAATAACGGCATCGATTTGTATGCAAAAATGATAAAACCCGCCAATTTTGATGCCACAAAAAAATATCCAATATTGGTATATGTGTATGGTGGTCCGCATGCACAATTGGTCAAAAACTCATGGTTGGCAGGTTCAAATCTATGGATGGTGGCATTTGCAACTTTAGAAAATTATATCGTTTTTACGCTTGATAACAGGGGGTCTGACAATAGAGGTTTTGCATTTGAAAGCAGTATTCACCGCAATTTGGGAAATGTTGAAATTGAAGACCAACTAACAGGAATTGACTATTTGAAATCACTAGATTATGTAGACAGTGAAAGAATCGCGGTCAATGGCTGGAGTTATGGCGGATTTATGACCACCAGTTTAATGCTTCGCAATCCGGGCGTTTTTACCACAGCTGTTGCGGGCGGACCGGTAACCGATTGGAAATATTATGAGGTGATGTACGGTGAACGTTATATGGATACGCCTCAGGAAAACCCTGAAGGTTATGAAAAAGCAAAAGTTCATAATTATATTCAAAATTTAGATGGTAAATTATTGTTGATTCACGGAAGTGTTGATCCAGTTGTGGTTCCTCAACATAGTATGACCTTGTTACAAGAAGCCGTAAAACAAAAAGTTCAAATTGATTTCTTCACATATCCTATGCACGAGCACAATGTTGGCGGCATCGACAGAGCGCATCTGATAAAAAAAATGATGGATTATATTGTTGAGAATAATAAAAGCCCACTAACCCCAAAAAATGGGGTCAATCTTTAAAAGTTAAAGATTTATAAATCAGCAGTCTAAAATCGGATGACCGAGCCATGCTCTCCCTGAGGAGAACATCAAGTTTTGGTTTAATTGTTATAAACACAGACACGAGCAAGGGGTTTGCAAGAACTGGGGTAAAAACTATGCTGTTTTGAACGAAGAGTACGTTGCCAGAACAAGCATTAAAATCTTAAAGTTCCCATGTAAGTCTCTAAAGGAAAAAATATCTTGGCCCTATACTGGAAGAGAATTTCTTTTCAAAAAAAATATTTAATAGCTCAAATTGTATAGATATTTTTTGAAGTTTTGATTAGCCCTTTTGGACAATTACTTATACTTTAAATCTATTAAATAAAAAAGCACCATCTTGTAAAATGGTGCTTTTAATTAAAAATTATTCTAGCCCAAATAGAATAATTAATAATCTATTTTTTTAGCTTATTCAATATTATATTTTTAAGAAAACATTGCTAGGCTCATTATTACTAATGAAGAACTCCAAACAATTAAGACTATTACAATTAAAGAAACGATTTTAAAATCTCTCATAGCTGAAATTTAAATTAAACAGTCGTAAAATAACAACATATAATTCATTTAAATTGAACAAATTTGTAAAAGTATTAAAATGATGAATCAACGTAGTTGAATTGCAATTAAACGTTATAATTAAAGCCGCAATTAAAGTTATATAGTCGTTCCTTAAAAACTATTTAACACATTGATTATTAAAAAATTAACTTGATATTTTCTTGTTTAAATCTACAAGATTTTGTATTTTAATAACATAAACCTTGCAATTAAAATTTATGTTAGCCAAGCCAAAAATAAA
>DATCTJ010000002.1:0-9701 GCA_036568005.1 Lutibacter sp. | reverse complement strand
AATTAAAAAAAACGTGGCATTGTTGAAATGGAATAACTCTCCTAGGTCGAGTTATTTCCAGTTCAACAAGCTAAATATCAGCATTATTTTTCAAAAATAAATAATCACGTTAATAATTAAATAAAAAATCTCAAGGTTCTTGAACCCCGAGATTTTTTATGTTTACACAGTTTATTGGATACTACCTTCAGTTCATGAGATTGCCACGTCGCTAAGGCTCAATGTCATTAAGTTAAGACTTTAACGCCTTTATTTTGTCATTCCGAGGCACGAGGAATCTCACAATGCTAAGCTATTTGATGTGATTCCTCCTTTGTCGGAATGACAAATATCCTTAACTTAATGACATTGCGCTAAGGCTCCCTGTCTGCCGACAGGCAGGCTCGCAATGACGGTTTGTTTCGGATGAGACTGCCACGTCGCTATCGCTTCTCGCAGTGACGTTGATTACTGTCCTTGCGAGACTTTTGAAAAAAGTTGTGGCAATCTGTTTCTTCTGAATGAGGTTGCCACGTCGCTATTGCTCCCTGTCTGCCGACAGGCAGGCTCGCAGTGCCAATAAAAAATGTTGATTTAAATAATTCATAGTTCAAAATAGTATTATATTTATGCCTTATCTATGAATGTAAAAAAAATAAAAATACTCTATACCATCCCCAATTTTGATACCGCAGGAAGCGGCAAAGTAGTGTATGATTTGGTAAAAGGGTTGGACAAACAAAAGTTTGATCCAACGATTTGTTGTTTTCATACGAAAGGCGAATTTTTCGAGGAAATAAAACAATTGGGTGTAAAAATTTATGTATTTCCATTTGCCATAAACTACAGACCTTATGTTACATTTCCTATCCGGTTATTAAAAATAGTTCATTTTTTTAAAAAACATCAATTCGATATCATTCATTCCTGGCATTGGAGTTCTGATTTTTCAGAACCTTTAGCGGCGAAATTGGCAGGAATTCCTTTTGTATATACAAAAAAGGCAATGGGTTGGGGAAATAAAGCCTGGTTGTGGCGGTCAAAATTAAGTTCAAAAATTATTTATATCAATAAAGATATGGGAACTCAATTTTTTTCTATGATGAAAGAAAAAGCAGTTCAAATTCCTTTGGGTGTAGATACGCAGTATTTTCAGCCAGTAGCTAAAATTTATAATTCGCCTGAAGGAATTACTTTTAGAAAAGATGATTTTGTGATTGTATCTGTTGCAAACTTAGTCCCTGTAAAAGGGATAGAAGTACTGCTGCAAGCTGTTGAAAAAATGAATGACAGTCATATTAAAATATTGATTGTTGGAGATGCAAATAATGAGTATGGACTGGAATTACAAAAACAGTTCCAAGCGGATAATAATTATTTCTTAGGAAAAAAATCAGATGTTAGGCCTTATTTGGCTATGGCTGATGTATTTGTAATTCCAACAAAAGAAATTGGTGAAGGGATGCCAATTGCACCATTGGAGGCTATGGCTTCTCAAAGGATTGTTTTAGGATCAAAGGTTGCAGGAATTAAGGATATATTAGCCGCGTTTGAACATTGTTTGTTTGAGCCAAATGATGTTGATGATATGATTGAAAAAATACTATATATCATGAACAAACCTATAAGTGAAAGAAATATTTTAGCAAAAACGATGAGAGCCTATGTTGAAAAAGAATTTGACATTGAGACAGTTGTATGTTCGCATGAAAAACTTTATAAAAATTTAGTTTAATACCTGAAAAGAATGTTATTCAATTCCATCGATTTTGCTATTTTTTTACCCTTAGTATTTGTGCTATATTGGTTTGTGACACAGCAAAATTTGAAATTACAGAACGCATTAATTGTACTGGCTAGTTATGTGTTTTATGGATGGTGGGATGTTCGTTTTTTAGCACTAATTTTATTTAGTACCTTGGTTGATTTTTGTGTAGGTATCCTATTGAAAAATGAAACAAAGAACAGTAAACGGAAGGTGCTTTTATGGACAAGTATTTTAGTGAATATTGGTTTGCTGGGATTTTTTAAATACTACAATTTTTTTATAGACAACTTTAGTTCCGCATTTTTATTTTTTGGAAGAGAGATTGGTACAAGAAGTTTGTCCATCATTTTACCAGTAGGAATCAGTTTTTACACCTTTCAAACCTTGAGTTATTCCATTGATGTCTATAAGCGAAAATTAGAACCAACCAATAATATAATAGCCTTTGCCGCTTTTGTAAGTTTCTTTCCGCAATTGGTAGCTGGCCCAATTGAACGCGCAACTAATTTGTTGCCACAATTTTACAAGAAAAAACAATTTGAATATAGTAAAGCTGTAGATGGTTTAAGACAAATATTGTGGGGACTTTTCAAAAAAATGGTCATCGCGGATAATTGTGCCACTTTTGTAAATACTATTTTTAATGATTACACGCATTACTCAGGTAGTACCTTATTGGTAGGTGCTATCTTTTTCGCTTTTCAAATATATGGTGATTTTTCAGGGTATTCAGACATTGCCATAGGAACCTCCCGATTGTTTGGATTTAATTTAAAGCAAAATTTTGCCTTTCCTTATTTTTCAAGAGACATCGCAGAGTTTTGGAGACGTTGGCATATATCGTTAACTACCTGGTTTCGAGATTATGTATACATACCCTTAGGTGGTTCGAGAGGTAGTAAAAAAAATCAAATTAGAAATGTTTTCATTATATTTTTAGTCAGTGGCTTTTGGCATGGAGCAAATTGGACATTTATCATCTGGGGTTTGTTAAACGCACTGTATTTTTTACCATTATTGTTATCGAATAAAAACCGCAGCAATACAAATGTGGTGGCGGAACATACACTATTACCCAATGTTAAGGAATTTTTTATGATGTTAAATACCTTCTTATTGACGACGGTGGCCTGGATCTTTTTTAGGGCGGATACCATAGCACAAGCATTGGATTATATAGGTCATTTAGCGAATGCATCGCTTTTGTCAATTCCTGAGATTAGACCGACTTATATGTTGGTGCTCATCTTGTTGTTTCTTGCTATTGAATGGAGTGGGAGACGGAGCTTATATGCCATTGAACATCTATGGTTGAAGTACCCAAGATTTGCGAGGTTGGCCATTTATTATGGTCTTATCATGTTATTGTTTTTATATGCTGGGAAGGAAGCGGAATTTATTTATTTTCAGTTTTAGCCATTGATGAAGCAATTAGCATTAGATTTTGAAAGTAAAATACTGAAATTTTCTGAGCAACACCATGTTGATTATTTGAATATGATGGCTTTTCGACTAAATTACACTTTTACGGATGGTTATCATTTAGGTAGAGCCTCAGGGAAAGCATTTTCTAAGTACCTTGCAGAACAAATTAATGAATTAAGAGAATAAAGTATCCCATGTTGAAAATTGGACTCGTATTGGCAACCACACCCTCATATTCTGAGACCTTTTTTACTTCAAAAATAAGGGGTTTACAAGCATCAGGCTATGATGTGACGCTTTTTGTTCAAAAAAAAGAACCTCATTTTACGGACTGTAAGGTTGTAACCTCTCCCCAGGTTTATAAAAAAAATGTGCTTTTTCAGTTGTTAAATGCGTTGATAGTTGTATTTAAATTGCTAAGATATCCTAACCGCATTAAAAAATTTATTCAATTAGAAAGGAAGTCTAATCGTTCTTGGAAGCAGCTACTTAAAAACACGTATAACAATGCACACCTGTTAACAGCTGACTTGGATTGGTTGCATTTTGGCTTTGCGACCATCGCCTTGCAAAGTGAACATGTGGCGGAAGTGATTGACGCAAAAATGGCGGTAAGTTTAAGGGGTTTTGATATGGATGTGTATCCTTTAAAACATCCCAACTGTTACCTATTGCTTTGGAAACGTGTTGCAAAAGTACATGCCATTTCCAAGTATATGTTAGCCAGTGCTTATAAACTTGGATTGCCTGAAAATGTACCCTATCAAATTATTACTCCAGCCATTGATATTTCAAAGTTTAAAAGTGTTGCGCCTAAAAATAGGGAGATACCTCATTTTTTAACGGTAGCGCGTTTACATTGGATTAAAGGATTGATTTATACGCTTGAAGCGCTGGCACTGCTAAAAGCCAAAGGGATTGCATTTGAATATACGATTATTGGTTCGGGGGCTGAATATGAAAATATTGCCTTCGCAATTCATCAATTGCAATTAACGGATAGGGTACATCTTGTGGGAAGTACTTCACAAGAAGCTATAATAGAGTATCTTTCTAAAACAACTATTTATATACAGTATAGTGACTCCGAAGGATTTTGCAATGCCGTTTTGGAAGCCCAGGCTATGGGACTGCTATGTGTGGTTTCTGATGGAGGTGCCTTGGAGGAAAATGTGATTCATACCGAAACAGGCTGGGTGGTGCCGAAAAGAAATCCTCAAAAACTATCAGAAGCAATTTTGCGAGTATTAAATATGTCTAATGATGAACAAGATAGTGTTAGAGAAACAGCAATAAAAAGAGTACAAACAACATTTAATATAGAGAAGCAACAACAGGAATTTATAAACTTTTATCAAGAATCATAATGTTATTTAAATTCTTAAAATACTTACAACCCACGAATTATTTTTCTTTATTGAATTATGGTGGAGATTCAGTATTTCCAAAAATTGAAACATTCCCAGAAAGTTTTAAAATACAATTAGAACCTGATGATGGCTACAGTAGTGAGATAGCCAAGCAATATGATTTGTCATGGCAAGCCATACAAAAAGGCTATATTGGAACTGCTGAGACCATATCTAAAATTGAAAAGATACCACTGCAGGACGAGTATCATTTTATCAGAAAGTATTTCAGTCCATTCTGGGTATTTTATGTGTTCATATTGCGCTTGGTGAGTTTTAAAAATCCTTTTAGAGAAATTGTTGCTTGGTATAAAACGAGAATTGTAAAACGAAGTGCCTATTTAAAAAAACCATGGGTTTATAAACATTGGGCTACTTTTGAATCGTTGTTACTTAAAGAACAGCCTAAAGTGAGTATTGTAATCCCTACCTTGAACAGATATGCCTATTTAAAAGACGTATTGGCTGATTTAGAACAACAAGATTATAAAAATTTTGAAGTGATTGTGATCGATCAGTCTGAACCGTTTCAGGAGGAATTTTACACTTCATTTCAATTAGATTTACAAGTGGTACAACAGCAAGAAAAAGCCTTGTGGTTGGCAAGAAATAGGGCGATAAAATTAGCAGAAGGGGATTATCTATTGTTGTTTGATGATGACAGTAGGGTAGAAACGAATTGGATTACACAACACTTAAAATGTATCGATTTTTTTAAGGCTGCTATTTCCTCGGGAGTGTCAATCTCTAAAATAGGCGATAAAGTACCTGAGAACTATGCGTTTTTTAGAGTGAGTGATCAATTGGATACCGGGAATGTACTGATAAAAAAAGAAGTTTTTAAAGCGATTGGCTTGTTTGACAGGCAATTTGAAAAACAACGGATGGGGGATGGTGAATTTGGGTTGCGGGCATATTTGCATGGTTTTTTAAATGTGTCGAATCCTTATGCCAAACGTTTGCACTTAAAAGTGGAAACAGGGGGTTTGCGACAAATGGGAAGTTGGGATGGGTTTAGACCAAAAAAGTGGTTTTCTCCAAGACCAATTCCTAGTGTGGTGTATTTGTTTAGAACCTATTTTGGAAATACATTAACCCGTTATGCTTTACTAAAAGCGGTACCGCCTTCTTTAATTCCGTATAAATATAAAGGAAATGCAAAAATGATGCTATTAGGCTATATGCTTTCGGTACTTTTATTTCCATTGGTATTGTATCAAGTAGTTAAATCTTGGAAGTTGGCAACAAAAAAACTAAAGGAAGGAGCTAAAATTGAAAGTTTAGAAAGAATAAATTAATTATTAATATTTTAAAATGAAATAATTTGAACACTTAATTTTATGAAAATATATATTGACGCTGCTTGCGATATTTTATTTTCTTCTTTTTATATTAAAGGAATTGAAGAATATTGGGGGAAAGAAAAAATATTTTTCAAAAATACACCATTCCCTAATTTCAAATTTAACAACCATTTTTTAGCTTTTATAATAAAGGAAGAAAAATCTGAAAGAAAAATAATAATTGATTATGCGGACACTTCAAATGTTAATAAAATAGCATTAGGATGGTCAGATTTATATTGTAAAATTAATATTGATGAGCATAAAAATTATAATTCTAATAAAATAATTTCAATCGGTCCCAGTTTTGGAATTAATTTATATTCCATTCCAAAAACATTTTTTTTATCAATACTTAATTATATTAAATCATACAGAAGAATTGATAGCATAAAACGATTTTTCTCTAATTACAAGGCTCAGTTAAATCGGCCAAAATTAGACGATTATTATCCTGGTTCAGAGGAGCACAATTATATTTATTTCGTAGGGTCACTATGGAGGAAAGAGAAGAAAACAAATGCCAATCGAGCAAATTTCATAAGGGCATGTTTATCTAAAAATATAAATTTTGAGGGAGGATTTGCACCAAGAAGTAAAAATGATATTCAAGGATATGAAGATTTGACTATGGAATTAAGAGATGATATCAAAACTTATATAAATAAAACTAAAAAATCTATTATTGCCTTTAATACTCCAGCTGTTGAAGATTGTCACGGTTGGAAATTAGCTGAATTTCTTTGTTTTGGAAAAGCTATACTAACAACAGAAATATCTAGAATATTGCCTAAAAAATTAACGAATAAAAAAGATATTTTTATTACAGATGGCTCTCAAAAAGATATTGAAGAAAAATTGGAGAACTTAAAAAATAATGAAGAACTAAGAAAGTTGTTAAAACAAAATGCGAGAAAATACTATGAAAATGAATTAGCCCCTGTTAAGGTTATTCATAAAATAATAGAATCAAATCAAAAGATTAAATTTAATACACCTTCTGAATTACTTTAAAATGACTTTTAATAAATCCATACTTATTGTTTCCTCCGAATTCCCCCCACAACCGGGAGGTATAGGCAATCACGCCTATAATTTAGCTAAACAATTACAATTAAATGGGTTTAGTGTTACTGCTTTAACAGATATACGTTCTAAAAATGGCATAGAAGAACAACAATTTGATGCTACATTGCCTTTTAAAGTTGTTAGAATTAAACGTTATAATATTATTTTGTTAACGTATTTAAAGCGGATTTTCAAGTATAGAAGTTTGCTTACCAAAAATGCTATGGTTTTAGCAACAGGGAAATTTTCTTTATGGATGGTGGGTTTAGACCCTTTTTTAAAAAATAAAAAAAAGTATGCTGTAATTCATGGCAGTGAATTAAATTTAAAAGGGTTCAATAATAAGCTAACAAACAATGCTTTGTCAAATTTTAATAAAATTATTGCAGTTTCAAATTATACAGAGTCTTTAATGGCACATTTAAACCAAAGTAACATTGCAGTTATTCCTAATGGATTTAATGTAGAAAATAGCACAAACGAAAAACCTATTAATAAAGTAGTAAAGGATATAGAAAATCCAATTTTAATTACGGTGGGTAATGTTACAGAACGAAAAGGACAATTAAATGTGATTAAATCTTTGCCTTTATTAATAGAAAAATATCCAAATATACACTACCATATTGTGGGAATTCCAACCAGAAAGCAAGATTTTGAGTTTGTTGCTGAAAAATTACATGTAGCAGATCACATTACTTTTCATGGCTTGGTAACTGAACAAGAAAAACACCAACTATTACAAGAGAGTACTATATTTGTTATGTTAAGTACTAAAACTATAACTGGAGATGTTGAAGGGTTTGGTATAGCAATTATTGAAGCAAATTCTTTTGGACTTCCAGCGATTGGGTCCGATAATAGTGGTATTGTTGATGCAATTAACAATAATATTTCGGGTAAATTAGTGGATCCTACAAGCAAGCATGCTCTTTTAAATGCAGTGATTGAAATTAGTAACAATTATAACAACTATTCAATAAACGCAACAGCCTGGTCATCGCAATTTAAATGGAATGTAATTATTAAAAAATATTTAAAAGCTTTTGAGTAAATTATTAATTATATCGCATACAGAGCATTATAAAAATACCTATGATGAAATTGTTGGCTGGGGCCCAACAGTTACCGAAATTAATTATTTGGCTACTCAATTTGATGAAATTTACCATCTGGCAGTTTTTTTAAATGAAGAAGCACCACCAAGTTCTTTAGCATATACCTCAGGAAATATTCATTTTATACCTTTAAAAGATACTGGTGGGAAAAAGATACTTCAGAAATTAGGGGTAGTTTGGAATGCGCCAAGCACTATTTTTAAAGTGATACAATTGCTAGAAAAAGTGGACATATTTCAATTAAGAGCCCCAACTGGTATGGGTGTGTATTTGATTCCTTTTTTAAACTTGTTTGTAAAGAAAAAGGGATGGTTTAAATACGCAGGTAATTGGAATCAACAAAAACCACCTTTTGGTTATGCCATACAACGTTGGTGCTTAAAAAGGCAACATAGAATGGTAACCATCAATGGAGCATGGGAAAATCAGCTACCACAATGCCTAACTTTTGAAAATCCTTGTTTAACGGAAGGTGATAGAATCGATGGGAACCAAACAATAAAAAGTAAAGAACTCTCAAAACCTTATAATTTTTGTTTTGTAGGTGGTTTAAATGAAAATAAAGGAGTACAATTAATTATAAATGCCTTTTGTGAAATAGCACATCCTAATTTGGGTGCTTTACATATTGTTGGTGATGGTGTTTTAAGAGCAGCATTAGAATTAAAGGCAAAAAGTATAGGTACTCCAGTTATTTTTCATGGATTTTTAAATAAAGAAGCGATTGTTGAAATTTATAATGCCTGTCATTTTATAATCTTACCTTCTAAAAGTGAAGGATTCCCAAAAGTAATAGGAGAAGCTATGAATTATGGTTGTATTCCTATTGTGTCCAATGTGTCCTGTATTGGACAGTATATAGCAAATAAAAAAAATGGCTTTTTGATAGAACCACTTAGTTCAGTAAAACTTAAAACCATTATTGAAGAAAGTATCTTCATGGATCCTGCTTTCTTTAAAGAAATGATAGAAACAAATTTTAGTTTATCAGAAAAGTTTACCTATGCAAATTATAATAAGCAACTGAAATCAAAAATTTTAGACTTGGAGTAACAATTATAATAGTGACCATAACAAGCCACAGATTGCTTCATTCGCTACTCCATTTCATTGGGTTGCTCCTTCAAAAACGTATCCTAACTGGAATGCCCATAAAGAACCGAGTCATTGCGGGACAGAGCGTTAAAAAAATGTTCAGTGAACATTTTTAGCGATGGGCCAGATGATGCGAGGGCGCGTTAAAAAAATGTTCAGTGAACATTTTTAGCGATGGGCCAGATGATGCGAGTGCGCGTTAAAAAAATGTTCAGTGAACATTTATAGTGCGACATAGTGACAGCTATGGGCGATATGGTGCGCAGATACCAGGTGGCGAGGAAAAAAATGAGCTAATTTTACAGAAAAAGATCATCAGACTAGATTTTTTGCTTAGCTCACTCATTTTTATTGTTTTAAGACCGTTGCACGATAAATTTTTACAAAAAAAGGGTAAAAAAATCATCTAACTATTTGTATATCAGAATATTAATTTGTATATTAGTGCTATGAAACTAGTAAAAAATCCTACTTTAGCTGACAGCATTTGTGATTT
>DATCTJ010000001.1:0-2419 GCA_036568005.1 Lutibacter sp. | reverse complement strand
GGATAAGCACATCGTATTGCGCAGGGCTATGCACGATTTTTATATGGATTATTTCAAAGAGATCAAAGGTGTAAAAGTATTTACTGAACCCAATTCCGATTATTTTTCAAACCATTGGCTCACTGCCATCCAAGTAAACCCCGAACAAACTGGCGGAAAAACACGAGAAGACCTCCGTTTGGCACTCGATGCCGCAAATATAGAAAGCCGTCCTTTATGGAAACCCATGCACCTGCAGCCCATCTTTGCAAACGATCCTTATTATGGTGGCACCCTAAGCGAATCCCTTTTCCATAACGGACTCTGCCTGCCCTCAGGCTCTAACCTCACCAACACGGACCGTGGTCGAATTAAATTGACATTGGACAAATTTTTTAGGGAATAGGCTTTGAAGTTGAAAGTTTACCTGCCGGAGGCAGGCTCAAAGCTAAAAGTTCGAAGTTCAATTTTCATTAAATCCCCCGTCATTGCGGGACAGAGCGTTAAAAAAATGTATGGGATACATTTTTAGCGATAGGGCCAGCCGGCGCGCGGGAGAAGCGATAGCGAAAGAACGACGCGGCAATCCGCTCTTTGAAGTCTCCCGACTTCGAAGCACCCCTGCTCTGTTAAATCTCTTAACTTTGTAGCCCCAATATATGCAAAGGAAGATAAAAAATTGACCACATAGTCTCACGATTTTTTACTTTTGTCTTTTTCTCAAACAAACAAATTTCCAAAGCCTTCGCTTGCATAATTTTTACAATTCATCAAATCAACGAATTAACTGATCATCGCTAAAACGAATCACAATCTTCCAACTTCGGCCTTCCGCCTATAGCATAATTCAACAATTCAACAGTTCAACAACTAAACCAATAAACTATTCAACAATTAGTCTGATTAGTTTAAACTTGTTCATATTTATTATTTCTGTATCTTTGTGAACCAAACATTCTAATAATTCGTATAATGGGTTCATCTAATCAAAATACAGCTTGGTTATTGCAGATTTACCAAAGTCCTCGCACTGTTTTTGGCTTGGCTGATATTGCATTACTCACCGGCGAATCGGATCCAATTTCCTTGACCAAAAAAATACACTATCAAGTAGGCAAAGGGAACCTGAAAAATCCACGCAAAGGATTATACACCAAACCGATTTATGATTCTGCGGCGCTGGCTTGCACCTTATATACCCCTTCTTATGTATCATTAGATTATGTACTTCAAAAGGAAGGAATCATTTTTCAATACGACAGTACAATTACGGCAGTAAGTTATTTAAGTCGCGTTGTGGAAATTGATGGATGGGAAATTAAGTACAGAAAAATAAAGGACGCCGTTTTATTAAATACAACTGGGATAATTTCCAATCCAGATGGTATCAATATAGCGACTAAAGAAAGGGCTTTTTTAGATATGCTTTATCTTAACGGGGAGATGTACTTCGATTCAATAAATACATTAAATAAAAAACACCTGCTTGATTTGTTGCCTATCTACCAGACTAAGGCACTTGAGAAAACTGTAAAAAAAATGTTGGAAATATGAATATCACAAAGCATAAATCATATTTGATAAGAATCTTAAAGGATATCTATGATGATGTAGAACTTGGGAGTTTGCTTGGTTTTAAGGGAGGGACTGCCTTGATGTTTTTTGAGCAACTGCCACGCTTTTCTGTTGATTTGGATTTTCATTTAATTCAGCCTGAGAAGCAGGATTTAGTATATGAAAAAATCCGTTCTATTGTATTGAAGTATGGAAAAATCCACGATGAAGCAATTAAACACTATGGGCTTATTATTGTGTTGGATTATGGTTCGGGAGAACGAAAGCTGAAGGTGGAAATTTCCAATCGGCAGTTCGCCAATCATTATGAGATAAAAAATTTATTGGGAATTAGCATCAGGGTGATGACGCAGCCTGATATGTTTGCGCACAAAGTCTGTGCACTTTTAGATCGGACTACTTTTACAAACCGCGATTTGTTTGATTGTTGGTTTTTTATGCAGCAGCAAACTGCAATCAATAAACAAATTGTGGAAGAACGTATGAAAAAACCACTGGCCGATTATTTACAGGATTGTATAGTGCATTTAGAAAAAATGTCGGACAAAAACATACTTCAGGGGCTCGGAGAATTGTTGGATGAGGACTTAAAGCAGTTTGTGAAAACAAAGCTGCGACTTGAAACCATAGCTTTGTTTAAAATTTATGCGGCCATGCCTTTATTGGAAGAATAATTTTAATAAAAAAACCAATAACAAAAAATCAAGAAAGCCAATTAAAACCCTCGTCATTGCGCTACTGCAATGCCCCTTAAAACGCGTCATTGCGGGACAGAGCGTTAAAAAAATGTATGGGATACATTTTTAGCGATAGGGCCAGCCGGCGCGCGGGAGAAGCGATAGCGAAAGAACAACGCGGCAACCTG